>JBHACP010000027.1:0-43472 GCA_041854605.1 Actinobacillus sp.
AGGCTTGTCCAATGCGGTAAAAGAAGTGTTCGTACGTTTACACGAAGAAGGCTTGATTTATCGTGGTAAACGCTTGGTAAACTGGGATCCGAAATTACACACGGCGATTTCCGATCTTGAAGTGGAAAACAAAGAGAGTAAAGGCTCGCTGTGGCATTTCCGCTATCCGTTAGCCAATGGTGCGAAAACAGCGGACGGTAAAGATTATTTGGTGGTGGCGACTACACGTCCTGAAACGATGTTAGGCGATACGGCAGTGGCAGTTCACCCTGAAGATGAACGTTACCAGTCTTTGATCGGCAAAACCGTGATCCTACCGCTTGCAAACCGTGAAATCCCGATTATTGCGGACGATTATGTAGATCGTGAGTTCGGTACAGGCGTGGTGAAAATTACCCCAGCCCACGACTTCAACGACTACGAAGTAGGCAAACGCCATCAGTTGCCAATGGTGAACGTAATGACCTTAAATGCGGACATTCGTGCGGAAGCGGAAATTATCGGAACAGATGGTAAACCTTTGACAAATTACACCGCACTTATTCCAGTGGATTATCAGGGTTTAGAGCGTTTTGTTGCTCGTAAGAAAATCGTGGCAGACTTTGAAGCACTCGGCTTATTAGACGAAATCAAACCACACGACTTAAAAGTGCCTTATGGTGACCGTGGTGGCGTGCCGATTGAGCCGATGCTGACCGACCAATGGTATGTGTCTGTCAAACCATTAGCCGAAGTGGCAACCAAAGCGGTGGAAGACGGCGAAATTCAATTCGTGCCGAAACAGTATGAAAACCTGTACTTCTCTTGGATGCGTGATATTCAAGACTGGTGTATTTCTCGCCAATTATGGTGGGGTCACCGCATTCCGGCGTGGTACGATGCGGAAGGCAACGTTTATGTAGCGCGCGATGAAGCGGAAGTGCGGTCGAAATATCAGTTAAATTCTGATGTGGAACTGAAACAAGATGAAGACGTGTTGGATACTTGGTTCTCGTCAGGCTTATGGGCATTCTCAACTTTAGGCTGGCCAGAGCAAACCAAAGAACTCAAAATGTATCACCCGACCGATGTGTTAATCACAGGCTTTGACATCATCTTCTTCTGGGTAGCTCGTATGATTATGTTTACGATGCACTTCATCAAAGATGAAAACGGCAAACCGCAAGCGCCATTCAAAACTGTGTATGTAACAGGCTTAATCCGTGATGAACAAGGGCAAAAAATGTCGAAATCAAAAGGGAACGTATTAGACCCGATTGATATGATTGACGGTATCAGCCTTGAAGATCTACTCGAAAAACGCACGGGCAATATGATGCAACCGCAGTTGGCGGAAAAAATTGCTAAAGCGACCCGTAAAGAGTTCGAGAACGGTATCGCTCCGCACGGTACGGACGCATTACGTTTCACCTTGGCGGCATTAGCGAGCAACGGACGCGACATCAACTGGGATATGAAACGTTTGGAAGGCTACCGCAATTTCTGTAACAAATTATGGAATGCGAGCCGTTTCGTACTCACTAACGATAAATTAGACTTATCGGCAGGCGACGTGGAATACAGCTTGGCGGATCGTTGGATCCAATCCACATTCAACCGCACTGTAGGCGAGTTCCGTGATGCCTTAAGCCAATACCGTTTCGACTTAGCGGCAAATACCATTTACGAATTCACTTGGAACCAATTCTGTGACTGGTACTTAGAACTCACCAAACCTGTGTTTGCCAACGGTACAGACGCACAAAAACGTGGTGCAAGCCAAACCCTCGTGCGTGTGTTGGAAAAACTATTGCGTTTAGCACACCCGATTATTCCATTCATCACGGAAGAAATCTGGCAGAAAGTGAAAGGCTTTGCAGGGGTAGAAGGCGACACCATTATGCTGCAACCTTTCCCGAAAGTGGAAGAAAACCAAATTGACGAAGCGGCGGAAATGCAAATCAACTGGTTGAAAGAGTTGATTGTGGCGGTGCGTAATATCCGTGCGGAATCAAATATTGCACCAAGCAAAGAGTTAGCGCTTTTAGTGCGTAACGTTCCCGATGATTTTGGCAAAATTTTAGAAAAAAACGACCGCTTGTTAAAGGTGATGGCGAAACTCGACAGTATTCAAGTGCTTGCATTAGGCGAAGAAGCGCCGCTTTCGGTGGCGAAATTAGTCGGTAATACTGAAGTGCTGGTACCAATGGCTGGTTTTATCAATAAAGAAGTAGAGTTGGCTCGTTTAAACAAAGAGATCGAGAAACTGAAAGGAGAAGTTGCGCGTATTGAAAATAAACTTAGCAATGAAGCCTTTGTAGCAAAAGCCCCAGAAGCGGTTATTGCCAAAGAGCGTGAGAAAAAGCAAGAGTATCAGGATGGTTTGGAGAAATTACGAGTACAATATGCCGCAATAGAAGCGCTATAATTTAAATAAACAAGCGGTCGTAAATGGTGAAAAATTTACGACCGCTTTTATTTACGTTAAATAAAAAAAGAGATTGTTTGAAACAATCCCTTAGCAATTAAATACTAAATGACGAGCCACAACCACAGGTTGAACTTGCATTGGGATTATTTACTACAAAACGAGAACCATCTAAGCCCTCGATGTAATCTACCGTGCCGCCAATAAGATATTGCAAGCTCATAGGATCCACCACTAATCCTACATTTTGGTTCTCGATGGTTAAATCGCCTTCATTGATTTGATCGTCAAAGGTAAAACCATACTGGAAGCCACTACAACCGCCGCCAGTAATATAAACACGTAAGCGAAGATTTGGGTTATCTTCGCCTTCAATTAAAGATTTCACCTTGTTTGCCGCAGCATCGGTAAAAATTAAAGGAATTTGAATATCACTCATATTGCTCTCAATAAAAATCAAAAATCTTGATTATTATCCTCCAATATTTGATCTTCATCAATAACATTCTTTAACTATCTAAAATAGTTATGATTTATAACTCAGATAGTAAAATTTTAAGTAAAATAAGCTAATTTCAAAATTTCTATTATAGGTATCTGATCTGAAAATTTTAATTACAGGTGGGGCTGGCTTTATTGGTTCAGCTGTTATTCGTTACATTATTGAGTACACCCAAGACAGCGTAGTGAATGTGGACAAACTGACTTACGCTAGCAATTTAGAATCCCTCAAAAGCGTAGCGGATAATGTACGCTATGCCTTTGAAAAAGTCGATATTTGCAACCGTACAGCACTTGAGTATGTTTTTGCTAAACATCAGCCTGATGCGGTAATGCACTTAGCAGCGGAAAGCCACGTAGATCGTTCAATAACTGGATCGGCACTATTTATTGAGACAAACATAGTTGGTACATACACCTTACTTGAAGTAGCACGAAGTTATTGGAACCAATTAGCAGATGAGAAAAAGCGAACTTTTCGTTTTCATCATATATCTACAGATGAAGTTTATGGTGATTTAGGTGATTCCGACTCACTATTTACTGAAAATACACCTTATGCGCCATCAAGCCCATATTCCGCCTCAAAGGCAGCGAGCGATCATTTAGTTCGAGCTTGGTTTCGTTCTTATGGGTTACCTACTATTGTGAGCAACTGCTCTAACAACTATGGGCCATTCCAGTTTCCAGAAAAATTGATTCCTTTAATGATCTCAAATGCTTTAGAGGGTAAACCGTTGCCAGTATATGGTAATGGTTTGCAGAAGCGTAATTGGCTGTTTGTAGAGGATCATGTGCGAGCGTTGTATAAAATTATCGCTACAGGTAGAATTGGAGAAACTTATAATATTGGCGGATATGATGAAAAAAACAATATTGAAGTAGTGCATACAATTTGTACCCTATTAGAAAAACTTGCCCCGAATAAACCTGCTGACGTAGAAAAGTACACAGACTTAATTACCTATGTAGCTGATCGCCCTGGGCACGATGTACGCTACGCTGTTGATTCTAGCAAGATAGCTAATGAATTAAACTGGAGCCCTCAAGTAACGTTTGAAAGTGGTATGCGTAAAACGGTGGAATGGTATATTGCTAACAAAAAATAATGAGAGCGTGTATTGGATAGATTAGACCATCGTAAATGGTTGGGCTTCGAGTGCTATAGCAAGCGGTCTATTTTTGATGGAATTTTACATAAAAAATCACTATAATCCCTATAATTTTTAGTGAGGAATGTTTATGTTTAACGCCTTTATTGGTAAATTTCAGCGATTTTTTGCTTTTGATGAGTTGCTAAAACAGCTCATTATCCGTGATGTCAAACTCAAATATAGACGAAGCTATTTAGGCTATTTATGGAGTATTTTGAATCCGTTAATGCTGATGATGGTAATGATTATAGTATTTTCAAACCTTTTTCGGTTTGATATTCCAAATTTTCCTTTGTACCTTATTTCAGGGCAAATTATTTTTAGTTTTATGGTGGAAGCGACAAATATGTCCGTGGGCTCTATTACAGGAAATGCGGCGCTTCTTAAAAAAACCTATATACCAAAATATATTTTCACTATATCTAAAGTAGGCAGCTCTCTTGTTAATCTATTGTTTTCATTAGGCGCATTACTTTTGGTTATGCTCTATACCAAAGCAGAGTTTTCTTGGAATCTGCTTTTTTTCCCTGTTATTATTTTACAAGTGTTTATTTTCAGTTTAGGTCTTGGATTATGGCTTGCAGCAATTACGGTATTTTTTAGAGATATTCAATATCTTTGGGGCGTTTTTGTTTCTATGTGGATGTATTTAACGCCACTTTTTTATCCTGTAACAATTATACCGCAAGAATATCAATCCCTTTATCAGAATGCGAATCCAATGTATTGGTATATCACTCAATTTAGAGATGTCGTGCTACACGCAAAGTTTCCGCAAGTAGATTCTATTTTTATGGGCGTAGGATTGGCTTTCTTGATTTTAATCTTGGGGGCTTGGTATTTCAACAAGAAACAAGATGAGTTTATTTTATATATCTAATGAAAGTAGAAACAGTAATTAAAGTTACCAATGCCACTGTTCGTTTTAATAAAGCGGCAGAGAGTTATAACGGTTTAAAAGAATACGTGATAAAAATGCTAAAAGGGGAACTGATGTTCCAAGAATTTTTAGCATTAAAGGACGTGAATCTAGAGGTTAAACGCGGTGAATCTTGGGGGTTGATCGGTACAAATGGTTCGGGAAAATCCACTTTATTAAAATTAATTTGCGGTATTTTCAAACCTTATAAAGGTACGGTAGAAGTTCACGGAAATATTGCTCCTTTAATTGAATTGGGTGCAGGTTTTGATGCGGAATTAACTGCCCGTGAAAACATTTATTTAAATGGCGCTTTGTTAGGGCATAAAAAAGCCTTCATGGAACAGCATTTTAATGAGATTATTGAGTTCGCTGAGCTACAAGATTTTGTGGATGTACCATTAAAAAACTTTTCCTCAGGTATGTCTGCCCGACTGGGGTTTGCCGTTGCAACTATTGTTAAACCTGAAATTTTGATTGTGGATGAAGTGTTGGCGGTAGGGGATGCGGCATTCCAAGAAAAATGCAAAAAGCGTATGGAAGAAATGCTTTCTGGTGGAACGACTTTGTTGTTTGTCTCTCACTCAATTGAGCAAGTAAAAGAACTTTGTCAAAATGCAATTTGGATTGATAAAGGTATGGTAAAAGCTAGTGGTAAAGCAATGGATGTCATTCCTCTATACGCAGGGGACGATGAATGAAAAAAGCAGAATTGAGGGAAATTCTCCGCAACGGTGAAAATTCAGGTGTTGAATTTAAACGGGATGATATTCGTCCTGAACAATTAGCGAAAGAAATTGTTGCTTTAGCTAATTTTACCATTCTTTGAGAAAATAGAGATTAATGGTAAAGAAATTGCTGTTATTGAATTTCCTGCAGGTATCTCTAAGCCTTATGTAATGAAACATAATGAAAAAGATCCTGAATTTATTTTAACTGATGATTATTTAAAAACAGTGCTTTATAGAAGGAATTACAGTTGCCGGTTTATTAATGTTTGGACATCTTTCTTCAATAACCGCACATTTTTCACATTATTTTCTTGATTATCGTGAGTCATTTGGAAACAGATGGGAGGAGAGAATAATGCCGAATGGTACATGGTTGGGTAATCTGTACGATTTCTATCGTAAAGTCTATCAACGTTTAGTTTCTGATCTAAAAATCCCTTTTAATTTAAAACAGGATCAGTGAATTGATGATACACCAGCTCACGAGGCTTTACAAGAAGCACTGGTAATACATTGGTGCGTGCAGACTACTCTGCTAGAACGCCGATTCTTATTGAAAAATATGCTGATCATTTACTATTTCGTAACCTAGGTAATTTACATTTAACCAAAGATGAAATTATGGAAGGTGGTATTCATGATTGTCGTAATGCTTTGTTGCATTAGATATTTTTACTTATTGGCTTTGGTGAAAAGGCTGGTCCGGGTATGCCTAAAATTCTGAAAGGGGGGTTAGTTTGCTAATTGGAATTTTCCTGTACTTAGTCAAGCTGTAATCAAGTCGAGACCAAGCTGGGACTAAGTCAGAACCAAGTTAAAACAGATTTGCAGTTTAGAGCAACAACATCTTATTAATCATTTTAAGACAGAATTGTCGATAAAGGAAAGGTTAGAAATAGTAAATCGTTCCAACAGAACAAAGTTTAGGACAGAAGTATTACTTCCTTTAATTGATATAGGTTTAGTCGAAAGAACTATTCCAAATAAACCGACCAGTTCTAAGCAACGTTATTGATTAGTAAAGAATGGAGAAATTAAAAATCAAGAGTGATTAAAAGATAGATATACTCTAATTTATAGGAGAAGGGATATATTTAAATATATAATCACAAAAAGGAGAAAAATATGAACGCATTTGATTTTGTTATTATGGCGACAGCTTCCGTAACGTCTATGCTTTCTATGGGTAAAATCGCCGAGCCTGAACCAATGCCTTATATTCAACATAGCGATAAACAAGAACATAAAACGGAATTAATTCAAATTTCCGAAATGGTTTATGTGCTAGAACGCAATGTGTCGATGTTTTATCACTTGGCTTATCATCGTACTGATATTTTTGATGAATTAAGCGGTTTGCAAGTTCGCAAATCGTTAAATGAGATTATGAATATTGTGACCGCAGCCAAGCCCTATACATTAAAAGATAAAAAACTAAAAAACTCGCTCTCTAATTTAGGCGCATTAGCAGGTAATTTAGCGACATTATTTGAAGCCTATCAATATAAAAAAGAGGCAGACAAGACCATTTCTTCCCGTTTATATCAAGGAGAAAAATCGGTGGGGTTGCGCGTTGACGGAAGTATGTCTCGTGAGGAGTTGCGGCAAGCATTGTTTTCCAAACGGAGGAAAACTGCATGATCGTGTTATTTTCAAATGCTTTTGAAACGGGGAATCTTAATACTGATTTTTTTCAAGACGTCCCTTATTTAAACGATATACAAATTGAATTATTACTTAATTTTGTAGAATGTGTAGAAAAAGGTTTCCCTCTTAAAGGCCGAAATAAAACCTCTTGGCAAGATCGATTAGGTAATGAAATTCCAGATACGGAACTTTATAAACAAAATAACTGTTGGCATTATCATTGTGGTCCTTATAATCAGGATTTACCCGACTACTATACGGTAAATCTCGAGTTAAATTTAAGCGGGCTAACTTCATCGGCAGTGCTTCATTATCAAAAACTAGATGAACACACGATATTTTTATTGGCTTATTCGCCGAAACATATTCCTTTTCCCAAAAGTAGTGATATTGGTAATCCCGTTTTGGGTCGTTTAAACTAGATATTTAAAACAAGTAATATATTTTTTAGGGTCTGAATAAAAACTAAGTGAAATTTTGTGCTTGTAATATATTTTTCTAAGATATTGATTAAATATCTCAATAAACAACATTACATATTACATACTTTAACAGGGTCTTTTCATGAATACTATCCAAAATAGCGTCTTTCCTAAAATTTCATTATGTTCACAAACTGAACTTTATTTTAGAATTAATCAATTTGTTGATTTAAATATGGCAAACGCCATACTTACTATGGAAAAATTAGGTAATATTAGAACTGATACTTATTTTAACAGTTTGAGCATAGGTAAGTGGAAGAATCATACAAACATTCAAGATCTTCATTTTACTATTAAATTTAAGGGTAAAATAAAGATTGTTTGGTATATTAATCGGCTACACTTTAGCCATAAAGTAGTCAAAGAAATTTATCTTGAAAATCAAGAAATAGAAGAAATTAATTTGCCGTTAGAATTTTGGAACGAACTAAATGATGGCATGCTTGCATTTAGTTTAGATGCTTTTTCCAATACAGAGATTCATGATTTTTCATATAAAACTTCTACAGAGCCAGCCAATAAAGTCTCTTTGGGTATTGTTATTACACATTTTAATCGCCAGCAATATGTTTTACCTGCTTTAGCGCGGTTGAAAAAAGAATTATTAGATGATCCGAATTTTAAAGAGAAAGTCTCTTTAAATGTTGTAGATAACAGTCAAAATCTACCTGAAGTTGAAAATGTAAATATCATTCCTAATGAAAACTTAGGTGGTTCAGGTGGATTTACCCGAGGGTTAATGTACTTAAAGGAACAAGAAGGTTATACACATTGTTTGTTTATGGATGATGATGCTTCTTGTGAAGTTGAAGGAATTAAACGGACAATTTCCTTACTTGAATATGCCAAAGAGGCAAATTTATCTATCGGTGGTTCAATGCTTCGCGAAGACGAAATGTATCGTCAATACGAAAACGGTGCTAAATTTGACGGGTTATTAACTCCGATTAAAACAGGATTGGATTTACGAAACGTCTATGATCTCATGCTTAATGAACTTGAAGAAAAAATAGATTTTTGCGGTTGGTGGTATTTTGCATTTCCTTTGTCAGAAGTGAAACATTATGCTTTTCCTTTCTTTGTCAGAGGAGATGATATAGGTTTCGGGCTTGCTCATAAGTTTAATATTATTACATTAAACGGCATTTCTTCTTGGCAAGGTGATTTTGCATTAAAACATGGTCCGCTTCCTGCATATTTGGATAATCGTCATCAAATCATGCAACATTTCCATCACTTTTCGGATAAAGGTGTATTAAGTTTAATTAAAGTCACCGCCCGTATGACCTTACATAATTTATTAACTTATCATTACGATACAGCCTTAGCATCTATCTATGCGTTAGAAGACGCAATGAAAGGAACAGATTTTTGGAAATCAAATGTAGATATGGCAGCTAAACGCAAAGAAATCGGTGCATTGATTCAAACGGAAAAAGCTACATCAGTACCTATTTCTATTCGTAGTAAAGCCTATGCAGGGAATCCAAATGAAGGAAGGATTGCCCGTTTATTCAGATGGGCGACTTTAAACGGTAACTTATTGCCAATACTGTTCTTTAAAAAAGGCATGGTGTGGCAATATAAAGCACACGGTCATTTACGCGAGGTATATAGACATAAAAAAGTGCTTTATATTCATTGGCCGAGTAATACGGGTTTTGTTTTAGAACATAGCAAAATAAAATTCTTCACTCTTCTTTTTAGATATGTGAAAACAATCTGCAAATTGATTTCGAATTACAATCGCCTTAAAAATGAATACCAATCATCTTACGATGAACTAACCAGTACAGAATTTTGGAAAAAACAATTTAAACAAGACTAATAATTAAGGATTTCTTATGAAAAAATTTCTTCTCGTCGGCGCGGGCTTTTCAAATGCTGTCATCGCTCGTGAATTAGCCGAGCAAGGCTATAAAGTTATGGTGATTGATCAACGCAATCACGTGGCGGGCAACTGCCATTCTGAACGGGATGCCGAAACCAATGTAATGGTTCACGTTTATGGACCGCATATTTTCCATACCGATAACGAACGGGTATGGAACTATATTAACCAGTTTGGTGAATGGATGCCGTTTGTAAACCGTGTAAAAACCATCAGCCAAGGGGCGGTGTATTCGTTGCCGATTAATTTGCATACCATTAACCAATTCTTTGGTAAAACTTGCTCGCCAGCGGAAGCAAAAGCGTTAATCGAAAGCCAAGCGGATATGTCAATTCAAGATCCGCAAACCTTTGAAGAGCAAGCGATGCGTTTTGTGGGTAAAGATTTATACAAAGCGTTTTTCTATGGCTACACCAAAAAACAATGGGGTGTGGAGCCAAAAGAATTACCAGCCAGCATTTTAAAACGCTTGCCTGTACGCTTTAACTACGACGATAACTACTTCGCCCACAAATTCCAAGGTATGCCGAAAGAGGGCTACACTGTCATTGTAGAAACCATTTTAAAGCACGAAAACATTGAAGTACGTTTAAATACGCCATTTGCAGAGGCAATGAAAGCAGAATTTGATCACACTTTCTGGTCTGGTCCTCTAGATGCTTACTTTGGTTTTGAGCTTGGTCGCTTAGGCTATCGCACACTTGATTTTGAAGCCTTCCGTGCGGAAGGAGATTTCCAAGGTAATGCGGTCATCAACTACGGCGATGAAGAAGTACCGTACACCCGTATTTCGGAACACAAACACTTTGCACCATGGGAAAATCACGAGAAAACGATTTGCTACCGTGAATTTAGCCGTTTATGCGAAGAAAAAGATATTCCGTACTATCCAATTCGCTTGGTAAAAGACAAAGCGTTATTACAACAATATGTTGAAAAAGCAAACAAAGAAACACAAGTGACTTTCGTCGGGCGTTTGGGGACGTACCGTTATTTAGATATGGACGTAACCATTAAGGAAGCATTAGAAACGGCAGATAATATTAAAGTTGCATTGGCAAATAATGAAAGCTTAAAACCATTTTATGTAAATATGGATGTGTAAAGTTTTATAAAATTTAGACCGCTTGTAATTTAGGTTATGGGCGGTTTTCGACTGAATAAAATATCTATGTTACTGAAGCAATTTTCTAAATATTTTTCTATTGGAGTTCTTAATACTGTAGTTCATTGGATTAGTTTTGTGCTAGCCCATTTTGTATTTAGTTTACCCCAATCAATTAGCAATACTATTGGTTTTATTATTGCTGTTATTTTTTCGTTCTTTATGAATGCCAAGTTCACATTTAATCAGCGTACATCTATTAATAAATTCTTAAGCTATACTATATTTATGGGGTTATTAAGCTATCTAGTGGGATATGTTGCTGATGTGATTTCTTTACCTGTAATGATTACACTTATTGTATTTTCAGCAATTAGCTTAGTTTGTGGATTTCTCTATTCAAAATTTATTGTATTTAAAGGATAAAATATGAAAATTTCACTTATCGTTCCTGTTTTTAATGAAGAAGATGCTATCCCAATTTTTACAAAAAAAACAAGGAATTACGATTTCTTTAAGGATTTTGAAGTAGAACTCCTCTTTATTAATGATGGTTCGTCAGATAAAACTGAGACTATTCTAAATGAATTATCTGAATCTGATCCATTAATAAAGGTTTTGCATTTTTCTCGTAATTTTGGAAAAGAACCAGCTTTGTTTGCTGGGTTAGAATATGCAAGTGGAGATGTAATCATTCCAATTGATGTAGATTTACAAGATCCTATTGAGGTAATTCCCCAATTAATTGAAAAATATCAAGAAGGATATGATGTTGTACTAGCAAAACGTGCAGACAGAACTTCAGATACCTTTTTGAAAAGAAAAACTGCACTTTGGTTTTATAAATTCCATAATAAAATTTCGAAACCTAAAATTGAAGAAAATGTAGGTGATTTCCGTTTAATGTCACGTAAAGTGGTTGAGGCTATCAAACAGTTGCCAGAGAAAAATTTATTTATGAAAGGTATTCTAAGTTGGGTTGGATTTGATACAGCTGTTGTTGAATATACGCGAGAAGAACGAGTTGCAGGTTCAACTAAATTTAATGGTTGGAAATTATGGAATTTAGCATTAGAAGGCATTACTTCATTTAGTTCTATGCCACTGAAATTATGGACGTATATTGGAGCTTCTATTGCTGGTCTAAGTTTCTTATATGCGTTTTTCCTAATTATAAGCAAAGTTTTCTTTGGAAACCCAGTTCCTGGATACCCATCGCTAATGGCGGCAGTACTATTTTTGGGTGGTGTTCAGCTTATTGGTATTGGTGTATTAGGTGAATATATTGGCAGAATTTATACTGAAAGTAAAAATCGACCAAGATATATTTTAAAAAAATAAAGCAAATGAGTAGATAGTATGTATAAACATGTTTTAGATTTCTTTTTTTCTTTAATGATTGCATTGGTGATTGTTTTCATTGGAAGCAATATATCGGACTCATTCTTCTTCATGGATGATGCTCAAAATGAATTTCTTCCATTTATGAGAGAAATAGGGAGAACTTGGCTAAGTGGAGAGGTTCCATTTGTATTAGAAAACACTTACTTTGGATCTAATATGCTAATTGATTTGCATCGTGCTATATTTTTGCCTCAAAGTATAGCCCTTGCTGTATTATCAGTGAAAATTGATTCAGTAACTTTAATTGCAAATATTTATGCTGCTTTTAATATTACCATAATATCATTTTCTGCAATAAAAGCCTCTAAAGCATTAGGCCTAACTAGCCAGGTGGCAGTAATTGTGGCCTGCCTTTTTTCTATAAGTCCTATTTTTCTTTATTTTTATCTAGAATCTTGGTGGAATGGTGCAATTGGTCAATCTTGGTTTGTCGCAGCTCTAGCTTCAATTTTACATTTAAGAAATAGATTTACATCTTTCAATCTATTTATGAATTGTATTGCTGTTTATTCTATATTAGTTTCTGGCTGGCCTCATGCGGCAGTAGCTTATGCAATTTTGGCAGGCTTATTTTGCTTAGAGATGATATGGGATAAGAAATATAGAGATTTGTTTATTTTTATATTTCTTTCTATGGGATTGATTTTCATCATTATTCCAATTTATTCAGAATATTTAACCTCATCAGATTTGATTGGAAGAGTTAGTCAAATTAATAATAATGATAATTTCTTATCAACAACGTTAAATCAAATATTATTTACATTTAACCCTGTTTACTATCATTTTATGCATAGGTTTGGTGGTTATGATATTACAAACATCTCTATTGCATATTCATCTATTTATATATTGATATCGTTATGCTTTGTAGATATAAAGACAGCACTAAAAGATAGGAATGTTGTTTTTATCGGTTTCCTATCTTTAGTTTTTTTTATTTTAAACCAAACACCAACACATTTAGGCCCTTTGAGATGGGTATTTAGATTCACTCCTTTCTTTACTGAGGCTTTAATTATATTTAGTGTTATTTTATTAACTCAAAGTCTTATTATATCAAAAAATAGGATTTTTATATTTATTGGGTTTATAGTCTTATCTAGTATATTAGGGATATTTTCTCAAGAAAATCGCTTTGGTTTTATCTTATTAATCCAAATAATATTTATTTTTTGTACTTTGGTTTATCTATGGGATTTTTTGACAAATAAACAAATAAGATTATTTTCTTCATTATTATATACGCTAATCTGTGCTGGGTTAATGCTTATTGTTCAGCCAGGGGCATTAGGGTATCTATCGATGCCAGGGGTAAAAAGTAGTATTAATTATGAAAATGATTACTCTAAAGGAGGATATTTATTATCATTAACTAATGGTCGTGAACCCAAAGATCATGTTGAGGATTTAAATAGTGCACAATTTTTATTATTTGGATTAAAAGCTGTAAACGGAGCTACTCCTGTAGGTAATAATCTTGTTTCAGAGGTGTTAAATGTTCGTTCTTCTCAAGCTTATTTTGAGGAAGAAAAAACAATAACTAATTTATCTCAAACATTTGATGGTGTTTGTAAGTTTGATTTATATAATATTGATACGATTGTAATGAATCGTGAAACTATTAATGATAATATACGAGCCAATTTAGTTAAATGTGGATTTGAACATAAACCTGTTAGAAATCAATTTGTGGATTTTTTTATTAAGTCAAATTTTGTTTTTAGAGCTAGTGTTTCTTATTTATCACCAAATTTATTTAATTTCTCTGTATTGGAAGATAAGAGAATTAGAGAGAAATACAAAGTTTCAAGTAATGATGCTGGCATTATGACTTTTAGTCGAGTATTTTGGCATGGATACAAAGTAACTTTAAATGGAGAAGCATTGGAGGTTTTACCTCAGGATGGTATTTTGAAAGTAAATATCCCAGCTGGTATAAAAGATGGAATTATTGAACTAAGCTACTTTCCTAGAAGTTGGCATTATTCATTATGGATAGCATTAGTTGGTATCATTTTACTTATAACAATATTATTTTTAAATTGGAAATATCGAATAGAAAAAGATTTATCTAAAAATGAATTTTAAATACATAAAAGCGAATGGAGAAACCGCTATTGAATCCGCAAAACGCCTTGTCGTTGATAATAGCCAATATAGAATTAGTGAAAGGAATTACTTTTCCTGAAACGCAAGAAATTTTTGAAGGACGGATTCCAGCTAATGCAGACGTTGAAAAGGTTATTGTGGTCAATAATCTTAAACGTGCGAGGATATTTTTATTTGATAATTTAGATTATCCACTAGATATTCAATTAGCCACAGAATATAACCGTATTATTGGCGAAGGTGGGCTATATCAAACCCTAGGGAAGTTACGAGATCAAATTGTGCGCATATTTCAGGCACAAATTATGTGCCACTTATGCCATCTTATGAAAGCGTGAGAGAGCAAATTAACTGGGTGAATGAAATTGAAAATCCGATTTTAAGGGCTTGGAAGTATTTGCATTATCAAGCCGTGGACAATGGTTTAATAATGGTAATAAGCGAACAGTTCAAATGTTAGCAAATCATCTATTTTTACAAGAAAATGCAGCTGTGCTAGCTATCCCCGATGTGCATAAAGAGTTATTTACAGAGCATTTGGTTAATTATTATGAATCAGGCGACAGTAATGCTTTAAAAGCATTTTTATATGAAACTTCTGTTGAAATGCTGCCGAGTGGTTTGACGATGAAGCAGTTAAATGAACTTAATTTAGGGCAATGAAATGCTAGAAAAAATTGAAAGATTAATTGAAGAAATTAATAAGTTACATTTGGCTTTTTCGCAAGATTATTTTGAAACAGGCAAAATTGAGAAAGTCAATCTCAAACATACCTTTGCAAAGGTGCCAATAGAACATATTTTGGCGTATCGTTTAAATTTACATGAATCAATCAATGATTACTTATTCCGAGCGAATTTATATGATGTTCCTTATTTTTATCGTGTAAAAGCCTCAGAATCCATTTTAGATAAAATTGATCGATTTAAGCAACGTAGTGAAGGTTATTCTGTAAATAGTATTTTAAACGATATTTTTGGTGCTAGAATTATTGTATCAAGCGAAGATATTGAAAAAGTAATGGAATCTCTAGATTCTTGGCAGGAAAAACATGGATTAAAAAATTGGTATTTGAGAGATAAAGATGAGTATATCGGTATTCATATTTATTTTAAAAATGCGAGCAATTTTTATTATCCGTGGGAATTACAAATTTGGGATAAAAAAGATGCAGAAAAAAATATTCAAAGCCATATGAAATATAAACGTGATTTCGTGAATAAGCTGAATAATGAATCAAAATAAATCAATTTGTGCGGTAGTCGTCACATATAACCGCAAAGAGCTGTTACTAAATTGCTTAAATGCATTAAGTAATCAAACCTATCCACTAGACCATATTGTGGTGGTCAATAATGCTAGTACAGATGGTACGGCGGCTTTTTTATGCGAAAAAGGTTGGCAAGAGAATGAAAAATTTACCCTATTGACTTTACCTAATAACCAAGGTGGGGCTGGGGGATTTTATGCGGGAATGGAATTTGCACATCAACGTGGTTTTGATTATATCTGGTTGATGGATGACGATGGTTATCCTTCTGCAAATTGTTTAGAAAAATTGACTGTTTATATACACGAAAATTGTTATATTGGTCCTATGGTATTAGATACAAAAACACAAGATAAATTAAGTTTTGCTTTGCGTGTGCCAAATTCGATACAGATTATTGATTTTTATTCTGGCTTACCTACAGAATTTAAGCAAAAGAATCTAATTAAAGATGTTGTATTACCATTTAATGGCACCCTTATTGCTAAAAAATTAGTAGATAAAATGGGCTTTATTAAGAAAGATTATTTTATTTGGGGTGATGATAAAGAATATACTATTCGTGCAAATAAGTTTAATGCAAATATCTTAACGGTGGTCGATGCTATTTTTTATCATCCAGCAGATAGCTCTGATTCAGCACCAATGTTCTTTGGCAAATTGAGATTCAATAATACAAATTCTAATTTGAAATTGTATTGTTTCTGTCGTAATGCGATTGATACATTTAAACAACATTATGGACTTGCTCACGTTTTAGCTTTTTGGGGAAAGGCAACTTGGTTTTTTGCTTTTACTAATCCAAATATCGAAAAACTATTTTTTGTATGGCGAGCTATGTGGCACGGTTTTAGCGGGGATTTTTCCCATCACCGAGAGTATTTATGAGTAAATTAAAATTGTTGATTGCTACTCATAAAGATTATGATTTTCCCAGCGCAAGTTACTATTTACCAATTCAAGTAGGAAAAGCCAATAGTCAATTAGAACTTGGTATTCTAAGCGATAATACAGGCGAACATATATCAGAAAAAAATGGCACTTTCTGTGAATTGACTGCTCTTTTTTGGGCGTGGAAGAATTTAAAAGATGAAGAATATATCGGCTTAGCCCATTATCGTCGTTATTTCGCAGGGAGTGGCTTGCAGTTAAAAGATAAAACTATTGCAGCAGAGAAAGAGTTATTATCTGATTTAAAGGATTTTGATGTTATCGCGGGAAAAAAGCGAAATTATTATATTGAATCTGTATATAATCACTATAAAAATGCACATTTTATTCAAGATATTGATTTAACTAAAGAAATTATTAAGCGAAATTTTCCTGATTATTTAACTGCTTTTGAGCAAGTAATGGCAGGAAAAAAACTTCATTTATTTAATATGTTTGTGATGTCAAGATCCCATTTTGAGCAATATTGTGAATGGTTGTTTGCTATTTTATTTAAACTTGAAGAACGAATTGATATTAGTCATTATGATAACTACCAAAAACGAGTATTTGGTTTTTTAGCTGAGCGATTATTTAATGTTTGGTTGGTTAAAAATCAACTAAAAGTCAAAGAGAGAAAAGTGATAGTTGTAGAAGGTGAGCAGCTAATTGAAAAAGCGATTGGTTTATTAAAACGAAAATTCTTAAAGAAAAGATAGTGTTATGAAAAAAGCTCTAATTTGTAAATATATCCTAGGAATGGCAGATTTCTGGGCATTCCTTTTTGCGTATGTATTAGGGCTTTCTCTCCTTAATTTTTGGACAAATGATTTAGAACGATTCCTGCCAACCGAACAATTCCAAGAGGCGATTCTTATTCATATTGCTTTAGCTGCTATGGCAGTAATTTGGTATTGGATTCGACTGCGTCACTATACCTATCGTAAGCCGTTTTGGTTTGAATTAAAAGAAATTATTCGTACTATTGCTATTATTGCTGTGGTTGAATTGGCAACCATTGCTTTTTCAAAACTTTATTTTTCCCGTTATTTATGGTTATTAAGTTGGTCTTTAACGATTGTTATTGTGCCACTTGTTCGTGTATTAGTGAAAAATATCTTGATTAAAACCAAATTATATTTAAAAGATACCATTATTATTGGTGGTGGAAGAAATGCTGTAGATGCTTATAAAGCTTTAATGAGTGAGCCTTACCTTGGTTTTAAAGTGAAATATTTTATTGCAACAAACCAAATCGATGAACTAAAAAGCCTTGATGTTCCAATTATTTCAGAAACCCGCCAAGGTATTTGGCAATTAGTCACTAAAAAAAGCGACCAATATATTATTGCTTTAGAAGAAGATGAAATTGAACAACGAGATCAATGGTTGCGCTTTTTTTCCAAGAAATATTATCGCTCGGTATCTGTTATTCCAACTTTACGAGGGCTACCTCTTTACAGCACGGATATGTCATTTTTATTTAGCTATGAAGTAATGTTACTTCGAGTGAATAATAATTTAGCAAAACGTTCTTCTAGAATAATGAAAAGAATGATGGATATTTTAGGTTCTTTGGTGTTAATTATTCTATTATCTCCATTGCTAATTACCTTGTATTTTTTAATTAAACGAGATGGTGGTTCTGCTATATTTGGGCATAAGCGTATTGGACAAAACGGAAAACCATTCACTTGTTTAAAATTTCGCTCAATGGTGAATAATTCGAATGAAGTATTACAAGCGTTGTTAGAAAATAATCCTGATGCACGAGCTGAATGGGAAAAAGATTTTAAATTGAAAAATGATCCTAGAATTACACCGCTTGGGCATTTTATTCGTCGTACGAGTATTGATGAATTGCCACAACTTTTAAATGTACTGAAAGGCGAAATGAGTCTAGTTGGGCCTCGTCCAATTATTGCGGATGAGTTATCCTATTATAAAGATGATGTGACTTATTATTTGATGGCAAAACCTGGTATGACCGGACTTTGGCAAGTTAGCGGTCGAAATGATGTCGATTATGCCACCCGCGTTTATTTTGACGCATGGTATGTCAAGAATTGGTCACTGTGGAATGACATTGCAATTTTGTTTAAAACAATTCCAATTATTCGTAAGCGAAGTGGAGCTTATTGAAAAGGAGACTATAAAATGAAAGTGTTAGTCACAGGTGGAGCCGGATTTATTGGTTCAGCAGTTATTCGTTATATTATTAACCATACTCAAGATAGCGTGATAAATTTTGATAAATTGACTTATGCTGGGAATTTAACATCACTTGAAAATGTAACCAATAACCTGTGCATTATGCTTTTGAGCAAGTGGATATTTGCGATCACAGAGAGCTAGAACGTATTATTTGCTCAATACCAACCCGGTACGATAATGCATATCGTAGGAACCTATACGTTATTAGAAGTGGTTAGAAATTATTGGAATAATTTAGATTCAGTTAGAAAAGCCGTTTTCCGTTTCCATCATATTTTAACTAATGAAGTGTTTGGCGATTTAGCTGATAACATAGGGAGTTATTCAGAAAGAACAAATTTAGAGATAGTCAATTTGATTTGTTAGAAGAGTTAGCTTCCAATAAACCTCAAAATGTACATTGTTACCGAGATTTAATTGTTCATATAGAAGATCGTTTAGGTCACGATAGGCAGTATGCGCTAGATAGTAGCAAAATTCAATCTGAATTAGGCTGGAAGTCTGAAGAGCCCCTTGAAAAAGGGCTTCGCAAGACTGTTAAGTGGTATTTGACTCAGAGTAAAAGGGAAGATATTCTTGAGTAAATACTTTACTTTCCCTTCCAGCTAAGTTAGAATTAACCACCTTTTTTAGTCTATGCCGCCAATGGTGCGGTTTAATTTAATTATATTTTTCTGAGGTGATGGCATATGCCAGTAATTAAAGTACGTGAAAATGAATCATTTGACGTAGCATTACGTCGTTTCAAACGCTCTTGCGAGAAAGCAGGTTTATTAGCAGAGGTTCGCGCTCGTGAATTCTACGAAAAACCAACAACAATTCGTAAACGTGAAAAAGCATCTTTAGCTAAACGTCACGCTAAACGTAACTTCCGTGAGAACGCACGTAACACTCGTTTATACTAATTAGCATTTCGCAATTAGCAAAATTCTGAAACCGTGATACCTGAAAAGGTTTCACGGTTTTGGCTTTTGTGGATTGCAAATTTTTACACAAATTTAACCGCTTGTTTTAGCTTACCGCAGCTCACTTAAAGGAGATTACAATGAAAGGCACCATTCCTCGTTCGTTTATTGATGATCTCATTGCTCGAACCGATATTGTTGAGCTAATCAACAGTCGGGTCAAACTCAAAAAAGCAGGACGTAATTATCAAGCCTGTTGCCCTTTCCATCACGAAAAAACGCCTTCTTTTGTGGTTAATCCAGCCAAACAATTCTATTACTGTTTTGGCTGCGGGCAGAACGGTAATGTGATTAGTTTTTTGATGGATTACGACAAGCTCGAATTTCCCGAAGCGATTGAGGAATTAGCCGCTATTCATAATTTGGAAGTGCCAAGAGAAAATGTCAAGATTCAAGACGGCAAGCCACAAACGGCGTTTCAAACTAAACGCAATTTATATGAGCTATTGGAAGCGATAACCAAGTTTTATCAGCAAAACTTGCAAATTGATATTACCAGCCAAAGTTATTTACAAAATCGTGGCTTATCGCCTGAAATTATTGCTCAATTTGAAATTGGCTATGCGCCGAACAATTTCGATTCAGTGTTAAAAAAATTCGGCACTAATCGTGAAGAAGTGCAGAAACTTAAAGATACAGGAATGCTTTCGGAGAATGAAAGCGGTCGAATTTACGATAAATTTCGCAATCGAGTGATGTTTCCAATTCGGGATAAACGTGGGCGTGTAATTGCTTTCGGTGGTCGAGTATTGGGGGATGAACGCCCTAAATATCTGAACTCTCCTGAATCTGCGACGTACCATAAAGGCAACGAATTATACGGCTTATATCAGACCCTGCAAGCCAATAAGAACCCAGATTATTTATTTGTAGTCGAAGGTTATATAGATGTAGTGGCATTGGCGCAATTTGGTGTGAATAATGCGGTGGCTTCTTTAGGAACAGCTACCACGTCCGAACAAATTCAGCAGATGTTCCGTGTTACTGAGCAAATTATTTGTTGTTACGATGGTGACCGAGCCGGACGAGAAGCGGCTTGGCGGGCATTAGAAAATGCCTTGCCACATTTGCACGATGGGCGGCAATTAAAATTTATTTTTCTGCCAGACGGCGAAGATCCTGATACCTTTGTGCGTTCACAAGGTAAAGCGGGCTTTGAGCAATATCTTGCCGAACACGCTAAAACATTAAGCGATTATCTCTTTGAGCAATTGCTCACACAGGTAGATTTATCTAGCCAAGAAGGAAAATCTAAGCTGGCAAGCCTTGCTATTCCGCTAATTAAGCGCATTCCAGGTGAAATGTTACGAGTATATTTACGTAATATTTTAGGGCAAAAATTAGGCATTTTGGATCCAAGCCAGTTGGAAGCAATGTTGCCCAATAAAATGGAAAAAGCCATAAAACCGAAATCAGCTTCGCCAGGGGTCAAGCGTACACCAATGCGCTTGATGATTGCACTCTTATTACAAAATCCGATGTTGGTTAAGTTAATGCCAGATATTTCAGCATTGGCTTCGTTAAATGAAGCAGGTTTTGATTTATTGGCAGATTTATCTACTGTTTGCCAGCAAAATGCTGGGATCACAATGGGAGGCTTACTTGAACATTACCGAGATCATCCCCAGTTTAGGATCATCCAATTTTTAGCTAGTTGGGAGCACCATATTCATCCTGAGAATGTAGAAAAAGAATTTATTGCAAATCTCAACTTTCTCTATGATAAATTGATTCAAACTAGAATTAACGAATTACAAACCAAAGATCGAGTAAGTGGAGAGCTCTCACAAGCGGAAAAAGTAGAATTGATGACTTTATTAAATGCTCATCATTCGTAAGAATAGAATAACAAGCGGTTAAATTTAATAAATTTTTTGCAAATCTACCAAGAACAGTCCGAAAAATGGTATAATCTGCTACTATTTTGTGCTGCCAAAACGGAACATATTATGGAACAAAACGTAGATCAACAATTAGAACAACAATCACAAATCGAACTTCTGATTGCACAAGGGCGTGAACAGGGATATTTGATTCTGTCTGAAATTCACGATCACTTACCCGAAGAATTGATTGATGCAGAGCAAATTGAAGATATTATTCTGATGATCTCGGATATGGGTATTCAGGTACTTGAAACTGCACCTGATACCGATGAGCTAATGTTAGCTGAAAACATTGCCGATGAAGATGTAGTAGAAGAAGCCACTAAAGTGCTTTCCACCGTAGAATCTGAACTTGGTCGTACTACCGATCCTGTGCGTATGTATATGCGTGAAATGGGAACGGTTGAACTTCTTACCCGTGAAGATGAAATCCAAATTTCAAAACGGATTGAAGAAGGCATTAACGAAGTTCAATGTGCGATTGCGGAATATCCTGAAGCCTTATCTGGTTTGTTAGCAAGTTATGAGCAAGTAGAATCAGGCGAAATGCGCTTGGTGGATTTGATCACGGCATTTGTTGATCCTAATGTGCAAGAAGAGGCAGCTATAGATGAAGAGGCTTCCCTTGATGATGAAGAGGAAGAAAGTGCTGATGTGGATGTCGATGATGACGAAAACGAAGATGATAGCGACAATAGCTCAGACAGTGGCGATGATAATTCTATCGATCCAGAACTGGCACGTGAAAAATTTAGTGCATTAAAAGCGCAATATGAACAAGCCTTGCTGGCGATTCAAAAGCACGGTCGTACACATAAAAAATCTCGTGAACAAATTGATGCATTGTCTAATATTTTCCGTGAATTTCGTTTAGTACCAAAACAGTTTGATTTGCTTGTAGGAACAATGCAGAAGCTAATGAAGCAAGTTCGTGCAGAGGAACGTCAAATTCAACGTTATGCAGTTGAATATGCAGGGATGAAGAAAGCTGACTTTCTCAAAGCATTCCAAGGTAATGAACTTAGTCAGACCTGGATCGAAAAAGCTATCAACGCTAAACGAGGTGGTGTACCTAAATTGGCAAATTATGTAGATCAAATTCAAGTTAATATTACCCGTTTGCAAACTCTTGAAACTGAATCAGGTTTAACCATTACACAAATCCGTGAAATTGGCGGACGTATCGCTAATGGCGAATTAAAAGCGCGCCGTGCGAAAAAAGAGATGGTGGAAGCAAACTTGCGTTTAGTTATTTCGATTGCAAAAAAATATACCAACCGTGGTTTGCAGTTCTTGGATTTGATTCAAGAAGGCAATATCGGCTTGATGAAAGCAGTGGATAAATTTGAATACCGCCGTGGTTACAAATTTTCAACTTATGCCACTTGGTGGATTCGTCAGGCTATCACCCGCTCAATTGCTGACCAAGCGCGCACTATTCGTATCCCTGTGCATATGATTGAAACGATCAACAAACTCAACCGTATCTCTCGCCAATGCTTACAAGAAATGGGACGCGAAGCCACACCTGAAGAATTGGCAGAACGAATGAATATGCCAGAGGATAAGATCCGTAAGGTACTGAAAATTGCCAAAGAGCCAATTTCAATGGAAACACCAATTGGCGACGACGATGATTCACATTTAGGTGATTTCATTCAAGATGAAAGCCTTGAATTGCCATTAGACAGTGCAACGGCAGAAAGCCTACGCTTAGCCACAAACGAAGTATTAGAAGGCTTAACACCACGGGAAGCAAAAGTATTGCGTATGCGCTTCGGCATTGATATGAACACGGATCACACATTGGAAGAAGTCGGTAAACAATTCGATGTAACCCGTGAGCGTATTCGTCAAATTGAAGCCAAAGCATTGCGCAAACTTCGCCACCCAAGCCGTTCAGAAACTTTACGTAGTTTCTTAGATGATTAGTTTGCAAATTTAAGCAAAAAATAGACCGCTTGTAATAAGCAGAATTTTTTAAAAACCATCCATAAACGATACAAAGCGATCAGAGAGCTAAACTCTGATCGCTTTTTCCTCTACATCGTCAATTAAAGTTTGCAAATGAAATCCGCATAAGCGTTGATGAAACCTTCTAGCATTCCTTTCACCGCTTCTGAAACAATTTCACCACTTTCGCCAAGTACGCCGTTAAATACGCCACCAACATTCGCTGCAAATGGTGCAGTTGGCATATTGATGAAGCCACCTGAACAGACTACACGTAAATGATCCGCCGCACGCACGCCACCAGCTGCGCCTGCCGCAACAGATACGATGCCAGCTGGTTTACCAATCCATAAACTGTTCCCCATCGAACGTGAACCGACATCAATCGCATTTTTTATCATCGCAGAATAGCTGCCGTTATGTTCTGGCGTGACGAATAAAATCGCCTCGGCTTTAGCGATTTCCGCACGGAAACGGTTGTATTGCGCAACCTCTTGCTCGTCCAAGTCACGATCATAAAGTGGTAGATCGGCAATTTCAACCAAATTTAATTGTACGGTTGCAGGTGCAATTGATTGTAAGTAGCGAGCCACGGTTTTGCTGATGGAAGTTGAACTGCCTGAACCAACAAGCACAGCGATTTGTTTAGCCATAATTTGTTCCTTTTCTATTTATAAATAAAACGGGTATCAGTACATACCCGTTTACCTAGGTTACTTAGTAATTTTCGCATCCAGTGACAACTTGCCTGCACCAGTCACGAAAATGAATAAGAATGCCATTGAGAACAGCACTGCTGGTTCACCTTGGTTTGCCAAAGGATTGAAGAAAGTTGCAGCATTTGCGTGGAACATCAAATACGCCACTGCCATTTGACCTGCTAATAAGAATGCAGACACACGAGTGAATAAACCGATGATAATCAAGGCGCCACCAACAGTTTCAATCAAGCCACCAATGCCCATTAGGGAGAATAATGACATTTCGCCTGTGAGTTTTTGTAACCCGTGTAACAGAATAAGATAGCCAATCACCACTCGGGCAATCAATAAAGTAATTGGGCTTAAGGCTAAAGCCAGTTTTTCAAATAAGTTGTTCATAAAGTTTCCTTTGTTAAATAAGTTAAATTCGTTACACATTATATATCAAGACAGATTTGCAACAAGATACAGTTTTGCAAAATCATTTTGCAAAAATAGAAAGATATTATTTCAAATCAAACAGCAAAAATTCCACATCGCTGGCTGTTTCAATTTTCGCCAATGCTTCGGCGCTAATACCGACAGCATCAGAAGTCGAAAGCGCAATGCCATTGATGTTTAGCTCGCCTTTCACCACTTGCAACCAGTAACTTCTTGCAGAATTTAGCGCAATTTCGACCGCTTGTTCAGCCTTGTATTGGTGTCGCCACAGTTTCATATCTTGATAAACTTGGAACGACTCCCCTTCGCCCGTTGGTGAAAGAATCAAGGTTGCGCCCTCTTTATCGGCAAAACGATGTTGCGCATAGCGTGGCTCCTTGTCTTTCACATTCGGAATAATCCAAATTTGATACAAGTGCAACATTTCGCTTTCCGACGGATTGAACTCCGAATGAGTTACGCCACTGCCTGCTGACATAAATTGAAACTCACCTGCGCTAAACGATTTCACATTACCCATACTATCTTTGTGTGCAATTTGTCCTTCCAATACGTAAGTTAAAATTTCCATATTGTCGTGCGGATGCGTACCAAAACCCATTGCTGGCGCCACAAAGTCTTCGTTGATTACCCGCAAATGCGAAAAGTGGATATGCGCAGGATCGTAATAACCTGCGAAGGAAAAAGTGTGGTTCGCTTGTAACCAGCCGTGGTTGGCGTAACCTCGTTCATTGGCTTTTCTGATTTTTATCATTATTTGCTCCTTTTAATTTTTACGCTTGATTGCGTTGTCGGTAGCCATATTGTAATTGAAGTAAAAATTGCAACAAGATACAATATTCAAAGATTATTTTGCAAAAATAGAAAGATAAAATGGATAAAATCAGTTTAAATGATATGCGCCTGTTTGTTTCCGTGGTGCAATCAGGCAGCTTGACCCACGCTGCCGAACTCACAGGCGTACCAGTTTCCCGTTTAAGCCGTCGCCTAACCCAGTTGGAGCAATCACTCGGCACACAGCTACTCAATCGAGGCAAGAAAGGTGTGAGCCTAAATGAATTGGGTGAACGCTTTTTTGAACGCTCCCAAGCAATGTTACACGAAGCCGAATTGGCGATTGAAAGCGTGCAACAAAGCCTTGCCAAACCAAGCGGTTTGTTGCGCATTTCAGTGGCAGCAGATATTTTTCACCTGTTGATTGAGTCACACCTAGGGCGATATTTGCAGGAAAACCCTGACGTGAATATAGAAATCAACCTCAGCCATCAAAAAATCAATATGATTCAAGATGGCATTGATTTAGCTATTCGAGTGGGAACGATTGATAATGATAACGTGGTGGCAAAACGTTGGCTGAATACCGCACGAGGCATTTTTGCCAGCCGTGACTATTTGACAAAGCACGAAGCACCACAAACACCGAATGATCTGTATCAACACACTATTATCAGCCAAACTTACACTCTGCCGTGGTATTTTAGCCAAGCCAATCAGCAAGTGAGCATTTCACCAACCAGCCGTGTGAGCTCCAACGATTTTATTACGGTAGAAAAGCAGATCGAACAAGGTATCGGCATTGGAATGTTGCCGATTTTCCCTGTTTACAAGCGGTCGAATTTAGTCCAACTTTTGCAAAATTGGCAAATGCCTGAGACGCCCGTGTCACTGATTTACTATAAAAATCGAGGGGCCGTGCCTGCCGTGCGTAGCTTCGTGGCGTTTCTGCTTGCGCTGGTCGGGGCTGAATAGCCAAGGCTTTACCCTACAATGCAAGCAAAGAGGAGAATATATGAAAATCGGTTTAGTGCTGGAAGGCGGTGCAATGCGAGGATTATTTACCGCTGGCGTGTTGGATGTGTTTTTAGATGAGAATGTGCCAGTTGATGGAATGGTCACGGTTTCGGCAGGCGCACTGTTTGGCGTGAACTTGCCCGCCAAGCAACGTGGGCGGGTGTTACGCTATAACCTCAAATACCTCAACGACAAGCGCTATATGGGCTTTTACAGTTTGATGACTACAGGCAATATAGTCAATCGTGATTTCGCTTTTTACGAACTGCCCTTCACGCTCGACCCTTTTGATCAAGCCACCTTTGCCCAATCAAAAATCAATTTTTGGGCGACCCTCACCAATGTCGAAACAGGCGAACCAGAATACATCAAAATCAACGATGTCCTTGCACAGATGGAAGTGTTGCGTGCCACTTCTGCAATGCCGATAGTCTCCAAAATGGTAGAAATTGACGGCAAACGCTACCTAGACGGCGGCATTGCTGACAGCATTCCACTACAAAAAGCACAGGAATTCGGCTATGACAAAATCATTGTGGTACTCACCCGTCCACTGGAATACCGCAAAACGCCAAGTTCCACCACCTTGTTCAACTTCATTTATCGCAAATTCCCAAAACTCTGCGAGCGTTGGGCAAACCGCTATGCCGAATACAACCAAGTGGTAGAACGAGTAATTGATTTAGAAAAACAAGGAAAAATCTTCGTCATCCGCCCATCGCAAGATCTCAACATCAGCCGTTTAGAAAAAGATCCAGCGAAGGTGCAAGCGATGTATGACTTGGGCGTGCAAGACGGAAAAAAAACGATGGCAGAACTCAAAGCCTATTTGCAAAAAAGTGCAAAAATTTGACCGCTTGCAGATGGGGTATTGCCAGCTTTAAAACCATTTTTGCCTATGCTATATTTCCGTCGCAACTCTTGCCCCAACAGATTCCTAAGGAGAACCTATGAAACCAGAAACTATTGCGCTGCACAAAGGCTTTCATGCTGATCCTGCCACCAATGCGGTGACGGTGCCGATTTATCAAACCACTAGCTATGCCTTTAACGACAGCCAGCACGGAGCGGATTTATTCAGCTTGAAAGCAGCAGGCAACATTTACACCCGTTTGATGACGCTCCGCAAAAAGCCTTAATCGACCGTGATTTCGGCAAACGTGCCTCTGGTTTATTGAGCTTCGGCATTAAAGGTGGGCGTGAAGCGGGGGCAAAATTCATCGATGCGTTACAAATGATTTTGCGCTTGGTGAATATCGGCGATGCCAAATCCCTCGCTTGCCACCCCGCTGCCACCCACAGCCAAATGAGCGAAGAAGAACTCAAAGCAGGCGGTGTGAGTAGCGATTTAATTCGCCTAAGTGTTGGGCTTGAGCATATTGACGATATTATCGACGATTTAAGCCAAGCCTTTGCAGCAGCAAAATAAATTCCCCCAACCACGTTTACAAGCGGCTATTTTTAGTAAAAAATTGGCTAATTTAAAACGAAAAAGGCAGGGACTCCCCTGCCTTTATGATTGATTTCAAATCATTTCACATTACAAATTACTTAACATCAAAGTACGCTTGTAAATCGTCGCTACCGCCGATATGTTTACCACCGATGAACACTTGTGGTACAGAAGTGCGACCTGTGATTGCACGTACAGAAGTCGTTGAAGCATCACGACCCAAAACGATTTCTTCGTATTGGTAGCCTTTCACTTCTAATAATGCTTTTGCTTTTGCACAGAATGGGCAACCTGGTTTTGTGATGATAGATACTGATGGTTTGGCTTCCCAAGTTGGGTTGAGGTATTTGATCATCGTATCAGCGTCGGATACTTTGAACGGATCACCCGGTTCTTGTGGTTCAATGAACATTTTTTCAACAGTACCGTTTACTACGTACATAGAATAACGCCAAGAACGGTCACCAAAACCTAAATCGTTTTTGCTGACTAACATTCCCATACCACGAGTAAAATCACCGTTACCATCTGGGATTACGGTTACATTTTCAGATTCTTGGTCTGCTTTCCACGCATTCATTACGAAAGTATCGTTTACTGATACACAAACGATTTCATCCACGCCTAACGCATAGAATTCTTTCGCTAATTCGTTGTAACGTGGTAAATGAGTAGATGAACAAGTTGGTGTGAATGCTCCTGGTAATGAGAATACTACCACTTTCTTGTTGTTGAATAGTTCATCAGTAGTTACATCAACCCAAGCATCGCCTTGACGAGTATGGAATGTTACTGAAGGTACTTTTTGACCTGTCATATCTTTTAAAGACATATTCTTTCTCCCAATTAAAGTCTTTCCTAAAAAATCATACGCATTTTACGTCTAAATGTGCCATAATTCAGCTTATTTAATTGATAGGTAGGATTTAAAACTTAAGGAAATAACGTGAACATTCGTGATCTTGAATATTTAATTGCACTAGCTGAATATAAGCATTTCCGACGTGCCGCTGATTCTTGCAACGTAAGCCAACCGACATTAAGTGGTCAAATTCGTAAATTAGAAGATGAATTAGGCACAATTTTACTGGAACGCACTAGTCGCAAAGTATTGTTTACTCAAGCAGGGCTCACCCTTGTTGATCAGGCAAAGGCAGTATTGCGCGAGGTAAAAATTCTCAAAGAGATGGCAAGCAACCAAGGGAAAGAGATGTCAGGTCCTCTACACGTAGGAATTATTCCAACATTGGGCCCTTACCTTTCGCCACTGATTGTGCCAGCAATGAAGGCGGCTTTCCCAGAGCTTGAACTTTACCTTTACGAACACCAAACCTCGCACCTTGTTGAGCAGCTGGAGTCTGGTCAGCTTGATTGTGGTATTCTAGCTTTTGTGAAAGAAAGCGAACCTTTTATCGAAGTTCCATTATTCAATGAGGAAATGAGTCTTGCAGTTTCCGAACAACACCCTTGGGCAGGCAAAACAAGCCTTGGTATTGGCGAATTAAAAGATCAGGAATTGTTATTTTTAGATGATGGACACTGCTTGCGCACCCAAGTCTTAGATTATTGTCTTTCTGTAGGGGCGAAAGAAAGCCCCCATTTCAAAGCAACCAATCTTGAAACCTTACGCAATATGGTGGCAGCCAATGTGGGAATATCGTTAATTCCTAAGCTCGCCACACAACCAACAAGCGGTGTAAATTACTTAGAATTTAACGCCCCTAAACCTTATCGTACAATTGGTTTAATTTATCGCCCAGGTTCACCATTACGTATGCGTTACGAGCGTTTAGCAAAAGAAATCAAAACGTTAATGAACGGGAATGTAAAATAATGAGCAATCTAGGCGTACGTGCAATTCAAAAAGAAAAAACTCGCCGCGCCTTAGTTGATGCGGCATTTAACCAATTAAGTGCCGAGAAAGGTTTTGCCAATTTGAGCTTACGAGAAGTTGCTCGAGAAGCAGGCATTGCCCCAACTTCGTTCTATCGGCATTTTAAAGATATGGACGAACTAGGCTTAGCGATGGTAGATGAATCAGGCTTGTTACTCCGCCAACTAATGCGCCAAGCACGCAAACGTATTGAAGTAGGTGGCAGCGTGGTGACAGTCTCTGTCGAAACTTTCTTTGAGTTAATTGCTGATCGCCCGAACGTATTCCGTTTATTATTGCGAGAAAGCTCAGGTACATCACAAGCATTTCGTACCGCCGCAAGCCACGAGATTCAACACTTTATGGCAGAACTCACTGATTACATTCTTTCTAAAGACCATAACGCCAGTCGTGAAATTGCTTATATTCAGGCAGAAGGTTTAGTCACGCTCGTATTTACCGCTGGCTCTCGTGCGTTAGATATGAATACCCAACAACGAGAACAGCTTAAAAAACGTGTCATTATGCAATTACGAATGTTGGCACGAGGTGCAGCTTCTTATACTTATAGCCATAAAGATTAAAACTTTAATTATTAAAAGGACGAGATGAAAACAAAATCATTCTTTATAGGTGCGATCAAAAAACTCTTCTTTTTGGGCTTATCATTAATTGTGGTGAGCATTGTGATGGACTACTACCGCAAACCATCAGAACCAGTACAATTTACCAACCAAGTACTAACCGATACCCAAAATCAGCCGAAAATTATCGCCCAGATCAGTCATCAAAAACCAATGTTGCTGTATTTTTGGGGAAGCTGGTGTCATTACTGCCAATTTACCTCGCCTTCCGTCCAACAACTTCACGATGAAGGTGTGGAAGTCGTTGGTGTCGCCATTAAATCAGGTGATGCCGCCGAAGTGAATCGTTATTTGAGTAAAAATGGTTACACCTTCTCAACCATTAGCGATCAAACGGGTGAATTTTATCGACCTTGGGGCATTAGTGCGACCCCGACCATTGTGATCATCAAAGATGGACAAGTAAAAAACCATACCACAGGGCTGACCAGCTATTGGGGCATTAAAACAAGACTTTGGTTTGCAAATTTTCTCTAAAAATTAACCGCTTGCAATCTACAATTTGAATAAAAATGCAGTTAATTTGCATATTATTTCACTTTATGGATTTTTTCTCTTGAAGGTAATCGTTTGCTTTGCTAGAATGCACGCCTAAGATAAATCACTTTATTTTAGGCAATTTTATGAGTACGCTACAATTTCCAAAGATGTGTATCAATACAGCAATGAAGATTGCGTTGCCTAACTATTTTCACTTATCCCCCTTCTTTTTATTCATTTTCCTTGTCGCCTGTTCTTTCCGATTTTCTTCTTCAAACTATCAAAAGTTACAAGCGGTCAAATTCTCAATATTTTTTGCAAATTCATTAACAGGAGCAACATTATGGCGTTCAACCTTAAAAACAGACATCTACTTAGCCTCGTTAATCACACCGAACGTGAAATCAAATTCTTACTTGAGCTTTCACAAGATTTGAAAAAAGCTAAATATGCAGGCACCGAACAACAACGCCTTAAAGGCAAAAATATTGCCCTAATTTTTGAAAAAACTTCCACCCGAACTCGTTGTGCCTTTGAAGTCGCCGCTTATGACCAAGGTGCACACGTGACTTATATTGACCCAACTTCTTCACAAATTGGGCATAAAGAATCAATGAAAGACACCGCGCGCGTATTAGGCAGAATGTATGATGCGATTGAATATCGTGGCTTTAAGCAATCGGTGGTGAATGAGTTGGCGCGATACGCTGGCGTGCCAGTGTTCAACGGTTTAACCGATGAATTCCACCCAACCCAAATGTTAGCCGACGTTCTCACGATGATCGAAAACTGCGAAAAACCGTTAAGCCAAATCAGCTATGTGTATATCGGTGATGCGCGTAACAACGTGGGGAACTCATTACTTCTTATCGGTGCAAAATTAGGTATGGACGTACGGATTTGCGCACCTAAAGCCTTGCTACCCGAAGATTCCTTAGTCGAAATGTGCCAAAAATTTGCGGTGGAATCAGGTGCCCGTATTACCGTAACCGATAACATCGACACAGCGGTAAAAGGGGTAGATTTTGTGCATACTGATGTTTGGGTGTCAATGGGTGAACCATTAGAAACTTGGGGCGAGCGTATTGATATGTTAATGCCTTACCAAGTAACCCCTGAATTGATGAAACGCACAGGCAACCCAAAAGTGAAATTTATGCACTGCTTACCTGCCTTCCACAACTCAGAAACGAAAGTGGGTAAACAAATTGCCGAGAAATATCCAGCGTTGGCGAATGGTATTGAAGTCACTGAAGACGTGTTTGAATCGCCAGCTAATGTGGCATTTGAGCAAGCGGAAAACCGTATGCATACGATTAAAGCCGTGATGGTAGCGAGTTTGGCATAATATAAAGCTCCTCTTTAGAGAAGAGGGGTTTGGGGAGATTTGACAAGCGGTCATTTTTCCCTAATTTTTTGCAAAATTGCCATTTAAAATCTCCCTATCTCTTTTTATTAAAGAGGGGGAAACAGAAAAAAGGAAAAGAAAAGATGAAAATCGTTGTAGCCCTTGGTGGTAACGCTTTATTAAAACGTGGTGAGCCAATGACCGCCCAAAATCAATCCGCCAACATCAAAATTGCTGCCCAGCAATTAGCGAAAATCAAACCCCACAATGAATTAGTGATTTCGCACGGTAATGGTCCACAAGTTGGTTTATCCGCATTACAGCACGCCGCTTATCACGCAATCGACAACAAAATCGAGCCTTACCCATTAGATGTGTTGGTATCGCAAACGGTCGGGATGATTGGCTATATGCTGCAACAAGAGCTAACTAATTTGGTGCCCGCCCATCCAACCCAAACCTTGGTGACACAGGTTATTGTTGATCCGAAAGATCCTGCTTTCCAAAAGCCAAGCAAACCGATCGGTCAGGTTTATTCAAAAGAAGAAGCGGAACAATTAGCAGCCGAAAAAGGTTGGACAGTAATGGCTGATGGACAATATTACCGCCGTGCCGTACCAAGTCCGAAACCAGTCGGCGTAACGGGCATTGGCGCAGTAAAAGCCTTACTGGCGCAGCATCAAATCGTCATCTGTGGCGGCGGCGGCGGTGTACCGAGTTTTTATGCTGAAAATGGTCAGTTACAAGGGGTAGAAGCGGTGGTGGATAAAGATTTAGCCACAGCGGTGATTTCACAAGAGCTAGACGCAGATTTATTCATCATTGCGACCGATGTGAATGCGGCGTGCGTAAACTTCCAAAAGCCTGATGAGAAAAAAATCGCTCTTGCCAATCCTGCCGAATTAGAGAAACTCGCCAGTGAATTTGCCCCTGGTTCAATGGGACCGAAAGTGCAAGCGGTGATTAACTTTGTCAAAGCGACAGGTAAAGAAGCAGCAATCGGCTCTCTCGCTGAAATTGAAGAGATCGTCACTGGCAAGGCGGGTACTCGTGTGAGCAATGCGGTTTCAGGCATTGAGTTTTATTAAACAAGCGGTCAAATTCCAGTCAAAACTTACAAAAGAGCGGTAAATTTACTGCTCTTTTTTGCTTTTTAGCGTAGAATGCACGCCTATGACAGAAAAAACAACCTTTGCAGATAAAAAACGTAAAACCGTTGAACAAGCGGAATTTACCGAAGATGGTCGTTATCTGCGCAAGGTGCGGAGCTTTGTACTGCGCACTGGGCGATTGAGCGATTATCAACGAAATATGATGAATGATAATTGGGCAAACTTAGGCTTAGATTATCAAGCGCTCCCTTTTAATTTTGAGCAGATCTTTGGCAACCGCAATCCTGTTATTTTGGAAATCGGCTTTGGAATGGGACGATCGCTAGTCGAAATGGCGGAGCAAAATCCCGATCGTAACTACATCGGCATTGAAGTGCATACTCCAGGCGTGGGAGCTTGTATTGCTTATGCCATTGAAAAAGGCGTGAAAAATTTGCGTGTAATTTGCCACGATGCGACCGAAATTTTACGGGATGTGATTGCCGACGGCTCACTGGGTGGTTTACAGCTTTACTTCCCCGATCCGTGGCAGAAATTGAAGCATCATAAACGCCGCATTGTACAGCCTAAATTTATTACCCAAGTGTTAGAAAAATTAAGCCCAAACGGCTTTATTCACTTTGCTACTGATTGGGAAAATTACGCCGAACATATGCTTACGGTGTTACGCCAATTTGACAACGAATTACACAACACTTCAGAAAGTAACGACTTTATTCCACGCCCTGCTTTCCGCCCGCTCACAAAATTTGAAGAACGCGGGCAACGCCTAGGACACGGCGTGTGGGATTTATATTTTACGAAAAAATAACAATTCACCTTGATTAAATACGGAGAAAATAACAATGACTATCCAACGTAATGCGCGTCAGCGTAAAAAAATGCACCTAGACGAATTCCAAGAATTAGGTTTCTTAGTGAAATTTAACTTTGCTGAAGGCACAGGTATTGACCAAATCGACAATACCGTAGATCGCTTCATCAATGAAGTGATTAAAACTAATGGTTTAGCTTACGAAGGCAGTGGTTACCTTGCGTGGGAAGGTTTAGTTTGCTTAGAAAGATTAGGCAAATGTGACGAATCTCACCGCCAATTAGTCAAAACTTGGTTAGAAAACAATGGCTTACAAAGCGTTTCAGTAAGTGAATTGTTCGATATTTGGTGGGATTATCCTGTTGAAGGTTAATGACTAAATGATTATGGGGTGGGTTTATCCCACCTCTCTTTTTATTTTGGGATTGATTAAATTATGGAAATTATTGCTCAACTTATTGCCATCATCACAGGCTTTATCAGCTTTATAATGATTCTGCGTACGTGGTTCCAATTCTGCCGAGTGGACATCAATCTGCCGATTTCACAGTCGCTATTAAGAATGACCAGCTTTGCAGTCGATCCTGTCAGCAAATTTGTGCCAACTATCAAAGGCATTAACTTTGCAGCAATTCTGATTGCCTTTTTGGTGTTAGTGCTTGAAAAGATCCTTGTTTATCAAACCTCTTTACCCGTCGCTGTGTTAGCCGCGGTATTAGGGGTGATTAAAATTTTCGGTCAAATTTTATTCTTCGTTTCGCTCATCCGTGCCTTAATGAGCTGGGTGACTCAAGGCAACCATCCGCTAGATTACACCGTGGCGCAAATTACCGAACCAGTGTTAGGTTTTATCCGCCGACTGTTACCACGTACAGGAATGCTCGACTTTTCGGTGATGGTATTAGGCTTTGGCTTACTCATACTCAATAGCCTATTTTATTCAGTATTCGGCGTATTATGGGCGATTGCATAACGATGCCAGCAGTCGAAAAATTAGCCAATCCGCAAGGACTTCGCTTGCGGATCTTTTTACAACCTAAGGCAAGCCGAGATCAAATTGTCGGCTTGCACGATAACGAGCTAAAAATAGCTATCACCGCCCCGCCTGTGGACGGTGCGGCAAACGCTCACCTGCTCAAATACCTCAGCAAATTGTTCAAAGTACCCAAAAGTGCTATTCAGCTGGAAAAAGGCGAGCTGCAACGCCACAAGCAAATTTTTGTGCCCACCCCCAAGCAAATTCCTACCGAGATCGAAGCCCTACTTTAAGAGGATGTTCTGTGTTCAAAATCAATAACGTCGCCTTTAAAATCCCTTCTCGCACCTTACTACACTCTATCTCACTCAGCTTTGAACGAGGCAAGGTGTACGGTTTAATTGGGCATAACGGCTCGGGCAAATCGACACTTATTAAGCTCCTTGCCAAACAAACGATACCGACAAGCGGTCAAATTTGGTTTGAAAATTGCAAATTGGCAGATTGGTCGAGTCGTGAATTTGCCAAACAAGTTGCCTATTTGCCGCAGCACTTGCCGCAAGCCACCAATCTCACCGCTCAAGAGCTGATCGCAATGGGGCGTTACGCGTGGAACGGCTTATTCGGCTCTAACAAACAAAAAGATAGCGAAGCGATTGAACAGGCACTCAAACTCACCCACACCGAAAAATTCGCTGACCAAATCGTCGATCTGCTATCAGGCGGCGAACGTTCTCGCATTTGGCTGGCAATGCTGCTTGCCCAACAAAGCCAATTTCTCCTGCTCGACGAACCTCTCGCTGCCCTTGATATTGCCCACCAAGTGGAAGTGATGGAACTAGTGCAAAAACTCGCCCACAAACTGAATTTGGGCGTGATTATCGTAATTCACGATATCAACCTCGCTGCTCGTTATTGCGACGAACTAGTCGCACTCCACAGTGGAAAACTACTTGCCCAAGGTAATGCTTTTGAGATCGTCAATACGCCAAAACTCAAAGAAATATACGGCATTGAATTAAACGTCATCGAACATCCCGAAACCAAACGACCTGTGAGTTTTTATTGATGAAAAGTTCTCTTTTTTCACTTCCTCCGTTTACGAAGAAAGCCGAGCGAAGCCTTGAGGGAAATAATAGCTTAGTCCCTCCCTCCACCTTCGGCACCTCCTCCCGTACGCAGAAGGAGGGAGGTTTTCTTTGTTGGTATAAATACCTACAAGCGGTCATTTTTTCCTTATTTTTTGCAAATATTGTCCCCGCTGGTGAGCCACAAAAAGGCTTTGCGACACTAGATTGGACGGTGGCAGAAACTTTGCTCGCCCTTGGTGAAAAACCCGTCGCTGTGGGTGATGTGGCAACCTATCAAAAGTGGGTGGTCGAGCCGAAATTACCCGATGACGTGCGAGATTTGGGCATTCGCTTACAGCCCAACCCCGAACAAATCGCCACCCTTTCACATAACCTTGAAGTGCAACCGTTGCATTTTATCAACAGCGGTTTTTATGCCTCGGCAACGCCGATATTAAAACAATTTACTGACCTTGTGGACGTTGTCGATTTCTATGGAAATGATGGGGGCGAAAGCGATGTGTGGCAAAACGTGCTGAAAGCCACGCAAAAAATCGCTGAATTGAGCGATCGCCAAACCGAATTTACTGCTCTAAAACAACGTTTTTTGCAAAAAATCAACGGAATTCGACCGCTTGTAAAGCCTTACACTAACCGCCCTGTGGCGTTGGTGCAGTTTATCGACAGCCGTCATTTGCGCATTTACGCCACAAATAGTCTGTTCGGCTCGGTGCTGAAACAGCTTGGCTTTGAAAATGCGTGGAACGGCTCGCACAACCAATGGGGTTTTGAAACTATTGAGGTTACGCAACTGATGAAATTGCCGCAAAACAGCCGTTTCGTGGTTATCAAACCTTACCCGTCAAATATCAAAAATGCGATGCAATACAATGTGTTATGGCAACATTTGGCGATGGCGAAAGATCCACTGATTTTGCCGACCGTCTGGACATTCGGTGGTATTCCCTCAGCACAACGGTTTGCCGAAGTGTTGGCAAATGGGTTGTTACAGGGGGGTGAAAAATGGTAGTCAATGTAGTCAATGTAGGGGCGAGCCGAGCTCGCCCTCAAACTGCGTTATTAAAGGGCGGTCTCGGCACGTCCCTACTGCTGTTCTTCGGGCTTTTTACATGGCTATTAAAATCCCAACTTCCCGACAACATCAGCTTTTTTGCCCTGTTTCTTCCAACTAAAAACCTCGACTTGCTGTTGGTACAAAGCTACACCTTACCTCGTATTGTAATGGCGTTGTTAGCAGGCGGTATTTTAGGCTTTGCAAGTTTGTTGTTACAACAAGTAATGGCAAATCCGTTGGCCTCCGACAATACATTGGGGATCAGCAGCGGTTCGCAATTTGCTTTGTTTTTGACCACTATTTTCGTGCCTGAATGGTTGGAATGGGGCTCAAGTGTAATCGCCGTTATTGGAGCAAGTTTGAGCCTGTTGTTGGTACTGACTTTGGCAATGCGTAAAACGATGTCGCCACTGTTGCTGATTTTGGCGGGCTTGGTGGTAAACCTCTACTTCAGCTCGTTTTCGGCGATGATGATGTTGTTTTACCCCGAAGAATCCCGAGGCTTGGCGCAGTGGGGCGCAGGTTCGTTGGTACAAGAGAGTTGGCGTGATTCGCTGTGGCTGTTGGCACAAGCTGTACCTGCATTTTTGCTAATTTTTGCCCTAATTCGACCGCTTAGCATTTTGTCGCTCAACGAGTCCAACGCTCAGAGTTTGGGCGTGCCCGTAGTCAAATTGCAGATTATTGGTGTATTGGTGGCGGCATTTCTGATTGCTGTCGTCGTTTCGGCGGTGGGAATGCTTGGCTTCATTGGTCTCGCTTCGGCGACGATGGTGCGACAACTTGGGGTTCGTACGCTAAAAGGGCAGCTGTTCGGCAGTTTTGCTTTGGGGGCGTTGTTGCTTGCGATTACCGATCTCGGCTTGCAGTTGTTGGCGCATTATCATCAAATCAGCCTACCAACAGGGGCGGTAACCGCCTTGCTCGGCACGCCGTTGTTGCTGTGGTTGATGTTCCGTGCGCTTCCGCATTCTGGGCGCGTGCAAGAGCCGCATTTGCAAAAAATTCATAAAAGTTCACCGCTTGTAATGCTCGGGATCGGTGGTTTTGCCTTGCTTTCGCTAGCTGTAGCACTGTTTATCGGCAAAGGCTTCTACGGCTGGGATTTACTCGAACTTTCGACCCCGTGGGGCAAACAAATTTTCGCTTTGCGTTACCCTCGGGTGTTGGTGGCGTTGGCGGTTGGGATTTTGCTTTCAATCGCAGGGGTGATTTTGCAACGCCTCACCCTCAATCCAATGGCAAGCCCTGAATTATTGGGCGTGTCGTCAGGCACGTCGATGGGCATTTTGGTGGTATTGTTCTTATTTTCAGCAACACAAACGACAACTTTTTGGCTGGCAGGCATTCTAGGCGCATTAGTCGCCTTATTCATTTTAACGGCGATTAACCAACGCAACGGAATGTTGCCTGAAAAGGTATTGCTCACAGGGATCAGCCTCTCCGCCTTGTTCGACACACTACAACGTATTGTGATTGCCAGCGGCGATCCTCGGGCGAACCAGCTGATTGCGTGGACATCAGGCTCGACGCAAAACGTACAGAGTGACTTTGCGTTTGCGATACTAGCGGTCAGTTTTTTGCTACTTTTTGCAAGTTTGATTTTCAGCCGTTGGCTCGAACTGTTGGCGTTACAACCTCCCGTTGCGCAATCGCTTGGTTTGAATTTAACACGCACTCGCTGGATTTTGATTCTGTTCGCTGCCTTGCTTACGGCATTGGCAACCTTGATGATTGGACCGCTCAGCTTTATCGGCTTGCTCGTACCACAAATTGCTCGTTTTTTGGGCGCCACCAAAGCCAAACCACAGCTGTTGATCTCGGCGGTCATTGGCAGCTGGATAATGGTATTGGCGGATTGGTTCGGGCGGCAGGTAATGTTCCCTTACGAAATTCCAGCAGGCTTGGTGGCAACCCTAATAGGCGGAACTTACTTTTTGCTGATGGTGAGGAAGGTGTAAAAACAAGTTGAACAAATGTGCCAGAAAAATTATCTTACTCCCAAACCATAACCACAGGAAAAACAGCAATGTTAGAACAACTTATCGCACAGTTATATCAACAAAAAAATCTTCAACAAGCTGTTCAGATGGCTGCGTATATGAAAAATCAGTTCCCGTTTTTAGGTATTCAAACACCTGAACGAAAACGTTTATGCACTGCCTATTTCAAATTGTCTAAGGCTCAAAAGTGCATTGATTGGCAAGCGATAAAACGTCTTTGGGCATTGTCTGAACGAGAGTTCCAATACGTTGCCACTGATTATTTGCGCACAATGCAACCCTTTTTGACTGAGCAGGATTTACCCCGTCTGCAAGAATTAGTCATCACCAAATCGTGGTGGGATACGGTGGACAGTCTAGACAGAACCATCGGTAATATCTGTTTTCCCAGTCAAATCATCGATGACACAATGTTGGAATGGAGTAAAGCAAATAATATATGGCTAAGACGGGTGGCAATTGACCACCAACTTTTGCGCAAAGAGAAAACTAACCAGGACTTGTTAAAACAGATTTTACTGAATAACCTCAACCAAACTGAATTTTTTATCAACAAAGCAATGGGCTGGATTCTGCGAGACTATTCTAAAACTAACCCAGACTGGGTAAGAAAGTTTATCTCTGAAAATGAAGAAGGCTTATCTAAGCTGACCATCAAAGAGGCGAGTAAGTATTTATAATCATCTTACTCTCTATTACAAAAAATATAGCTTTTTAAATATTAGCTTTGCAAACATTTGCTTAACATTTTTTAAACTCATTTTTATCCAAGTCTTTATATTGAAAGATTGATTCAAATGAAGTTAATTATTAAAATGATTTTCAGTATTTTTGCACTTTTATTTGAGGTAAATATGAGAAAAACCTTTGCGCTATCCGCCATCTCAACTGCTATTTTAACTATGCCTGTAATGGCTGAAGAAGTCGCACAACTGAACGAAGTAAGCGTTGTGTCTTCAGGCTCAATGTTCAAAATGGGCGAAGTACCTGTCCATCAAGCTAAATCAGCGGTGGCGATTACTCGTGAGGAGCTTGATAAACAAGATGTGAAAAAATTAGATGAAATTGGGCGTTACCAAGCGGGTTTTGCGAATCAGGTGTTCGGTTCGGATACCAATACCAACTGGTTCCGTGTGCGTGGTGCGGAAGTTTCGCAAGCGGTAAATGGTTTACCTGCTTTTAATTATGGCTTCTTTACTCCCTATGTGGAATCCTTTGGCTTAGAAGCGATTGAGGTGACCAAAGGGGCAGATTCAATGACGTTCGGGGCGGCACAATCAGGTGGTTTAATTAACTATGTGACTAAACGCGCAAGTAAAGATAAGGTCGGCACGGGTGAATTTAAGCTCAATGTGGGCAATAAAACTCAATATGGTTTTGGCGCAGATTACACCACAGGGTTAAATAGTGATGATTCGGCTCGCTTGCGTGCAGTATTAAGCTATGGCGCACGTGATGGCGATTGGGATTTAACCAAAAACGAAACGCTTTATGTTGCACCAACCCTTGAATGGGATATTACCGATCGCACCCGTTTAAGCATTTTAACTAGCTATCAACGTGATCACGGCGTACCAAGCTCTAACTTCTATCCACAAGAAGGCACTTTACGTCCATTACCAAATGGCACTTATTACAGCCGTAATGTAAACTTTGGCGATCCTGTTAATGACACCGAAACCAATCGCCAATACAGTGTAGGTTACGAATTAAGCCACGACTTCGGGAATGGTTTGCGTGCAAACTCAAGCTATCGTTATAGCCATATTGATAACTACCACCGTGGTGGTTATATTTATCCTTCTGCTTATAATGCAGATTGGTCGCCTTTAGCTCCGAGTGCAGCAGGCTACGCGGTCAGTGGTAATACGGTATTTAACGACGGTAAAACGATTTCTCACGCTACCGACAACCGCTTGAGTTGGGATTTCAAAAATGATTGGTTAAAAAACACCTTGCTTGTCGGTACAGATTACCGCCACAATAAAGTTGATGCTCAATACAGTTTATATGGTTTGTCTTACCTTGCGAACTTACAAAACTATCGCCAACACTGGGGCTTAGGCACAGTAACTGGTACACCAGTCAATATTACCGCACGCCAATTTGGTTTTTATTTACAAAATCAGGCTCGCCTTGCAGATAAATTTGTGTTGGGCTTGGGGGTTCGTCACGATCGAGCCAAACAAAATGAATACACTTCAACCCAAACAGTGAAAAATAACCACACTTCGTATTCAGGCTCATTAATGTACGAAGCTCCGTATGGTTTCAACCCATACTTTAGCTACAGTGAATCTTTCAACTTACCTGTTGGCTTGAGTGGCAATCAATCGCTCTATGATCCAAATATCACTCGCCAATATGAATTGGGTGTGAAATACCTTCCAACTTGGCTAGATGGTGTGATCACAGTTGCAGGTTTCCGTGCCAAAGATACGGGGGCGTTAATTTCAAATGGCACAGGTGCGACAGTAAGCAGTGCAGAGCCGATTTATCGTAAAGGGCTAGAAGTTCAGGCTGATTTGAACCTCACTGATAACTGGACAGGTACCTTAGCATACACTTACACCAAAGCAGAAACGAAAGATACAACAGGAGCCAAAACACGCAAAGAGCTGCTCCCAACGAATACCTTTGCCGCAAAAACGGCTTATCGTTTCCACGGCGCATTAGAAGGCTTAACCGTGGGTGCTGGAGTGCGTTACATTGGGCATAGTGTCACGGCGAAAGGTTCGTTATATTCACACGCTCGAGTACCTTCAGCCACCGTGGTAGATTTAATGACCAGCTACACCTTCAATAAAAATTGGACGGCACAGTTGAATATCGATAATGTAGGCAACCGTAAATACGTAGCCGCTTGCGATTACTACTGCTACTACGGTCAAGAGCGTAAAATTAATGCTTCTTTAAGCTATAAATTCTAATCTTAGCGCTTAAAAATACCGAGCCATTGCTCGGTATTTTTTTACATAAACCAACCTGTAGTGGTGACGGTCTTATTATCCATCAGTTTGATAAAGCCATAAATCACACGGAACATATACCAAATTCCCACTAACCACACCACCAGCACACCAATAAATAAGAAGGTCAGCACAATGCCAATTAACATCCCAATGACCGTTCCCCAAAAGGTACGAATGAGAAATTGAATATGATCGTGATAGTAAGTTGAGGCTAACTCATCACGTTTGATATAAGCCACAATCACCCCTGCAATCGTCGGCATTCCGCCAAAGAAAACATCAATTATCGGTATGCCGCCAAAGAGAAAACCTAAGGCAAATAAGCCATAGATAACATACATCAGCTTACGTTGCGACTCATCTTGTGGCTGAAGAGAAAAAGGTTCGGTCATTTTTTATTCCTTATGCTCAAGAGAAATTAAACGGTTAGACTGACGAATTTGCAAAAAATTCGGCAAATTTAACCGCTTGTATATTATCGCATATTAAATAGATTTTGTTGGAATGACGGCTTTACTGGCATCCCAAAAATCCACTGGCGCATTGGTAACTGGCACAATAATGCCCGCGCGAATGACAAAATCACCGAAAGCTTCGCCTTCATTTCGCTCGGTTGCCCATCTGCCGATCAAGCGGTCTAATTCTTCAAGAATTTCGGGAATAGTACGGTTTTCTCGGTATAAGCGTGGAATGCGATGACCTGGACGGTCACCGCCAATGTGAAGGTTGTAACGTCCAATTGCTTTCCCTACTAAACCGACTTCGGATAACATTGCACGTCCGCAACCATTCGGACAGCCTGTAATACGGGTGATGATGTAATCATCTGCCACCTTGTGTTTTGCCAACAATTTTTCCATCTCTGTCACGAAATCTGGTAATAAACGCTCCGCTTCCGCCATCGCCAATGGACAAGTTGGGAAAGCAACGCAAGACATTGAATATTCACGCTGTTTGCTGATGTTTTCCATTAAGCCGTATTGGCGTGCAATCGCTTCAATTTCGGCTTTATCCTCTTCCGCCACGCCCGCTACAATAAGATTTTGGTTGGCGGTAATGCGGAAGTCGCCTTTATGAATTTTGGCAATTTCTAGCACACCCGTCATTAACGGCTTGCTTGGATCATTGTCGGTTAAACGCCCGC
>JBHACP010000028.1:0-5674 GCA_041854605.1 Actinobacillus sp.
ATAAGGAATCAGTTTGGCGATAATCAACTGAAACGCCGACGCCCTTGCCATTCGTAGCCGTGTAATAGTGTTGGTTTGGCGTTCCATTGCCATCACATTAGACAGCGGAATCATAATAAAAAACATACCAAAAATCAGCCAAGCAGGGACGCTGTGTTGCACCGAATTGGGTTTTGCCACTTCTTTGCCTTGGCGGTTGAGATACACTTCTTGCCACAATTCTTTAGCGAGATAATCGTTGATCTGAGCGAATTTTTTATCTAAATCCTGATTAACTTTCTTCTCTATCTCTTTGATTTGCTTCTGTTTATTATTCTTAAGCGTGATTTTGTTATCCGCCATATATTGTTCTAAGCGCAACTGTGTATAATGTTTTTGCAACACACCTTTCACACCCAGCAACCAACCTCGATCAACCGAAGGATTAAGCCACAACTGCAACGGTTTGTCCTCTGAAAGAGCGGTCGTTTTTTCATTTAAATTTGCAATTAACAATGAAAATTTACCCGCTTGTAAATCCTCTTGAAAGGCTTTCAGTTCGGCAAGATTCCCTTGTTGCACATTTAATTCTTCATCTTTTAAGGCTTGCAAGAAATCAGCATTTAACGGCTGATTTGGCGAAGATAGCAACACAATCGGTGCTTCTTGGCTCAATTCATTATCATTGCTTAATGCCGCCGACATAATCAACATAAACAAAATCGGCATCATAAACAACACGGCAACCCCGTGCAAATCACGACTTAACAGACGAAGTTCTTTAAAAATTGACGTTATTAACATAAATCGTAGGGTGCGTGTAAACGCACCATTAAAATTAAACCATACAAAATGGTGCGTTTACACACACCCTACAAGAAAATCCAAATAAAACCGTTCAAGACTCTGTCCTTCCGACAAAATTCCTTGCACCGAACCTTGATAAATCAGCCTGCCTTCATTCAACAACACCAATTTATCGCACAACTGCTCAATTTCCTGCAAATAATGGGAGGTATAAATCACCGTTACCCCTTGCTTGGTTAAATCCGCCACGCTGTCTAAAATAAACTGGCGAGATTGTGGGTCGATGCCAACGGTGATTTCATCAAGAAAAATCACTTTCGGACGGTTAATCAAGCCAATCGCAAAATTTAAACGGCGTTTCAAACCGCCTGATAAATGCTTGGCAAGTTTGGATTGGTGTGCCGTTAGCCCTGTTTTTTCCAGCAATTCCGCCAACCATTTTTTATCGCTAACATCATAAAGTGCGGCGAAAAATTTTAGATTTTCCCACACCGTCAAAAGCGGATAAAAGGCAAAATCTTGCGGCACAAGGGAAATTTGATGTCGTTGAGCCTTCGTCAGTTTCTCAAACGGCACACCCTCAAACAAAATCTGCCCCGATTGCACCGCTTGCAACCCCGTCAGCAACGACATCAAAGTCGTTTTCCCAGCCCCGTTCGGACCAAGCAAACCAACCGCCGAGCCTTGTTCAATATGCAGATTGATGTTTTGCAAGGCAGGGGTTAGAGAGTTGGGGTATTGGTGGTTTAATTGATAGATAGTTAGCATTTATAAATCCTTTAATGCTCGTAATTTATCCATCCATTCTTTAAAATGTGGACATTCTCGCTCAATAACTTCTAAAGTAATTTCTTGAGCAAGTAACGGACCATGCCTGGTTTTATGATATTTAGGGACTAATAAACTTTCTAAACGCTTAGATGGTGCTGTTTCAAAACTATTATTAATATACTCAGGGTTTTCATATTGCCCACGCACTTTCTCTAATTCAGAAACACAATTTATCCAATCAGGCTCTACATCAGAAAATTTGGAAATATCAGAGAATACTAGAGCCTCAAACTCATGTGGTTGAATATGTGGAATAAAACGCTCAGGACGACAACCTATTTCTTGAGTTAATTGAGCATGTAATGATGTTTCTAAATGAGCGACTTTATTATAAATATCATTTTTCGTTTTAAGTTGATCAAATCCAGGAAAAGAATTATCTAATTGGTAATAATCAAAAAAAGTTGTGAGATAAGTATTATTTTGTTGTGCTAATAAATTTTTCGCGTTTTTTACCAATCTTTGGTAAGAAATTGCCCCACCTTTTCCTGATTTAGAAGTAGGCATAAGCATTGGAATTAAATATATTCCCGAGTATGTAAGCGATGGTGCAACTACATCTTTAATAAAACGCTCTTCTGTTTGCCCCTCAGCAAATACATAAACAGTTACCATTATGGACGTCCTCCGAAAATATTATTTTTCCATAACTCTCCTAAAGTATATTCTTCTAACCAACTTGATAACGCAGAATTATCTAAACGCTCAAAAATAGATTCATCATTTTTTTGATTTACTACAATAACATCTTCAGGTTCTAATTCATTGACTAACTCAACAGATTGAGTAGAAACAATAATTTGCTTTCTTTCAGATACTTGTTTAAGTATATCTGCTAACACTGTAATGGCATAAGGGTGTAAACCTAATTCAGGCTCATCAATAAGAACTGTATCAGGTAATAGGTGTATTGGTTGCAATAACAGAGTACTTAAACAAATAAAACGCAAACTACCATCAGATAACATATGAGCTTTTAATGGTGTATCTGATTTTCCTTTTTGAACCCATTCCAGCTCAATATTTTCAATATTCTCGCGATGAACAAAATCATCAAAGAATGGTAAGACTAAGCGAACAGTTGATACAATTCTATTGTATTCTTTTTCATAAGAATCTTTTAACATTCGTAAGTATGCTGCCAAATTTGCCGCATCAGATTTTAATGAAAGGTTATCATTTAAAGAATGAATCTGCTTAACCTTAGCTGAATCACTTGTGTCGTGGAAATGATAAACTTTCCAACTTTTGATTCCAGCTCTAACATAATTAGATACTGGCTGCCTATCATCTTTCAAACAAGCTTCGTAATGCCCAGCATTTAATAATTTATTACTTTCCCAAACATCCCCATGAAATATAATTCTTTCATTTTCAAAAACAATTCTATTATCATTTGTAGGAGCTAATTCAAAAGCATAACCATTACGAGCAAATTCAAAATGAATTTTTATACTTTCAGTCGTTTTTCTTCCAAAATGTAAAATAGCATCCGGACCACCTTGTTTCTGAACATATAACTGTAATCGTTGCTCATAGATCTCGTTTAATAAGCGAAATAAATTAATAAAATTACTTTTACCCGCACCATTAGCACCAATAAGGACATTAAGATTATTGAGTTCAAAATTCTTTAACTCTCGGATAGATTTAAATCCTTCAACACTGAGCGAACTTACTTTTGACATACAATTTCCCCAATAATTATGAATTTACTTTTATCATTGTATCAATCAAATTAAATTTTTCCACAACCCATCTTCCCTTTCCGCAATCTCTCGCAAAAACTCTGCTATTTCCCGATACCCTTCTGCACTTGGTTTTCGACACTGTTTTACACAAAGGCTGGCGAATTGTCGCCATTGGTCGCCGATTTCGGTCATCTGTTCTGATGCCTGTTTAAACTTCGGTTCTTGGCAAATATCGGCGGCTTGTTCGAGGAAATAGGCATAAAGATAACGGAAACCTGCACCACCTGTGCCGATTTCTTCTTGCATACGCACAATATGCCCAAGATACAAGCGGTGATATTTTTCCCCTTTTTTGCAAGTTGCCAGCTTTTCAATGCTGTTTGCTACGGTGCGAATACCTTTTACCCCCACAAAAAATAGCGGAGCAAGCATCTGTTTTGCTTGCTTACGAATAGCTTTACGGATTAAATTCGGCAAGTCAATCTGTGACATATCGGGTTGATTGTCAAAATAGTACATCAAACCTTTTGCCGCCAATGCCCCTTTAGCAAACCTTGCTCGTTGCAAATCGTCCGCATTGCAACGTTGCACCGTTTCAAAAACAGGGTCGCTAATCAAATAGTCGTTGCCTTCCTTGCCATACACCAACAAATTATGTGCATTAAAATGAAACCGCATTTCAGGCGGAAAGTAGGGCAACCAAAACACCGAAGTTTGTAAGCCCACCAATTTATTGTGTGCCAACGCCTCATCAAGTGCCGCCTGCCCTTGCTCAGCCGAGCGAAACTTTTGCATTTTTAACCGCACTTTAAGCGATTTAGCCAAAGATTTAATAATCGAACGCGGCGGCATTCGGTAAGAAATCAACGGCATTCCGCTCACTTTAATCAGCGGAATATAAACAAAGGTTAGTGCCGATGCTAAGCCGAAAACCATCGCCTCGTTAAAATCAACACCCTGCGATTTCAACAAGGTGGACATCACGCCACTTTCACAATGGGCGGTGTGTTGGTGTTGGAAGTTATTGTTCATTTTTTCAACATATAAATTTGCTTTTGATTGATAAAATCTGAAATAAATTGATTAAATACTGTTGTTTTATTCCATTTACCAAGAATGACGAACACATAATCCTTATTGTTATATAAAGTATCTCTTTGTTTTTTATATAAATTTTCATCAGAAAACTTTGATATAAACTTATATTTATTGTTATCCTTTAGTTCAAAGTACAATTTTCTTTCTTCATTATTATAAAAATATTTAGATAATACCGCTTCAATAACTCTATTTCCAAAGATACCTCTAGGGTTCATATATAAACTTCTAGAATCCAGTAGCATATAACCTATTTTCTGATCATTATATGTATCTTGAACATTTTTAGATTTACATAATAAATAAAGCTGTCTAAGTGTTCTTATATGTTTTTCTAAATCAGCACCTGAAGAGCTAGATTTACTTTCACTATGTTTTGCTTTCTTAACTTGTTTATCGGGAATTAAAAATGAATCACATAAGCCTTCAAAATTGAAGTTGCTTTCAGAATATTGTTCTAAACTAATGCGATTTTTTGAATTACTATAAAAGCATTCTTCCGAATGGCGAGCATTTGCCCTATTTGCAGCAAAATATGGTTTCTTCATACCATCTCGACTACAAATATACAAACGAGCCGCATCACAATAAGGACAATAATAAGCGATATCTCTACTCAATCGACTTGCTTCGTTCGCTGATAAAGAAAACTTTCTTTGGGGATCTTTAAATGCGTAATATGACATTGTTTCACCTATAAAATTTAACCAGCTATATTTTTTACTCTCAACCCAAACGCCCCAGCATATTTCTCCAACTTCTTCTGCGACAACTTCGTCCAAACTTCGGGCTTGCAATGCCGTCTGATTTGCCATTGCCAAAATCCTGTGGCTTGGGCGAGGGATTGTTCATCGAAACGGTATTTGTACATCAAATAATAAAGTGGGGATTTTTCGCCGTTTTTGACCGCTTGTAAGGCTTGTTCGGTTTGTTGGTTGAGTTCTTCCACCGCTTGTTGCGTAGCAAATTCTTCATCGTCCCAACCCGATGTGGTGCCGCTTTCGTAGTTGCCGTTACGGGTGGCGTAGATGATTTTTTTCTGTCCACGAAAGATTTTGCTGTTGTCTTGGGGAATATCATTGATGTCCATACTATATTCTTGTAGGGGCGGGTCCTGTGCCCGCCCGTAAACCTGTTGATATTCGGGCGGGCACAGGACCCGCCCCTTGTATGTTAAAAATATAGTAAACTAGCAACCCAAAGCATAATGTTATCCACAGCTTGACCGCCCCTAGAGCTAAAACTCGTTCTGTAGCGTAGGCGTGGAT
>JBHACP010000029.1:0-5307 GCA_041854605.1 Actinobacillus sp.
AATATAGCTAAAGCCTTCATTCACCATCACGCATTTGGCAGGATGATAGAGAAAATTTGCTTGTAGATTCTGCTCAATCACTTTGGCTAACACTTCACATTTATTATCGGCAAAGCGGTCATCATCATCCAAGAAAAGCAACCATTCATGCTGTGCATTTTCTGCTCCCACATTGCGACTACCCGCTGCTCCACGATTCGATTCATTGCGAATGACGGTCACAGGGAAGCTGTAATTTTCACGCACCACCACAGATTCGGTTGAGCAATCATCGACAATAATCACTTCAAAATTTTTTACTGTCTGATCTTCAAGGCTTGCCAGCAATGTGGAAATTTCAGCATTGCGGTTGTAGCTTGGAACAATAATACTGAACATATATTTCTCTCTAGTTCCCCTCTTTTTCAAAGAGGGAGCTTGCTATTTGTTAAAAATGATAAAATTTCGACCGCTTGTCCCAAACAACGATAAGAACATCAACAAGGTAAACATCACACTTGGATAAGCATAGGTGTCTGCTTTTACATTCCAAATTGTCATTAAGCCAAGCGTTGAAAATACAAATAACCAACTACCGTTAAACCAGTTATCGGCAATGCGTTTAACGAAATAAGCGGTAAATGTAAAACAAACGAGAATATAACCTACACCACCATATAAGGCTTGGCGAATAAAACCAGAATCCGAACCGCCATAGTAACTCCAACCATTCGGTTGATAATACAGCCCATCCCCCATCAGCAATTGTTTTGAATTAGGCATAAATAAATGTTTATTCAGCAAAGTATCCGTTGAAGAACTTAGCTGCTCTTTGTTACCCAACAAGTTAATTACGGGTTCTAAAGCGTGTTGTACAAATAAATTATTAGCATGGAAATAGGCTAAATAAAGCACTAATGCCGCAAAAGCAATTAACGCAGATAAATAACGCCAACGGAAATAAAGCGCAATGCTTACCACCGAAAAGATCAAGAAAGTTCTCCCAGCAATTAAGCCAATAGCTAACAATAAAAAGAGCCAAAGTGGGTGTAACGCTTCATTTTTATGATGGTAAGCCAGCAGAAAATGCAACAGCATCGAATAAAACAAACTCAGTGGAAAAAAGGCTGCCGAGGTTAAATTATAGAGGCGATATTCTTGCTCCGAGCCAATAAAACGAGACAGATGCCCACCCATAACTGAATTAGTATTTAGCGCAAAATCAATCGCAAACGGTATGCCAATCAGAGCCAAAAAGGCAATAATGGCTTGTGCCCCAATGCCGATTTTAAGATCGCGAATCAAAGCCGTTTTGCCCGTTTCTTGCGTATAAAACAGATTGTAAATAAAAATCCCGAGCACAAAAGCAAGCAACAATTTGATATACATACTAATGACACCAAACTCTTTCGTGCCATTGATTAAAATGGGCAAAATGGATAAACCAATTAAAGCTAACGTAGCAATTAGGCTATCTACTGGAATCACAAAAGTTTTTTGTGATTTTTTAAACCACTTATAGCCCAACCACAATAAAGCTACAAAGCCCGCAAGCAAGCCCATTCGCACCACGTGAAAAAACCACGGGTCGTATAGATAAAATAAATTGAAAATAGCTGACATTATAAGTTTCTCTTAATTGCCAATAATTTTTTTGCAGGATATTTCAACAATTTTTTCACCAAATTGTTATTCAGCGATCCTCGTATATCTTCTAAATTGCTCACCAAATTTGGATTTTCAATTGCCATTAAAGGGCGAATAATCAGCACATCCATCTTAAATTGGTTACCAAATAAAATGCAATCATCTGCCAACCAAAACGGTTTCACTTTTTGCGCTTCAACTAAGAACTTACAAGCGGTCGATTTTTTAATTAAATATGCAACCGTGCCTGCGAAATAGTTTTGGTAGGAATACGAGTAGCGGTATTCGCTCTGCCCTATTTTTTTCTGCCAACAGCGAAAAGTGCTTGGGTAGTTGATCTCTAGTTCTTGGTCGTTAAAGCTCAAAATTTTCGACTGCCCCACTAATACCACATCTGCAGATAGATTTTCCGCTAGTAAAGCGGTCAAATTTTGCTGAAAATTTGCAGCAAACAAGCAATCGTCTTCACATACCAAGGCGTAATCATTTTCAGCAATAGAATCATCATCCGCAATGCGTTGATAAACGCCTAAATGGCTCAGCGTACAGCCGATTTCCCCTTTAGTAACGTTACGTTGATAACGTTTTCTAAAGGTTTCAAAATCAAAAAGTACTTCAAGCTCTGCTTCGCTGGCTTGCATCGTATTGATGGCATTAAAAATCTGAAAATCTGCCGTATCGGGTTGCGAGAAAAATAGCTCACGACGGTGTGCATCTTTTTCAAGCGAAATTAAATATTTTTTCATTTCGTTACTGGATATTTGAAATAGTAAATAATTGAGATAATCAAGCGGGTAAGGCTACTGCCAATAAAGGCATAAGCCACACCATAAAGTTGATGATCTTTAAGTAAATAAAACAAGCCGACAAACACCGCAATGGCAATCACTTGGCGCGTAAACAGCAACACTTGCTTCCCAAGTAACAGCATATTTTGCGAGAATATCCACGAAAGCCCCGCAAGAATGGAATTGATAATAAACCAAATCAATACATCTGCAACTTCCACATATTTGGCACTAAAGAAGAAGCTAATCACTGGCTCCGCCAACAGTGGCACGAGTACAATTGCCCCTACGCTCATCAATGCCACGACTGCAAGCGCCGATTTAATGCGATTGAGATTGTTCAGTAAGCCCGAATAATAATAATCTGCTAACATATTGATGAATTTAGTCATCAAGGAATCAAAAGCAATACATACCGTATAAAGCCCCAACACATAATTGCCCATCAAACCCATAATCAAAAATTTATCAAGGCTAGATGTAGTTGCCCCCAAAATTTGCAGTAAATTTTGCTTGCCCCAAGTCTTTAAGAAAAAGGCGTTATCAATTTCCGTTACTTCATTGTTCTTACGGAAAGATCTCTCCATTTTGGCTAAATAATATAAACAGGCTGCCGCTTGGATCGCACTAAATAAGGTTAAAAGATAGAGCACCGTTTCTAACTTCTGCTCCCTAAATAACCAATACGCTGAACCGTAAATTACCACTAACAGAATCGGTTGTTGCAGTGTCAAGATGCGATAAATTCGCATACTAGGATCAATTTTACTTTTCTCTAACGTCATAGTTAGAATCGCAGTAAACACCACATTGATAGTAAATAATGTATCAAAGCTGGTGAAATCAAACCACCACATTGCAATATTGCCCACAATCACTGCAAGCAATAAAAATCCAGCGAAATAACGCTTCCAATGGAGGTATTGCTTATGTCGCATAGAAAGAGCCAAGGCAAAGCCTGCTCCGCCCGTCGCTACAGTCACAACATAAGAAACCGCCGTAATAAATAGTTGATGTGATCCTCTGTCTTGTACCGACAGCATATGCGCAAGAATAAAAGAGCTAACCATTGTTAGCCCCATACTCGCTACTGTGGTAATAATTAACTTGATAAAATTCTGATTAGCCTGAATACGTTTTCGCATAATCTATGTCTTTTGTCCATTGGCTGTAATAGCCTATGTTTTTACCATAAGAGTTATCACACACCTCATTCGGCAGCCCAAGCAAGCACGAAAAAATATGTCCATGCAAACGGCTTGTTACTACGCTATCGTAAGAAAGAAAAATATCTTGGCAGCGCTTAATCACTTCCATTGAATGGGTATACCATAAATCGTTGATTTTATTTTTCACAAAAGCCAAATTGAATTTATTAGCAAGTTTTAAAAAACGGCTACACCAAAGCTCAAACTTAATATCTGACGGAAGCAAAATATCTTCCCAATCTTTCACATTGTCCAAGTTCGGCAAAGTCGCTTGTACTTCGGCTTCAATATGGCTTTTCTCAATATCTTTGCGTAAAAAATATAAAATTCGACCGCTTGTTTGGCTGCGTTCTTTCTGTGGCAAAGTGCCATAAAGCTGATGTGCCATATCTGGTGAAAGCGCAACATTAGGTGAAAAATGCGCTGTCATCATCTCGAAAGTTTTTATGTCACGAGAAAATAAATGCAAATCTTTATGAGCTGCAAAAATAGCGGCGGATTTTTTCATTGCCGCTTCACTTGAAAAATGTGCGGTCTGTGGTAACAAAATCACACGGTTATTCGGAAATTCACGCACAATCTCTTCACGCATTTGCTGAATTAGCGGATAAAGATCGCCAAAGTTACCGCCACCGTGGCATAAAATGGTCGTATTCGGATTGATATATTTTTTCGCTTCAGCTAAATCAAACCCCTGCAAAGCACGGCGCAAGCAAATATTGATGTTGTAATCTTTAAAAAACTGCTCGGTGCCTGCGTAAATCAATAAATCTCCCACATTCAAATGTAATGGATAATCAAAATAGACAACGTCTTGTTTATCAATAATTCGTTCTTCGATTTGTTTTAATTGCTGTTTTAAATTAAGTAATACTTGATTCATAATAAATCCTCAGATACAACCAAAATCGTTTATAAGACAAAGTAAGCTGAGATCTGTTCCGAAAATCAAAAAATTATTAAGTGCTGTTGAACATTCTAACAACAATCTAGCTTTCCCACTATAACAATAAAAAATTCCCCAAATTAACTTTTTCCTAAGTTTTTTTTAAGATTTATTTGTTCTAATGCACACATCAAAGCGCTATGTTCTAATACACACAACCCAAACAAGGAAATTCAAATGAAAAAGTTAATCACATTAGCCTCAATATTCACAGTTGCAACAGCTTCAGCAGGCTTTACGGGCAACGAAAACACTCAACGTGGTGGTTTCAGTGGTGGTCCTATGCCTGATGTTGTATCAGCACAGGCTGCACTAGCGGCAGCAGATAACACGCCTGTTGCCTTAACAGGCAAAATCGTTCGTCAGTTAGATGATGATGAGTTTATTTTCCGTGATGCTTCGGGTGAAATTAAAATCGAAGTGGAAGATGAGGCATGGAAAGGACAAAATATCACGCCAAATGACAAAATCACAATTCAAGGTAAAGTAGATGCTAACGGTGCAAGACCATCAGAAATCGAAGTTTACCAAATTAAAAAGCTCTAATTTTATTTTTTATTACTCGGAAAGCAATTTATAAAAATATTGCATTTTCTACTTTAAGTAGATCAATAACGACTTTTATTCCCACTTTGGAGCGGTATAATAAAATCGCTCTCTTTTTTTAGGAGGAACATTTATGAAAAAATTGGTTTTCACTGTGGCAGTCAGTACATTGCTTGCAGCTTGTTTATCAACT
>JBHACP010000030.1:0-3269 GCA_041854605.1 Actinobacillus sp.
GCGGCTCCGATTTCATTGCGCGTCAATCCAGATGTGGATGCGCACACGCACCCTTATATTTCAACGGGATTGAAAGAAAATAAATTTGGTGTAAGCGTGCAACAGGCACGAGAAGTCTATCGCTTAGCGAAAACCTTGCCGAATGTGAAAATTACGGGGATGGACTGTCATATCGGTTCGCAATTAACCGAGTTACAACCATTTCTAGATGCAACCGAACGCTTAATTGTGTTGATGGAACAACTAAAAGAAGATGGCATTGAGTTGCAGCACTTAGATTTAGGTGGTGGCTTGGGCGTGCCTTATAACGGCGAGGAACCGCCGCATCCGACGGAATATGCCAGCGCATTGCTAAACAAGTTAAAAGATTATCCAAACTTGGAAATCATTATTGAACCAGGACGTGCGATTACTGCTAACGCAGGGATTCTTGTCACCAAGGTGGAATACCTCAAAGCCAATGAAGATCGCAATTTTGCGATTGTCGATACGGGGATGAACGATATGATCCGCCCTGCGCTTTACGAAGCTTATATGCAAATTACCGAAGTCGATCAGTCGTTAAATCGTGCAACGGCGATTTATGATGTAGTCGGTCCTATCTGTGAAACTTCGGATTTCTTGGGCAAAGGGCGTGAACTTGCCATCGCTGAAGGTGATCTAATTGCTATGCGTTCTGCTGGAGCTTATGGAGCAGTGATGTCTTCAACCTATAATTCTCGCCCACAAGCGGTAGAAATTATGGTGGACGGCAAGCAGATTCATTTAATCAAATCTCGTGCGAGTTTTGCGGATTTGTGGCAACACGAGAAAGTTTTACCTTAGTTGGTTTATGTATTTATATGATCAAACAGCTCCCTACTGGGACTACCTTCGCATAGAAAAACAATCTAGCCCCCGAACGTTGGAGAATTATCAACGTCAGTTACAAGCCGTGTGTGAAATGCTAGAAAAACGGGGGATTCAAAACTGGCAAGAGGTGGAAAGCTCCACCGTGCGTTGGATATTAAGCCAAAGTCATAGGAATGGCTTAAGTGCCAAAAGTATTGGCTTGCGCTTGGTCGCGGTTCGTCAGTGGTTTGTCTATTTAGTGAAAACGGGCAAGTTGAACGCCAATCCTGCCACTGGTATTAAAGCTCCGAAAGTGGGCAAACACTTGCCCAAAAATATTGATGCGGAACAGGTATCAGAACTGCTCAATATTGATGCCAATGAGCCACTTGAAATTCGAGATTTGGCAATGATGGAGCTAATGTACAGTTCAGGCTTGCGTTTGTCGGAATTGCAGGGCTTAGATTTGGGCGATATGGATTTATCCGCAGGTGAAGCTCGTTTGCTTGGTAAAGGGAATAAGGAACGAATTGTACCAATTGGTTCCAAAGCAATTGAAGCCTTAAAGCGTTGGTTAGCTATACGGCTATCGTTTAACCCACAGGATAGTGCAGTGTTTCTCAATCGTCGAGGCGGGCGGCTTTCTCATCGTTCGATTCAGTTGATTATGCAAAAATGGGGAAAAAAACAGGGGTTAATAACGCATCTCCACCCACACAAACTGCGTCACTCATTTGCAACCCATATGTTGGAGGGTTCTGGTGATTTAAGGGCAGTACAAGAGTTGCTAGGGCATAGCTCTCTTACCACCACACAAATCTATACGCATTTGGATTTCCAACATTTAGCAAAAGTTTATGATGTGGCACACCCGAGAGCAAAACGCAAAAAAGAGTAGAAAAGTGACCGCTTGTAAGAAACTATGAGAGTCGCATTATGGCGAACTACTCAAAAATTTCGTCCCTGTTCATTCACATTCAACATAGATGCCTTTGCCCCCCCAATCGCCCAATACAATTCTCGTAAATTTTGTCTGTTATTCTAAAAGCTTTAAATACGTGGATATTTTGCAAAATAAAACGCTCTGTAATCAGAAATTACAGAGCGTTTTTATGGAGATAAAATTAAAGTTTCGCTGAAAGCATTGCTTCTAATTTCTCTTGGTCGATAGCAAATTTACGGATACCTTCCGCTAATTTTTCGACCGCCATTGGGTCTTGGTTGTGTTTCCAATAGAACTCTGCTTCGGTCAGTGGAGCAGGACGAGCTTTTACCTCGCCTTTGTAATCTAACTTACGCACTAACGGTTCATTGCTTTCTGCTAATGCTTTTAACAGTGGTGGAGCAATAGTTAAACGGTCGCAACCTGCTATTTCTGTGATTTCGCCTACATTACGAAAACTGGCGCCCATTACCACAGTTTTATAGCCATATTGTTTGTAGTAGTTGTAAATGTTGGTTACTGAAATCACACCTGGATCTTCGTGAGCAGCATATTCTTTACCTTCCGCTGCTTTATACCAGTCTAAAATACGACCAACAAATGGTGAAATTAAGTAAACGCCAGCTTCTGCACAAGCACGAGCTTGGGCTTGCGAGAATAATAGGGTTAAGTTACAGTTAATCCCCTCTTTTTCTAACACTTCCGCTGCACGAATACCTTGCCAAGTTGATGCGATTTTAATCAAAATACGATCATTGCCAATGCCTGCCGCATTGTATAACGCTATCAATTTGCGTGCTTTGGCGATAGTTTTTTCTGTGTCGTAAGAGAAACGAGCATCCACTTCGGTAGAAATGCGTCCAGGGACGATTTTCAAGATTTCTAAACCGATGTTCACTGCAAGTTTATCTTCAGCATCAACTAATTGTTGTGCTTTGTCATTGCTTTGTGATTTGGCATAAGCGACAGCCTCATCAATCAATGGAGCATATTGTGGTAATGCCGATGCACTTAAAATTAATGATGGGTTAGTGGTGGCATCTTGTGGTTGGTATTGTTTAATGGCTTCAATATCACCAGTGTCTGCAACCACTACAGTCATTTCACGTAAAGCGTCTAATTGGCTCATAATAATCCCTCTAGCTTTGAATAATTTTGGTTATGCTATATTAGCGAATATTTTTTAGAAATAATGTGAACTAGATCACACTTTTGAGAATTTAATCAAAAGTAATCATAAAATCAATCAAAAAAGTTCAATAAAGCATAGAAAAAGTGGTGTAAACGGTTTGATTTCTCTAATCTTTTACAAATTGTAAAAAAATGGCGAAATTTCACCGCTTGTAACTTACATAATAGTAGAAAAAAAATAGGCTCTAGCATAAATTTTTAGTGAAAAGGCAAATTTTTTGATTTTTTTGCAAAAAACACTTGCAACCATTTCTAAAATCACTATAATGCACCGCACAACGACGCAACGTTGTCCATAAACAAA
>JBHACP010000031.1:0-9203 GCA_041854605.1 Actinobacillus sp.
CCCATAATACAAATACGGGCATTGGACTTCTTCTGCCGTTGGAAGATTGAAGTAAGTGGGTATTTCATCAAAATCTTCCGCCTGTGGAAAATGCCCCAGCTCACCAAGAGAGACATTATAACCGTGAATAAACAGGGTGGCTGTAAAACATCATTTAAACTAAGAAATAAAAATAAATAATAATTTGGTCGGAATTTTGTTGTAATAAACGGAATTTGGAGGTCGGAAACCGCATAAATAGGGGCTTTGTGATGAAAGCCCCTTTATTTTGTCCAAAGAAAACCCAAAATAATGAATTGCGAAAAATTTTGGGAAAATGACTGATTGTGTCATTAAAACAACGAAACAATCAGCCCATATTTAAAAGCCTTTAAATTGCATTTAAATGTGCTTAGTTATAACCCCATTATGTATTGATACAATTTTTGTAAGTTTACATCACTTAGTTGGGAAAGCGACGATATACGCTTATTAAATTTAGATAAGACTATATTATATAACTCGCCTTTACTTATACCCAAATTCCCCGATCTTGCATAAATAGCGCTGTAATGTTCAGTTCGCCAAGATGAAGTGTTATTACGGCGTATTTTAGTGCGTTTTATTGCAGCTTGCTGCTGTAGCCAAGAAATAGCTTCATTGCCTAAATGCGCGGGGATAAGGGTGTAGCTTGTTACTTTATAACGTTTCTTTAAGCTACCATACCATTTAGCATAGGCTTTCTGAGAAGTTGCACCACCAGCAACTTCTTTATTTACAATGTTATCAACTAATTCTTTGATCTTGTATGCTGTATGGTCATCAATGTGTTCTGATGATTTTATAACCTTGAGAATTTGACGAACTGGCTTATGATGGACATTTATATTTACAGATTGACTGTCCATTACAATAACGTTATTACTTCCTTTAACGCTATTTCTCTTACCAACAGTTTTTTGATCTGTAGGTTTAGAGCCGTCTTTAAATAATTTTAGTAATTCACCTTTCGGCATAATATCCTCCTATGCTATTGATTTAATTAATCGTAATACTGGTTCTTTGTTATTTTCTTCTTCTAATAAAAGCTCGTAAATCGCCACGATTAACTCTGCTTTTTTTGCTGGTTCCATTATTCTCTCTGTCATCAACAGCGCTTCTTCAAGTGTTTCAATAGCTAAGGCTAATGTATTGATATCAAGCGACTTAATACTAGAGCATGCTTTAGAGGAAGGCATTAATGTAACAGGTTGTTTTTTACAGCCAAGAGCCTTTTGCACGCTTTCAGGCAAAGAAGTATAGTGGTATTCAAATGTTTTTCCTTTTACGCCACTTCGTTGTCTTTTTTCCCAGTTCTCCCTATCCGCTTTTTTGCTGATTCCTTTGTCTGTTCTTGGCAATTCGGCGGTACGAGCTGCCAGTAACTCAGCAACCGAAAACCATTCATTTGAGTTCTTCATAAAGCCACCTTGTAAGGAACTTTGTTCCTCAAAAATATTTTGAACGTAACCGATTGATATATATAAGGAACTCAAAAAGAGCCAAAAATATTTGAAAAGAACTATTGAGTTCCTTTCAAAATGGGTTTATAGTTCGTTTCAAGTTACTTAAACAAGTAATTTTTTTTAGTTAGTTAATCATAAAGGATACCACTGAAATGGAAAAAAGCAAAAAAGAAGATATGCACCGTGCAGATATCGTTGCCGCGGTTCGTAAAGCCGGAACATCTATCTCAGCGCTTTCAGTGAAAGCGGGCTTAAAACCCACTACGCTGAATAATGCATTAGAGCGTCGTTATCCGAAGGGCGAGAAAATAATCGCGGATGCAATTGGCAAAACTCCGCAGGAGATATGGCCATCCCGTTATTTATAAAAGTTAGTGAGGATCCAAGATGAAAGAATGGTTTTCAATTCAGGATGTTTTAGGGTTGCAGGGCTTACCAAGTTCTGACCGCGGAATCATGAAAAAAGCGGAAAGAGAAAAATGGCATAAAAAACAAAAAGAAAGTGTTAAAGGCAAAGCCTATGAATACCACATCTCAAGTTTTCCGCCGGAGACCCAAAAAGCTCTAAAAATTAATTACGCAAAGAGCCTAAAAACAGAAATCAGCGTGGCGGATAAGTCCGAAAAAGGCAAAGCTGAACGCTATGTAAAAGAAGCACTCTGGCAACCGTTTGATAAAGCAAACGCTAAACAGAAAAGCAAAGCAGAAACCAAATACCATGCTTGTGTAGCAGTGGAAAACTTAGTGAGAGAGAAAACGCCATTAATGGAAGCTCTCGAAATTGTGGCAACAGCCCAAACGGTTTCAATCGGTTCTTTAAAAAATTGGTATTACAAAGTACGCAACTTTGAACAATCAGACTGGCTGGCGGTTCTGCTAACTCGCAGTGGCAAAACAGCAAAAGATAACTTAAAAGCCGAGTTTGATTTAGAGGCTTGGGACGTGTTCTTGGCTGATTATCTCAGACCAGAAAAACCAACTCTTGCCGCTTGTTATGAACGTCTTAAACGTTCGGCGCAAGAAATGGGGTGGAAAATCCCGAGCAAGCAAACTGTACAACGCAAATTAGCGAGCGAGGTGCCGTATGAAGTGCAAGTGCTAAAACGAGATGGCGAATATGCACTTACTCAATTAGTGCCAAGTTTGAAACGAACTGTTGCAGATATTCAAGCAATGGAATGGATCAACGGAGACGGCTATCAGCATAACGTATTTGTGCGATGGAAAAACGGCGAAATTGTTCGACCGAAGACGTGGTTCTGGCAAGACATTCGCACTAGAAAAATATTGGGCTACCGCTGCGATATTAGCGAAAACACTGACAGCATACGCTATGCACTCATGGATGTTATCTACAAATACGGCATACCACGCCATATCACGATAGATAACACCCGAGCAGCAGCAAATAAATGGATGACAGGCGGTGTGCCGAACCGCTACCGCTTCAAAGTGAAGCCTGATGACCCAAAAGGAATTATCCCCTTACTCGGTATTCAGTTGCACTGGACGAGCGTAATCGCTGGTACAGGACACGGACAAGCAAAACCGATTGAACGTGCATTTAGCCATGGCGGTGTTGGCGAATTAGTGGATAAAGACCCCGCATTAGCAGGTTTTTATGCGGGTGCAAATGTTTACGACAAGCCCGACAACTATAACGGCGGTAAAGATGGAGTGGATTATGAAGTTTTTATGCAAGCGTTAGCCAGAGGCGTAGAAATCTTCAATACCCGAGAGGGAAGAAAAACCGAAATTTGCCAAGGTATTTTTAGTTTTGACCAAGTGTTTGCAAGAGATTACGCCCAAGCAACCGTGCGAAAAGCAAGCCCAGAGCAGTTAAGAATGTTAATGCTGACCAGCGAAAAACAACGCTTAACGAAAAATGGTGAGTTCACGCTCAACGCTGGTGGCAAGTTGTACGGCAGAACCAACAACTATTTTGCAGAAAGTCTGCGAGGCACACACCACAAAGAAGTGGTTGTACGGTTTGACCCTGAGAAACTACACGAAACCGTGTATGTGTACAGCTTAGACGGGGTGTTCTTAGCTGAAGCGCAATGTAATGAAGCGAAAGGTTTCGGAGATACCTCAGCCGCACGTACTCAAAAACGCTTACGTGATCGTATTGTTAAAAATACAAATCGTATTGCAAAAGATATGGCATTGATGGAAGCCAATGAGGTTGCTCAATTCCAGCCAGAAGTGAAGGAAGAACCAAAACTTCAGCCGAACATCATCGAAATGGCAATCAAGGACGGCAACGTTATGCGCAAAGTGCAAACGGTGCAAGTGGTTGAAGAAGAGGAAGAAGATATTAGCGAATTTGAGCGAGCGTTTATGAATGCGGTTGCGATGAAAAGCAAATAATCACAAGGCTTTAAACAGTATTTAAACACAAATTTAAAGAGGTAGTTTTATGCAAAGCGTATCGAAATTTGATGAACGGGTTTTAGCAGTATCACTTAAGTTGAAAGCTAAATTTGAAGCAATGAAAACCAAAAAACACTAAGGATTAAAACATGATTAACCAAATCAAACAATACATCGCCAAAACAGGCGCAAGTCAGTCAAAAATCGCCAAAGAGTCAGGCATTAATGCGGGAGCGTTATCGGCTTACCTCAATAACAATTATCAAGGCGATATTGCAAATTTAGAGGCGAAATTGACCGCTTATTTCAATAAAAAAGAAGTACAGGCGCGCGAATTTGTGGAAGCGCCGGCTTTTATCGAAACCGCCACCGCTGAACAGATTTTTAAAACCCTTGAGTTTGCCCAAATCGCTAACTGTATGGCGACGGTTTACGGTGCAAGTGGCGTAGGTAAGACCAAAGCGGTACAAGAATTCAAAAAGCGTAACGCTAATGTTTGGTTAGTTACCTCATCCCCATCTCGTGCCAGCCTTAGTGAAATCTTGTACGAAATCGCCCTTGAACTTGGCATTAACGATGTACCACGTCGAAAAGGTATGTTAGCTAGATTGATTGAGAAAAAGCTCGAAAACACAAAAGGGTTGCTCATTATTGATGAAGCAGATCACTTAACCTATGAAGCTCTCGAAGAGCTACGCTTATTACCAGAGAAGGTTGAGATTGGCTTGGTACTTGTTGGAAATGACAAGGTATACAGCCGAATGAAAGGGGGCATTCACCCTGCCCACGAATACGCAAGATTGTGGTCTCGAAACAGTAAGCCAACAAGCATACAAAAAACCAAACAGGCAGATACCAAAGCAGTGGCAACAGCGTGGGGGCTAAATGAAGATGAAGAAGCCTTGAAAGTGATGCAAAGCATTGCTGAAACAGGCGGTGGCTTACGCATTTTAACCCAAACTCTCCGCCTTGCAGGTATGGTGGCAAAAGGCTCAAACAAGCTGATTACCGCAGATTTAATCATTAAAGCACGCCAAGAGTTATTAGGGAAGGGGGAATAAAAAGATGAAACCGCAAGAAATCGACCGACCGTTAAGTCCTGAAAATGCGGTGATGTACGGACAGATTGTCGGCTTGGAGCTGGCGTTGTTGGAACTGAACCAGATGGGAATTGATGTAGAGCGTGTGGATTGCACCGACTTCCGAAGACCGCGCCTCGTAGTATGCGACAACGCCGTCACGCGCCATCTGATGAGAATTGGTAAGGCGCAGAACTACGGTTCACGCAATAAGAACGGTCGCCGAATTTATTTAAACCACACTCAAGTGAGAGGCGTGAGAGTGGTTTGGGAATCAAGCGAATTTAGACATTGAGCATAGGAGAGTTGATATGAAGTATGCAAGAAAGTTATACGAGAAGGAAGAACGCACCTGCAACGCGCCGATAGCGTTGATTGCAATTAGTGTTGTTTGTTGGTTGTTGCTGTTTATTTGTTTTTTATAGAAGAAAAAATATGCGAATTTTGCAAGTTATCGGAACTAAGAGAGGATTATATGGAATACATCAAAGAAACTTACGGACTTCCGTTTTTGAAAAAAGGTTTAAAGGTAATTTTTCAAGATCAAACTGGGAAAATTACACGTACTCACGCTGGTTATATCTGCGTCAAATTTGAGAACGGACAAACGGGATGCTTACACCCGACTTGGGAAATCGCATACTTCGATAAGAATGATGTTTTATTAAAAGATTTTAGAACCACAAACAACTAGGAGCTACTTATGAAAAGACTACCGCTATCGCCAAAAGCAACTGTAGGAAAGAAAGTAATTGAACCACCACTACGCTGGGAGGTGCTCGAAGACGGCAAGGAATACGCCATAGTCGATACCACAGACGCTGGGGACTGGGCAATTAAGTTTGAAAAAATCAATAAATCCAACAGTTATTACCGAGTGCTGGCGCAATCTGCACGAGTGTTTGAAAACAGTTTTGACGCCAGCGAATTTATCAATGCGTTAAGAAGTTTAACAGAAGGAAAAACGAATGAAAAAACAAACCAGAATTAAGTCAGCCACTTTAGAAATCCGCGCGCAAAGTCGTGAGGAAACGGAAGTGCTGATTAAAGAATTAGGCGATGCGCAACGCGAATTGCAACGTGTAACGACGTTGCAGAATGATGAGATCGGCGCTATTACCGAGCGTTATGCGCAACCGCTACAAGAGTTACGTGAGGCGGTTGAAAACCGCCAGCAAGCCATTCAAGCATGGTGTGAAAGCCACCGTGACGAGCTTACTAATAACGGCAAGCAGAAAACCGGTTATTTCAATACTGGCGAGGTGCAATGGCGACAAAATCCGCCGTCAGTCCGAATCACTAAAGTGGAACAGGTGATTGAAAACCTGAAATTCCATGGTCTAGATAAGTTCATTCGAATCAAAGAGGAAATCAACAAAGACGCTATTTTGCTGGCGCCTGATGAGGCTAAAACTATCGCTGGGATTACCATTAAATCAGGCGTGGAAGAATTTATTGTTAAACCATTTGAACAGGAGGCACGCTAGAATTTTTATTTAAAACCCTTTTCAACGTCACTTAAAACTAACTTTTTCAGTGCTTGTAAAATTTTATTAAGTGGCGTTTATAAAGTGTTTTATAGACAAGGAGCTAATGATGAGTAATAAAACAAAACCGAAATCGTTTGACCGATACCTGCATTATGCCGACAAAGCAGTGAAGTGCGAGCAGGCGGAACAGTATGCCGAAGCGGCAGAGTATTGGAAAATCGCCAAACTTTCTGCCACCGGCAAAAATATAGACTGGTGCGAGTATAGAGCCGATCTATGCCAGAGGTTGGTTGGGATTGTCAGAGGTAAATAATGATGACCGACACCGAGAAAAAAGAGCTTAACAGCCAGTTGAATGAAGCCGTGATTCAACTGATTCAGGCGCAGAAATACCTACATCAAGACGGCTTTCAAGAAGCCTGCATTTTTATCGGCAATGTACAGAACTTCTTACCGAAGTTAAGACAGAAATTATCTAAACAACACTAGGAGCAACCAATGAAAAACAGTGATTTTATTCAGATGACGCAATGCGCGATGTACAGCATTAAGTTTCCGCACGATAAGTTTGTGGAAACGATTGAAGCTGCACGTTATCCAGACCGAGGCGATGGCTTCAGTGTCGAAGTTGTTAAAAATCCACTCACGGATAATAAAGTACAACTGTTGGCAAATGGATATTTCTTCACACTACGAGTGAATTATCAAAAATTCTCCAAAGAGATGCTTACAGCTAAAGTAGCAGAGCTTCAAGAGGAGCGAAATAAAGCTATTACAGAAAATTGGTCAATAAAAGATTTTGTCGAACACGCAAAAGCCAGCTTAAGAATTGAATCCCCGACGTCTAGCGAAGAAATGAACGTGTTTTACAGTCCCGAAAAAGAGCTACTTATCGTCAATAAAAGCTCGAAAAACTGCCGTACGGCATTAAGTCTTTTAATTGAGTCTTTTGGGTTGGCTGGCTTTCGTAGCGTGGTAGTGTCAGATGAAAAATTAGGGCTGACCACACGTTTTCGAAAATACCTTACCGATTACACGCCGATGTTTAAGCATTTACATTTTGAACACGAAGCGACACTTTATAAACGTAATGGCGATGATGAATCTCACTTACTTTGTCGTCATTTAGACGATGAAGAAAAACGTAAAAAAGCAAGCGAAGCCTTAGAGCAAGACTACCGAGTGCAGTCTGTAGCAATGCGATATGACAATGGTCATTTTCGTACCGACTTTAAATTAACAAGTAATTTGAAAATCCGCTCAATGAAATTTGCAGAATATAAAGATGTTGCACGCCAGTTAAATAGAACAAAAGAAGCTCATAAGCACGCTATTTTAACGGAGTATCTTGAATCCCAGCTCAATGCCTTACTCAAAATTGCAAGTGCTACGGTGCTGGAGTTTACAGGGGAAACGAAGTTAGAGAGTTTTGTTTAAAACCCATTTACAGCCCATTTAACCCTTCTTTAAGTGGGCTGAATAATGTGTTTTACATTTACAGGAGAATAAAAATGAGCGAACTATTTGAAATCAAACCTAAATTATGCCTAGAACTTGAATTCGACGATGTGGCAACGCTAAACGGTTTATCGTTTAATGCCAAAACAGAGGTTTTAGGTGGTCGTGTTACACGTATTGATTTTGAGGGAGATGTATTTAAAGAGAACGATTTTTACCGTGAATTACTAGATGGCGACCAAATAAGCTTTTTACTCGCGAGAAATCGATTGAATGAAGCTAAGAATGCAATCCAGTTAGCCTTGAAAAAGCTCATTGAAGAAATTGAATTTGATGAATATCTGAATGATGACGAGGAGGAAATTATGTAATCGCCAACCCAACCAACACCACACAATCCATCTAGCTGTAAAACAGGTGTGGTGTTTGTTTTAAGTGAACAATCAAAAGCGATAACGTTTTTAATTGTTTATTTATCGGAGTAACAAATGACAGACAAAGCCAAGTTAATCCAGCTTATCCATATTGCTAAATCACAGCTGAATATTGACGATTTGAGCTACCGAGAGCTACTTAAACGGCTGACAAATAAAACCAGCTCGACAAAATGCACGGTGGTCGAGTTGCACAGAGTCTTACACGAACTGCAAACAAAAGAAGCAAAGGTAAAATATTTTGCCAATAAAGGTAAAAAAAAGACTGATTACAGCCCGAAAACAGGTGAGACACCAGTAAAAAGCGCGATTGCTCATAAAATCCGAGCGGTATGGATTCAAATGGGGAAACACGGTTTCTTAAACGACCCGAGCGAAAAGGCGTTAAATGCTTATATGCGCAAAGTTATCAATAAGCCAACAAGACCAACGACGGCACTAAATGTTGGTGCATTAGACGGAAACGAAGCGAGCCGATTCCTTGAAATCCTTAAAAAATGGCATAAGCGAGTGATGATGAAAGCGATTGAAGAAATTGGTCAAATTGTGGAGGACCCGAAAGCAAGCTATGAGTCTATTTTAGACTACTACAAAGAGGTAATGAGTCGATGAAACTATGTAGATGCCCCATTTGCCACAGCGATATTCATTTGGAAGCGTTAATTGAAGACGACGCCGGGCGTGAATTATTAGGCAAAATCAGCCAACTTACCCACGGTTGTGCGCAACCGATGGTCGCTTATTTAGGCTTGTTCAAGCCATCCAAAAGCAACCTAAATAACGCCCGAGCGTTGAAGATTTTAACTGATGTGCTAGAACTCTATCCCTGTTCTCTCTTGCTAGCTCAAGCTTTGTCGGAAACCGTGGCAAGCATACGAAAAAAAC
>JBHACP010000032.1:0-23908 GCA_041854605.1 Actinobacillus sp.
AGCAACTTCGCCAAGTACAAGAGGATGAGGCTGTTCGAGGGCTAATCTTACGTATCAATTCCCCAGGTGGCAGTGCGGTGGCATCGGAGTTGATTCGTCAAGAAGTTGAAGCCGTGCAGAAAAAAGGCCTGCCGGTGGTGGCTTCAATGGGATCAATGGCAGCTTCTGGTGGTTACTGGATTGCCGCAACCAGCAATGCGATTGTTGCTGATCCAAACACCCTAACGGGTTCAATTGGTATTTTCGGCGTGTTATTCAATTTGGAAAAAACTGCCAAAAATCTCGGCATTCAAGAAGATAGCATTAACACTTCGCCACTGGCAGCTATTAGTGGTTTAAAACCGCTTACCAGTGAGCAAAGCGAACTGATTCAATTGAATATTGAACAAGGCTACGAAGAGTTTTTAGGACTTGTTAGTCGTGGACGAAATATGACCAAACAAGAGGTTGATAAACTCGCTCAAGGGCAAGTTTGGTTAGGCACAGCGGCAAAAGAAAAGGGCTTAGTAGATAAACTTGGTACTTTTGATACCGCAGTTACGGTTATCGCCAATGATTTCATTAATAAAATCAGAGCAGAGCAGGGTGAACAGCCATTTGAAAATTTAACCACTGAGTGGTTTATTGAAAGAGATAATTCTTTATTTGCGGAACTTTCTCGTTCATTCAGTGCAAAAATGCAGTTGAATTTAGCCAATTGGTTTAATTTGCCATTCAATATGAATCATAAAACACAGCAAGCGGTTGATTTTTTCGCAAAATTTACCGATCCGAAACATAGTTATCTATACTGCTTAAATTGTGGAGAAGTAAAATAAAAAATGCCGAGCTTAGCTCGGCATTTTGGTATAAGCCATTTAATTTATTTCCACGCTTTAAATTGATTGATCAAGCCGTTAGTTGAGCTATCGTGACTGGTGATTTTTTCATCATTTTGTAATTCAGGTAAGATGCGGTTAGCAAGCTGTTTACCCAGTTCCACGCCCCATTGGTCGAAGCTGTAGATGTTGAAAATGACACCTTGTACAAAAATTTTGTGCTCGTACATTGCAATCAAGGCACCTAGTGTAAATGGTGTGATTTTTTGCACTAAAATGGAATTAGTTGGTTTGTTGCCTGTGAAGACTTTAAACGGCACGATTTCTGCCACTTCTTCCAATTTTTTGCCCGCTTGCAAAAACTCTTGTTCGACGACTTCTTTTGATTTACCAAAGGCAAGGGCTTCGGTTTGTGCAAAGAAGTTAGAGAGCAATTTAGCGTGATGATCGCCGATTGGATTGTGTGTTTGTGCAGGAGCAATAAAGTCACATGGAATTAATGTATTACTTTGGTGAATCAACTGGTAGAAAGCGTGCTGACCGTTGGTTCCAGGTTCACCCCAGACAATGGGTCCTGTTTGGTAATCTACAACTTTACCATCACGTCCGACAGATTTACCATTTGATTCCATATTGCCTTGTTGGAAATAAGCAGCAAAACGGTGTAAATATTGATCATAAGGCAATAGTGCTTCAGTTTCTGCGCCTAAGAAGTTGCAGTTCCAAATGCCCAATAGCGCAAGGGTAGTTGGGATGTTTTTCTCAATTGGGGCATCACGGAAGTGTTTATCCATTTCGTGTGCGCCTGAAAGCAAGGCTTCAAAGTTTTCAAAACCAAGTGATAGTGCAATAGATAAGCCGATCGCTGACCATAGTGAATAACGGCCACCGACCCAATTCCAAAATTCAAACATATTAGCGGTATCAATACCAAATTTCGCGACTTCAGTGGCATTGGTTGAAAGTGCCGCAAAGTGTTTTGCCACTGCTGATTCATCTTTTGCTGCCGTCAATAACCATTCACGGGCGGTTAGAGCATTAGTCATTGTTTCTTGGGTGGTAAAGGTTTTGGAAGCGACTAAGATAAGGGTGGTTTCAGGTTTTACTTTTTTTAAAGTCTCGGCGATATGCGTGCCATCTACGTTAGAGACAAAGTGCATATTGAGGTGATTTTTATATGGGCGTAGTGCTTCAGTTACCATATAAGGTCCTAAATCGGAACCGCCAATACCAATATTGATCACATCCGTAATCGCTTTGCCTGTATAACCTTTCCATTTACCTGAAATGACTCGGTCACAGAAATCTTTCATTTTCGCCAATACCGCATTAACCTCAGGCATCACATCTTTGCCATCTACCTTAACAGGAAGATTTGAGCGGTTGCGTAAAGCCGTGTGTAGAACGGCACGGTTTTCAGTACGGTTAATTTTTTCGCCGTTAAACATTGCATTGATAGCAGATGGAAGACCACATTCCTTCGCTAATTCACGTAGCAATTCTAAGGTTTTATCATTGAAGGCATTTTTTGAATAATCGACAAGAATTTGGTCTTGGAAGTTAAGCGAGTATTTATCAAAGCGATTTGGATCTTGATTGAATAATTGAGGGATAGTTAGAGTTTCGGCTTTATGTTGTTTTAACGCATTCCAAGCAAAGGTTTGAGTCGGATTGATTTTTTGCATTTCTGAATCTCCTTTCGTTGCATCATACAGAAAATAATTCAACTCATTCTAATGAATTTTAAAGGAAATCAAAAGGAATAAATAAAATAAATTAAGCAAAGAATTGTTGTAAGTCAAGGAAAAAGGAATATTAGATGGCTGGGGTACTAGGATTCGAACCTAGGAATGCCGAGATCAAAACCCGGTGCCTTACCGCTTGGCGATACCCCAAAAGAAAAAAACTAACATAAGTTAGCTTTATTAGGTTTGATAAATTAGAAATTAGATGGCTGGGGTACTAGGATTCGAACCTAGGAATGCCGAGATCAAAACCCGGTGCCTTACCGCTTGGCGATACCCCAACACTAATTTTTTGTTAGCGATAAATGGTGCGGGACGAGGGACTTGAACCCACACACCTCTCGGCGCCAGAACCTAAATCTGGTGCGTCTACCAATTTCGCCAGTCCCGCATTATGGTGGCTACAGCGAGATTCGAACTTGCGACCCCAACATTATGAGTGTTGTGCTCTAACCAGCTGAGCTATGTAGCCATAGCCATTTTTGCGTTCACCGTTATCGGCTAACGGGGTGCATTATGCTGATTTTGCCAGCTTTCGTCAAATACTTTTTTTCAAAAAAATAAATAAAATTGATTTTTTGCTTATCAAATCAACATTTTGCATAGAAAAGTAATCAAAGTGGCGGAATTTAAAGGGTTTGCAAAGTTTTAATTTTATTTTTTCATTTCCATTTTTAGTTGTTTTAACACGGCTTCAATATCAGGGAATATGCCTTCCCACAACTTAAACGAAAAAGCGGCTTGCCCAACCAACATTCCTAAACCATCTTGACAATTAGTTGCTCCATTTCCACGTGCATAATTTAAAAACGGCGTTTGTTGATCGACCGCATATTGCATATCGTAAACTTTGGTTTGTTCAAAGAGAGAGGCAGGCAATTCAACACATTTGCCTTGCAAGCCAAGGGATGTGGCATTGATGATCAAATCAAACTGTTGGGAGCAAATTTCCTCCCAACAAGCGGTTCGAATTTGTCCAAAATTTGCAAATTTTTCGGCTAATTTGACCGCTTTCTGTTGTGTGCGATTATAGATGGTGATGTTTTGCTTAGCGTTTAACAGCGGAAACAGCACACCTTTGGTTGCGCCACCTGCGCCTAAAATCAGCACTTTCTGATTTTCAGCTAGCCAGCCTAAACGGGCTAAATCCGAACAGAGTCCTACACCGTCGGTGTTATCCGCATATAAACGCCCGTCTGCCAACACTTTTAATGTATTGCAGGCTTCTGCTAACAAGCAACCTTCGCTATATTCATCAGCCAATTTGAAGGCTCTTTCTTTAAATGGCGCAGTAATATTTGCCCCTTTTGCTCCTTCAGCAAAAAAGGCGGTGAGCTGATTTTCAAAATTCACTTCATTGCCTAATTTGGCTACATAGTTGATATTTTTCTGTGCTAACTCCCCAAAAAGCTGATGAATACGAGGTGATTTACTTTGAGCAATCGGGTTGCCCCATACGGCGTATTGGTTCATTTTTTTACCCTTCCCTTAAAATTTGTTGGCTGAAAATATCTCGGATTTCTGATGGATTTGTTTTTCCACCTGTTGGCATAGCTAATACGGGGAAATCTTTACCGAATTGGGTTTGTACTTCTTGTACAGTTCGGCACGGTGCTAAACCTGATAAATTGGCACTGGTGGAAGTGATGGCGAAGCCTGTTTTCTTGCAAAGTTGAACAATCGCAGGCAGGTGGCAAATACGCACGGCAATGCTGTTGAATTTACCTTTTAAATAGCGAGGTACGCTGTTTTTGGCTGGCACAACCCAAGTGATGGCTTGCTCACCAATGGTCTCTAGTTGTTGCCAAGCGGTTTGGGGCATTTGGCTTTCGTCAATAAATGGCTTTAATAGCTCAAGGTTGGAGGCCAATAGAATCAAGCCTTTTTCTTCGGGTCGGTTTTTCAAATTCAGCAAAAATCTGACTGCTTGTTCGCTATTCGGATTGCAGCCCAAGCCAAATACTGCTTCGGTGGGATAGGCGACTACTTGATTTTGTTTTAACCGTTCGGCAATTTCGTTCAAATTATTCATCTTCACTAAAAATATGTTGGCAATGTTTATTGGCACATTGGTAAAGCGTTTTGCCTCGTCCTTTTTTCTTGATGGCTAAGGCGCAATCGCATTCAGGACAAATTTTTTCAAGCGGTTCTTGTGCTAAGGTAAATTTACATTCAGGGAAGCCTGTACAGCCATAAAATATTTTTCCTGAACGCCCTTTTCTCGCTACTAACTTATGTTTTTTACATTCAGGGCAATTCCATTTTTTCGCAACTTCAGGCTCATCGTGTGCGGTAAAATGACATTCAGGGTAATGGCTACAACCGATAAAAATCCCAAAATGCCCTTGTTTGAGTTGTAGCAAATGTCCGCATTCAGGGCAAGTTTCAGTAAGATCTTTGATGACGCGGCTTGTTTGCTGTAATGGCTTAATGTAATCGCAATGAGGATAATTGTTACAGCCTAAAAACAGCCCTAATTTTCCGTTTTTGATTTGCAAGGTTCCGCCACATTTTGGACAGATTTCTGCTTGTTTGGTCGATTTAAATAAGCTCATTACAACATCTCCCAATGTTTTATCGCTATAATCTAGCGGAAAAACCGCAATAAATCCAATTTTTGCAAAAAACTGTTAAAATTTGACCGCTTGTCTTTTTTCTGGAGGTTGTTATGGGTATTCAATTTGATTATCACCACACCAAACATTACAAATTGCAAAACCAAAGTAAAAAAACGCTTTGGATTTCACTTGGTTTGACTTTTTTGTTTGCACTTATTGAGTTTATTGGTGGTTTGTTGAGTCAATCGCTTGCCCTGATTTCGGATTCGTTTCATATGTTTTCTGATGTGGTGGCATTATTGTTGAGTATGGTGGCAATTTATTATGTAGCGAAGAAACCGAATAGCCGCTTTACTTTTGGCTATGTGCGAGTTGAAATTATTGCCGCTTTGCTGAATGGGCTTGCTCTGCTAGTGATTGCTTTGGGGATTGCGGTTGAGGGAATCGTTCGCTTATTTCAGCCAGTGCCGATTGATTTTATGTCAATGATTGGCGTGGCAGTGCTGGGCTTGCTGATCAATATTATTTTAACGGTAGTGCTAATGCGTAGTTTGAAGGCGGAAAATAATCTCAATATTAAAAGCGCATTGTGGCATTTCATTGGCGATTTACTGAACTCAGTGGGCGTTATTGTTGCGGGCGTGCTGATTTATTACACGGGTATAGTTGAAATTGATGCGGTTGCGAGCCTGATTATTAGTTCCGTGATTTTTATTGGCGGCTATAAAATTTGTAAAAGTGCGTTTTTGATTTTAATGGAAGCAGTGCCAAGTGGCTTGAATGCACAAGCCATTCGCCAAACTATTTTGTCGATTGATAATGTGCAAGATATTCACGAATTTCATTTGTGGTCAGTGTCGGATGGCTTATATAGCCTGTCATTCCACGTGTTATTGAAGCAGTATGATGGAGTGAATGATTATGAGATCGTAAAAGAGATCAGCCACATTCTGCAAGAAAAATACGGTATTGATCACGTTACCATTCAAATTGAAAACCCGATGATTAACGAACATTTGTCGTTAGAAGAGCATTAGCTTGCAAGCGGTCGAAAAAGGGCAAAAATTTGCAATATTCTTGTGAATTATTACGCTGGCTTAATTTCTGTTTATTTTTAAATGCGCCAAAATTTGCTAGAATGCGCTAGTTTTGAATTTTAAAAAGGATAATAAAAATGGCATTAGTTCCAATGGTGGTTGAACAAACCTCAAAAGGTGAACGTTCATACGACATTTATTCACGCTTGTTGAAAGAGCGTATTATTTTTTTAAATGGTCAGGTTGAAGACCAAATGGCGAATTTGATCGTGGCGCAGCTTTTGTTTTTAGAAGCAGAAGATCCTGAAAAAGATATTTATCTCTATATCAACAGCCCAGGTGGCGTGGTAACGGCTGGCTTAGCGATTTACGACACAATGAATTTCATCAAGCCTGATGTGGCAACGCTTTGTACAGGACAGGCTTGTTCAATGGGAGCATTCTTACTTTCAGGCGGCGCAAAAGGTAAACGCTTTGCTTTACCTAATGCCCGAGTGATGATCCATCAACCGTTAGGTGGAGCGCAAGGTCAGGCAACCGATATTCAAATTCAAGCCCGTGAAATTTTAAAATTGAAAGATATGCTCACTCGCAAAATAGCAGAGCATAGTGGTCAGCCGTTTGATAAAGTGACAGCAGATACCGAGCGGGATAACTTTATGTCGGCGCAAGAAGCCGTGGAATATGGCTTGATCGACAAAGTTTTAACCTCTCGTAGTGAGGTGGCGTAATGGCATTTGAAAAAGAACCACATTGCAGTTTTTGTGGCAAACGCCGTTCGGAAGTAGATCAACTCGTTGAAGGCACGGAAGGACATATTTGTAACAATTGTATTGAAGAGTCTTATGGCTTGTTGCACGGCGAAGAAGAGCCGTTAATTGACGAGAAACAAGACGAAGAAAAATTCTTTGAAAATGTGCCAACACCGCACGAAATGACCGCTCACTTGGATGATTATGTGATTGGTCAAGAGCACGCTAAAAAAGTACTTTCTGTGGCGGTGTATAATCACTATAAACGCTTAAAATCAGCCTTCAGCAACCACGAAATCACTAACGGCGTGGAATTAGGCAAAAGTAATATTTTGTTAATCGGTCCAACAGGAAGCGGTAAAACATTATTGGCGGAAACTTTGGCGCGCCGCTTAAATGTGCCATTTGCGGTAGCCGATGCAACTACGCTGACCCAAGCAGGTTATGTGGGGGAAGACGTAGAAAATGTGATCCAAAAATTGCTGATGAAATGTGATTTTGACGCAGAACAAGCGGAGCGTGGCATTGTTTTTATTGATGAGATCGACAAGATTACTCGCAAGTCAGAAAGTGCCTCCATTACTCGTGATGTTTCGGGTGAGGGCGTGCAACAAGCGTTGTTGAAATTGCTTGAAGGCACGGTAGCGAACATCAATCCACAGGGTTCACGTAAACATCCCAAAGGCGAAACCATTCCTGTAGATACTTCAAAAATCTTATTTATTTGTGGTGGTGCATTTGCGGGCTTAGACAAAATTGTCGAAAAACGCACCAACAAACAGGGTGGCATTGGTTTTGCGGCAGAGCTGAAAAACGACAAAGATCGTGAAGATTTGACCGAGTTATTCAAACAAGTGGAACCTGAAGATTTGGTGAAATTTGGTTTAATTCCAGAACTGATTGGTCGCTTGCCTGTGGTTACGCCATTACAAGAGTTAGATGAAACCGCATTGATTAAAATCTTAACCGAGCCAAAAAATGCGATCATCAAGCAATATCAAGCCCTTTTCCAAATGGAAAAGGTCGAGCTTGAATTTACCAAAGAGGCATTGACTGCGGTGGCGAAAAAAGCGATTGCACGCAAAACAGGCGCTCGTGGCTTACGTTCAATTGTGGAAGGGTTATTACTGGATACGATGTACGATTTGCCATCGTTAAAAGCGAAAAAAGTAGTAGTGAATGAGGCGTGTGTTGAAAAAGGTGAGAAGCCTAAAATTCAGCAATAATGCAAGGTGGGCAAGTGCCCACCTTTTGTTTACAAGCGGTTAAATTTTAAGGAAATTTTGCAAATGCAAATTTGGCAATCTAGATCACTGATTACTTGGCTCCTTGCGCCGTTATCACTGCTATTTTGGTTAATTAGCCAAATCCGTTGGTTGCTGTATCGCACAAATATACTGAAATCTTACCGCGCTCCTGTGCCAGTTTTGGTGGTAGGGAATATTTCCGTAGGTGGAAATGGTAAAACGCCAGTGGTTGTTTGGCTCGTAGAACAGTTGCAGGCGCAAGGCGTGAAAGTAGGCGTGATTTCTCGTGGCTATGGTGGCCAAACCAAGGACTTTCCGCAGTTGGTGACGAAAGCAAGTTCGGCGGAAATGGTGGGCGATGAACCTGTGTTGATTGTACAACGCATGGGCGTGCCGTTGGCTGTGTCGCCCAATCGACAGCAAAGTATTGAGTTATTACTCTCTCAATTTGAATTGGATCTCATTATTACTGATGATGGTTTGCAGCACTATGCTTTGCAACGAGATATTGAATGGGTTGTAGTAGATGGCGTGCGCCGTTTTGGTAACGGTTTTCTCTTGCCTGCTGGTGGATTGCGTGAGTTGCCGAACCGTTTAAAAACGGTACAAGCGGTGATTTGCAATGGTGGAAAGTCCGAAGAAGGTGAACATTTGATGAGTTTAGAACCAAACTATGTGGAAAATTTGAAAACGGGTGAACGTAAGTCAATTGCAGCCTTTGTTGGTCAGAAATGTGTGGCGATAGCAGGAATCGGGCACCCTCCACGATTTTTCACAATGTTAGAACAGCTAGGTATTCTGCTTAGTAAAACGCAAGGTTTTGCCGATCATCAATCCTTTGATAGAGAACAATTAACTTATTTAGCTGATAGCCAAATGCCTTTATTGATGACCGAAAAAGATGCCGTCAAATGCCGTGCCTTTGCTGAGGAAAATTGGTGGTTTGTACCTGTTTCTGCAAATTTTTCTGAAAAATCGACCGCTTGCTTGTTAGAAACTATTCAGCCTTATTTAAAAAGGAATCAAATTAGGCTATCACAATGATTTAATACATTTTTGCAAAAAGCAATTAGAATTAGACTGCTTTATTTTTAGAAAAAATTAGGAACAGATTATGACAAAACATTACGATTATGTAGCAATTGGCGGAGGTTCAGGTGGTATCGCTTCTATCAACCGTGCGGCAAGCTATGGCAAAAAATGTGCGATTATTGAAGCAAAACATTTAGGTGGTACCTGTGTGAACGTCGGTTGTGTACCGAAAAAAGTAATGTTCTACGGTGCGCATATCGCTGAAGCAATTAACAGCTACGCGCCTGATTACGGCTTTGACGTGGAAGTGAAAAACTTCGACTTCAAAAAATTGATTGAAAGCCGTCAAGCATACATCAGCCGTATTCATACTTCATATAATAACGTTTTAGGCAAAAATAATGTTGATGTGTTTAACGGTTTTGCTAAATTCAAAGATACCAAAACGCTTGAAGTAACTTATGCAGATGGTTCAACGGAATTGGTTACCGCAGATCATATTTTGATCGCCACAGGCGGTCGCCCGTCAATTCCTGCAGTAAAAGGTGCGGAATATGGAATTGATTCGGATGGCTTCTTTGCCTTAACCGCATTGCCAAAACGTGTTGCCGTGGTTGGGGCAGGTTATATTGCGGTAGAAATTGCTGGTGTGTTAAATAGTTTAGGCTCTGAAACACATTTATTTGTTCGCCAGCACGCACCTTTACGCAACCAAGAACCGCTCATTGTGGAGACTTTGTTAGAAGTGTTGGAGCAAGATGGTATTCAATTACACACCCAAGCTATTCCTGAAGAAGTGGTTAAAAATGCCGATGGTTCGCTGACGCTGAAATTAAAAGATGGTCGAGAAACCAATGTGGACTGCTTGATTTGGGCGATTGGTCGTGAGCCAGCATGCGATAAAATCAATCTTGAAGTCACGGGCGTAGCAACAAATGCTCGTGGTCAAATTATTGTAGATAAATTCCAAAACACCAACGTGGACGGTATTTATGCGGTGGGCGACATCATCGAAGGCGGCATCGAATTGACCCCTGTGGCGGTAGCGGCAGGTCGTCGTTTGTCTGAGCGTTTGTTCAACAATAAACCAAACGAACATTTGGATTACAACCTCGTGCCAACCGTGGTCTTTAGTCATCCACCAATTGGAACTGTGGGCTTAACCGAACCACAAGCGATTGAGCAATACGGTGCAGAAAATGTGAAAGTGTATAAGTCTTCATTTACGGCAATGTATACTGCAGTGAGCCAACATCGTCAGCCGTGCCGAATGAAATTAGTTTGTGCAGGCAAAGATGAAAAAGTAGTGGGTTTACATGGCATTGGTTTTGGTGTTGATGAGATGATTCAAGGTTTTGCGGTAGCAATTAAAATGGGGGCAACTAAGGCAGACTTTGATAATACTGTGGCAATTCATCCAACTGGATCAGAAGAGTTTGTAACTATGCGATAATTTGCTAAAATATGAACACATTTCTGTTTTTTATATTTTTAGGGAAGTGAAAATGAAAAAATTATTTATGGTTTTAGGAATGGGAGTTTTTCTTACTGCTTGTGATCGCAGTATTGAAGGCAATTTGGAGAGCACTAAAAAAGGTAATGAGTCAATAGAGATTGAAAAAGTTGAAAAGGTTGAAACTAAAAAAGAAAATGTAGAATCTAACTCTGAGCAAGCACAATCTAAAGAAACTGGATCTCAAGTTGCTACTGAAAAAACAGCCCAAGATGATAAGGTTATTACTAAAAAAATAGCTGAATCAGAAACTAAAAGCACAATAGCAAAATTGGTAGAAAATGAACCTGAAAAAGAGGAAAGTAAAACTGCTAAAGCAGTTAGAAATAATGCTGCTAAGGCTGACGCTGCACCGCTGGAACAAGCAAAACAGGGAAAGGTTGTTCGTAAAGCGGATGTTAAGCAAGCTAAAGTCGCTAGAAATAGTGATAATGGTGTTGTTTATGAAAATAATAAAAGAATTAGTAATTTTTCTGCAGAAGAATTACGTGTTGGTGCACAGAAATCACTCACTAAAGATGAAATTCAATACTTTAAAAGCATTTGTCGTTATGCGCTAATGTCTGAGCAAGAGATTATTGATAATCGCTGTGAAGCTAAAAGAGTAACAATTTCTAAATAGCTATGATAAGACAAAGGCTATTCTAAGTAATTAGAATAGCCCTTTTGCTATTAACGCTCTACAATCACGCCAACACTGGTGGCTTGGGCAACGGCTTTGGGTTTATGCAATTCAATGCGAAGTGATTGAATTTTAAATTCATTTTGCAAAAGATCGGCGACTTGATAAGCCACAGTTTCCACCAATTTAAAGGGTTTTCCTTCCACAAAATTCAAAATTCGTTCTGACACTTCTGCGTAGTTTAAACAATATTGCACATCATCTGTTTGAGCCGCTTTAGCAAAATCCCAAGCCATTTCTATATTAAAGACTAAACGCTGTTTGATGGTATGCTCCCACTCATAAGCCCCAATTGAGACAAATGCGGTAAGCTCTTGAATAAAAACTTTATTTGTCATCGCTATGCCTTATCTAATGGTCGTTCAAAGGCTAGTGCTCTAGATTCTAGCTTACGTAGAAATAATGTCATCAAGCCTGTAATCACTAAATAAATAATTCCAGCAATGCCGTAAATGGTAATAGCATCATATTCCGTACCATATAGCTGACGGGCATAGCCCATAATATCCAAAATAGTAATCGTTGAAGCTAGTGATGTACCTTTAAATACTAAAATAATCTCATTGGAATATGAGGGTAAAGCTCGGCGTAAAGCATAAGGAATTAAAATTTTTAGCGTATCTAAACGGCTTAAACCAAGGGCAGAGCAGGTTTCCCATTGTCCTTTCGGAATGGATTTTACCGCACCGTGGAAGAGTTGTGTTGAATAGGCGGCACTATTTAAGGCTAACGCCAAGCAGGCACAAAACCACGCATCCGAGAAAAATGCCCAAAGCGGGCTATTCACCAGCCATTGGAATTGCCCAGGTCCGCTATAAATCAAAAAGAATTGAACTAATAATGGCGTCCCCGTAAAGAGTGTGAGATAAGCATTTACGAATGTTTTGACTAGCTTGTTTTCCATCGAAAGTAGGAAAGTTAAAATCACAGCCATCACAAATGAAATAGCTAACGCAACAGCCGTTAAACCAAGACTCGTTGGAATCCCCTGTGCGATGATCGAGAAGTATTCTTGGAACACTATTTACCTCCTCTTTCAAAGCGAGTAAAGCGTAGCTCTAAACGACGAATAATCACTTGGCTAATCAAAGTAATTACCAAATAAATCAGCGCTGCTAAGCCATACCAAGTGAAAGGTTTGTGTTCATTTGTGTTCACTAATTCAGTTTGACGCATTAAATCGTTCACACCAATAAGCGAAACCAAAGCTGTATCTTTTAGCAACACTAACCATTGATTACTTAGCCCCGGCAAAGCGTGTCGCCATACTTGTGGCAAGATGATCTTAAAGAAAGTATAACCACGACTTAAGCCGAGAGCAGCACCGCTTTCCCATTGTCCAGTAGGGATAGCTTGAATTGCGCCACGCAAAGACTGCGAAGCGTAAGCGGCAAAAATCAGACTTAAGGCTAAAACCCCACAACTAAAGGCGGAAAATTCAACATATTCGCCCGTAATTTTTTCAACGAGTTCTGTTGAGCCAAAGTAGATCAGCAATACCACGAGAATTTCAGGCAGCCCACGTAGCAAAGTAAGGAAAATAGAGGTTGGCTTGCTGATACAAGCGGTCTTATTTGCCTCTAAAATTACAAAGAACATAGAGAATATTAAGCCGACTACAAGCGAGCAAAGTGCAACCCCTAAGGTCATTAGGGTTGCACTTTGAATTAAGGGAAGATATTCAATAAACATTATTTTTAGGATTATTTGTTAGTCATCCATTTATCATAGATTTTTTGATATTCACCATTGGCTTTAATAGCGGCTAAACCTTTGTTTAAGTCAGCTAAAAGTTCTTTATTGCCTTTGTTTACCGCAATGCCTAAGCCATTACCAAAATATTTTTTGTTAGTTACTTTCTCACCCACGAAAGTTAATTCAGGTTCTTTTTTCATCATATCGGCTAATACTGCAGTATCACCAAAGATGATGTCAATACGACCATTTTTTAAGTCTAAAATAGAATCTTGTAATGAAGTATAAGATTTTGGCGCATATTGCTTAGCTTCTGCCACTACATATTGTTGGAAAGTTGTTCCATTTTGGACGCCGACATTTTTAGCCGTTGCTAAATCGCCTTTGCCTTTCAATGCGATGAAGCTGGCAGAACTATCGTAGTATGGAGCAGAGAAAGAAACTTGTTTGGCACGCGCTTCTGTAATATCCATCGCTGAAATCACAGCATCAATCCGTTTTTGTTTTACGGCTTGCACCAAACCATCAAACGCTTGGCTTTTAAAGGTGCAGTTTGCTTGGATTTCTTTACAGATTGCATTGGCTACATCTACGTCAAAGCCCACAATTTCACCTTTTTCAGTGGTTAATTCAAATGGCGGATAACTTGGCTCCATTGCAAAAGTAATATCTTTTGCTGAAACAGATAATGAAGCTAATGCGATGGCTGAAGCGATAAATAATTTTTTCATAATTATGTTTTCCTTATGAGATTTTAATTCTACTCTGAATGTGATAAATAATTTTCAAACTGGCTGGTTTTAGGTTGTTCGAAACATTCCGCCCCACCTTGCTCGATAATCTTGCCTTTTTCCATATACACCACTTTAGTTGCAACTTTACGAGCGACCCCAACTTCGTGGGTTACGATTACCTGTGTAATGCCTGTTTGCTGTAATTCCTTAATGATATCAACAACTTGAGCGGTGATTTCAGGGTCAAGCGCAGCTGTTGGTTCATCAAATAACAACACTTGCGGTTGCATCATTAGCGCACGGGCAATGGCAACACGTTGCTGTTGTCCACCTGAAAGTTGTAATGGAAAGCGATCGGCAAATTCCGCTAATTTTAAACGTTCTAAATGCCCATTAGCGTGTTTGATAGCCTCTTCTTTCGATAAGTGCAACACTTTCATCGGTGCTTCAATTAAGTTTTGCATCACAGTTAAATGATTCCACAAGTGATATTGTTGGAACACCATTCCCACTTCTCTGCGCAATTTTGCAATTTGTTTATTATCTGCTTTTAGTGATAAATCGAATTTATGTCCTGCAATTTCAAGCGTACCAGAACTAGGCACTTCTAATAAATTTAAAGTACGAATCAATGTGCTTTTTCCTGCACCAGATGGACCTAAAAGTACTATGGTTTCGCCTTTTTTGGCTGTTAAATTGATGTTAAACAGAGCTTGGTTTGGACCGTAATAAAAATTGACATCTTGAATGCGAATTGCCATTCGTGAATAATCCTATAAACTTCGTGTGAAATTGAATGAATATTAGGTTTTTATGCATATTTATGCAAGCAGTTTTTTGCAAAAATTTAGGAAAAAATAACCGCTTGTTGGGTAACAAACGGTTATTGGTGTTTTATTTTGATGGGTTATACATCGTAAGTTCCCATTACACTGGCTATTTCAAGAATATGTCCTTGCATCGCAAAATGTAAATCATTAAAACGGAAAGCTTGTGGTAAATTGAGTTTAGTGTTTAATGCATAGACAAACAACTCATAACGATGTTTACAGTTCGGTGGAGCCATACCGCCATAATTAGCGGCTTCCTCAAGCGAAAAACCACCCAATTTGCTAGCCCAAGAGTTCGCTCCTTGTACAAAGTCGGTGGCGGTTAAACTCTCGTTTTCAGCGACAGAAGTACGTACAAGATCCGAAATAAGCCAGTGGATCCAAACAAAACCACTGGCGGTAATTGCATCTTTATCTTCCAGCACTACAGCAAAAGATTTGGTGCCAGCAGGTGCTTCACTAATTTCAAATGGAATCGAAAAAGTTGGCATACCATTTGGGCTAAACTGCGAACCCCGTTTGCCATATCTATCTTCAAATGCTCCATTCACAATGGCTGAGCTAGTGACTTTCATAAGTCCTCCTGTTTGCAATTTTTTGATAAAAAATAACCGTTTGCCTTGCGGCAAACGGTCCATTGAGCTAATTAAGCTAAAATCTTCGCTAAGTCTGCACTCACTTCTTCCACAGGTTTAGTGCCATCTAAACGCTCGTAGCGGGTATTGCCAGCTTTTGCTTCGGCGGTGTAGTAAGTGATAAGTGGCTTAGTTTGTTTATGATAGATGGCTAAACGCTCTAATACGGTTTCAGGTTTATCATCTTGGCGAATGATTAAATCTTCGCCTGTTACATCATCTTTGCCTTCTACTTTTGGTGGGTTGTAAACCACGTGGTATGTACGACCTGAAGGTTGATGTACGCGGCGACCGCCCATTCGTTCTACAATCACTTCATCCGCAACATCAAACTCTAATACTAAATCGATTTTCACCCCTGAGTCTTTTAATGCATCCGCTTGTGGGATGGTGCGAGGGAAGCCGTCTAACAAGAAGCCATTTGCGCAGTCAGGTTGTGCGATACGATCTTTCACTAATGCCACGGTTAATTCATCTGGCACTAATTTACCTTCGTCCATTAACGCTTTCGCTTGTTTTCCTAATTCGGTGCCTTCCTTGATCGCTGCACGGAACATATCGCCCGTTGAAATTTGTGGAATACCAAATTTATTCATAATAAATTGCGCTTGCGTGCCTTTACCTGCACCTGGTGCGCCTAAAAGGATAATTTTCATAGGGAGCCTCTTTTTGTAATTGTAAAAATTGGAATTATTCTAGCTTAAATGCGGGAAATATCAAAATTTGCCAAATTGATTTCATCAGGCGTGCCGTAGAATTTAACGAGAGCTTTGCGCAAGGTTTCAGCGCGTTTGGGCAAGTAACCCCAATCAGCATACACCTTGACTTGATCGTAAACTGCTTGTTTAAATGCTGAATTATCGCCTGCATTACCTGTGAGATTATCGCTACTGGCAAAATAGCGGAAACCTGCGGCAGTAGCTAATACCCATTCAATCGCTTGTGGTTTTACCTCTACCGATTCAAATTCACGCTGACGTTGTTCTGATCTGCCATCGGGTTCATACCAATAGCCAAAATCCTCTAGTTTTCGACGTTCTTTGCCAGCAACTAGCCAGTGAGCCACTTCGTGTAACGCACTGCTGTAAAAGCCGTGAGCGAATAAAATTACGTTGTAAGGACGAGCTGATTTCACGCCATCTTCATCTAAAAATGCAGGTAAATAGATCGGATAATCGCCGCCCCGTTCTAAGCGAGTGTTATATTCCTCGGCAAAACATTCATCGAAAATGCGGATAATATCTTCGATCTTGTGGTTATCTTGCTGCATTTGCATCAATTTCCTGTACATCAAATAATTTTTCAAGTTGATTAGTAAGAAGTGATAGTTCACGCTCACTAATGACAGTTAGGCTTAAATGGATAACATCCCCTGAATTTTCTGCCTTCAAATTCACAACAATAAAGCCACGATGGCGAACAACTCGCAAAATTCGTTCTAATGTTTCAGGGCGTTGATTCGCACGGATAGTTAATTGATATTGAGCCATTTAGTTATCTCCCTCTAACATATCTTGATTACACGCCCCTGGTGGTACAAGTGGCCATACATTACTTTCTTCTGGAATACAAACGTGCAACAAATAAGCTCCTTTGGCATTCAACAAGCGGTCTAATCCGTCGGAAACTTCACACGCCTTTTCAATGCGTTCTGCTGGAATATCAAAAGCCCTCGCCAGTGTTACAAAATCAGGGTTGTCATCTAAAATCGTTTCGCTATGGCGGCGTTTAAAGAACAGTGATTGCCACTGGCGCACCATTCCCAAACGTTGGTTATCCAGTAGCAGAATTTTTACAGGTAATTTGCCGCGTTTGATAGAGCCAAGTTCTTGAATGTTCATCATCAAAGAACCATCGCCTGTAATCAATATCACGGGATCATTTGGACGGGCAACTGCCGCCCCTACCGCCGCAGGCAAACCAAAGCCCATTGTGCCGAAACCTGCCGAAGTAATATAGTTTTCAGGCGCCAAATGTTGCATATGTTGGGCAGACCACATTTGGTGCTGTCCCACATCGGTCGTAATTACCGTATTTGGGCTGCGGCGTTGTGACAGCGTATTGAGTAAGTTCCAAGCATTAATGTCGCCTTCTCCCTCGTTTTCTTGATATTGCAAATCAAATTGAGCCTTGAGATCTTTTATACGTTCACGCCATTCATCAATGGCTAACGGCATTGCCAAAGCATCTATTGCTTCCACCAAGTCGCCCTTCAATACCACATTCGCTTGGCGGAGTTTATTGATTTCTGCTGCATCAATATCAATATGAATCACTTTCGCATTTGGCGCAAAGCTATCAAGTTTGCCTGTGACACGATCGTCAAATCGCGCTCCGCAAGCAATCAATAAATCACACTCTTGCACCGCCAAGTTAGCGGCTTTGCTGCCGTGCATACCGATCATTGCCATATATAAAGAATGATCAGCAGGGATTGTGCCTAAGCCTTTTAAAGTAGAAACAGAAGGAATATTTGCAATTTTTAGGAAATTTTTAACCGCTTGTATGCCGTTCGCCATACCCACGCCGCCGCCGACATAAAGAACGGGTTTTTTAGCAGCTTTCAAAAGCGCTTTGGCTTCGTCTAATTTAATCGGATCTTGTTTGGGCGGATTTAGGATCTTGCTAATAATTGGCAGTAAATCAGTTTCTGCCACTTGTACATCTTTTGGCACATCAATTAGGACAGGACCTGGTCTGCCGCTTTGAGCGATGGCAAAAGCGTCAGCAATAATTTGTGGCAATTCATCAATGTTTTGTACGATAAAACTATGTTTAGTGCAAGCTAGTGAAAGCCCTAAAACGTCAGCTTCTTGGAAAGCATCTGTACCGATTAACGGGCTTGCAACTTGCCCCGTAATCGCTACTACAGGAATTGAATCCATTAACGCGTCGCCTAAACCTGTAATTAAATTAGTTGCGCCAGGGCCTGAAGTCGCAATACACACGCCCACTTTGCCCGTTGATCTTGCATAACCTATTGCGGCGATGGCGGCACCTTGCTCGTTGCGGCAAAGTAAGTGATTCAAACCGCCATCATAGATAGCGTCGTAAGTTGGCATAATTGCCCCACCTGGGTAGCCGAAAATATCGGTTACACCTTGTGCTTTGAGGCTTTCAATAATTAGTCTTGCACCATTCATCTGTTGTGTCCGTAGTTATTCAATTAGAAATATTATTGATAGCATAGATTGGCACAATTTAAAACCGTAAGCGGCAAAAATAATTGAAATAAATGAGAAAAGAACAATTTATCGAAAAGTTGGTCTCCCCCTCAAATTTCGGGGCAGATCAGCAAGCGGTCGATTTTTAGCAAAAAATAGTGAAAAATCGACCGCTTGTTAGCACTAGGCAGGAAGCACAATATTAGCGCAAGGTTGATTATGCGTAATTTGTTGAATATTGCTAAGTGTGACTTCTGAAATATTGGTTAAAGCCTCTGCGGTTAAGAAGGCTTGATGCCCTGTAAACAAAACATTGTGGCAAGAAGATAAACGGCGGAATACGTCATCTAAAATCACGTCATTTGATTTGTCCTCAAAGAAAAGATCACGTTCATTTTCATACACATCCATACCCAATGCGCCAATACGTTGTTGTTTTAATGCCTCGATCGCCGCTGATGAGTCAATGAGTGCGCCTCGGCTGGTGTTGATGATCATTACGCCATTACGCATTTTGGCAAACGCCTCTTTATTTAATAAGTGGTAATTTTCAGGTGTTGCAGGGCAGTGAAGCGTGATAATGTGGGATTTGGCGTAAAGTTCATCAAGTTCAACATATTGTGCGCCAAGTTCAATGGCTGCAGGGCTCTTAAATGGATCAAAAGCGAGAATTTCCATACCAAAACCTTTTAGAATGCGCATAGTTGCAATCCCAATTTTGCCCGTGCCAATTACACCGACAGTTTTGCCGTGCATATTAAAGCCGATTAAACCTTCCAAGGAAAAATTAGCATCACGGGTACGTTGATAGGCTCGATGAATACGGCGGTTTAAACTTAACATTAGTGCCACTGCGTGTTCAGCGACTGCTTCGGGAGAATATGCAGGTACACGTACTACTTGTAAACCAAATTCTTGCGCTGCTTGTAAATCCACATTATTGAAACCCGCACAACGTAAAGCGATGATTTTTACGCCAGTTTTGGCTAATTGTTCAAGTACATTTCGACTAGCATCATCATTTACAAAGATGCAAACCGCTTCGCAACCTTCTGCCATTTTCACCGTACGCTCACTTAACATAAAGTCGAAAAAATCAAGCTCAAAGCCATAGCTTTGATTGGCAATTTCAAGGTATTTACGATCGTAATTTTTGGTACTGTACACAGCAATTTTCATTTTATTCTCCTAACGTTAATGAATAGGGTGAATTTCCAGCAATAACCCAGGAAGTTACTTGGTTATTACCATTTTATTCCTATCAAAAGTGAAGTCAATGAAAAATGCTAATTGTACAAATAGCAAACGTTTTGCGTGGAAATAAATAAGAGTCATTTTTATTAGTGTAAAAAAGCCGTAACTCTTTAGTGGTATTTGTGATTTTTTTGTTGATTTAGTTCAAAAAAAGGTAATTTAGTGGTAGAGCGGAAGAGGGAATTTATAATATTCTCACACACGTATATTAAGGTATCTTATTGTTTTAATAAGAAGAATTCTCATTTATGAACCTTTGTGGGGGCTCAACGTGAAACGTTTAACTAAAACTTTAGCAATGTCTATTATGGCGATGTTAGGTTTTTCTCAATCAGCGATGGCAGAAGAAAAACCAGCGTCTTTGACAGATAAGGCGATGAAATATGAAAAATTAGGTGTTGAGGTAGAATCAGCAAACCATAAATTTGCTGAAAAATTTCCACTTCAATATAACTCTTGGAAAGCCACTTCTGAATCAACCGATCGCGGCAGTGCTTTAGCTGCAGACCCACGTTATGTCGTGCTTTGGGCTGGTTATGCTTTCTCTAAAGACTATAACAAACCACGTGGTCACTATTATTCCGTTACTGATGTACGTGAAATTTTACGTACAGGTGCGCCAAAAGATGAAAATGATGGTCCACAGCCAATGGCTTGCTGGAACTGTAAAGGTCCTGATGTTCCTCGTTTAATGGAAGAAAAAGGCGAATTACCGTATTTTGATGCTAAGTGGGCGAAAGGCGGGGCAGAAATCGTAAATGCAATCGGCTGTGCAGATTGTCACGATACTAAGTCTAAAGAGTTTCAAGAAGGTAAACCTGCGTTACGTGTTGCTCGTCCTTATGTGTTACGTGCATTAGAGACCGTAGGTTGGAAATTTGAAGACTTAGATAAACACGGCAAACGTGTTGCAGTATGTGCAAACTGTCACGTTGAATACTATTTCAAAGATAAGAAAAATGTGACCTTCCCTTGGGATAAAGGTGTGGATGTTGATAGCATCGAGAAATACTTTGATGAAATCGAATTTGCGGACTGGACGCATAAATTATCACGCGCACCAATGCTAAAAGCACAGCATCCAGACTTTGAAATTTGGTCACAAGGCGTACACGGTAAAAACGGTGTAACTTGTATCGACTGTCATATGCCAAAAGTGAAAGACAAAGAGGGTAATGTTTATACTGATCACAAAATTGGCAATCCATTCGATCAATTCGATGCAACTTGTAAAACTTGTCACGAACAAAGCAAAGAAACACTTGAGAAACGTGTAGCAGAACACAAAAAGCAAGTAAAAGATGCGATGATCAAACTTGAAGATCAATTAGTGAAAGCTCACTTTGAAGCGAAAGCAGCTTGGGATGCAGGTGCAACAGAAGCTGAAATGAAAGATGTGTTAAAAGCAATCCGTCACGCTCAATGGCGTTGGGATTACTCCGCCGCAGGTCACGGTAGCCACATTCACGCGCCTGATGTTATGTTACACGTTATTGCAACAGGTATTGACCGTGCAGCAGATGCGCGTGCGAAATTAGGTGTAGTATTAACTAAACACGGTGTAACAACCCCAGTTGCGATTCCTGACATCTCAACTCGTGAAAAAGCACAAGCAGCTATTGGCTTAGATATGCCTAAAGAACACGCAGAAAAAGATGCATTCTTAAAAACTGTAGTTCCACAATGGGATAAACAAGCTCGTGAAAGAGGTTTATTACCAGCAGAAGAAGCTCCAAAAGCTGTAACCACACCAAAAGCAGAAGCAAAATAAGCTAAGCCGAGGTGAAATATGAAAAACTTAATCTCAAAAGCAGGGCGAGCAATCGCCCTACAAGCGGTCGTTTTTGCGGGCTTTTTTGCAATTTCAACTGCTAATGCTGAAATGCCAGCGCAACCAAAACCAATTTGGACTGCAGAAACTTCGGATGTGAAAATTTTGGAAGAATCACGTCGTGATCCGAACAAATATTGTACACAATGTCACGAATCTGCTAATGCAACGGGTAAACCGTTCCATCACGCTGGTAAACATTTCCAAGAAAGTGCTAAAAGCCCTAATACGGGCAAACAAGTAACTTGTGTAAATTGTCACGGCAATGTTTCTGAAGATCACCGTAAAGGCGTGAAAGATGTTATGCGCTTTAACGCTAAAGGTAAAGCAAGCAACAAAGATTTAGAGCGTTCAGTTCACGAACAAAATCAAGTTTGTGTTGCTTGCCATACAGAGAAAAATCTTCGTGAAAAATTCTGGGCGCATGACACCCACGCTAATAAAATTGCGTGTGCAAACTGTCATGAACTTCACCCAGAAAAAGATCCAATGAAAGATATTCCTGAGAAACAACGCATCAAACTTTGTACAGATTGTCACACCAAAATTCAAGCTAACAAAGAAGCTGAAGTAAAAGCTCAGGAAGCTAAGGAAAACAAATAATGACTTGCACCCGTAGAGACTTCGTCTCAGGGGCTGGTGCAATCGCTGTCGTAGCAAGCACAGGGCTTGCTACGGGAGTCAGCCTTGCAACTGAGAAAGAAGAGAAAAAAATCCGCTATGCGATGGTGCACGATGAAGCCGCTTGTATCGGCTGTACTGCTTGTATGGATGCTTGCCGTACCACCAATAAAGTACCAAAAGGGGTTTCTCGTCTAGAAATTATCCGTAGCGAACCTTATGGCGAATTCCCGAACGTAGAATATGAATTTTTCCGTCAATCTTGCCAACATTGTACTAACGCACCTTGTGTGAGTGTATGCCCAACAGGTGCATCGTTTGTCGATCCTGAAACTGGTATTGTTGATGTGCATTCAGATTTATGCGTCGGTTGCCAATATTGTATTGCGGTATGTCCATACCGTGTTCGTTTCATTCATCCAGAGAAAAAATCGGCAGATAAATGTAATTTCTGTCGTGATACTAATCTTGCTGAAGGCAAACAACCAGCTTGTGTGGAGGCTTGTCCAACCAAGGCATTAACCTTCGGTGATATGAATGATCCAAACAGTGCAGTGGCGAAAAAAGTTCGTGAGAATCCTGTATATCGCACTAAAGTAAGTTTAGGAACGGAACCAAACTTATACCACATTCCATTTGGCAAGGGGGAGCATAGATAATGAACGACTATATTCCATTCCAAACCCCCAATTTAGTGTGGGATGGCACTATTGCGATTTACCTTTTCTTATTAGGTATTTCATCAGGTGCAGTGCAATTAGCGATTGCTTACCGCAATAGCGAAGCGGGCAAAAAAATGACACGCCACAGTGAAAACTGGGTAATCCGTAGTGCGGCAATTCTTGGGACTCTGCCAACTATCATCGGTTTGTTGTTATTGATTTTTCACTTAACCAAACCGTGGACATTTTGGAAGTTGATGTTTAACTACAATGGCACTTCTGTAATGTCAATGGGGGTAATGTTGTTCCAGCTCTATATGGCTGTTTTAGTGGTATGGATTGCAGTAATGTTTAAAGATTGGTTAGGCGTGTTTATTAACCGCTATCTGCCAGCTTTAAAAGTGATATTGCCGTGGGTTGAATATGCTGAGAAGAAATGGCTCAAAGCAATCGAATTTATCTTATTCGTGCTTGCTGCCGTGTTAGGGGCTTATACAGGCTTCTTACTTTCAGCGTTAATTAGTTATCCAATGCTGAATAACCCTGTTCTCCCTGCCTTATTCCTAGCATCAGGCACATCATCAGGTATTGCAGCCACATTCTTAATGATTTTGCTTGCTGGTAAACTTTCTGGATATAGCGACGAGGTCAGCTTTATTCACAAATTTGAAGTACCAATTATGGTGACTGAATTAGGCTTACTTGTAGCATTCTTTGTGGGTTTACACTTTGGTAGTGCAGACAAACAATTAGCTTTAAGTAATGCATTATCTGGTTTTTGGGGCGCCATTTTCTGGGTTGGTGTATTCTTTATTGGTATTTTGATTCCATTAGTCGCAAACATCTTCGGTAGTGATAAAACGAAACATAGCGTGAAATTTATCGTGGTTGTTTCAATTATGGATTTAATTGGTGTGCTTTGTTTACGTTACTTTATCCTCTATGCAGGACAATTAACGATAGCTGGCTAACTAATCGATTACTGACATACAAGCGGTCAAATTTGCAAAATTTTTTGCAAGTTTGACCTCTTTATTTTTAGAAATATAGGCAAACGTTTTCATATAAATATGAAAAATAGATTGTTTTTAATTGAAC
>JBHACP010000033.1:0-64029 GCA_041854605.1 Actinobacillus sp.
CTTATCGTCGTCGTAAACGTAATGACATTAAATCTGAAATTAATATTGTACCGTTTTTGGATGTTCTATTGGTATTGTTGCTTATTTTTATGGCAACGGCTCCTGTAATTAGCCAAAGTGTAGAAGTTAATTTACCAGAAGACCGGCATAGTCAGTCTGTGACCAATGAAGACAAAACCCCTGTGATTTTACAAGTGGGTGGTGTTGGTATGTATAAGTTAAAAGTAGGTGGAAACTTCGTTACAGGTAATAATGGCGAAGACCTAGCAGAACAAGAGGTTGTTGCTTTTGCAAGTGAAGAATTCCAAAAAGATAACAATACTGTTTTCTTAGTGGCTGGCGATGCAAGCGTTCCTTATGAAGAAGTGATTAAAGGCATTGTCTTACTGAAAGAAGCTGGCATTGAAAAAGCGGGCTTGATGACACAAGGTAAATAATCAAGGAAAGCGTGTGAGAGCTCAAAACGATAGACTTGAATTAGCCATTCTTGCTTCATTCATTCTACATATTTTGTTGATCGGATTATTGTTATTAGGTTCATTGTTTACTAATACTAAACTTCCTGAAGCCGCTGGCGGAAATGGGGGCAGTGGGGAAGAATTTGAAGCAGTAATGGTAGATACTGGACAAGTGGCAGCGGAATATGGGCGTTTGTTATCGGATCGAAAAGGGAATTCTTCACCAAAAGTAACTGAAGAAAAAACTCAAGAAGAGCCGAAAGAAGAGCCTAAAGATGTGGTGGAAGAGGTACCAGTGCCACAGGAAATAACTAAGCAGGAAGTGGTTAAAGAGGCTCAAGAATCTGAGCAACAAAAGGCGGTAGAGCTTGTTCAGAAGCAAGAAGAACAACGTCAACAAGAAGAGCAGCGTCAAAAAGAAATTGCTAAGCAAGAGCAGCTAAGACAAGAACAACTTGAAAAGCAAAAGGCAGAAGAAGCAACTCGTAAAAAAGCAGCAGAAGCTGCTAAATTGAAAGTTGAGGCAGAAGCAAAACGTTTAGAAGCTGCTGCGAAACAAGCAGAGGAAGAGCGTAAAGCTAAGGAAGCTGCTGAGAAAGCAAAAGAAGCCAAAGAAAAAGCTGAACAGGTTAAAAAACTTGAAGAACAGAAGAAACTTGAAGCTCAAAAAATAGCTAAAGAAAAGGCTGCTAAAGAGGCGAAAGATAAGGCTGAAAAGGAAGCCAAAGTTAAAGCTGAGAAAGAGGCAAAAGAAAAAGCTGAAAAAGAGGCTAGGGCTAAAGCCGAGAAAGAAGCCAAAGCTAAGGCAGAAAAAGAAGCTAAGGCCAAAGCTGAAGCAGAGGCGAGAGCAGCAGCTGCACAAGCAAAAAATAACAAAGCATTGGATGACTTCTTATCAGGTGGCAACATTGGTGGAGGTTCAAGTAAAGGTGGAAATAAAAATTCTGCTGGAGCAGTTGGTTCTGGTAACAACAAAGGCGTGGGTAATGGTAATGGTACAGCAAATCGAGGCTATGAACGCTTGATTAAGCAGAAATTATCACGTACTTATAATACAGACCCATCTTTTGCAGGTAGTGAGTGCCGTGTAAGGATCAGCCTTGAACGTGATGGTCGTATTCTGAATCACCAAGTGGTATCTGGACCTAGCAACATTTGTCGTGCGGCTGTTGCTGCTATAGTAAAAGCTCAAAGTGTGCCTCCTGCACCAGATGATGCAACGTATAGCACTTATAAATCTCCAATTATTAGCTTTACAGTTAAGGGTATTAAGTAAAAGAGGATTACAATGAAATTAATATCTCGCTTTACGAGAATGATGAGTCTTGCTATTGTACTTTTTAGTGGTAGTGTAATGGCGGAATCGGATATAGTCATTTCTGTTGATGAAGGCGTTAGTATGGCACAACCTATTGCAGTTGTACCATTCGCTGGTTCTGCCTCAGTCGATGTGGGGCAAATTGTTTCAGATGATTTGCGAAATAGTGGTAAGTTTACACCAATTGAACGTTCTAAATTACCTGCGCAACCAAGTTCAGCCAGTGAAGTTGATTCAACGCAATGGACAAACTTGGGGGTAGATATGGTAGTGGTTGGACAAGTTAGCCCAGCAGGGGGCGGTTATAATGTTGCTTATCAATTAGTGGATACACTAAACAACCCTGCAACGGTTGTGACTCAAGGGGCATTTAATGTGCCAGCTGCGCAAATTCGCCAAGGTGCACATACTGTAAGTGACCAAGTATTTGAACATATCACTAAAATTCGTGGTGCATTTAGAACAAAAATTGCGTATGTTGTCCAACGTGGTGTATCATCTTATGAGTTACGTGTTTCAGACTATGATGGTCATAATGTTTTTACCGTAGTGAAAAGCAAAGAACCATTAATGTCGCCTGAATGGTCTCCAAATGGTTCAAAGCTTTCTTATGTAACTTTTGAAAATAAGAAAGCGCAAGTGGTGTCGCATGATTTGCGTTCAGGTTCGCGTCGAGTAGTGGCAGCGCTTAAAGGACATAATGGTGCACCTGCGTTTTCGCCAGACGGTTCTAAAATTGCTTTTGCGTCAAATGCAGATGGAGATTTAAATATTTATGTGGTTGGAGCTAATGGTGGTACACCACAAAAATTAACCTCAAATGCGGGTAATAACACAGAACCAAGTTGGTCACCAGATGGTAGTTCAATCTACTTTACTTCAGACCGTTCAGGTTCTCCGCAAATTTATCGAATGAGTGCATCAGGTGGTGGTGCAAGTGCCGTAGGTGGTAACGGTAACGCAAAACTTTCAGCTGATGGCAAAAATTTAATCATGATTGCTAATGATAAAGTGGTACGACGTGATTTGGCTTCAGGTAGCACGGAAGTTCTAAGCTCTACCTTCTTGGATGAAAGTCCAAGTATTTCACCAAACGGCATTATGGTTATCTATAGCTCTACCAAAGGTACGAGTAAAGTGCTACAATTGGTGTCCGCAGATGGCCGTTTCAAAGCTAACCTGCCAGGTGCAGGGGGGCAATATAAATTCCCTGCTTGGTCACCGTATTTAACAAAACAATAATTTTCTCTTAGGAGTTACAGATGAAAAAACTAGCTAAAGTTTTAATGGTAGCGGCACCAGCTTTCGTATTAGCAGCGTGCTCAAGCTCAAGTGATAATGCTGCAGCAAATGCAAATAGTGCAGCAGATGCAGCAGGTACTTATGGTGGTATTTCTGCTCAAGATTTACAAACTCGCTACAACACAGTTTACTTTGGTTTCGATAAATACGATATTGAAGGTGAATATCGTCAATTATTAGACTCTCACGCTCAATTATTAAATGCAACTAAATCAAACGTAACTGTTGCGGGTCACGCTGATGAACGTGGTACGCCGGAGTACAACATTGCATTAGGCCAGCGTCGTGCAAATGCAGTACAAAACTACTTGGCACAACAAGGTGCAAAAAATGTTTCAACTGTATCTTACGGTGAAGAAAAACCAGCTGTGTTAGGTCACACTGAAGCTGATTATGCGAAAAACCGTCGTGCAGTATTAGAATACTAATTCTTAGTTTCTATAGAGTTGGTAACAAAGCCCCGAGAAATCGGGGCTTTGTATTTTTAGCACTTGAAATATTCGAACCAATCCTTATATTAAACGATCTAATTTACGTTTATTTTTAAAGTAATAAATTTAACGGAATAAAAAGGATATAAAATGCAATTTATCGGCAAGATTATTGGTTTTATTTTAGGTTACCAAATTTTTCGTGGTTTTCTAGGCGGTTTATTAGGCGCTTTTATCGGTCATTTGGCTGATAAAAAACTGTATGAGCTAGGCTCTGTCCGCTCGAGTCTATTTGGCAAAAATCTAACACGGCAATCGCTTTTTACTCAAACAACCTTTGCGGTGTTAGGGCATATCGCAAAAGCTAAAGGACGAGTAACGGAAGAAGATATTCATCTTGCTCGTCAATTGATGGCTCGTTTAAGATTAGATAATGTAGCTCAACAACAAGCACAGCAAGCCTTTACCTTAGGGAAAGAAGCTGATTTTCCGCTTCGTCAAGTCATTGCAGAATTTCGAGAGGCTTGTGGACAACGTGCCGACTTACTGCGTTTTTTCGTTGAAGTTCAAATGCAGGCGGCATTGCAAGATGGCGAGTTAGATGCTAAAGAGCAACAAATTCTCTTTACTATTGCTGAAATTATGGGGATGAATCGCTTTCAATTTGAGCAAATGATTGCGATGGTTATGGCAGCACAGCAGTTCCGTTCAGGTAATTTTTATCAAGAGTATCACTATCAGCAGCAACAGGGTGGCTATCACCAGCAATCACAAGGTGGTTCGTATAGTGGTGGCTATCGCCAAGCAAATAATGCCCCCAGTATTGATGCGGCTTATAAGGTGTTAGGTGTAACTGCAGCTGATGATCAAAATACGGTAAAACGTGCTTATCGTAGGTTAATGAATGAACATCATCCAGATAAATTAGTGGCAAAAGGGCTGCCCGATGAAATGATGGAGCTTGCCAAGGAAAAAGCTCAGCAAATTCAAGCGGCTTACGACTTAATCTGTAAACATAAAGGCTGGAAATAAACAAGACAAGCGGTCTGATTTTGTGATTTTTTTTGCAAAATCAGACCGCTTGTTTGAATATAAATATGAATAAAATTCCTAGAGTTATCCTCGCCCCAATGCAAGGCGTGTTAGACCCTTTTGTACGCAAATTATTGACGGCAGTGAATGATTACGATCTTTGCATTTCAGAATTTGTGCGAGTGGTTGATCAAAAACTACCGAAAAAAGCCTTTTATCGTTTGGCTCCTGAGCTTCATCACGGTGGATTTACCGATTCAGGTACGCCTGTGAGGGTGCAAATTTTAGGACAACATCCTGAATGGCTTGCAGAAAATGCACAATTAGCTGTTGAACTTGGTTCTCATGGTGTGGACTTAAATTGTGGTTGCCCTTCAAAAACGGTAAATGGTAGTAATGGCGGTGCCTCATTATTGAAAGAACCTGAATTGATTTATCGAGCCACCAGAGCTATGCGAGAAGCGGTTTCAGAAAGGCAAATTGTATCAGTGAAGGTGCGTTTAGGTTGGGATTCTACAGAACAATGTTTTGAAATTGCCGATGCAGTGGCGCAAGGTGGTGCAAATGAAATTGCGGTACATGGGCGTACGAAGCGAGATGGATACCGAGCCGAGGCAATCAATTGGCAAGCGATTAGCGAAATTCGTAAACGTTTATCAATTCACGTCATTGCTAACGGTGAAATTTGGGATTATGAGTCTGCAAAAAAATGTCAAGAAATGACCGCTTGTCATGCTTTAATGGTTGGGCGAGGGGCGTTAAATATACCAAATTTAAGCCGTGTCGTGAAATATAATCAGCCCAAAATGCGCTGGTGTGAAGTCTTGCAGTTACTTTATCGTTATGTCAATATGGAAAACGAACAGGATTCAGGCTTTTATCACGTTGCCCGAATTAAGCAATGGTTACATTATTTAGATAAAGAATACCCCGAAGCTATGACATTATTCCAAATTCTCAAAACCGAGCATGGTTATGATGGGTTAAAATCGCATATTGAAAATGCGATAAATCAGTGTTAAAAGCAAGATAGAAGGATTTTTAAATGGAAAAACCTTTAGTTCAGGTAGCGGCTGGCATTATTCGTAACGAATTTGGGCAAATTTATCTTGCTCAACGCCTTGAAGGACAGGATTTTGCACAGTCTTTAGAATTCCCTGGTGGAAAGATCGATCTCGGTGAAACCCCCGAAGAGGCCTTAAAGCGTGAATTGGAAGAAGAAGCAGGCATTCAAGTGTTAAGTGCTTTTCCGTATGAGCATTTTCATTTTGAATATCCAACCAAAATCATTGAATTTTTCTTCTATTTAGTCGAAGAGTGGGTTGGTGAACCATTTGGACGAGAAGGGCAAGAAGGGTTTTGGATTGAACAATCATCGTTGGATGAAGGTCAATTCCCTCCAGCGAATGCAAAGTTGATACAACGTTTAAAGTCTGAAATTTAGCAAAGATTTGTCTATTGCATAAACAAGAGAAATCTTATAAAATTCGTCCGTTTTATGCCTAACTAAAAAGGTGTAAAAGTAAAATCTTCGGTAAAGAAGATTCAGGTAAATAATTAACTAGAGGAATAATACTATTAAACCTGTAAAACGTGTTCAGTCAAATCGTGCACACCGTCTTAATGACGAAATTCGTGGCGTAAAAGAAGTTCGCTTAACTGATGAAAACGGCGAACAAGTCGGTATTGTATCATTTCAAGACGCTTTAGCGCGTGCGGAAGAAGCAGAATTAGATCTAGTGGAAATTAGCCCAAATGCAGAACCGCCAGTTTGTCGTATTATGAATTATGGTAAGTTCATCTACGAAAAAGAAAAAGCCGCCAAAGAGCAGAAAAAGAAACAAAAAGTTGTTCAAATAAAGGAAATTAAATTTCGCCCAGGCACTGACGAAGGCGACTACAACGTCAAAATGCGTAGCATTATCCGTTTCTTAGAAGATGGTGACAAAGTAAAAATTACCGTCCGCTTCCGTGGTCGTGAAATGGCTCACCAAGACATCGGTTTAGATGTGTTAGAGCGTGTAAAACAAGACACTGCCGAAATCGCAATGGTCGAATCCGCCCCAGGAAAACTGGAGGGTCGCCAAGCGGTAATGGTGATTGCCCCGAAGAAAAAATAAGATTATTTCTTGCATAAGACGGACGGATCTTATAGAATTCGTTCGTTTTTTCATCTTGAAAGAACAAAGCAATCTACAGGCATATTTCGCAGCCTGATTTGCTTTCATACCAAGCCTTTGGCTTGATGGCGACGAAAGTCGCTTTTTCAGTCTGTCATTAGTGCTTCCAAGTAAACAAGCGGTTAATTTTTCGGAATTTTTTGCACGTTTCGCCTGATGGCTCATTTTTTAACAAAACAATGCGGAGTTTTTAAAACAATGCCTAAAATTAAATCAGTACGTGGTGCTGCTAAACGTTTCAAAAAAACAGCGTCTGGCGGTTTCAAACGTAAACAATCTCACTTACGTCATATTTTGACTAAGAAAACCACTAAACGTAAACGTCACTTACGCCATAAATCAATGGTAGCAAAAGCAGACCAAGTATTAGTAGTAGCGTGCTTACCATACGCATAAGCCGTGAGTAAGTCCAACGTACTTTAGTGAATTTTAGTTTTTAATAGACATTAGGAGATAAAATAATGGCTCGTGTAAAACGTGGTGTTATTGCAAGAGCACGCCATAAGAAAGTTCTTAAGGCTGCTAAAGGTTATTATGGTGCGCGTTCACGTGTTTATCGTGTTGCGTTCCAAGCAGTAATTAAAGCTGGTCAATATGCTTACCGTGACCGCCGTCAGCGTAAACGTCAATTCCGTCAATTATGGATTGCTCGTATCAATGCAGCAGCGCGTCAAAACGGTTTATCTTACAGCAAATTCATCAACGGCTTGAAAAAAGCTTCTGTTGAAATCGATCGTAAGATCCTTGCGGATATCGCAGTATTTGACAAAGTGGCTTTCGCAGCTTTAGTCGAAAAAGCAAAATCAGCACTATAATTTATAGTTTTGGTAAATTAGGCACCTATGGGTGCCTTTTTTGCATAAGTGAAAAAAATCAGTTAAAGGGATAAAAATTTTTAGCAAGCGGTCTAATTTGTACCAAAATTTGCAAATATAAAGGAAGAGAATATGAAACTATTAGTTTTAGGTATGGCGGCAGTTGCTTTAGGCGCCTGTTCAACGCCACCACAACAAAGTACCGTTCCGATGGATATGCAGGCCGTATACGAATACCAATCACGAATTGCGACCACCAAAACAGGACGGAAAACTGCTCAACCTAATGATGAACCGATGAATCAAAGTGATCGCTATGGAAAAGAGCGGTACACTCGTTCTTTCCCAGCAATTCATCCACATATCGGGGTGGGGTATCATCATGGTTGGGGCAGATACCACCATCATTGGTAATCCTTTCATTTTAAAAGCAGCTGGCAGAATCCAGCTGCTTTTTCTTTGCTATTTTATAGAAAATAATTTGCGTTAATTGGTTAAAAAATATAATATAGACGTCTAGATGGAAATACTTCCAAAAGAATTGTGTGCAAGCGGTTCAGATTTGCAAATTTTTTGCAAAATTTAACCGCTTGTTTATTTAAAACAATGAGAAATCAAAAGGATAACAACGATGGCAATCAATTTATTTACTTCAGAATCGGTATCAGAAGGACATCCAGACAAAATCGCAGACCAAATTTCTGATGCGGTGTTAGACGAAATTTTAAAACAAGACCCGAAAGCCCGTGTAGCCTGTGAAACCTATGTAAAAACAGGTATGGCGTTAGTTGGTGGTGAAATCACTACATCAGCGTGGGTGGACATTGAAAACCTCACTCGCCAAGTGATTTGCAACATCGGCTATACCCATTCAGATATGGGGTTTGATGCTCACTCTTGTGCCGTGTTAAATGCTATCGGTAAACAATCTCCAGACATCAATCAAGGTGTGGACCGTGCTAACCCGTTAGAGCAAGGTGCAGGCGACCAAGGGATTATGTTCGGCTACGCCACAAATGAAACTGAAGTATTAATGCCAGCCCCAATCACTTACGCACACCGCTTAATGCAACGCCAAGCAGAAGTGCGTAAATCGGGCAAACTTGACTGGTTACGTCCAGATGCGAAAAGTCAGCTCACTTTCGCTTACGAAAACAACAACATCGTCGGCATTGATGCGGTAGTGCTTTCAACCCAACACGCTGAACACATTGAGCAAAAAGAACTCATCGAAGGCGTGATGGAAGAGATTATCAAGCCAGTATTGCCAAGCGAATGGTTAAGCAAAGAAACTAAATACTTTATCAACCCAACAGGTCGTTTCGTGATTGGTGGACCGATGGGCGATTGCGGTTTAACGGGTCGTAAAATCATCGTGGATACTTACGGCGGTGCAGCACGCCACGGCGGCGGTGCATTCTCAGGTAAAGATCCATCGAAAGTGGACAGAACAGCCGCTTACGCAGCCCGTTATGTGGCGAAAAACATTGTGGCAGCAGGCTTGGCAGACCGTTGTGAAATCCAACTTTCTTATGCGATCGGAGTGGCAGATCCGACTTCGATTATGGTGGAAACTTTCGGCACAGGCAAAGTGTCAAATGAAACCTTAGTAAAATTGATTTATCAAAACTTCGATTTGCGTCCTTATGGCTTAATCAAAATGTTAGATTTAATCCAACCGATTTACCGTGAAACGGCCGCTTACGGTCACTTTGGTCGTGAACACTTCCCTTGGGAAAAAACAGATAAAGTAGATGCGTTGCAAGCTGGTTTATAATTAGAAAATAAATAGATTAAGCGGTTAAATTTTCTAGAAACTCTGCAAAAATTCGATAAAATCTGACCGCTTCTTTTTTCTAAATAAAAGGTTTTGATGCAAATTGTAAATTTTTAAGGAAATTTTAATTTTTTTGAACTAACGTTAAAAGTCACACACTAAGTGAGTGTGCGATGTGATTAGAATAAATAATAGTAGGAGTCCGCAAATTGAGCGAACAAATCACCGACCAAGAATTAGTCGAAAAAGCACAACAAGGTGATAAAAAAGCATTCAACTTACTGGTTGTCCGTTATCAAAATAGAGTAGCAGGGTTGCTTACTCGTTATGTAGCAAGAGATGATATTCCTGATATTGTGCAAGAATCTTTTATTAAAGCCTATCGTTCATTAGAATCTTTCCGTGGTGAAAGTGCTTTTTATACGTGGCTTTATCGAATTGCAGTGAATACTGCTAAAAATCACTTAACTTCACAAGGCAGACGTCCGCCAAGGGAAGATATATTGGCAGAAGATGCTGAAAGTTATGATGTTGGTACACATTTACGTGATACAGATACACCCGAAAATTTAGCCCTTTCAGATGAACTAAAACGTGTAGTGTTTTCAACCATCGAAAGTTTGCCAGAAGAGCTAAAGCTGGCAATTACTTTAAGAGAAATTGAAGGTTTAAGCTATGAAGAGATCGCTGAGGTAATGCAATGCCCTGTCGGAACCGTACGTTCACGTATTTTTCGCGCAAGGGAAACCATTGATGCCAAAGTGAACCCGTTAATTCAAGGTTAAATCAATTAAAAATAAGTTTATATAATTGAAAAATTATTTTTAAAAGTATCGGAGTTTATTATGCAACAAAACGAAATCCTTTCTGCTTATATGGATGGGCAAAAAGTAGATGATGGTTTTGCTAAAACAATTGTAGGCAATCCTGCGTTAAAGCAAAAATGGGCAAGCTACCATACTATTCGTAGTGTGATGCAAGGTGAAGAAATTTTACTTGGCAATGATTTTTCTGCCAAAATGGAAGCCTTGATTGAGAACGAATCATTTGAGAAAGGTGTAGAACGACCTCGTGGTATGCAACTCAAACTTAAACGTTGGAGTATGCCATTAATGCAAGCAGGTATTGCAGCTTCTGTATGCTTAGTTGCCGTATTAGGGGTTAATTTTATGAATACCTCTGAAGAAGCGGCACAAAATGAAGGTGCTTTGCAAACTATTCCTTTCTTGGGTAATGCAGGTCAAGCTGTAAGTTATAATGCACCTGAAAAAGATTTAGCAACAGCAGAACGCTTAGAAGAGCAACAGCGTCGTATTGAAACTTTATTGCAAAATCATGAATTACAACGCCGTGAGAACGGGGCGGATGTAGTAGGTGCAAGCAAAGAAGAAAAAGCGAAAGCACAAAGCCCTTCAGCTAATAATGTTACTAAACCATAAAAAGCATAATAAGTCATAAAATAAAGCCACTCACTGAATAACCAGCTGAGTGGCTTTATTTTTGTTCAGTAAATGTACACATATGAATCCCAAGCGGTAACTTTTTACGATATTTTTACAGAAATTTGATACAATTCTCGCTCGAAAACGTTGTTTTTTAGAGAGAAAATAAGAAATGATGATTGAAACCGCCATGGTTGTAAAATATGAATCAGGTATAGCAACCGTTCAATGCCAAGCAAAAAGTGCTTGTGGTAGTTGTGCGGCTCGAAGTGCTTGTGGAACGAAGGCGCTTTCGGGATTAGTGGGTGAAAAATTTGCGCCTCAATTACAAGTCGCAGTGGCTGAAGCTTTAATTGAAGGGGATGAAATAAAGCTTGGGCTAACAGAACAATCCTTGTTATCCAGTGTTTTTTGGGTGTATTGCGTGCCATTGCTGGTACTTATTTTTTCAACACTCACTTTTTCTCAATTTATTCAGTCTGAATTATTGCTTGCAAGCGGAATTATTTTTTCGACCGCTTGCAGTTTTCTATTTATCAAAAAAATCATTGCCTATAAACGTTTATCAGAATTAACGCCTATTTTCTTAGGGAAAGTAGGCAAGGAGACAAGCTATGACAACAATAATGAAGGATAAAATTTGGCTTGATAATTATCCTCCCGAAGCCCCTAAAACTATTGATGTGAAAAAATATGAGTCCTTAGTTGATATGTTTGAAGTGGCGGTAAAACGCCATCCAGATATTCCTGCCTACATCAATATGGGAAAAGTCCTGACATTTCGTAAGTTAGAAGAACGGAGCCGTTCTTTTGCCGCCTATTTGCAAAACGAACTTCGCTTAGAAAAAGGTGATCGCATTGCTTTAATGATGCCGAATCTGTTGCAATATCCTATCGCATTATTTGGCGCGTTACGTGCAGGTTTAACGGTGGTGAATGTCAATCCTTTATATACTCCTCGCGAATTAGAACATCAGCTTAATGACAGCGGCGCCAAGGCTATTGTCATTGTCTCAAATTTTGCCGCTACGCTGGAAAAAATCGTCTTTAACACAGATGTAAAACACGTAATTTTGACTAGAATGGGTGACCAGCTTTCATTTGGTAAGCGTACGCTCGTTAATTTTGTAGTGAAATACATCAAAAAATTGGTCCCGAAATATAAATTGCCACACGCAGTCAGTTTCCGTGAAGCGTTGAGTATTGGTAAACAACGTCAATATGTGAAGCCAATTATCGAAAGCCAAGATTTAGCCTTCTTACAATATACAGGTGGTACGACTGGTGTGGCGAAAGGCGCTATGCTTTCGCATGCCAATATGATTGCCAATGTTCTACAAGCTAAATGGGTGGCAGAACCATTATTGCAGAAAAGTCGAGAGCGTGTTGCCGTTATACCATTGCCGCTGTACCATATTTTTGCCTTATCAGCGAATGCCTTACTTTTTATCGAATTAGGCATTACGGGGTTGCTGATTACCAATCCACGAGATATTCCTTCGTTTGTGAAAGAACTTAGAAAGTATCGTTTTGTTGCCTTAACGGGTGTAAATACTTTATTTAATGCTTTACTCAATAATGAACATTTTAAAGATTTGGATTTTTCGGCTTTACGTTTAAGCGTTGGTGGCGGGGCTGCAGTACAGGGAGCAGTCGCAAAACGTTGGTTTGAAACCACAGGATGTCATATTATCGAAGGCTATGGAATGACAGAGTGTTCACCACTGATTGCCGCTTCGAGATATGATTTTACGGAACACACTGGCTCCATCGGGATTCCAATGCCGAATACCGATATTCGCATTGTGGATGATGCCGGTAATGATGTGCCAATGGGAGAACGTGGCGAACTGTGGGTGAAAGGTCCGCAAGTAATGCAAGGCTATTGGAATCGTGCTGAAGACACCGCTGAAGTGTTAAACGAGGGGTGGATGGCAACGGGTGATATTGTAGTAATGGGTGATGATCTCAATTTACGCATCGTTGATCGCAAAAAAGATATGATTTTAGTCTCGGGTTTTAATGTTTATCCAAATGAGATTGAAGAGATTGTGGCGCATAACCCTAAAGTAAATGAAGTAGTGGCGATCGGCGTGCCACATCCGATTTCAGGAGAAACCATCAAAATTTTCGTTACCAAAAAAGATGAAAGTCTTACACGGGAAGAGTTAAGAAATTACTGTCGTCAATATCTGACAGGTTATAAGATTCCGAAAGATATTGAATTTCGAGATGAATTACCAAAAACGAATGTTGGCAAGATTTTGCGTCGTGTGTTACGCGATGAAGAAATTACTAAACTGAACCAAAATTAAAGGAGAAAAAGATGAAAATTGTTGAAGTCAAACATCCTCTGGTACAGCATAAAATCGGTTTAATGCGAGCCGCAGACATCAGTACCAAAGATTTCCGTGAATTGGCGACCGAAGTCGGTAGTCTTTTAACCTATGAGGCCACCAAAGATCTCGAAACAGAAAAAGTAGAAATTGATGGTTGGTGTGGCAAGGTAGAAGTAGAGCGCATCAAAGGTAAAAAGGTAACCGTCGTGCCAATTTTGCGAGCTGGCTTAGGAATGATGGATGGGGTGTTAGAACATATTCCAAGCGCACGTATTAGCGTAGTAGGGATTTATCGTGATGAAGAAACTTTAAAACCCGTGCCATATTTCAAAAAATTAGCCAATGATGTGGAAGAGCGTTTAGCCATCGTGGTGGATCCTATGCTTGCCACAGGCGGTTCTATGATTGCGACTCTTGATTTATTGAAAGAATCAGGTTGCAAACACATAAAAGTGCTAGTATTAGTTGCGGCACCTGAAGGTATTGAAGCCTTAAAAGCAAGCCATCCAGATGTTGAACTTTACACAGCAGCAATTGATAGCCACTTAAATGAACACGGCTATATCGTCCCAGGTTTGGGTGATGCAGGTGATAAAATCTTTGGCACAAAATAATGTTTAAATATTCAATCGGTCGAAATTTTGCAAATTTTTGCAGGAATCCGACCGCTTGTTTTTTTGTGATAATGTACTTTATTTGCTACAAGAAATCAGTAAAATGCGAATTTCTCTCAATAGGAAATAAAACAAGGAAATAAAATGTTATTTCTCATTCTTGCTATTTTGTGTAGCGTTTCGGTATCAGTGCTGTTGAAGGTGGCTCGTAATAAAAATGTCGTGATTGAACAAGCCATCGCTTTTAACTATATCACGGCGATTGTTTGGTGTTATTTCTTACTCAAACCTGATTTCAAAGGCTTAGACTTTACCGAATTTTTCGTACAAAGCGAAGCCCAGCCCATTTTCCTCGCGATGGGAATTTTGCTCCCAACTGCTTTTATTTTTATGTCGAAAGCCGTCGAATACGCAGGCATTGTGCGAGCCGATGCAGCGCAACGTTTAGCATTATTTCTACAAATTATCGCTGCAGTGTTCTTATTCAATGAAAGTTTAAGCAATTTGCGTATTGTCGGTGTCGTGATTGCCTTTTTAGCTTTGTTTTGCTTACTTGCCAAACCAACCAAAGAAATGGGTAATGCTGGCAAGGGGATGATTTTCTTAGCTTTGGTTTGGGCTGGCTACGGCATCACAGGAATTTTGTTCAAGCAAATTGCTAAAATGGGCGGAGCCTTCCCCACCACATTATTCATTTCCTTTGTGCTGGCGTGTGTGATTATGTTTGTTTATTTGTTGCTCAAATGCACCCAATGGACAGTGTCAAGTTTTATCGGTGGAATTATTTTAGGTAGTTTAAATTTCTTTAATATTTTGTTTTATATCAAAGCCCATCAACATTTTAGCGATAGCCCAACGATTGTATTCGCAGGAATGGATTTAGGGGTAATCTGCTTAGGGGCTTTAACAGGTGCATTAGTGTTCAAAGAAAAAATCAGCAAGCTCAATATGGTGGGTATTGGTTTAGGCTTGACGGCAATTGTGTTAATGTATGTAGAAAAATTATTCGCCTAGCAAAGAATTAAAAATAAGGATTTTCTGTTTTCAGAAAATCCTTATTACATTTTTGACTTAATTGATTTGAATAAAGAAATCTTTAATACCTACTAAAACGTTATTCACTGCGACAGAAGCTAAAATTAAACCCATTACTCGACTAATAATGGCAGCCCCTGCATTACCGATTAAATGTTGAATACGGTTAGCGAGCAGTAAGAACAGGTAAGTAATGAAAATTACCGATAACATTACGCCAGCGGTTAAGGCTTGTTCCAAGAAATTGAAACGATGATTATCGGTTAAAAGTACGACCGCCATCATTGCGCCCGGTGAAGCAATGGAGGGAACGGCGAGAGGGTAAACTGCGAGTTCGTGGATATTAGTGCGCAATTTCATTTCCTGTTCTGGTTTACTTTCACCGAAAATCATTGTGAGCGCAAAAAGGAAGAGCACTAATCCGCCAGCAATTTGGAAAGCAGAAAGGGGAATTTGCATAGCCTCAAAAAGAAGCTGTGCGCCAACTAAAAAGAATAATAAAATACCCGCCGAAACAAGCGTTGCTACCCGAGCAATTTTTTTACGTTCATCGGCGGCTAGGTTGCTTGTTTTAGCCAGATAGACGGGGATTGTGCCGATAGGGTCGATAACCGCCCAAAGCACAACAAACTGTACAATCAAAGAATCAAACATAGGAATCCTTATAAAACCTTAAAGTTAGTTATAATATTAATTATGCGTTTTTGTTGAACAATATTTTAACATTAGTGAAGAGAAACTCCAATGTGATGAAGGTTTTTAAAGGAAGAAAATTGGCTTGAAGCGGAAAAGCAAAATGAAAAAAAGTTTATTTAAAAAATGCAGCGAAAATTACGTGAATTGGGTCACCCGACTGGGTAAAACGAAATCTGCTATTGTAGGGGTGTTAGTGTTAGGATTTTCCGCCATTGTGATTCAAATCTTTTTGGATATGTTGTTCTTTGGTGAAATTCGTACTAGCGACATCATACGTTCAATGTTATTTGGTTTAATTTCTGCGCCTTTCGTGATTTATTTTTTTAATGTGATTGTTGAAAAATTAGAGAAATCGAGAATCAAACTTGAACAGAATGTATTTGAGCTAGGGGCATTACGTGAACAAGATTATATTTTAAACAAACGCCTTGAAAAAAATAGCCAAGATAAAACGAAATTGATGGCAACGATTAGCCACGAATTGCGTACGCCATTAAATGGCATTATTGGCTTGAGCCGAATTTTGTTGGAAGACGAATTATCCCAACAGCAAAAAGAATACCTCAAAACCATCAATATGAGTGCCATTTCATTGGGGCATATTTTTAGCGATATTATTGATTTAGAAAAAATTGATAGCAAGCGGATTGAATTATTTAATCAACCTGTTGAGTTTCAACAAATTATCAATGACGTCAATCATTTTGCTCATTTGATGGCAGAAAAAAAACAGATTCACTTTAAGTTAGAATACCCGAAGAACTTACCTGCCTATATTCAAGTAGACTATGCCCGTTTAAGCCAAGTGTTATGGAATCTAATCAGCAATGCGGTGAAATTTACCCCTACAAGCGGTCAAATTTTGCTAAAAATTTACCAAACTGCAGCGAATAAATTTAGTTTTGATGTGCAAGATTCAGGGATTGGGATTGCCGAGAGCGAGCAGCAAAATATCTTTAGAATGTTTTACCAATCAGGTACGGAAAATAAAGCACAGGGCAGTGGCATTGGTTTAGCTGTCTCGAAACAAATTGCGGAATTGATGAATGGTGATTTGAGCGTATACAGTGAACTGGACAAAGGCTCTATATTCACTTTGACGATTGAAGCCGATGTGGTTCAGGCGCAACAAACGCTGAAAATTCAACCGCTTGGTTTGAAAGTACTATTAGTGGAAGATATTGAAATGAATGTGATTGTTGCTAAAGCGATGTTGGAAAAATTTGGCTGCAACATCAGCGTAGCAATGAATGGTAAAGAGGCTTTTGAGCGATTTGCTGAAGATTCTTTTGATTTGGTTTTGCTTGATATCCAATTGCCTGATATGACGGGGACTCAAATTGCGAAAAAATGGCGAGCGCAATATGAAAATGAAGAGATTGATTATTTGCCGTTGTTAGTGGCTTTAACGGCAAATATTATGCAAACCAAAACAGAGTATCAGGCACAAGGATTGGATGATGTGTTACGCAAACCGCTTTCTTTAGAAGCGCTAGCTGCTTGTTTGAATGAGCATTTTGGTGAAATCGTTGAACCGACTTTGCAAAAAAATGAGCAAATTTCACCGCTTGTAACGGCTGAAAATGAGGTTTTAGATGTGGGTTTTCTGCAAGAACTGCTTTCGGTGATAGGCAAGCAAGGCTTGCAAGCTAATGTGGCACTATTTGAATCGTTGATGTCACAATATATTGATGAATTAAAAGGGGTGTTTGCACATTGGCAAGAGGAGCCGTCGATAGAAAATCGCAAAGCGGTGGCAAACCAAGCGCACAAAATTAAAGGCGCATTGGTTTCTGTAGGCTTAAAACGGTTACAAAGGATAGCCGAACAAGCGCAACGAGACGAAAGTAATGAGTGGGAGAGTTTGATTGCTGATTGGACTCAGCAAATGGAAGCGTGGCAGACGGATCTTCAGCAACTAAAGGCTTATCTGCAAGCGGTTAAAATTACTTAAAAATTTACTCTATTACCCTATTGTTTGTTCAATGAGCAACAAAAAACCTCGCTATTGGCGAGGTTTTTTGCATAATCCGAAAATTATTTTTTGCTAGGAATGCTGAAGCGTTTGTTGAAACGTTCAACACGACCACCAGTATCAACCACGCGTTGTTTACCAGTGTAGAAAGGGTGGCAGTTGCCACAAACGTCTAAGTTTAAGTCTTTACCCACTGTTGAGCGAGTTTTGATCACGTTACCGCAAGAACATGTTGCCGTAATTTCAGTATATTCTGGGTGAATACCTTGTTTCATTGGAGAACCTCGTAAGAAGCCATATCGCTGCTTACCTTGTCTAGTTTTGGCTAGCCGCTGGTAAGTACCATATGTAGTTAATAAAAAAATCGAACATTTGTTCGACACCTAAAAAGAGAGCGTATTGTAGGTGAATTATTCCAGAAAATCAATAAACGAACGGTAAATTTTCGCTAGACAAAAAATGTGATATTGATCACAAAATTCAAAGGATTGCTTTGAGTTTTATTTTAGATTTGATTACAATCATAAGTAATCAAAAATTGTCATTTAGACGAGGAGAAGAATAATGGCAGAACGTAAAGTATTGGCGAATGCAATTCGCTTTTTATCAATGGATGCAGTGCAAAAAGCTAACTCTGGTCACCCTGGTGCGCCAATGGGAATGGCAGACATTGCAGAAGTGTTATGGCGTGATTTTTTAAAACATAACCCAACCAATCCGAAATGGGCTGATCGTGACCGCTTTGTTCTGTCGAATGGTCACGGCTCAATGCTTATTTATAGTTTGTTGCATTTAACTGGCTATGATCTTTCCATTGAAGATTTAAAACAATTTCGTCAATTACACTCAAAAACACCTGGTCACCCAGAATATGGCTATGCACCTGGGGTTGAAACCACGACTGGTCCATTAGGTCAAGGGATCACTAATGCGGTAGGTATGGCTATTGCGGAAAAAACTTTAGCGGGACAATTCAACCGTGAAGGTCATAACATTGTGGATCACTATACTTACGCTTTCTTAGGCGATGGTTGCTTAATGGAAGGTGTTTCGCACGAAGCCTGTTCATTAGCAGGCACATTAGGCTTGGGTAAATTGATCGCATTTTATGATGACAACAATATTTCTATTGATGGTCATGTTGATGGTTGGTTCTCTGATGACACTGCACAACGCTTTGAAGCATATGGTTGGCAAGTAATCCGTAATGTAGATGGTCACGATGCAGAACAAATCAAATTTGCGATTGAAAATGCACAAGCAGAAAAAGATCGTCCAACGTTAATTATTTGCAAAACTATTATCGGCTACGGCTCACCAAACAAATCAGCATCACACGACTGTCACGGTGCGCCATTAGGTAACGAGGAAATTGCTTTAACTCGCCAAGCCCTTGGTTGGGAATACGCACCATTTGAAATTCCTGAAGAAATTTATACCGCTTGGGATGCTAAAGCAAAAGGCACTGTTGCAGAAAAAGATTGGAATGCGAAATTTGCGGCGTATGAAGCAGCTTATCCTGAGTTAGCGGCAGAATTTAAACGTCGTGTAAGTGGTGAATTACCAGAAAATTGGGCTGTAGAAAGCAAAGCCTTTATTGAGCAATTACAAGCTAACCCAGCAGCGATCGCAAGCCGCAAAGCATCACAAAATGCCATTGAAGCCTATGCGAAAGTTTTACCTGAATTTTTAGGTGGTTCAGCAGACTTAGCCAGTTCTAACCTAACTTTATGGTCAGGTTCAAAACCAATTCGTGCCGATCACAATGTTGATGGTAATTACATCAACTATGGTGTGCGTGAATTTGGTATGTCAGCGATTATGAACGGTATTGCTTTACATGGTGGTTTCATTCCTTACGGTGCTACCTTCTTAATGTTCTACGAATACGCTCACAATGCCGTGCGTATGGCTGCATTGATGAAACAACGTGCATTATTTGTTTACACCCACGACTCAATCGGTTTAGGCGAAGATGGTCCAACCCACCAACCTGTGGAACAAACTGCCTCATTACGCCAAATTCCAAACTTAGAAACGTGGCGACCAGCAGACCAAGTAGAATCTGCAGTGGCGTGGAAAGCAGCAGTTGAGCGTAAAGATGGTCCATCAGCGTTAATCTTTACCCGCCAAAACTTGGAGCAACAAGCACGTACAGCTGAACAATTAGCGAATGTGGCACGTGGTGGTTATATTTTACGTGAATGCTGTGAAAAAGGCGGTTGCCCTGATTTAATTCTTATCGCAACAGGTTCTGAAGTCGATTTAGCAATGAAAGCGGCTGAAGTATTAGATGCAGAAGGTGTTAAAGTACGTGTGGTTTCAATGCCAAGCACCAATGTATTCGATAAACAAGACGAAGCTTATCGTGAATCTGTATTACCACGTTCAGTGACTAAACGTGTGGCAATCGAAGCGCAATTAGCCGACTTCTGGTATAAATATGTGGGTTTTGAAGGCAGAATTGTGGGTATGAACAGCTTTGGTGAATCAGCCCCTGCTGACCAATTATTCAAACTTTTCGGCTTCACAGTTGAAAATGTCGTCGCGAAAGCGAAAGAGATTCTATAGTCTTCAAGTAGTGAGTAAATCCACAAGCGGGAACCTCGGTTCTCGCTTTTTATATACAAATTTACAAATCTACTAATTTAGTTCATAGAAATAACAGGGAGATAGTGATAAAATCATATAGTATTTCTTTTCTGTATTCTAATTAATCGACCTATTTCCTTATGTTTAAAAAATTTTTCACAGCCATCCTTGTGTTTCCAACGATTGCGATGGCGCAGTCTTATGTTGTTTATGATTTTACACATGACAAAATATTGGAAAGTCGAATGCCAACTCGTGCGCAACCAATAGCTTCAGTAACTAAGTTGATGACGGCTAATATATTTTTAGAGAATAATAAGAATCCTAATTGTGTAGCTTCAATTAACGAATCTGATGGTGACTATATTAAAGGCACTCGAACTAAATTACCTAAGCACACGCCAATTTCTTGTAAAGAGTTATTGAAAGCAATGTTAATTCATTCTGATAACTATGCGGCTCACGCCCTTTCTCGTTCTGCGGGAATGTCAAGAGCTAAATTTATCCAAAAAATGAATGAAAAAGCCCGTAAATTAGGAATGCGTTCAACACGTTTTAGTGATAGTTCTGGGTTATCAAGTGGCAATGTTTCAAGTGCGTTAGATTTAGTGAAGTTGGCTAAATTTTCAATGCTTAAGCCAGAAATTCGCTCATTATCCAATACTCGGGCAGCTTATGTGAGAGCGGGTTATCGCAACGTATATTTGAAAAATACTAATGCTTTAGTACGTGATGAATTATTTAATGCGGCATTAAATAAAACGGGTTACATTCGAGAATCTGGCTATAATCTTGTGTTTGTGAATAAACAAAAATGTAATAATGCAATGATCGGTGTGATTAGTTTGAACAATCGTAGTTCAGCAGCCCGTTCAGCATTTACCAAAAATAAATTAGAATCTTATGGTTGTTCGTCATTAGCAAGTAGCTATGATGGTTATGATGACGAAGAAGATAGTTAATAGAAAAAGGGCGCAAGCCCTTTTATTTTTGATTTTTTTTCTCCACTGCCGTTAGCATTCCTCGCAATAAATTTAGTTCATTACTCTCCAGTTTAGCCCGCTGGTAAAGGCGGCGAAGTTTCAGCATCACCGTCTCATTGCGAATAAAACCTAAATCTTTATAGAGCTGTTCTGTGTGATTAAAAAAATGCTCTAATGCCTCGGCGGTTGGGTATTCTACAAGCGGTTGATTTTTTGCAAAATTTTGCAAATTTTTGACCGCTTGCTCATTTTCTAAATAAGCCATTCTGATTTCATGACAAGCTAATTGCACAGCCATTGCCAAATTGAGCGAACCATAATCAGGATTAGTCAAAAAATTGAGATGATAATGGCATTTCAATAATTCTTCGTTAGTCAGTCCGACACGCTCTCGCCCAAATACAATGGCTACTTTACCTAAATTGGCACGTTCAACCGCTAATTTTCCACAAGCTCTCGGTTCAATTAATGTGTTTTGTAAGTGGCGTAGCCTTGCGCTTGTGCCAATCACCAGCTGACAATCGGCAATGGCTTCTTCAAAAGTCACAAAAGTTTGTGCATTATTTAACACATCTTTTGCGCCTGCGGCTAAGGCTTCCGCTTGTTCATCAATGGGTAATTTGGGGGTAACTAAACGAAGATGAGTTAAGCCCATTGTTTTCATCGCACGTGCTGTAGAACCAATATTGGCTGGCAGTGATGTTTCGATTAAGACAATTTGAATTTGGTCTAGAATATTCATTTTAGTTCTATAAAATAAAGTTTTAATTATGCTAAATTCTAACAAATTTTTATGCCGTAAAAAAAGTGTAATTTTTTGCTAAATAATTAGATTGATAGGTATAAATTTTTTACAAATTCTTCTCATTTAGTGGTAGAGTTAGGTAGTTATTTTTAACCTATCCCAATACAGGAGTTCTTATGCTTATTGGTGTACCAAGAGAACTGCAAAACGGTGAAACTCGAGTGGCGGCAACGCCAAAAACCGTTGAGCAGATCAAAAAACTTGGCTTTGACGTTGTCATCGAAAAAGATGCGGGTTTTAAAGCTAGTTTTGAAGATAACGCATTTGTTAATGCAGGTGCGGCTGTTGGCTCTCAACAAGATGTTTGGAATGCAGACATCATTTTCAAAGTAAACCCTCCAACTGATGCAGAAATTGCATTGATCAAAGAAAGCGCAACCCTCGTAAGCTTTATTTGGCCTGCGCAAAATCCAAAATTAATGGAAAAATTACAGGCTAAAAAAATCAACGTATTAGCGATGGACGCCGTACCACGTATTTCTCGTGCACAAGCGTTAGATGCGCTTTCATCAATGGCAAATATTTCTGGTTATCGTGCCGTAATTGAAGCAGCGAATCAATTTGGTAGCTTCTTTACAGGGCAAATTACCGCAGCAGGTAAAGTGCCACCTGCAAAAGTGTTAGTGATTGGTGCAGGTGTAGCAGGTTTAGCGGCAATTGGTGCAGCCAATAGCTTAGGTGCCATTGTCCGTGCGTTTGACTCACGTCCTGAAGTAAAAGAGCAAGTCAAATCAATGGGTGCTGATTTCTTAGAAATTGATTTCGAAGAAGAAGGTGGCTCAGGTGATGGCTATGCTAAAGTGATGTCCGAAGAGTTCAACCGCCGTGCGATGGAGCTGTATGCTCAGCAAGCTAAAGAAGTGGATATCATTATTACTACCGCCGCTATTCCAGGTAAACCAGCGCCTCGCTTGATTACTAAAGAAATGGTTGATTCAATGAAACCAGGTTCTGTGGTGGTGGATTTAGCCGCATTAACGGGTGGTAACTGCGAATACACCAAAGCAGGTAAAGTAGTGGTGACTGATAATCAAGTAAAAGTGATTGGTTACACTGATTTTGTTGCTCGTTTGCCAACCCAGTCTTCACAACTTTATGGGACTAACTTAGTCAATTTGCTCAAGTTATTAGCGCCAAATAAAGATGGTCAAATTGATATTAACTTTGAAGATGTAGTATTACGTGGTGTTACCGTGATTCGTGATGGTGAATTAACTTGGCCAGCCCCACCAATTCAAGTTTCAGCCCAACCGCAGCAAAAAGCACCAGAGGTACAAGCGGTCAAAAAAGAAGAAAAACCTGCAGATCCTCGCATGAAATATGGCGCTCTAGCAGGCGCAGCTGCATTGTTCTTTTGGGTTGCTTCAGTTGCTCCAGCAGCGTTCTTATCGCACTTCACTGTATTTGTATTAGCCTGCGTTGTGGGCTATTACGTAGTGTGGAACGTAAGCCACGCATTGCATACTCCACTGATGGCAGTTACCAATGCGGTTTCAGGTATTATCATCGTAGGTGCGGTGCTGCAAATCGCACAACCAAATGGTAATTTCTTTATTGATATTTTAGCGTTCATTGCGATTTTAGTGGCGAGCATCAATATTTTTGGTGGTTTTAAAGTCACGCAACGTATGCTAGCAATGTTTAGAAAAGGTTAAGGAGAAGCGCAATGTCTTACGGATTTGTAACTGCAGCTTATATTATCGCTGCCATCCTGTTCATTATGAGCTTAGCGGGTCTTTCTAAACACGAAACAGCAAAAGCTGGTTGTTGGTATGGTATTGTTGGGATGGGCATTGCATTGGTGGCAACCATCTTCGGACCTCAATCACAAGGCACTTTCTGGATTTTAATCGCAATGGCAATCGGTGGTTACATCGGAGTGCAAAAAGCGTTAAAGGTAGAAATGACCGAAATGCCAGAACTTGTGGCAGTGCTGCACAGCTTTGTGGGTTTAGCGGCGGTTTTAGTCGGCTTTAATAGCTATGGGCTTGCTCACGAAACCGATCTAGTCTTGCAAAACATCCATAATGTTGAAGTGTTCTTAGGTATTTTCATTGGAGCGGTGACTTTTTCAGGATCACTGGTAGCTTATGGTAAATTAAGTGGCAAGTTATTTGGTAAAAAAGTCTCTTCTGCGGCACTGAATTTACCACATAAACACAAGTTGAACCTTGCAGCCCTTGTAGTCTCGGCATTTCTAATGATCGCCTTTTTAAATAGCCCAGACAATATCTTCCCTGTTTTGTTGATGACGGCAATCGCTTTAGTGTTCGGCTGGCACTTAGTTGCCTCCATCGGTGGTGCAGATATGCCTGTGGTGGTTTCAATGCTTAACTCATATTCTGGTTGGGCAGCCGCGGCGGCAGGCTTTATGTTGAGTAATGACTTACTTATCGTCACAGGTGCATTAGTCGGTTCATCAGGTGCGATTCTTTCATACATTATGTGTAAAGCGATGAACCGCTCATTTATTAGCGTCATCGCTGGTGGTTTTGGTACAGAAGTGGCTTCATCTAAATCTGATGAAGAATACGGTGAACATCGTGAAACAACTGCAGAAGAAGTAGCTGAAATGTTGAAAAATGCAAGCTCTGTGATCATCACCCCAGGATACGGTATGGCAGTAGCACAAGCGCAATATCCAGTCGCAGAAATTACCGCCAAATTGCGTGAACGTGGTGTGAATGTACGTTTTGGTATTCACCCGGTGGCTGGCCGTTTACCAGGTCATATGAACGTATTACTTGCAGAAGCGAAAGTGCCTTACGATGTGGTATTAGAGATGGATGAAATCAACGATGATTTTGAAGAGACTGATGTAGTATTAGTTATCGGTGCAAATGACACCGTAAACCCTGCTGCATTAGATGATCCATCAAGCCCAATCGCTGGTATGCCTGTGTTAGAAGTGTGGAAAGCACAAAACGTTATCGTGTTCAAACGCTCAATGGCAGTAGGTTACGCAGGCGTACAGAACCCGCTCTTTTTCAAAGAAAATACCCAAATGTTATTTGGTGATGCGAAAGAACGTGTGGATGATATTTTGCGTGCGTTAAACTAGACTTTTAAGAGATGAAAAAAAGAGAGCGATTTATTGCTCTCTTTTTGTTTGGGCTTTGCAAGCGGTTAAATTTCCTTAACTTGTTGCGATTTTTTTTATGCCTTTCTTCTATACTCGAACAAAGCCAGCAATGAAGCAAAGACCATAATGGCTCCACCTAGCCACAATGCTCTCACATAAGGTTTATAATGCAAACGGAAAGCGTATTCTTGGTTGCCGAATTTATCGCCCATCACAATATATACATCATCTAAACCTTGATGGGATAATCCTACTTCCGCCATCGTCATTGTCCGAATATCATAATAACGGCGTTCTGGTACCACGTAATCAATCACTTCTCCTTCTTTCGCAACAGAGAAAATTGCTTGTTCAGCAGTATAATTTTGACCAATCGCATCATGATATTCTTCATATTTGAAAGTGTAGCCAGCAAGGCTTGCTTTCTCATTCGGTTTTAAACGAACGCCAATTTCATCGCTGTAATAGCTGTTCATCATAGCTCCAATCACGCAAATGGCAAAACCAATATGTGCCAAACGCATTGCAAGCGGGCGAATTTTCCACATATATTGCAAATAAGGGAGGTGAGTCAAAATGATCCAAATGGCAAGGCTGATAAATAGCATTGGGATTAGCTGAATTTCAAAGACCTGATGTTGGTAAATTTTTTGATAAATCAGACCGCTTGCAAGAAGCGCCGCCACGGGTAATAGCCATAATTTGGTGAGAATTTGTTTGCTTGGAATTGCTTTCCAACGTAGCACTACCGCAAATGCCATCACTACCATAAGCAACAATGCCAATGGCAAAAAGACCGCATTGAAATAAGGCGCACCAACTGAAATCGAACCCCATTGCATAGCGGTGAAAATCATCGGGTAGAACGTGCCAAGCAAAACAGCCGACGTTGCTACGCTGAATAAGCCGTTAATCAGTAAGAAAGCCGTTTCTTTGGAAAGGAGCTGAAAGCGAATGTCACCTTGCCACAAATTAACACGGAAAGCGAACAGTGCAAGGGCAATAAAGCTCAGACTGAAAAAGAGAATCAGCAATGCCATCCCTCGGTCAGGATCAACGGAAAAAGCGTGAACCGAAGTGAGCACACCTGAACGCACGATAAAAGTGCCGAGCAAGCTCAAGGCAAAAGCGAAAATCGCCAACAGAATTGTCCAGTAGTTGAAGGTACCACGTTGTTCGCTCACAACTAGCGAGTGCACTAAAGCCGTTCCCAACAGCCAAGGCATTAGTGAGGCATTTTCCACAGGATCCCAAAACCACCAGCCACCCCAGCCGAGTTCATAATATGCCCACCAAGCACCGAGTATAATGCCAGTAGTTAAAATGCCCCAAGCGAGCATAGTCCACGGGCGAATCCAGCGAGCTATAGCGGCATCAAGCATGCCCGACATCAAACTTGCCACAATCATTGCAAAACTAATCGTAAAGCCGACATAGCCTAAATAGAGCAGTGGTGGATGGAAAATTAATCCAATATCTTGCAACATTGGGTTGAGATCTCGCCCTTCGGGTGGGGGGGGGAAACTGCGTTCAAAAGGGTTAGAAACCAGCAAAATAAACAACATAAAACCGAGTGAAATTAGTGCTAACATCGCTAAGGTTCGGTTACGGAACAAGCGGTCGATTTTGTTAGAAAAAATGCAAAAAATGCTGGAGCAGAGCGTGAGAGCCGTTAGCCAAAATTGCATAGAACCTTCGTGTCCGCCCCAAGTGGCTGCGAATTTGAAAAAGTTCGGCAATTGACTGTTAGAATGCTGTGCAACATAGATGACCGAAAAATCGTCCGCAATAAAGGCATATGCCAAAATGCTAAAAGAGAAAGAGGCAAAAAGGGTTTGGCACAAGGTGAGTAGCGGATTTAATGAGAGAAATTTAGCAGATTTGGCGATTTCTCCCCAAACCGATAATCCCACTTGAATCGCAGCAAAACAGGCTGCCAAAATTAACGAAAAATAGCCCAGTTCGGGTAGCATAGGTTATCCAATCAAAAAGCAAAAACTGATTGGTGAATTATGCCATAAAAAGTAAGGGAGCAAAAAATAAAACCTCACAATCGTGAGGTTTGTCAAAAAAATCGAAAATTTAACCGCTTGTTTATTTGGCATTCCAAGGGGCGACTTTGAACAACAGCAACATGCCAGAGATTGCCACAAAAAAGCAGATCCAAAAGAATTGATAATAACCAAAGGCTTCTACCATATGCCCTGTGTAAGCCCCAAGAAATTTGCTTGGCAATGCGGCAAGACTGGTAAAAATGGCGAGTTGCATTGCGGTGTACATCGGGTTGGTTTCCCTTGCCATATAAGCCACAAATGCCGCCGTGCCAAGCCCTACGCCCAAATATTCGCCAGCCATTACAATGCCCAGTTTGAGCAGTTCAGGCGTGCCGATGGAAGCGGTCGGAAAATGCCCAAAACTTGCAAGATAAGCAAAACCTAAAATGGTAACTAATTGAACTGTCCCGAAAATCCACAAAGCACGATTTACGCCCAGCTTCAACATAGCAATGCCGCCGATAATGCCACCACCAATGCTGCAAGCAAGCGATGTAGTTTTAACGATGGCGGCAATGTGCGATTTAGTAAAGCCCATATCTAAGATGAATTTGGTTTGCAGTGAGGTTGCCAGTGAATCGCCGAGTTTGTAGAGAAAAATAAACAGTATCAAGCCAATTGCGCCCATTGCGCCTTTGCGTGTGAAAAATTCCACGAAAGGATCCATAAATGCCATATAAAACGGTCTTGAGCGATCAATCGGCTTGCTCTGAGGTTCGTTTGCAAATAAGGTAATAAATAAGCAAGGTAACAAGAAGCTCGTCGTAATCAGAAAAACCGTACTCCAGTCATAATGATCCGCCAAAAAGAGGGAAAGCCCACCAGGAATCATTCCTGCAATACGGTAAGCGGCAACATGGGTGGAATTCCCTAAACCAAGTTCGCTATCGGATAGAATTTCACGTCGAAAAGCATCTAATACAATGTCTTGTGTGGCAGAAAAGAAGGCGAGCAACACCGATAAAACCGTGATGACTTGAATATCCGCCACGGGGTTAAAGAAGCCATAACTAGCAAGAATCACCAACAGTCCCACTTGTGAGAGAAAAATCCAACTACGACGCCGCCCCAAAAATGGTGGTGCGTAGCGATCTAACAACGCTGCCCAAAGAAACTTCCAAGTATAAGGCAGAGAAGTTAGGGTAAAAACAGCAATAGTTTTAATGTCTAAATTTACCGAAGTAAACCACGCTGGGATTAACTGGAGTAGCACAAAATAAGGCAAGCCAGAGGCAAAGCCTGTATAAATACAGAGCAACATATTCTTGGTGAAAATTTGTTGCCAAATAGAAGGTTGAGAATCGGTCATTTTTCTTAACTTTTTTACAAAAAATTCCCCTCTTTAACAAAGAGGGGATAGGGGAGATTTGGCAGAGTTTGGGTATTAGCCTTTATAACCATTCGGATTATTTTTTTGCCAATTCCAAGTGTCCTTCATCATTTGCTCTAAGCCACGCTCGGTTTTCCAGCCCAGTTCTAGTAACGCTTTGCTTGGCTCTGAATAGCAAATGGCGATGTCACCAGGGCGACGTTCAACCAATTTGTATGGAATTTGGATGCCGTTGGCGGCTTCAAAGGCTTTTACCATATCTAATACAGAATAGCCTGTGCCAGTACCTAAGTTATACACGTGGAAGCCAGCATCGCCTTGGTGTTTGTCTAATGCTTTTAAGTGACCAATAGCTAAATCCACGACGTGAATATAGTCACGCACGCCTGTGCCGTCGTGGGTGTCGTAGTCGCTACCAAATACAGAAAGCTGTGGTAATTTGCCTACCGCAACTTGGCTGATGAATGGTATTAAGTTGTTTGGAATGCCATTCGGATCTTCACCAATCAAGCCACTTTCGTGTGCGCCGACTGGGTTGAAGTATCGTAATATGACTGCGCTTAATTGTGGGAAGGCTTTAACTGTGTCTTCTAGCACACGTTCCACCATATATTTTGATGTGCCGTAAGGATTGGTGGTGCCGCCCACAGGGCAAGATTCCACGATTGGAATAATTTGCGGATCGCCATAAACGGTGGCTGATGAGCTGAATACGATAGTATTTACGCCAGCCGCTAACATTTCTTCTACTAATACGATTGATCCCGTAACGTTATTTTGATAATAACGCAATGGTTCACGCACACTTTCCCCGACGGCTTTTAAACCTGCAAAATGAATGACTGACTCAATTTGATTTTCGGCAAAAATTTTGCGCAAGACATCACGATCTAAAATATCGCCTTTGTAGAATTTTGCTGTCTTGCCCGTAATTTTTTGCACACGTGCTAAAGACTCTTCAGATGAATTAGATAAGTTATCTAACACCACGATTTCACGATTTGCGTTGAGTAATTCAACAACAGTATGCGAGCCGATATAGCCAGCACCGCCAGTGACTAAAATTGCCATAGAGTTTTCCCCTTATGTTTCAGAAAGTTTTTTCTATTTAAGTATAGAGAAAGCAACTGCGATTTCAATAGTTGCAGAGAAAAATTATTTAATTTACATAGTCCTTTAAATGCTTATACATTAGTTTACTTAAAATCTGTTATTTTCGACGAGAGTTTTTGCCAATGAAGAATGAAAATTGTATATAAAATAACTAATTAACGTATTGGCATATACATACACAGTAAAGTCTAATGAAGATAGATATAATCAAATGAGTTTTACAGAAAAATTAACAAATCACTCTGTTTCTAAGAATCTTTTGGCTTTGGTGATTTCACAAGTCGCTAATTACCTTTTCCCATTACTTGCGTTTCCTATTCTTGCTAAATATCTAAATGTCGATGGTTTTGGGAAATATATGATCATTACAGCCATACTTGGTATGGCAATGCTATTAACAGATTTTGGTTTTAATCTTTCAGCAACACATAGTATCTCACTACATCGAGAAGATAAACCCCGAATAGCTCAATTGTTAGGTAATATATTTGCCATAAAATTCATATTTGCCATTTTCGCAAGTATGGTAGTATTGATTTATTTTTCAATTAACGAATTAGGTGACTCACTTAGTTCATTAGCAGGAACTCTAGTTTGTTTAACGATATTTGCTCAGGCTTTTCAATGTCTTTGGTTTTTTCAAGGTATAGAAAGAATGAAGAATATCACCATAGCAAATATTTTAACCAAAGCTAGTTACTTGATTTTATTAGTAATTCTTTTACCTTTTTCTTCTACCATAGAAATGGCTTTATTCAGTTTTTTTATTAGCCAGCTATTGATGATTGGTATTTACATTAAAGCTATTTATAAAGAAAAATATCAAATAGCTATACCTCAATTAAAAATGTTATGTGGAGAAATTAAGCATAGTTTTGGTTTCTTTATTTCTAGAGTTGCAGTTTCTACATATAGTCTTTTGAACACTGTTATAATTGGGAATATAAGCGGAAACTATATGGCTGGTTTATATGGTTCGGCTGAAAAACTTTATGGTGCTGGAGTAAGTGTGTCAGGAATGCTCTCTCAAGCATTATATCCGCATATGGCTAAAAATAATAATTTTAAACTGTTGATTAAAATTGTTGGTTTGACTTCAATTCCTTACTTTATAGGTTGTTATGTTGTTAGTTTTTTTTCTGAAGATATTATTGTTTTTATCTTCGGAGAGAAGTTTAAAGAAGCAAGTCAATTCTTAAACTTATTTTTATTTCTAATGTGTGTGACATTTATATCTATAAATTTAGGTTATCCTGCATTTTCTGCTGTCAAGAAAGTAGAGTATGCTAATTATACTACAATAGCTGGTGCAATAGTGCATATGATATTTTTGATTGGGTTATATTTATTTTATAGCTTGTCAGCAATAAATGTACTTAAAACTGTTATTATTACAGAATCTATAATTTTGATATTAAGGGCTAGTTTTTTATTTTACTTTTATAGGAGAGGATAATATGAAAACTATTATTACTTATGGTACGTTTGACCTTTTTCATATTGGACACGTTAGAATTTTAAAACGTTTAAGAGATATGGGGGACAGATTAATTGTTGGTATTTCGAGTGATGAATTTAATGCAATTAAGGGGAAGAAATCATTTTTTTCTTATGAAGAAAGAGCAGAAATTGTATCTAGCTCAAAATATGTTGATTTTGTGTTTCCTGAGCATACTTGGGAACAAAAAAGAGAAGATATAATAAAATATAATGCAGATATTCTTGGTATGGGTAATGACTGGCAAGGAAAGTTTGATCATTTCTCTGATATTTGTGAAGTTATTTATTTAGATCGGACAGAAGATATATCAACGACAGATATTAAAAAGTCTTTATCTGTAGTAACAAGAGAACAGATTAAGCAACTTGAAGAATCTTTTAAATTAACTTTAGAAGTTTTTGAATCAATTAATAATTCACTATCTAAAAAGGTAATAGGCTAAGATGAAATTAATTACTGAGAATGAAATGAAGAATGTGCAACTTTCTATTTTAGATGAAGTTGTTGCCTTTTGTGACAAGGAAAATATTAAATACTTTCTTTTTGCTGGTACATTACTTGGAGCCATTCGCCATAAAGGCTATATTCCTTGGGATGATGATATTGATATTGCTATGAATAGGGATGATTATGAGAGATTTATTAATATCTTTCCTAAAGATCATCCTTTTTTATATTTATATAGAAATAATAGTGAATATAAGAATTGCCCATTCTTTTTTACAAAAGTATGTCAAAGGGGAACAATTATTCATGAGTTTTATTTAGATGAAAAATATATTAAAGGGTGTGGTGTTAATATAGATATATTTCCTATTGATAGCTATATCTCTTATGAAAATGCTATAAAATCAATGAAAAAGGTGGCTTTTTTAAAGATGATAGTAAGTTTAAAAGCATCAAAGAAATCATTTTCAACGATAAGAGGGGTTATAAAAAGTATCATCTCTATAATTTTGTCACCTATATCCATGGCATATCTCAATAGAGTTTTTTATAAAATTATTAAAAAAGAAAATGCTAGATTTAGCAAGTTTTCTGGAAATACCGTTGGAGCATATGGGGATAAGGAAATATTAGAAAAAGAAGTTTTTGAAGAATTGATTGATGTTGAATTTGAAAATAAAAAATATAAAGGACTTAAAGAGTATGATAAGTTTTTAAGTGCTGTTTATGGCGATTATATGAAATTTCCTCCAAAGGAAAAACAAGTGACACATCATTGCTTTGAAGGCTTTTGGCTAAATAATGCTGATATATCAATAGCTAAAAATAGCTAAATAAACTTCTCATGGAAAATAAAAATGGAAACTTTTAAAAGGCATACTCCTCTAGTCTCAATTATTTTACCTTGCTATAATGCGGAAAAATATATTGAGGAGGCTTTAAATTCAATAATCACTCAGTCATACACAAATTTAGAAATTATAGTTATTAATGATTGTTCTAGTGATAATACAAGAGAATTGTTATCTACTTTTGAAAAAGATCCTAGAGTTATTATCATTGATAATGAAGTGAATTTGAAACTCCCAAATACTTTGAATAAAGCAATTAAAGTTGCAAAAGGGGAATATATTGCAAGAATGGATGCAGATGATATTGCTTTGCCTGATAGAATAGAAAAGCAAGTCGCATTTTTATTAGATAATCCTTCAATTGATATTGTAGGAACTAACACTCAATATATAGATTCTAATGGTAATGATTTGCCCATTGATACAAGAAAACCTTTAGAGCATTCTAAAATTGTAGGAAAGTTGCCGTGGAAATCAACGTTGAATCACCCAACGATTGTAGCTAAAAAAAGTTTCTTTTCTGATTTAGGTGGATTTAAAAATATATCTTACGGAGAGGATTATGAACTATGGATAAGGGGATGGCTTGCTGGTAAAAAATTTGCGAATTTACCTGAAAAACTATTGCGTTATAGGATGCATGATAAGCAGATGACTGCGACTAGTTATAATGCATCTAACGCAAGGTGCATAAGAGGATTTTTATTCAAGTTTTTCTTATCGACATTGGATGTGAGATTTTTATTTGGATGTTTATTGCAAACTAAATTAATGCAGAGTTTGATAAAAAGTACATACTCAATAAGGAAACATTTTAGTGGTTATTAATGTATATTCTTATCTTATCTTGTCTTTTTTGATATTTGATTTGAATCTTCCAATTGCTCGTGGGTTTGGAGCTTCGCCTACGGCATTATTATTACTAATATTATCTGTATTGCACCTTAGACGTATATCTTTTTCTGAATTTTTTAATTATAGAAAAGTTATTATTTTATATTTGTTGCTTATTATGTATATTTTGGCAAGGTTAATATTTTCAGGCGCATATGATACTAATTTCCTTGCCACAGCATTAAAATCCACGCTAATTTTATTTATAACATTAGCTTATCTTTCTTTCTTTAAAGAAGATAAGAAAGTATTGTCCCATAAAATGTTTAATTTGTTTTTTATAAATTCTTGTATTGCATTGTTTATTGGCTACAATCAAGAATATCAATATGTGGCTGATTTGTTTAAAGGAGAGGTAGGTGAATTAATAGGCAGTAACCCATATAGAAACTCATTTCTTTCTGGGAGTGGCTATTTTGGTATTGGGGCTGTGTATGGTGTAGTTATCCCATTTTTTATCTATTACCTGAGTAAAAATAAAATTTTCACATTAAGTAATTTTATTAAACTTGCAATAATATTCTTTGCAGGTGTAATGGCTGCTAGAACAGTATTTCTCTGCACTATGCTTGCTACCGTTTATGCTATGATTGCCTTTAGGAATGTTAAATTATTATATTCTTCCATATTTATAGCATTTGTAATGGTTACATTAATGAGTACGGAGTATTTTATTGAATATAGAATGTGGTTGTTTGAAGTTTTTACTGCAAAATCTATAGGTGATACTAGCACGGGTAATACCCTTCTTGCCTATTTTAATTTTGAAAATATAAACTTGGGTAATTTCTTATTTGGGGATGGGCGATATATATCACATACTGGCGGCTATTATATGAATGTAGATGTTGGATATTTAAGACATTTTTATTTTGGTGGTTTTTTGTTTGCTATATTGACATCTATAGGGATTGTTTTGGCTATCTATTCTACTTGTGCTAATAAACATTTCTTGTTTTTAATTATACCAATTTGTTTGCTTTTACATATAAAAGGTGTGTTTATTTATAATAGTCCAGCAGGTATGCCAACGCTAATTATAATTTCATATATAATGAGAAATGAGTATTTGAAATTAGCTAAAAATTAATTGAATAAGGTTATAACCATATGAAAATATTATTAATTCTAACAGGTATGGGTATGGGAGGCGCAGAGCGTCAAGTCTGTGATTTAGCTGATGCTTTTGTTCAAAAAGGGCATGAGGTAAAAATTATTGGCTTAGATAATACTCAACAAACAAAGCCTTTCAATTCTCAAATTACTATTGAAATGCTCAATATGAAAAAATCGCCTGTTGGTTTTTTAAAGGCCTATTGGAAATTGGTGAATATTATCAAAGCATTCCAACCAGATGTGGTTCACTCTCATATGTTTCACGCTAATATAATGGCAAGATTATTACGTTTGACTACTTCTATCCCTAAATTGATTTGTACAGCACATAGTAACAATGAAGGGGGAAAATTAAGAATGACGTTGTATCGTTATACTAATTTTTTATCAGATCAAAATACCAATGTAAGCCAAAGTGCTGTTGAGGCTTTTATTGAAAAACAAGCGGTCAAAAAAGGTCAAATGTTTGCAATGCCTAATGGTATTGATACGGATAAATTTCATAAAAATTTAGAAGCACGAAATAAATTAAGAAATGAATTAGCCATTAATGATAATGAATATGTGTTTCTAGCTGTGGGGCGATTAAATGAAGCAAAAGATTATCCTAATTTATTAAAAGCGTTTCAATTGGTTTCTCAGCAAAAAGGAAACGCCAAATTATTTATTGTTGGGCAAGGAGAGCTCAAAGATGAATTAGAAACACTTTCAAACACTTTAGGTTTAACTCAAAAAGTTAATTTTTTAGGTTTAAGAAAAGATATTTCTGATTTAATGAATATTGCAGATACTTATGTTTTATCTTCTCATTATGAGGGTTTACCTCTTGTTTTAGGTGAAGCAATGTCTAGTGAAAAAGTTGTTATTGCGACCAATTGTGGTGGACCTAAAGAAATACTCGGTAATAATGGCTATTTAATTCCTAAACAAAATCATCATATATTAGCTGAGATGATGCTTAAAACAATGGATTTACCTAATGAAGAAAAAGAAAAATTAGGCAAGCAAGCTAGAGAATATATTGTGAAAAATTATTCTTTAGATGCAGTGAGTGATAAGTGGTTAGAAATTTATAAAGGGAATCATGCGTAAAATCGTAATTATAGGCAATATCGCCTCAATGATAACTAATTTCCGTAAAGAGCTTGTTTTAGATTTAATATCTAAAGATTACACTGTTTATTGTTTTGCTTATGGGTATTCGGAGAAAGAAATATCGGAAGTAAAATCTTGGGGGGCGATACCTTGTGAGCATTCGATTAATCCGAATGGAATGAACCCAATCAAGGATATGCTTGCGGTTGGGGAGTTAGTAAAAGAGTTAAAAGCAATTCAACCACAAATTGTATTAAATACATTTATCAAGCCAGTTATTTTTGGCACTATAGCAGCTAAATTGGCTAAAGTACCTAAAATTATTGGAATGATTGAGGGGTTAGGTAACGCTTTTACTCCTTATAAGCAAGGAAATACTAAGAAGGCCAAGTTAGTAAAGTTAGTGCAAGTTTTGTTATATAAGATCTCTTTGCCATTGCTGGATAAGTTGATTGTACTAAATCCTGATGATAAAAAGGATTTAGTTGATACTTATAATATTAGGATAAAAGAAACTATAGTTCTAGGTGGGATTGGAGTTGATTTAGATAAGTTTAAGTATTCCGTTCCTAAATTGAGTGAAAGTGCTTCATTTATTTTTATTGCTCGTTTATTAATGGCAAAAGGTATTTTTGAGTATTTAGAAGCAGCAGAGATTGTAAAAAATAAATACCCAAAAGCTAAATTCGTCGTTTTAGGTAGTGTAGATGAAACTAATCCTTTTGCGTTGTCTAAAAATCAATTAGATGAATATATCCAGAGAGGTATTATTGAATACCCTGGATATGTCGATAATGTCAATGAAGAAATTGCAAAAACTTTTGTTTTTGTGCTTCCTTCCTATTATCGAGAAGGAGTGCCACGTAGTACGCAGGAAGCAATGGCGATTGGTCGTCCTATCATAACAACGGATATGCCAGGTTGCCGAGAAACGGTGGTAGATGGTAAGAATGGTTTTTTAGTACCACCTTATGATCCTGAAAAACTAGCCGAAAAAATGATTTATTTTATTGAAAATCCAACTGAAGTTCAGAAAATGGGGATGGAAAGTCGCAAAATAGCAGAAGAAAAATTTGATATTCAAAAAGTAAATCAGAAATTGATTGAAGTTTTAGAAAACTAACTCTATTTATTTAGGAAAGTTATATATGAAATATATATTAAGTTTTATTGCAGTTATTTTTATCCCTTTTATTTTGCTTGTTATTTTGGGGGTTGATTTAGATGAACCTCTTTATCATAGTATGTTGGCTTCAGTAATTTGTTACATATTGCATATTGTTACTTCATACAGAATTGATAAATTTCCAGGAAATAATGCTAATCTAATGGTGTTGCCAAGTATTTTTACTTGGTATGGAATTTTTACCGTGTTATTAGGATTATTTCGAGTTTCATATTCATTGAAATACTTTATATTACATTTCGTTTTTGTTTTTATTTCATCTTTTGTTTTGTATCGTTTAAAAAAAGCTGAACCTAAGCCAAAAATGCACTTTATACCGTTAGGCAAAGCTAAAAGATTAAAAGAAATTGATGATGTAGAGTGGATTGAGCTGACTGATCCTGATGAAAATATTTCAGGAATTGAAACATTAGTTGTTGATTTACATTCACCAAAATTAACTGATGAATGGCAACATTTCATTGCGACTAAAACATTAGCTGGTGTTGATGTTTATAATGTTCGCCAAATTCAGGCTTCTTTAACAGGTCGTTTGAGAATTCGACATATGTATGAGAATAGTTTAGGTTCATTACAGCCTTCAACACTTTACTCTTCACTGAAGCGAATTATAGACATTATTTTAGTATTAGCTTCATTTCCTGTTACACTGCCTATTATGGCAATTACAGCGATTGCAATTAAATTGGAAAGTGAAGGTGGTGCATTATTTATTCAAAATCGAGTAGGACAATATGGTAAGGAATTCAAAATTTACAAATTCCGTAGTATGCGCAAGGATTCTGAAAAAGATGGTGCAAAATTAGCCAGCGTTGGTGATATGCGTGTCACTCGTATTGGTAAGTTTATTCGTAAAACACGTATTGATGAATTGCCTCAATTTTTCAATGTATTGAAAGGTGATATGGCGTTAATTGGACCTCGCCCTGAACAAAAAGTCTTTGTTGATCAATTTGAAAAAACGATCCCATTTTATAATTATCGTCACATTGTAAAACCTGGTATTACAGGTTGGGCGCAAGTAACACATGGTTATGCGGCGACAGAAGATGAAACGCAAGTGAAAATTGAACATGATTTTTATTACATCACTCATTTCTCGTTTGCTTTGGATGCGTTAATTTTCTTTAAGACGATCAATACAATGCTAACTGGTTTTGGGGCTAGGTAGTGCTATAATTCCAATAATTTTCAAATAAATGGATTATTTAAAATATGATGAATAATTTTACTAAGTTTTTAACTATAAGCAGTTTAAGCCTTGCAGTTTCAGGTTGTTCAATGCTTTTACCTTCTAGTGATTCACCAATTAGATTCAAAAATGTGGAAGTTGTTGGTGAAGAGTTAAATACAGAGCATGCAGTTGATGCTTACTTAATTACACCTAAATTGCTACAGGAGCTAAAACCGTATCAAGCTACGGCTCAACGTAATCCGGAATTGGATCGCCAGTTAAAAGATTACCAATATACGATAGGTGTTGGTGATGTACTCAATGTGACAGTTTGGGATCACCCAGAACTAACAACACCAGCTGGTACTTATCGCTCGGCAGCGGATTCAGGTAACCAAGTGCATGCAAATGGTACAGTATTTTACCCGTACGTTGGCACCATTTCAGTTGTCGGTAAAACAGTAAACCAAATTCGCCAAGAGATTACCAAAAAATTATCTAAATATGTTGTTGATCCACAGGTGGAAGTGACGGTTGCTTCTTTCCAGTCAAAGAAAGCATACATTACTGGTGAAGTAAAAAATCCTGGGCAACAGTTTATTACCAATGTGCCGCTCACCCTGCTTGATGCGATCAATAAATCTGGAGGGTTAGCTGCCGAAGCAGATTGGCATAATGTAACTATTACTCATGATGGAAAAGATGAAAAAGTTTCTGTGGAGGCCCTCTTCAAAAAAGGTGATTTAACCCAAAACCGCTTATTGACTAATGGTGATATTGTCCATGTTCCACGTAATGATGCACAAAAAGTATTTGTGGTAGGAGAAGTTGGACAGCCACAATTTCTTAAAATTGGTCGAGATGGGATGAGCCTGACTGAGGCAATTTCTGCAAGTGGTGGTATTGATAAATTGGCATCAGATGCGACAGGTATCTTTGTTATTCGTGGTGAACGAGGTAAACGAGAAATGGTTACTCTAGAAGATGGCAAAGAAATTGAGAAAGTGGCAAATATCTATCAGTTAGATGTAACGAATCCGACAACTTATATCTTAGGTACGGACTTTTTCTTAAAACCTTATGATGTGGTTTATGTGACAACTGCACCAATTACACGTTGGAATCGTGTTATTTCACAAATTGTACCAACCATCAATGGCTTTAATGAGTTGACTGAAGGAATGTTAAGGGTAAGAAATTGGTAGGATTTCAGCATATTTTAGTAGTGTGTATTGGAAACATTTGCCGTTCACCTGTTGGTGAGGCTATGCTTAAGCAATGTTTTCCTAATAAAATGATTGATTCTGCAGGAATTTTTACAGAACGAAGTGGTTTAAGTGGAAAGTTAGCAGAAAATACAATGGTGGAATTAGCCGAAAAAAATCAAATTGATTTAAGCAAACATCAAGCCAAACAATTAACTGAAGAACAGTGTAAGCAAGCAGATCTTATCTTGGTAATGGAAAAAAGTCATATTGCATTAGTTGAGCAAATTTCGCCTTCTTCAAGAGGCAAAATTATGTTATTTGCGCATTGGCTTGGACAAAAGGATATTCCAGATCCTTATCGCCAAAGCACAGAAGTCTTTGAGTTTGTATTTTCTTTATTAAAATCATCCGCTTGTAAATGGCAGGAAAAACTTAAATAACCTTAAGGTAGATTATGAATAATCAAGACAACAAAGAAATTGATATTTTCAAATTATTGAGTTCAATTTTTGAATATAAGCGATTAATTGGTGCTACCACATTGTTATGTGGGGTTCTCGGTGTTGGATATAGTATTTTGACTCCATCTGTATATGTTGCGAACGCAAGTGTACAGGTTGAAGAAAAAACCGCTAATATATTAAAAGGACTTTCTGATGTTCTTGAACAAGAGTCTTCTGCGGTAACTGAAATTTCAGTGATGAAATCACGCTTAGTATTAGGTAAGGTAGTAGAGGATCTTAATCTTGATACGGTTACTACTCCAATTTATAACATTCCTTTCATTAGCAAAGGATTACAAAAATTAGCCGATAATTTGCCAGATATTGTCGTTCCTGTATTTAAAACTGATGATGTAGAGTTAGAAAAACTGGTTTTAGAAATTGGTTCTAGCAATGACTATAAATTATTCAAGGAAGATGGTTCAACCCTGATTTTAGACGGTGTTGTAAATCGCAGTTATAAATCAGAAGCCTTAGAATTTAAAGTTTCCATATTAAAAGGTAGCGTTGGACAACGTTTTTTGATAGAAAAAACATCTACTTTAGAAGCAATTGCAGATTTACAAAAAAGATTAGAAATTAGTGAATCAGGAAAACAAACGGGGGTTATTGATGTAGCCTTGCGTGGCGAGAGCCAGCGTGATATTAAGAACATTGTGCGTAGTGTAACAGAAAGTTACGTTGAGCAAAATGTAATGCGTAATGTAGAGGTGGCTGAAAAGAGTTTAGAGTTTTTAAAAAAACGCCTACCAGAGGTTAAAGATAAATTAATCGAATCTGAAGATTCACTAAATCAATATCGAGAAGAGCATAATAATGCGCTTGATATTGCATTAGAATCTCAGGCGTATGTTGCTAGACTTGCGCAGCTTGACGCAGACTTGAATAAGTTAATTATTCAGGAAGGTGAAATTTCTCAGAAATTTACTCGAAAACATCCAACCTATATCGCATTGTTGAAGCAGAAAGGCGTATTGCAAGCAGAAAAAGCTCGAGTAACAGAAGAGATGAATAACTTGCCGAAGACACAAAAGGATGTTGTCAGTTTATCTCGAGATTTAGATGTTGATCAGCAAATTTATGTTCAGCTTTCAAACAAGATTCAAGAATTAGATGTAGTAAAAGCTAGCGTGATAGGAAATGCACGTATTCTTGATGCTGCTCAAGTTATGCCCAAACCTGTTGCACCTAAAAAGCTAATTGTAAGTGCACTTGCGACTATTTTGGGTTTTGCGATTGGTGTGTTAATAGCTTTAATAAAATCATGGCTTAATCGTGGAATTGAGTCAGCAACAGAAATTGATGAAATTGGTTTGCCAACTTATGCTTCAATTCCATTGAGTCCAGTACAATCGAATTGGACACTGGATAAGCTGCTCTCTCGTAGAGGTAACAGAAAGCAATTAAGTTTATTGTCAGAAGTAGAGCCCACAGACTTGTCGGTTGAGGCATTACGTAGTTTACGTACTAGTTTGCATTTTGCGATAGCAGAAGCAAAAAATAATATTCTGATGATTGCAGGTACAATGCCTGAAGTGGGTAAAAGTTTTATTTCCACTAACTTAGCAAATATTATTGCTAAGACAGGGCAAAAAGTTTTGTTGATTGATGCGGATTTACGTCGAAGCTATTTACATCATGTTTTAGCTTTAGATATGGAAAAAAATCGTGGGGTAACGGAAGTTATTTCCCAAAAACTAGATTTTAATGCCGCAGTAACAAAAGTTAAAAATGCGAGTTTTGATGTGATCCTGAAAGGGCAGACTCCAGCAAATCCTTCAGAGTTGTTGAGTACACAGCGTTTTGAAGAGTTATTGAAATGGGCATCAAGTCAGTATGACTTAGTGATTGTGGATACGCCTCCTGTGCTAATGGTAACAGATGCGGCTATTGTTGGTCGCTATGCAGGTACAACGCTATTAGTCGGTCGCTTTGGCAAAAGTACAGTTAAAGAAGTTCAATTTTCTAAAGCACGTTTTGAACAATCAGGTGTAGCGATTAAAGGTTTCATTTTAAACTGTGTAGAACGTAAAGCAAATAATCGTTATGAGTATTATCATTACAGCTACAAGTAATGATTGCCGAATATAAGATAAGGGCTTTCCTTTTGGGAAAGCCCTTTTTATGTGCTTGAATTATTTTTTTATGGTTTTGATGAACAACAAAGGGGGCCTGTGCTGTAAATCTTTAAATTCATTATGCCATTCAGGGTTATCGACGAGCATCGGCTCTTCAATTTGAACGATTTCAAAACCTGCTTGAATAAGCTGATTTAAAATGGTCGCTATTGTGCGATGATAAGTTTTAAACGACTGTTGAAACCAACAGCGTTCTCGCTCTCCTTCGTCACGATAATAATTTAATCGATAAGCAATTTGTTGTTTTTGCTCATTTTTCTCCCAGCGATAGCCACTACGATAACAGGTCACGATAGGATGTTCTTGCGAAAAAATCAGTGTGCCACAAGCGGTCATTTTTTCGGAAATTTTTGCAAGAAGATCAGAAAAATCCTCAATGTAATGAAAAACAAAGGAACTGGTAACCACATCAAATTGACTGTCAGGAATTTCCTCTAGACGTTCCATAGGCAAACGATGAAGCGAAAATTTGCTTTGCCAGTTAGGGGAAAGTGCTTCTTCAGCTTGCTGTAACATCATTTCTGACAGATCTAAGCCAGCTACTTTTGCTGCTCCTAGCTCTAAATAATGAGCTAAATGTTCACCAGTGCCACAACCAAGGTCAAGAACTTTTTTGCCCTGTAAGTCAGGCAGAAGAGAGAACATTGTCGGTTTTTCAACGACTTCGTTCATACTGATAGGATTTTGGCGCAATTGTTGATAACGCTCAAAAAAGATAGGCGTGTCGTAGATGCTTTTTTTCATTGGGTAATTATGTATGAATTTAAGATGTTATATCAGATATAGATTGCCCGACTTACATATTATTGATATTTGGCTAATTTCTGCAAGGTGTCAAAGCATTTTCCGCTGGTAAGAATCTCTTTCACTTTTTGAGCATTGGCTTTTAAATCTCGTTCGCCAAGGGTGCGCATTAACATAGCTGTATTTACAGCTACGGCATCAATATGTGCTGGTTCACCTTTTCCTCGTAAGAGTGCAGTAATTTTTTCGGCATTCTCTTTGGGTTCACCTCCCTTCAATTCTTCTAGCGAGTGATAATTTACATCAAAATCTTCAGGTGTTAGCGTAAAATAACTGATCTTTTCTTTTTCTACTTCAGCAACTAAGGTTTCACCGTGAACCGCTACTTCATCTAAACCAGCACCGTGAACAATGATGGTGTGTTCGTGATTGAGTGTTTTTATTGTTTCGGCATAGATTTTTAATACTTCAGGTGAATACGTACCCAGTAATTGACGTTTGGCGTGAGCAGGATTGATGAGTGGACCGAGAATATTGAAGATTGTGCGCGTTTTTAACGCTTGGCGCACAGGCGCCGCAAAGCGGAAACCGGCGTGATAAAGAGGAGCGAATAAGAAGCAAAGGTTGGTTTCATCAAGAGCCCGACGTGCAATTTGTGGTGCTACATTTACATTGATACCTAATTCTGAAAGAACATCGCTTGCTCCTGTTTTACTCGACACACTACGGCTGCCGTGTTTGGCAATTTTATAACCTAATGTGGCAGCAACAATTGATGAAGCAGTGGAAATATTGATCGTGTGATGTCCATCTCCGCCTGTACCTACGATGTCCGCAAAATCATAGGCAGGGCGTGGAAATGGAATCGCATTAGCCAAAGCAGCTTCGATAGCTCCTGTGATTTCATCAATACTTTCACCGCGTAGTTTTAAGGCAATTAGAGCTCCAGCCAATTGCTCATTGCTCATTTTTCCTTGGATCACTTGTTCAAAGAAATAGCGTGCTTCATTTTTTGCAAGCGGTTGATTTTCGAATAATTTTTGCAAAAGAGTTTCAATTTGGAGAGATTGCATAAGATGTTCCTTTTTAAATATTTTGTACTATTAAAGTAGTGCAAAGGGGTAAAGTCAAGCAAATTTTAAAACTCTTTTCTATCTGCTAAGAAATTTCGCTAAAATAGTTAGCAGTAAGGAGCGAATACAATGTTAAAAGGCATTATTTTGTGCATAACTGCCAACTTTTTATTTGGCTTAGGCTATTTATTTGCGGTACTACTTCGCCCATTGAGTGGTGAAAGTATGTTTGGTTTCCGTATCGCTGTGCTAGCTCCCTTTATCTTATTGGCAATTTTTTTATTCAAGCAGACGGCTAAATTTAGTGAACTTTGGCAAAAAATTCGCAAAAATCCACCGCTTGTTTTGATTTTGCTATTGTTGGCTTTGAATACAGGGGTGCAGTTGTGGCTTTTTGTTTGGGCTCCAAACCACGGACAAGCGTTGCAGGTATCAATTGGTTATTTATTGTTGCCGATTGTGGCGGTCACTTTGGGGAAAGTGGTTTTTAAGGAGCATTTTTCTCGGTTAAAGTGGTTGGCGGTGGGTTCAGCGGCGGTCGGAGTATTTTCTAATATTTGGCTAACAAATACAGTTTCTTGGGCGACGCTCGTGGCTGGAATCGGTTACCCCGTTTATATTATGTTACGTCGTTATTTTGGCATTAATCATTTGGCTTCTTTTTTTGTGGAATTGATGTTAGTTATGCCATTTGCACTTTATTTTATTTCACAAACTTCAATGACGGAAATTATCACTCAAAATGAACATATCTACTATTTTTTAGGCTTATTTGGTTTAGTTAATGGAATGGCATTTATTTGCTATATTGCTTCAAGTAATGCTTTACCAGTGAATGTACTGGGGCTGTTAGGTTATGTCGAGCCGTTGGTGATGTTGTTTATCTCTTTTGCCATTGGCGAAGTATTAGATTCCAAATCGTATTTCTTGATGTTCTGCTTAAGTCTTGCAATTGCTTTATTGACGATTGACAGCTTTAGGATAAGAAAATATCAGCGAGAATAGTCAGAAAAATAGATTATCAAATAATAGTGTGATATAGTTCGCTACCTAGAAATAGCGTATCATTCTCAATTAGAAAATTCTATTAAAATGATAGGCAACCCTTTGTGTGGGGCATTTTAGTGCAACAGCTTGAGAGCGAGGCGGAAAAACTCGGTATTTCACGCGGACAGTTTATAGAAAATATTTTAAATAATTATGTTGGCAATTGTGCCAATACAAAATAAAAGGTAATAAAAATGGCAGCAGTAGGTTTATTTTACGGCAGTGATACTGGCAATACTGAAAATATCTCAAAAATGATTCAAAAAGAACTTGGCGCAAATATCGTGGATATTCGTGATATTGCGAAAAGCTCGAAAGAAGATATTGAAGCTTACGATTTCTTATTATTTGGGATTCCAACTTGGTACTATGGTGAGTCTCAAGCAGATTGGGATGATTTTATGCCAACTTTAAAAGAAATCGATTTTAGTGGTAAAGTGATAGGAATTTTTGGTTGTGGCGACCAAGAAGATTATGCGGAATATTTCTGTGACGCAATGGGAACTGTCCGTGACATTGTGGAGCCAAATGGTGGTGTAATCGTTGGTTATTGGCCAACCGCAGGCTATACATTTGAAGCTTCGCAAGCTTTAGTCGATGACAGTACTTTTGTTGGTTTGTGTATTGATGAAGATCGCCAACCAGAATTGACCAATGAGCGTGTAAAAGCGTGGTGTAAACAATTAACGGAAGAAATGTGCTTGGACCAATTAGCATAATTTTTATTAAGGACAAAAGGTGACAGTTATGTCTGAAGAAAATGTAAAATTACTCAAAAGTGTTGGATTGAAAGTAACGGAGCCACGCTTGACGATTCTTGCACTAATGCAAGAAACTCGAGAAAAAATGCAGCATTTTGCCGCAGAAGATATTTATAAATTGCTGCTTGAGAAAGGTTCAGATATTGGTTTAGCGACGGTTTACCGTGTATTAAATCAATTTGAAGAAGTAGGTATTTTAGTTCGTCACAATTTTGATGCCAACAAGGCGGTGTTTGAATTAAACGTGAATCAAGATCACGATCATATTATTTGTATGGATTGTGGCAAAGTATTCGAGTTTAAGGATCCTGATATTGAGCGCAGACAACGTGAAATCAGTGAAAAACACGGAATGAAATTAGCCACCCATAGCTTATATCTTTACGGTAATTGTCACGATATAGCACAATGCGATGCCAAGGAAAAGAAATAGTTTTGGATTGAGTCTAGAAGCGGTGGGTTTTTGCAAATTTTTTGCAAAATCTTACCGCTTGTCTATTTATAAAGTTAGATAAAATGAACGATACAACAGAAATTCAAACCGCCAAAATTCGCCAGCCTCGTAGAATCTCTCCGTTTTGGATTCTGCCAATAGTAGCCTTTTCAATAGGATGTTTATTGTTTTTTCAGATCTTGAAAGAGCGTGGTGAAATGATCACTATTCGTTTTAATGAAGGGGATGGAATTACCGCTGGTAAAACAGCCATTCGTTATCAAGGACTACAAATCGGGCAAGTCAAAAAAGTTTATTTTGTTGATGACCTTAAACAAGTTGAAGTACAGGCGGAGATTAATCCTGAAGCCAAAGCCGTATTAAGACAAGGAACAAAATTTTGGATTGTGAAACCGACGGCTTCTTTAGCAGGGGTTTCTGGTTTAGATACGCTTGTTTCAGGTAATTACATTACTTTATTGCCTAGTGAAAATCCCGAAGCGAAAAGTGAAGATGAATTTGTTGGTGAGGCAGAAGCACCCACCGTCATTGCAAATAATGGGGAGTTACTGGTTAAATTGATTTCCGATGATTTGGGTTCAGTGGCACCAGGATCTGCGATTTACTACCGTAAAGCCCCCGTTGGTAAAGTCGCTGATTATCGGTTTAGTCAAGATCAGCAAAAGGTTGAAATTGATGTATTGATCGATAAAAAATATGCCAATCTCGTGAAGAAAAATAGCCGATTTTGGAATATCAGTGGTTTAAATGTAAAAGCTGGAGTGTCTGGGCTTGATGTTTCAATGGATAGTCTTGCTTCATTGATTGTTGGTGCCATTGCCTTTGATTCACCAGATAATGCGGAAGTGGCACAACAGGAACAACGCTTTGAGTTATATGATAATTTGAAATTGGCACAACGAGGCATTGAAATTCAAGTGGATGTGCCTGTAATGCCCAATTTAAAGGTTAATGAAACAGCCGTATTTAATCAAAATGTGCAAATAGGCACACTGATAAAACTAGACTGGCAAAAAGAAGAGAACGATAAACCAAGCAAAGGAATGGTACGTGCAACGCTCCTAATTGATCCTGCTCATCAAGAATTATTTAACAGCAGCACTGTGATTTTGCTTAAAGAGCCGAAATTTAGCTTGAATAAAGAGCAAATTAGTAAAATTGATGAATTATTCAGAGGCTTATATTTTGATGTATTAGCGGATAAAGGTGAGCCACAAGCGACTTTTGTGGCACAAAAAGAAACGGATTATTTGCTGAGCTTACCGAATTTAGTTTCGCTGACTTTAACTGCACCTCAATCTTATGGTGTGGATGAAGGGCAGGGGATCTATTATAACGATGTGCAGGTGGGTGAATTGCTTAAACGTGATTTGACCATTGATGGCGTCACCTTCAAAGGGATTATTTATCCATCATATCGTAATTTAGTAAATAGTGGCTCAAAATTTGTGGCAATTTCCAACCTAGATATGCAAATTGGTTTGGATGGCGTACGAGTACAAGCAGGTTCACCATCGGATTGGTTAAAAGGGGGCGTACGTTTAATTACACATAAACAAACTGGCGCAGCAAAAAAAACTTATACTTTGTTCAAAGATATGGATAGCGCTGAAGCAGGTATTATTTCAGCTGAAAAACAGTCCGTGATAACACTTTCAGCTAGTGAGCTTTCGGGAATTGATAAAGGATCTGTGCTGTTATACCGCGATTTCCAAGTCGGTGAAGTGCTAAAAGTTAAACCACAAAAAGGAAAGTTTGAGGTAGATCTTTATGTCGAGCCTGCTTATCGCCATTTGTTGAGCGATACCAGTCGCTTTTGGGTAGAACCCGCGGTTTCTGCTTCACTTTCAATACGTGGCTTGAATGTCGAAGCAACACCGCTAATGCGAACTTTAAAAGGCGCAATTAGCTTTGATAATGGTGGAACGAAAAGCAATAAAACGCTCTACGCCAGCAAAGAAAAAGCCTCTTCAAGTAATACTTATATTACTTTGCTTGCCAAAGATGCTTCTAAGCTCTCACAAGGAATGGACATCAAATATATGGGCTTAACCGTTGGGCGAGTGGAGAAGTTGGAATTACAATCTGCAAAAAAACAGATAAAAACGACCGCTTACATAGATGAGCAATATTATCCACTGATTGCCAAAGCGGGCAGCCGCTTCAGCGTGATTTCGCCTGAAGTAAATACCAGTGGCTTTAAAAATCTAGATGCGGCATTCGGTAATTACATCAATGTAGAAGTGGGCAGTGGTAAATCACAAAGATGGTTTAACTTGTCGGATACCGATACGGTCACCACCACTTATGCAAATGGTTACCCAATTATTGTGGAAACCAGCGATGCTCGAGGCATTGAAGTTGAGGCTCCTGTGCTGTATCGAGGAATGCAAGTGGGGATTGTCAAACACTTGAGTTTGAGCGAATTAAATGACCGTGTATTCATTCACTTAGCGATTGAAAATAAATATAAACATTTAGTTCGTAATAACTCTGAATTTTGGGCAGCTTCTGGCTACACGATGGATGTGAGTTTGCAAGGCGTTTCGATGAATTCAGGAACAATGTCGCAGTTTTTAAAAGGTGGTATTGAATTTTCTACGCCATCAGGCAGAGTGGTGCAGCCACAAGCGAAACCAAACAGACATTTCTTATTACAACGTAAGATTCCGCAAGATGCGGCAGGTTGGGATCAAGGGATTGCAGAATAAAAACAGAGGGCTTAATGCCCTCTATTTTTTAGAGAGAATGCGCTAATAGTGGTGGGTAACGTTTTTCCAATACTATATAAGTACCTTGAATAATCCAACCGACAGAAATGGCAAATAAAATGGTGCTAATTCCAAAGGTTCCACCAAGCCAAATGCCAAAACCACAGACGCTGACTTCAATAGCTGTACGAACAAATCCAACTTTCCAGCCATATTTTTGGCAAATGCCTACCATCAAGCCATCACGAGGCCCCGCACCTAATTTGCCAGAAAGATAGAATGCTGTGCCAATACCAAAAAGCAGTAAACCACTGCTCATATAGAATAAACGGTAAGATAATTCGGCAGGCGGTTCAAGCCAGGTAAGAGTTAAGTCTGCGCAAAAGGAAATAATCAGGATATTCAAAATTGTACCAAGCCCGAAGCGAAGTTTGAACGGAATCCACAACAATAAGACAATAACACTAATTGAACCAATTGCCATGCCTAGCGACATTCCAGTTTGAATGGCTAAGCCATGTGAAAGTACGGTCCAAGGTGCATTGCCAAATTGAGAAAGCACCAGTAGCCCTTCACCTATGCCCATAATTGCCATAGCAATAGAAATAATTAGTAATGTACGCCAGTTGATTTCCCACTGATATGTAGCAGACCACGGCATTAAGGGAATCGGAGATTTTTTTAACATAAATGATTCTAAACAAATTGGATTGATGGCAATATATCATTAAAGCGGTTAAGTTTTTATAATCTTTTGCAATATGGCATAAGGTAATGAAGTGAAATGACCTAAACTGCGAAAAAATTACAAGATTTTTTTGCAAAAAATCGGTATAGTTGTATCACTTTTCAAGTGGCTGATTTTTCACCGAAAAATTAGCGAAGTTTGTTTATCTTAGGGGTTATTCTAATGGGTGTGTTAAATAGTCTTTTAGGGATCGTTGTGTTGCTTGCGATTGCTTTTGGGCTCTCAAGCAATAAAAAAGCGATCAATTTCCGCACCGTATTTGGGGCGTTAGGCTTACAAATTGGTTTGGGTGCATTTATCCTTTATGTGCCAGCAGGGCGTGCCGTGTTGCAATGGCTGACAGATGGCGTTTCAAAAGTGATTTCTTACGGTAACGAAGGGATCAGTTTTGTATTCGGTGGTTTAGTTAGTGATAAAATGTTTGAAGTTTTTGGGGGCGGCGGTTTTGTATTTGCCTTCCGTGTACTTCCGATCATCGTGTTTTTCTCTGCGCTTATTTCCCTACTTTACTATATCGGCGTAATGCAATGGGTTATTCGCATTATCGGTGGCAGCTTACAAAAATTATTAGGCACCTCAAAAGCAGAATCAATGTCTGCTGCTGCGAATATTTTCGTGGGTCAAACAGAAGCTCCATTGATTGTTAAACCTTACATTAACAAAATGACTGAATCTGAATTATTCGCTATTATGTCAGGTGGTTTAGCTTCAATTGCAGGCTCTGTTATGGCTGGTTACGCAGGAATGGGCGTACCGCTTGCTTATCTGATAGCAGCTTCATTTATGGCAGCACCTGGCGGTTTATTATTCGCTAAATTGATGATGCCACAAACAGAAAAATTCCGCGATGAGCTTGAAGCCGTAGATATGGAAAAACCCGCTAATATTTTAGATGCTACGGCAACGGGGGCTTCATCGGGTATGATGTTAGCCTTAAATGTGGGGGCAATGCTTATCGCATTTGTGGCGTTAATTGCCTTAATCAACGGCATTTTAGGTGGTGTTGGTGGCTGGTTCGGTATGCCTGAATTAAATTTAGGTTTAATTTTAGGTTGGATCTTCAAACCACTTGCTTGGGTAATCGGGGTTCAATGGAACGAAGCCGAAATTGCAGGTCAAATGATTGGTTTGAAATTAGCGATCAACGAGTTTGTTGGCTATGTTGAGTTTGCTAAATATCTCACTCCTGAATCTGCAATTCAACTAAGCGAAAAAACCAAAGCAATCATTACCTTTGCGCTTTGTGGTTTTGCGAATTTCAGTTCAATTGCCATCTTAATTGGGGGCTTAGGTTCAATGGCTCCTGCACGCCGTGGCGATGTCGCTCGGTTGGGGATAAAAGCGGTAATCGCAGGCTCACTCTCTAACTTAATGAGTGCAACTATTGCAGGTTTATTCATCGGTTTAGGTGCAGCTGCACTATAATGTTTAACACCACGCTTTGCGTGGTGTTGTTGTATATAGCAGACGAAAACGTTTGCTTTATGACATCAAGCGGTCTGATTGGTAAAAAAATTTGCAAATTTAACCGCTCGGTCCAAATAAATTTAAATCAAAAAAGGAACAGTAATATGGCTACTCCACACATTAACGCACCTGAAGGTGCATTTGCAGACGTTGTAATGATGCCAGGTGATCCACTTCGTGCAAAATACATCGCAGAAAACTTCTTAGAAAACGCAGAGCTGGTAACTGATGTACGTAATATGTTTGGCTACACTGGCACTTATAAAGGTCGTCGTGTTTCGGTTATGGGACACGGGATGGGGATTCCATCCGCTTCTATTTACACCAAAGAGTTGATTACTGAATATGGCGTGAAAAAAATTATTCGTGTCGGTACTTGCGGAGCTGTGCGTTCAGATGTGCACGTTTATGATGTCGTGATCGGCCTGGGCGCTTGTACCGATTCAAAAGTAAACCGTATTCGTTTCAAAGACCATGATTTTTCAGCGATTGCGGACTTTGGTATGACCCAAGCCGCTGTTGAAGCAGCGAAACAGCAAAATGTGAAAGCGAAAGTCGGTAACCTTTTCAGTGCTGACTTATTCTATACCCCAGATGTAGAAATGTTCGATGTGATGGAAAAATATGGCATTATTGGTGTAGAAATGGAAGCGGCGGGTATTTATGGAGTTGCAGCTGAATTTGGCGCAAAAGCCGTAGCCATTTGCACAGTATCAGATCATATTCGTACCCACGAAGTCACGACAGCAGAAGAACGTCAATTGACTTTCAACAATATGATTGTGATTGCGTTAGAATCAATATTGATTGGCGATAAAGTTGAGTAATAAGCATAAAGGCAAGAACGGATAAGGTTCTTGCCTTTATTTTAGCTAATCTTGTCTATTTGCTGGTTTAACCATTTTGCAGCGACATTCATATCATATCCTTGAATATAATTATTATCGTTATTTTGTGAATTAGTTAAGACCAAACACGCAATGTTCTTTTTAGGAACAGGATACCATTTATATAAATTATATTCATAATTAGAATAGAAGGATAGAAGCGGCTTACCTAAGGCACAAGCAATATGTACACACCCCCCATCCACAGATACAACAATATCCGCAGATCTTATCAGTGAAAAATATTCAAATAATGACGTTTTATCGGCTAAACTTAAATTAACTCTTGGTGTTAATTTAGCAAAATAATCTTCACTGCCTGATGTATTTGTTAATAAAAACTCTACCTTTTCTTGTGCTAAAACATTGGATAATAATAAATCCAATTCATCATAAGGCAGCATCCTCGTACTACCTTGAGGATTGAGAAGGATTTTAATTTTATCTGTATGGCGCCAAAATGCGGTCTTCTCTTTTGAAGAGGGATATTTCAATTCATAAACTGCTTCAGGCAAATAAGAACCTAATGGAGAATGCTTTAAATAGTCTTTAAAATGTGTTTTTTCAGGAATTGAAACACTCACATCGTAATTTTTTATTGTTTTTAAGTTATAGTATTTCTTCTCTTTTTTTCCAAAGTTAATCACATAGTTAGCATTAAGTATTTTATCTAAAATTAATGATTTAGAAGTAAAAGATGGATGGAAATCTAAATAAAGCGCCCATTTCCCACTTTGTAAAAAATAATTTTGAACATTATCATCTAAAATAATATCTACAAGCCCACTTTGTTCATATATTGCTTTGCAACGTTCTGTCACTAATACCCCAATTTTGATATGAGGAAAAGCGGTCTTTAGTTGCTTAATATGAGCGAGATGAACAATGCTATCGCCAATAGCATCACCAATTGGTTTGAGTAAAACAGAGCTTAGTGATGAGAAATCAATGGTTTGGGGTGTTTTATGCCCAAAAATTTTTATAATCAAATTTTTCATTTTAGAAAATCCGCTCTTAACATTATGTTAAAATAGTAGCATATTTATATCAAAACACTATCAGGTTTTTCTATGAAGATTAAACAGCAACTAAGAAAATTGAGAATTGCATTAGGCAAGCAAATTCTTGACAAAAAAACACCGCTTGTAGAGCCTGAATTTCCACCTAAAAAGATTTTATTTCTTCGCCACGACGGCAAAATCGGTGATTATGTGGTCAGTTCTTTTGTGTTCCGTGAAATTAAAAAACAAGCTCCCAATACCCATATTGGCGTGGTTTGCTCCAAGAAAAATGCTTATCTGTTTGAAAAAAATCCGCATATCGATCAGCTTTATTTTGTGAAAACCAAAAATATTGCGGATTACATCAAGTGTGGCAAACAGTTAGCTAAAGAACAATATGACGTGGTGATTGATCCAACGGTTATGTTACGCAATCGAGATTTATTATTTTTGCGTACCATTGCAGCAAAAAATTATGTGGGCTACCAAAAAGAACGCTACAAGTTATTCAATTTCAATGTGACAGCTGAAAATGCCCATTTTTCTGAAATTTATCAAAAAGCATTAGAAATCATTGGCTTTAAGAATATTTCAACCGCATATGATGTGCCGACAGATCCAAAAGCGACGAAAGAAGTGGATGAATTTTTAGCAACCAAGCATCTAAAAAATTATATTGCCGTGAATTTTTTTGGTGCAGGTTCAGCACGCAAATTTAGTGATAATGCGATGAAAAGTTTAATGGATCGATTTACGGCAACATCAGCAAAAATTGTTTTGCTGACTTTTCCTGAAGTGACAGCCAAAATGCAAACTTTGGCAGCGCATTATGAAAATGTGTTTGTGTATGAACAAACCAAAACAATATTCCACACTATTGAGCTAATAAAACAGGCTAGTTTGATTGTATCACCTGATACTTCCGTTGTGCATATTGCAGCTGGCTTTAATAAGCCGATGATTGCCTTTTATAGCAACGATGAAGAAAATTTTACTCATTGGCATCCGAATAGTCAGGCAGAAACGCATATTCTACATTTTGAAAAAAGTGTGAATGAGTTAGATTTCTCGCAGATTCAGGCAGAATGGCTAAAAATAAAGGCGCATTAAATGGACTTCCAATCCCTTAAACTCTTTTTAGACCTCGCCCAAAACCGCAGTTTTATTCGCACAGCGGAAAAGAATTATATGACTGCGTCCTCACTGACCCGTCATATTCAGCGAATGGAAGAAGAATTAAAACAGCCCTTATTGGTACGGGATAGTCGCCAGCTACATTTAACACAAGCGGGCGAAAAAGTCTTAGAATTTGCCAAGCAAGGTTGGGCGGAATGGCAGCATTTACAGGCGCAGCTTTCGCCTCATCAAGCAGAGATAGAGGGCGAGTTGCGTTTGTTTTGTTCGGTCACGGCGGCTTATAGCCACTTACCTTCGGTGCTGGAAAAGTTTCGCCAGCGTTATCCTAAGGTGGAAATCAAGTTGATGACAGGTGATCCAGCTCAAGCCGTTAGCTCGGTACAATCAATGCAAGCAGATATTTCTTTGGCGGGCAAGCCCGAACATCTACCGAATCATATCAACTTTCAGCATATTGATGATATTACCCTTTCGCTGATTGTACCTCGTGTGGCTTGTGTTGCCACCCAATTATTACAGCAAGATTCAGTAGATTGGCGAAATATGCCGTTTATTTTGCCTGTGGAAGGTCCAGCTCGCAAGCGGATAGATTCTTGGCTCAAATTGCAAAAAATTAAAGATCCGAAAATTTATGCGACGGTCGCAGGTCACGAAGCGATTGTGCCGATGGTTGCTCTTGGTTGTGGTGTGGCGTTATTACCTGACGTAGTGATCAAACATAGTCCTGTAGCAAATCAAGTCTCTTACTTAGATTTAAGTGTACCGATTTCTCCCTTTGAACTAGGTGTTTGTGTACAGAATAAACGCCTGCAAGAGCCAGTGATTAAGGCGTTTTGGGAATTATTACCAGCGAAGTGATTTGGGGTGCAGATCATACAAGCGGTTAAATTTCTGCAAAATTTTGCAAGAATTTGACCGCTTGTTATTTGAGGTTTTTTATAGACGTTCCGCTTGTTCTAACAACTTCTCTTGCTCTTGTGCCAATTTTTCTAATTGACGTTGAGCTTTGCGTTCTTGTTGGTGGAGTTCATCTTTCGCTTCCCAAACATCGTAAGCCTGTACAATTTTGGCGACTACGGGGTGACGGACGATGTCTTTGCTGTCGAAGAAATTGAAACTCAATTCAGACACTTCATTTAGCACTTCCATTGCGTGCTTTAAGCCCGATTTTTGATTGCGAGGTAAATCGACCTGCGTTACATCACCTGTAATCACCGCTTTAGAATTAAAGCCAATTCGGGTGAGGAACATTTTCATTTGCTCGGTCGTGGTGTTTTGGCTTTCATCTAAAATAATAAAGGCATCGTTGAGCGTTCGTCCTCGCATATAGGCAAGTGGCGCAATTTCAATCACGCCTCGTTCCATCAATTTCTGCGCTTTTTCAAACCCGAGCATTTCAAACAAGGCATCGTAGAGCGGACGAAGATAAGGTTCGATTTTCTGCCCTAAATCACCAGGTAAGAAGCCGAGTTTTTCCCCTGCTTCCACGGCTGGGCGAGTGAGCAAAATACGGCGAATTTCTTGACGTTCCAATGATTCTACTGCCGCCGCAACCGCTAAGAAGGTTTTCCCTGTTCCCGCAGGACCAATGCCAAAGCTGATGTCGTGGATTAATATATTGCGTAAGTAAGCTTGTTGGTGTTCGCCACGAGGTTTAATCACACCACGTTTGGTTTTAATTGAAATTTCGCCTTGATTGCTCGCTTGCCACTGGTTTTGCAGCAACATTCGGCTTTCTTGAATGGCTAAATGCACATCTTCCAAATCTAATTCTTTGATTTTGCCTTTAATCGGAGCCGTGTTCACATAAAGTTGCTGGATCAGTTTTTGACTTTGCGTGAGTAAATGGGGAGCGTAGTGATTTTCCTTATTGGGCTGAATGGTAAACATAAAGCCCTGCCGAGAAATAGTGAGATTAAAACTTTTTTCAATTAAAGCTAAATGCTCATCAAAAGCACCACAGAGTGATTGTAGGCGAGCATTATCTTGAGGCTCAAGAGTAAAAATAATTTCGTTCAAAAGTGATCCTAATTAGAACAATAAATACGTTATTCACCGAAATTTTCAGGTAAGTTTTGTAGAATTCTAGACCAATATTCACCACTATGTTGGCGGTTTTGGCTAATACACACCTCAACAGCTTCATAGTCACCAGCCTCACAATGCAGTTTTAGTGAGTAATAAAAACTAAGAGTGCCTTGTCTTGTTTCTTGGGTTTGAAAGAATAAACTAGCTACTTGAATATATAATTCTTTAAAACTATTCAGAATAAGTCCATAAACAGGTTTATTGGCAATGAAAGTAAACTGATGAAATAATCTGAAATCAAATTCAGCATAGGCTTGTGCGGTATCAGCTAAAGTACCTAGTCCATCAAATAAAGCTACAGATTTTTCGGGTGAATATTTAACTGCATCACGAACATAAGATTCTGCCATACGAGTACGTAATGAAACAGCGTTAGATATAATGATAGGTTTGTAAGAGCTATCTAATTTAATAATGGTTTCAATAATATTCGGACCTGCCGTTTCCCAAATATTATTTACTTTAGTTGGTTTACCATGTTGAATATGCAGCCAACCATCACGAGCAAGGCGTTGTAATACTTCTCTTAAAGTGGTACGAGTTACACCTATGCGATCGGCTAATTCACGTTCGGCTGGTAAATCAGTACCCGCAGGAAAATGATTATTCCAAATGCTTCTCACAATGTATTCTTCAGCAAGGGCGGCTGGGCTTTGTGCTTTTAATAGGTGTCCATTATCCATTTATAGGGGAGCCTCTCTAACATAATGTAATAAAAAATGATAGGAATTTTAATAATGATCAAAAATTACTTTAAAATGATAATTTATTAAAACTAGTTAATTGTATTGTCCTTTAATTTCTACTATATTGCAAACATTCATTTTTATATCTCTATAAAAAGAGGGGAATTGCATTATGGGGGCGAGTAGTCCATTTTTTAAAAGTTTTCTAGGCAAAAGCCCAGATTGGTATAAGTTATGCATTTTGACATTTTTAATCATTAATCCAATTATTTACTTTGGTATTAGTCCTTTTATGGCTGGTTGGGTTTTAGTTGCAGAATTTATTTTTACGCTTTCAATGGCTCTAAAATGCTATCCTTTACAACCAGGTGGTTTATTAGCTATAGAAGCAGTGATGATTGGAATGACGAATGCTCATCACGTAAAAGAAGAAGTAATGGCGAATTTTGACGTTATTCTTCTTCTAATGTTTATGGTGGCAGGTATTTATTTTATGAAGCAACTATTGCTTCACGTGTTTACTAAGCTGCTAATTTCAATCCATTCTAAAAAACTACTGGCACTGACTTTCTGTTTAAGTGCAGCGTTTCTTTCTGCTTTCCTTGATGCTTTAACGGTAATTGCTGTCATTATCAGTGTAGGAACAGGCTTCTATGGTGTTTATCATAAGGTAGCTTCAGGCAATAGTTTTGAAGATTCAACGGATATAACCAACGACGATAAAATTCAAAATAGGAAAGAAATTTTAGAACAATTTCGTGGTTTTTTGCGTAGTTTATTAATGCACGCTGGTATTGGTTCTGCTCTTGGTGGTGTAATGACCATGGTTGGGGAGCCGCAAAACTTGATTATTGCTGGGCAAGCTGGGTGGGGATTTCTTGAATTTCTACTTCGTGTTGCACCTATTAGCGTTCCTGTGTTAATTTGCGGTATTGCAACCTGCTTATTACTAGAGCATTTTAAATTATTTGGCTATGGAGAAAAATTACCACTCAAAGTGTGGGTCGTCTTAGCTCGTTATAACGAATCTCGTGAACGGAAAATGAGCAAACAAGACCGCTTAAAAATGGCGATTCAAGCTGTTGCTGGCGTATGGTTGATTCTCGGACTTGCATTACATTTGGCAGATGTGGGAATTATTGGTTTAACTGTTATTATTTTTACTACCGCATTTTGTGGGATTACTGACGAACATACGATTGGTCGATCATTCCAAGAGTCAATGCCGTTCTGTGCATTATTAGTGGTGTTTTTCTCGATTGTGGCGGTTATCATTGATCTCAAATTGTTTGAACCTATTATTCGCTTCGTGCTTTCTGCGGATGCAAGTTCACAACTCTCATTGTTCTATATTTTCAATGGCTTGCTTTCAATGATTTCAGATAATGTGTTTGTAGGCACAGTTTATATCAATGAAGCGAAAATGGCGTTTGAACAAGGTATTATTGGACGTGAGCAGTTTGATTTAATTGCAGTGGCGATTAACACTGGTACTAATTTACCATCAGTCGCCACGCCAAATGGACAAGCCGCATTCTTGTTCTTATTAACTTCTGCCTTTGCACCATTGATTCGTTTATCTTACGGCAAAATGGTCTATATGGCATTGCCATACAGTATCGTACTTTCGGTAGTTGGATTCTTCTCTTTAGAGTTTTTATTACCAGAGTTTACTAAGTTAATGAGTCAATGGGGTTGGATAATTGCCCGCTAACCGTTACAATAGCCCTAATTTTTGTTAATTAGGGCTTTCTTATGCTTACATTTTTCAAAGAACTTTCCCTTTCTCGAGGGGCTTGGTTGCTTTTGGCTCTCTTGGCTTTAGCACTTGAAGGCGCAGGGCTGTATTTTCAATATAGTTTGGGCTTAGTGCCTTGTGTGATGTGCGTGTATGAACGTGTCGCATTGATGGGGTTGGTAATAGCAGGAGTTATTGGCTGTCTTGCTCCACGGTCATTGGTGATTCGCTGGCTCGCTCTAATTGTATGGGGCTATAGTGCGATTAAAGGGTTGCTTTTAGCCATTCGTCATACCGATTATCAACTGAATCCAAGCCCATGGAATCAATGCGAATTTAAACCTGATTTTCCGCCAACAGTGCCTCTCGACCAATGGTTTCCTAGCTTTTTTGCTCCAGGTCCTGTTAATTGTAGTGAATCGCAATGGGTAATGCTTGGTTGGGGAATGCCACAATGGCTGATTGTCGCCTTTGGCTTATTTAGCTTGGCTTTTGTCTTAGTGTTGATTAGCCAGTTCAAGAAAACTCGCCAATCTCGATTGGTGTTTAAATAAAGATCGTCATTACAAGCGGTTTGATTTTGTAAATTTTTTGCAAAATTTGACCGCTTGTTATTTTTACAAGGAAACAATATGCCAAACTCGCACAACCTTGAAACCCAATTTGTCCACGCAGGACGTAAATCTCGTTATACCAATGGTTCGGTGAATCCCGTGATTCAGCGGGCTTCTTCATTAGTATTTGATTCAGTCGTAGCTAAAAAACACGCCACCCGTAATCGTTACAAGGGTGAGCTTTTTTATGGTAGACGTGGTACATTGACACACTTTGCACTACAAGATGCGATGTGCGAATTAGAGGGAGGAGCAGGTTGTTATCTTTATCCTTGTGGGGCAGCGGCGGTAACTAATTCGATTTTAGCTTTTGTCTCGCAAGGCGAACACGTGTTAATGACTGGGGCGGCGTATGAGCCGACTCAAGATTTTTGCAATGTTATTCTCAAAAATATTGGGGTTGAAACTACTTACTATGATCCGATGATTGGTGAAAGCATTCGTTCGTTAATACAGCCTAATACCAAAGTGTTGTTTTTAGAAAGCCCAAGTTCGCTTACGATGGAAGTACCTGATATTCCAACCTTGGTACGAGTAGCACGTGAAGTGAATCCTGAAATCGTGATTATGATAGATAATACTTGGGGAGCGGGAGTGCTCTTTAAGGCATTGGAACACGGTATTGATATTTCCATTCAAGCGGGGACAAAATATCTCGTTGGGCATTCGGATGTGATGATTGGCACGGCAGTTTCAAATGCTCGTTGTTGGGATCAACTACGTGAACGTTCTTACTTGATGGGGCAGATGGTGGATGCAGATTCGGCTTACACTACGGCAAGAGGTTTGCGCACATTGGGTATTCGTTTAAAAGAACATCACGAGCGTTCAATTCAAATTGCGAATTGGCTTGCACAACGCCCTGAAGTAAAAGCGGTTTACCACCCAGCCTTGCCAAGCTGCCTAGGCCACGAATTTTTCAAACGTGATTTTAGTGGTGCAAGCGGTCTATTTTCCTTTGAACTTTGCGAAAAATTAGAGGATGAGCGTTTAGCCAATTTTCTTGATCATTTTAAGCTATTTACGATGGCGTATTCGTGGGGTGGCTATGAATCACTGATCCTTGCCAACCAGCCGGATGACATTGCCCGTATTCGTCCAGCGATTGAGCGCAAACTGACAGGCACTTTGATTCGTATTCACGTTGGTTTGGAGGCAGTGGACGATCTGATTGCGGATTTAGAAAACGGTTTTGAGCGGTTGAAAAAATAGTATTTACAGCATACAGGCTACAAATTTTCGGTTTGTAGCCTTCTTTGTACATAGCTTGCTAATCATATATATGTTTAACTTTCGACCTAATTGCCTAATAAATAACATTGATATAGATCAAATATACCTCTAAATGGTAATAAAAAAAGAAGATTTTTTAACTGTTTTGAGTAATAATTTCAGTAGTTAAAAAAATTTAAATTTTACACTTTATGAGGAACCAAACTATGGCAAAAGCAGCTCAAAATGCACAACCTTATGATGCACAAGTTGAAGTTAATGCCCTTGTAGAAAAAGGCTTAAAGGCACTTGATGAGTTTCGTCATCTAAATCAAGAACAGGTCGATTACATCGTGGCGAAAGCCTCAGTAGCCGCACTTGATAAGCACGGTATATTAGCAATGCATGCTGTGGAAGAAACGGGGCGTGGCGTTTTTGAAGATAAAGCGACCAAAAATCTTTTTGCTTGCGAATATGTTGTAAATAATATGCGACATTTAAAAACCGCAGGTGTAATCAATGAAGATGATGTCACAGGGATTACCGAAATTGCTGACCCAGTCGGCGTTGTCTGCGGTATTACCCCAACTACCAACCCAACCTCTACCACCATCTTTAAAGCGTTAATTGCTCTCAAAACTCGTAACCCTATTATTTTCGCCTTCCATCCATCAGCCCAACAATGCTCTGCACACGCAGCACAAATTGTACGTGATGCTGCTGTTGCCGCTGGTGCACCGAAAAACTGTGTTCAATGGATTGAAACCCCATCTATGGAAGGTACTTCGGCATTGATGAAACACCCTGGTATTGCCACCATTCTTGCTACAGGTGGTAATGCGATGGTGGAAGCTGCATACTCTTGCGGTAAACCAGCGCTTGGCGTAGGGGCAGGTAACGTGCCAGCTTACGTGGAAAAAACAGCGAAAGTAAAACAGGCTGCCTATGACATTGTGATGTCAAAATCTTTCGATAACGGAATGATTTGTGCTTCTGAACAAGCGGCAATTGTCGATAAAGAAGTCTACGATGATTTTGTCAAAGAAATGCAATCTTATGGCGTGTATCTCGTCAATAAAAAAGAGAAAGCCTTGCTTGAGCAATATATTTTTGGTGTTGATAAGGCTGATAAAGCCAGTTGCGCAGGAGCAAAACTAAATTCTGCCGTAGTGGGTAAACCAGCTGCTTGGATTGCAGAACAAGCAGGATTTAAAGTGCCAGAAAAAACCAATATTCTGTTAGCAGAATGTAAAGAAGTCGGGGAAATTGAACCGCTTACCCGTGAAAAATTATCGCCTGTGCTTGCGCTGTTGAAATCAGATTCAACCGAACACGGCTTGGCACTTTCAGAAGCGATGGTTAATTTCCACGGCTTAGGTCATAGTGCGGCAATTCATACCCAAAATGCCGATCTTGCTAAAGAATTTGGCGAACGTGTAAAAGCGATTCGTGTGATTTGGAACTCACCTTCTACCTTTGGTGGCATTGGTGATGTGTATAATTCTTTCTTGCCTTCATTAACCCTTGGTTGCGGCTCATACGGTAAAAACTCGGTGGGCAATAACGTAAGTGCAGTGAACTTATTAAATATCAAACGTGTGGGCAGACGGAGAAATAATATGCAATGGTTTAAAGTTCCATCAAAAATCTACTTTGAACGTGACTCAATTCAATACCTCAGATCTATGAAAGATGTGGAAAAAGTGATGATCATAACCGACCGTTCAATGGTAGATTTAGGCTTTGTGGATCGCATCACTGAGCAATTACGTTTACGTCGTAACAAAGTGATGATTCAATTATTCACGGATGTAGAACCAAACCCAAGTTTACAAACTGTACAACGTGGTACAGGGCTTATGCGTAGTTTCCAACCAGACACGATTATCGCATTAGGTGGTGGCTCGCCAATGGATGCGGCAAAAGTAATGTGGTTATTCTACGAACAACCTGAAGTAGACTTCCGTGACCTCGTACAGAAATTTATGGACATTCGTAAACGTGCCTTTAAATTCCCTCAATTAGGTCGTAAAGCGAAATTCGTCGGTATTCCAACTACGTCAGGTACTGGCTCTGAAGTAACTCCATTTGCAGTAATTACCGATGGCGACATTAAATATCCATTGGCAGATTATTCTTTAACGCCAACCATTGCGATAGTGGATCCTGCGTTAGTGATGTCAGTGCCATCACACGTAGCGGCAGATACAGGTTTAGACGTATTAACCCACGCCACCGAAGCCTATACCTCGATTTTAGCCAATGATTATACCGATGGTTTAGCCTTACAAGCGATCAAATTAGTGTTTGAAAACCTCGAAAAATCGGTGAAAGAATTTGATGCTGAAGCCCGTGAGAAAATGCACAATGCTTCGACTATGGCAGGTATGGCGTTTGCCAATGCGTTTTTGGGAATTTGTCACTCAATGGCGCACAAAATTGGCGGTAAATTCCATACGATTCACGGGCGCACGAATGCCATCTTGCTTCCACACGTGATTCGTTATAATGGTACTCGCCCAAGCAAAGTCGCAACCTGGCCGAAATATATCAACTATGTTGCCGATGTTCGTTTCCAAGACATCGCAAGAATGTTAGGTTTACCAGCCAAAACACCAGCAGAAGCGGTGGAATCTTATGCCAAAGCAGTACACGATCTAGCGGTGCGTTGTGGTGTGAAAATGTCTCTTAAAGATCAAGGTGTGCCAGAGAAAGAGTTTATCGCCTCTCTCAAAGAGCTTTCGCTCAATGCCTTTGAAGATCAATGTACACCTGCTAACCCACGCTTAGCAATGGTTGAAGATATGCAAGAAATTATGCGTAAAGCCTATTATGGTAAATAATTCAATTCCTTATAGTTGAAAGGTTGAACGGCTGATGTGTGAGAAATCAGGCATTAGCCGTTTTTATTTTGCTATAATGCATGCCCAAAAATTTTTCGAGACGATATTATGAAAATTTGTATTCTACGCCTCTCTGCGATTGGGGATGTGTGCCATACTTTAGCCGTTGTGCAAGCCATTCAACGCCAGTACCCAACAGCTGAAATCACGTGGATTATTGGCAAAACGGAAGCCACTTTAGTGCAAGGCTTGCCGAATGTTACCTTAATACCTTACGATAAAAAAACAAGATGGAAAGAAATCTTTACACTTTGGCAAAAACTGAAAGACAAGCGGTTCAATTTTCTCTTAAATTTGCAAACTGCTTTTCGTGCCTCAATACTTTCACTGGGCATTAAAGCAGATAAAAAAATTGGTTTTAGTCAAGACAGAAGCCGTGAAATGCAACATTTGTTCATTAACCAAAAAGTGGAAATGACGGACAAAATCCACGTGTTAGATGGGCAGATGATGTTTGCTAAAGCGATGGGGGTTACTGATTTAACCCCTAAATGGGAATTGCCACTTTCTGATAAAGATCGTGCATTTTCAGCGCAATTTATTGATAGAAGCCGTAAGAATGTTGTAATTTCGCCTTGTTCAAGCAAAGCAGAAAAAGATTGGCTGCCAGAGCGTTATGCAGAAATAGCTAATTGGTTAATGGCACAAAATGTGAATGTCATTCTAGTCGGCTCACCTGCAAAAAATGAGCTAAAAACGACCGCTTGTATTCAAGCACTTGCATCAAATTGCGTAAATTTGGCAGGCAAAACCAATCTAAAACAGCTTGCTGCATTATTGAAGCAAGCGGATTTAGTCATTTCGCCTGATACGGGTTCAGCGCATATTGCCAGCATTCAGAATGTGCCAGTGATTGGGCTATATGCGATTCACAATCCACGTCGCACCGCGCCGTATAACGACCAAGCAAATGTGATTTCGGTGTATGACCAAGCGGTTTTGGATTACTACGGTAAGCCTTGGAATGAATTACCATGGGCAACCAAAGCGAAAGCCAAAAATAATGAAAAATTGATGGCTCGTATTTCCGTTGATGCTGTAAAGAAAAAAGTAGTTGAAATCTTGGGTGTAAACTTTTAGAATAATAATGTAATTATTTTTTTACATACAAGATTGATAAGTAGGAAAAAGATGCCTAATGTAGTTAATCAAGACAGTATTCATAACGTCAATATTATTGATGAGAAAGTGCTATTAACTCCCGCCGAATTAAAAGCTGAATTCCCGTTACCTGAACATCTGCGTAAACAAATCGAAACATCACGTCGTGAA
>JBHACP010000034.1:0-29312 GCA_041854605.1 Actinobacillus sp.
CAACAGCGGATAAATCAAACGCTTCTCCGTTTGATAAAGAGCTGGTGCGACGAAAGCCCAAATTTGGTACAAAATGTACGGTACAGATAAGAAAATTGAAGTGACAATCGTCAGCTTAATTGGGGTAAAAAACGGTGTTGCTACGTTAGTGGCAATCATTGTTGCCCCTTCAGGCAAGTTGCTGGTAAGCGGTGTAGCCAGCAGCGTGTAAATGTCGTTCGCCCAATATACTAATGCACAGAACACGACTAACACAAAAACCAAACAGCGAAGCAAGCGATTTCTAAGCTCGATTAAATGACTAATAAGCGGTTGAGATTGATCAGCTGTTTGCATTGGATTTCTCCGTTTTTTCCGCAGGGGTTGCTAAGTCATCGTCGGTATAATACAGTGAAAGTTGCTCGGCTAATTTTTCTTCATCCAATTCCGCTAATTCCGCCAATTCTTCAGGTGAAAGCTCTTGCTCACTTGATTGTTCATTCTCTGCAAGCGGTTGATTTTTTGCAATTTCTTGCACATTTTTAACCGCTTGTTCAGCCTCAACGGACTGGCTTTCTGCCTCAATCTTCGCCTGAATTTCCGCCACTTGTTCATCGCTTAATTTCTTGATTTCCCCCTGCGCTTGATAAAGCTCCGATTGCATTTGCGCCGCTGATTGTTTGAGATCTTCCACGGTTTTACTCAGTTCAGGAGAAAGCGCGCTTAAATTCAATGCTTCAGCCTTCTTGATACTATCTTTCAGCTCTTGCAGCTTTAGTTCTTGTGCCAGTTCATTCTGTACATTAGCCGCTAATCCTCGAATGGTGCGTATCCAGCCCATTACGGTGCGGATCGCCACAGGCATTCGTTGCGGACCAAGCACTACCAAGCCCACAATAAAAATTAGCACTAATTCAGAAAAGCCAATATCAAACACGGATTACGCCTGCTCTTTGTCTTTTGCTTCTTGTTTCACTGTTTCAGCGTTTTTTACTTCTACTTTATCAAAAGCGGCATCTTGTGTTTTATCATCAGCCATCGCTTTTTTAAAACCTTTTACGGATTCGCCCAAATCTGAACCTAGGGTACGTAATTTTTTCGTTCCGAACAGTAGTACCACAATTGCTACAATAATCAGAAGCTGCCAAATGCTAATGCCACCCATAAATCAATCCTCTTAATTTGAAAATGTGAATAAAAACTTATTAATTATACGCTTTATAGCCCATAAGCAAAATAACCCTTTTGCAGAAAATTTCAAGTAAATAACCGCTTGCTTGACTTTAGACAACAAAATAGGTAGTATTCGCCTCGATTTTTTAACTTGAGGATAATTGTTTTGGACAGTCATTGTCGATACTTACAAAAAATGTAACCTACCTTGTCCAAAATACTTTTGCCGACAAGTGTCGGTCTTTTCTTTTTAGTATCCCTTTATTTGTTCATTCCTCCTAACCTATTGGAGATATGAAATGATCCGCGCCTTTGCACTTAATAATTCACGCCTTGTGAGCGTGGATGAAAGCATTAAAGAGCAACTCAACGATTCCATTTGGATCGATTTGATTGACCCTACTGATGACGAACGTAGCGTATTAAAACTCGGCTTAGACCAAACTCTTGCGGAAGAACACGAATTAGAAGACTTAGAGGCTTCTGCGCGTTTTTTTGAAGATGAAGATGGCTTACACCTGCACTCGTTTTTCTATTGTTTAGATGACGACGACTATGCCGATATTGCCACTGTAGCGTTTACGATTCGTGATGGTCGCTTATTTACCTTACGTGAACGTGATTTGCCTGCTTTCCGTTTATATCGGATGCGTTCTCGTCGTGCCAAATTATTGGATAGCAATGCTTACGAATTGTTACTTGATTTGTTTGAAACTAAAATCGAGCAACTTGCTGACGTGATCGAAACCGTTTATGCTGATTTAGAGAGTTTTAGCCACATTATTTTAGACGGCAAGCAAGAAGGTAATAGCCTGAATGAAGCGCTGTCTGCTTTAACTGAATTGGAAGATGTCAGTTCAAAAGTACGTTTATGTCTAATGGATACCCAACGTGCTCTGAGCTTTTTATTGCGCAAAACTCGCTTGCCAAATAATCAGTTAGAACAAGCACGTGACATTATGCGCGATATTGAGTCTCTCCAGCCACATAATGAGTCACTATTCCAAAAAGTGAACTTCTTAATGCAAGCTGCGATGGGTTATATCAATATTGAACAGAATAAAATTATGAAATTCTTCTCGGTGGTGTCGGTAATGTTCCTACCTGCGACTCTGGTGACTTCAATGTATGGAATGAACTTTGAATTTATGCCTGAACTGAAATTCCACTACGGTTATCCAATGGCGATTGGAATGATGCTAATCGCAGCTTGTACACCGTACTTCTATTTCAAACGTAAAGGGTGGTTGTAATTTCTGTATAAACAAAAACCCCCAAATTGAGTATTTAGGGGTTTTATCATTGCAAATCATTAAAGATTATTTAAATCCATAACGTGTAATGGTTTTTAAGCCAGTATCATCTTGAGCATTCTCTGAAGATGTATCTACACGAGCCCCCACAGTTGCGTGAGAGTCATATTGACGAGTCATTGTTACGATTTCGCCATTATCTTTGCGAACAGTTAATTCGACAACATCTTTTGAAATATCTTTGCTCGACAAGATAGTTGCATTACCTCTATTTGAGTAAGAGCTAGCAGTACATGCCGATAATGCAATTGTTGCTAAAACAGCCAAAGATAATTTTTTCATTATGCAATCCTTAAAATTAAAAATTAAAGAAGAGAAACGTTAAGATCAGCGTTTGAACCTACGATTCTCACACGCTTACCTGGCAAGAAACCATCTTCTTTCTTCTGAACGACAACGATTTCCTTACCATCATCTTTACGAATCACCATTTCTAAAGAAGAAACTTGAGTCGCTTTTTCTTCGATTTTGCTTCCAACTACTGCACCTGCAATTGCACCCACAGCACTTGCTACTGCACGACCAGAACCACCGCCAATTGTTGAGCCTGTGAGACCACCTAATACACCTCCGCCAACGGTTCCGATTATGCCGTCATTGTCAGCTTGAATTTTTACGTCACGCACTGATACGATTGTGCCGTAACTAATTGAGCGAGCTTCTTTGGCTTGTTCACCACGATAAACGCTACCGCTATATATATCTGTATTTGAACAACTAGCCATCATTAAACTAGATAATAAAGTTGCAGCTAATCCAATTTTTTTCATAATTTTCTCCAATAACAGAAATTAAATCTCTGAGTAAATTACATTTTTTATACCATAAGGGTGAAGTTTTAGACAAACTTCTTTGCACAAAGTTGCATTCTTTACGCTGATCTTAATAGTTGGATTCGGTAATTGCTCCCCTTTTACTTCAGGCTGGCTAATTTTTAAATTTAAATTTTCATTGGAATTTAATTTAAAAAAATCTAACGTACGAGCGCTCCATTCTTTAATGCTCTCATTTTTTAACATTGGAAAAACGACTTCTATATGTTCCCAACCTTCACATATATATGTTTTTTCTTTTGGAAAAGGCAGTTCCACAATCTTTACGTTGTGATTACAAAATTTAATGTTTTGATGAAGTTCAAATAAACAGATCGGACGACCATTTATCTCGCTTTCTTTTAAGCAATTTGCGCCTTGCAGTAACATAGCTTTCCATTGCTCTGCGGTTTCATTACTATTCATTCGTACGGCAAGATGGTCAATTTCAAATCGGCTCAAATCAATTTGGGCAATTTCAGCAAGTTGCTGAATTTTTTGCTCAAATTCTACTAAATCACCAAAACAAGCGGTCATTTTCTCGAAAAAGTTTGCATTTTCTAGTATCATAGAACATTTTCCGTAGGATGGGCTTTAGCCCATCATTTGTCATTCCAAATTTTGATGGGCTAAAGCCCATCCTACAAGGTTATAAAAGTGAATATTCAACAAATTCTATCAGATAAAATTAAGCAGGCAATGATCGCAGCAGGGGCAGATGAAAACTGCGAGGCTCTCGTTCGTCAATCAGGCAAACCTGAATTTGGTGATTATCAAGCCAACGGAGCGATGGGAACGGCAAAAAAACTGGGAATGAATCCCCGTGAATTTGCGCAGAAAATTTTAGATAATGCAGAGCTAAACGGCATTACGGATAAATTAGAAATTGCAGGGCCAGGTTTTATCAACATCTTCTTAAATCAAACGTGGATTGCTGAAAAAGCCAACGCTGCTTTACAATCAATGGCGAATAATTTTGGCATTAAAACCACTAATCCGCAGACAATTTTAGTGGATTATTCTTCGCCAAACGTAGCAAAAGAGATGCACGTTGGACATTTGCGTTCAACCATTATTGGCGATGCAGTGGTGCGTACGCTCGAATTTTTAGGCAACAAAGTGATTCGTGCCAACCACGTCGGTGACTGGGGAACCCAGTTCGGCATGCTGATTGCCTACCTCGAAAAAATGGAAAATGAACACGCTTCGGAAATGGAATTGAGCGATTTAGAAGCCTTCTACCGTGCTGCCAAAGAGCATTACGATGCTGATGAAGCCTTTGCTGAAAAAGCTCGTGGTTATGTTGTGAAACTGCAAAGTGGCGATGAATATTGCCGTACAATGTGGAAAAAACTGGTGGACATCACGATGCGCCATAACCAAGAAAATTACGATCGCTTGAACGTGACGCTCACCGAAAACGACGTAATGGGTGAAAGTTTGTATAATCCAATGTTGCCTGAAATTGTTGCCGACTTGAAAGACAAAGGTTTGGCGGTGGAGGATGGTGGTGCATTAGTCGTTTACCTAGATGAGTTTAAAAACAAAGATGGTGATCCAATGGGTGTGATCGTGCAGAAAAAAGATGGTGGCTTCTTATACACCACTACTGATATTGCTGCAGCGAAATACCGCTATGAAACGTTGAAAGCAGATCGTGTGTTAGTGTTTTCTGACAGCCGTCAAGCCCAACATATGCAACAGGCGTGGCTGATTACACGTAAAGCAGGCTATGTGCCAGATAGCTTCTCGCTCGAACACCCATTCTTCGGTATGATGCTCGGTAAAGATGGCAAACCGTTCAAAACTCGCACAGGAGGCACAGTAAAATTGAAAGACCTGCTTGATGAGGCAGAGGAACGTGCGGACAAACTCATTACAGAACGCTCAGCCGACTTAACCGCCGAAGAACGCAAAGCCGTGGTGGAAGCAGTCGCAATCGGTTCGGTGAAATATTCAGATTTAAGCAAAAATCGCACCACCGACTACGTGTTTGACTGGGACAATATGCTGACCTTCGAGGGCAACACCGCACCATATATGCAATATGCTTACACCCGAATCTGCTCAATTTTTGCACGAGCAGGCGTAGAGATGGATAGTGCAAGCGGTCAAATTTTGCTAGAAGATTGCAAAGAGCGTGCCTTAGCCGTGAAGTTACTCCAATTTGAAGAAGCCCTAAATGGCGTGGCAAAAGACGGTATGCCACACATTCTCTGTCAATACCTCTACGAATTGGCTGGTATTTTCTCGAGCTTCTATGAGGCTTGTCCGATTTTAAATGCAGTGGAAAATGTGAAAAACAGCCGTTTACGTTTAGCGGCATTAACGGCGAAGACGTTGAAGCAAGGGTTGGATTTGCTAGGTATTAAGACGATTGAGAAAATGTAAAAACAAATCCCTCTCTTTTTCAAAGAGGGGAGCTATAAGGACAAAAAATGAAATTTATTGACGAAGCCTTGATTCGTGTCGAAGCAGGCGACGGTGGGAACGGTTGTGTGAGTTTCCGCCGTGAAAAATATATTCCGAAAGGCGGGCCAGACGGGGGGGATGGTGGCGACGGTGGCGATGTGTATTTAATCGCTGACGAAAACCTCAACACTTTAATCGATTACCGCTTTGAAAAACGCTATGCCGCTGGGCGTGGTGAGAATGGTCGCAGTGCAGGATGTACGGGGCATCGTGGCAATGACATCACGCTTCGAGTACCAGTGGGGACCCGAGCGATTGACAACGACACTCAAGAAGTGATTGGCGACTTAACTCGCCACGGAATGAAAATGTTGGTGGCAAAAGGTGGTTATCACGGTTTGGGGAATACTCGTTTCAAATCGTCGGTAAACCGTGCGCCGCGCCAAAAAACCAACGGTACTCTAGGCGAAAAACGTGATTTATTGCTCGAATTGATGTTGCTTGCCGATGTGGGAATGCTTGGCTTGCCAAATGCGGGCAAATCGACATTTATCCGTAGCGTTTCCGCCGCTAAGCCGAAAGTGGCTGACTACCCATTCACAACCCTTGTACCAAGTTTAGGTGTGGCTCGTGTGGGGGCGGATCGCAGCTTTGTAGTAGCGGACATCCCAGGCTTGATCGAAGGTGCAGCAGAGGGGGCTGGGTTGGGGATCCGTTTCCTCAAACACTTAGAGCGTTGCCGTGTGTTGATTCACTTGGTCGATATTATGCCAATTGATGAGAGCGATCCTGCACAAAACATTTCAATTATCGAAAGCGAGCTCTATCAATACAGCGAAAAACTCTCGGAAAAACCGATTTGGCTGGTGTTCAACAAAATCGACACTATTGGCGAAGAGGAAGCGGCAGAGCGTGCTAAAGAGATTGCCGAACAAATCGGCTGGGAAGACGATTACTACCTGATTTCCGCCGCAACTGGGCAAAACGTGCAACAACTCACTCGGGACATTATGGATTTCATCGAAGCTAACCCACGCATTGAAGCGGAAGAAAATAAAGAAGCCGATGAAGTGAAATTCAAGTGGGACGACTATCACCAACAAGCCATGCAAAATCCAATTGAAGAAGATTGGGACGACTTCGACGACGACTGGTCGGAGGAAGATGAAGAAGGTGTGGAGTTTGTTTACACCAACCGCTAATAGGTAAATTTTTCTGAAAATCCCACCGCTTGGTGGGATTTCTTTTTATAGTAAGGCAAATATATTTGCTATATTATCCTAACTTATAGCTAAAACATTTAAGACCTTTTATTTTTCTCTAAACACGACTAAAAAACTATGTTATTTTTCACTTCCAAATCACAAAAGGAAATGAATGATGAAGCTTCAACAAATAATCAGACAAAATCAACTTGGCTTACTCTTTCAACAGGGTTACTTTGGCTTAGAGAAGGAGAGCCAACGCGTCCATTCTGACGGTTCTGTAGTCACAACTGAACACCCGAAAGCCTTTGGCAATCGCTCATATCACCCTTATATTCAGACCGATTTTGCTGAAAGTCAGCTGGAACTCATTACCCCACCGAATGCGAAACTGGAAGATAGTTTGCGTTGGCTTTCTGCAATCCACGAAGTGGTGCTTCGTACTTTACCTGAAGATGAATTTATTTTTCCGATGAGCATGCCTGCAGGCTTGCCGCCTGCTGAACATATTAAAGTGGCTCAATTAGATGATCCAAACGATGTGGCGTATCGCCAGCATTTGGTTGAATCTTATGGCGCATACAAACAGATGGTGAGCGGTATTCACTATAATTTCCAGCTTTCGTCTGAATTTATTGAAGCAGCACGCCTTGCAAGCGGTGAAAAAAACAAAACTTTTTACCAAAATCAGATCTACTTAAAGTTGGCGAAGAATTTCCTGCGTTATCAGTGGATTTTACTTTATTTGCTTGCCGCCAGCCCGACGGTAGATGCAAACTATTTCAAAGAAGGCTCACCACTGAAACCAAACCAACTAGTGCGTAGCCTGCGTTCTAGCCAATATGGCTATGTAAATGCACCTGATATTATCGTCTCATTCGACAGCATTGAGAAGTATGTGGAAAGCCTTGAAAATTGGGTGAACAACGGGCGTTTAATTGCGGAAAAAGAATTCTATTCCAATGTGCGTTTGCGTGGTGCGAAAAAAGCCCGTGATTTCTTGCAAACGGGTATTCAATACCTTGAATTTCGCCTGTTTGATCTCAATCCGTTTGAACCATATGGTATTTCACTTGCAGATGCGAAATTTATCCATCACTTTATTTTAACGATGTTATGGCTCGATGAAATAGCTGATCAAACCGCGGTGGAACTGGGTAAAAATCGCTTACATGAAGTGGCGTTTGAAGATCCGCTTGCACAGACTGCTTATCGTGCAGAAGGCGAGCAGATTTTAAATGCGATGATTACTATGTTGCGTGAAATCGGTGCAAATTCAAGTGAAATCGAATACGTTGAATGCAAACTAGAGCAATTTGCCGATCCTGCGCAAACTATTGCAGGGCAATTGGTGCAAGCCATTCAAGCCGAGGGGGACTACCAAGCTCTTGGGGCAAAATTGGCTCAACAATATAAAGCCAGTGCCTTTGAGCGTTTTTATGCAATTTCCGCTTTTGATAATATGGAGCTTTCTACCCAAGCCCTGTTGTTTGATTTGATTCAACAGGGGATTAACGTGGAATTTCTCGATGAAAACGATCAATTCTTAGCCTTGAAATTTGGCGATCATCTCGAATATGTAAAAAACGGTAATATGACCAGCCATGATCAGTACATTTCGCCATTGATTATGGAAAACAAAGTGGTGACCAAAAAAGTGCTGGCGAAAGCTGGTTTTAACGTGCCAAAAAGCATGGAATTTACTTCTGTGGAACAGGCAGTTGCCCACTATCCGTTGTTTGAGAGGAAAGCAGTTGTGATTAAACCGAAATCGACCAATTACGGCTTGGGTATTACCATTTTTCAACAAGGCGTGACCAATCGTGAAGACTTCACTAAGGCGATTGAAATTGCCTTCCGTGAAGATAGAGAAGTGATGGTGGAAGATTATTTGGTCGGCACCGAATATCGCTTTTTCGTATTGGGCGATGAAACGCTAGCAGTGTTATTACGAGTGCCTGCGAATGTAGTGGGCGATGGCGTGCAGACAGTGCGTGGATTGGTGGAAGCGAAAAACGCCGATCCGCTGCGTGGCGATGGCTCTCGTTCACCCTTGAAGAAAATTGCGTTGGGCGAGATTGAATTACTGCAACTGAAAGAACAAGGTTTAAAGCCTGATTCCGTGCCAGCTAAAGGACAAACCGTGCAACTGCGAGCCAATTCCAACATCAGTACGGGCGGCGATTCGATTGATATGACCGAGCAGATGCACGATAGTTACAAACAGCTTGCGGTTGGCATTGCTCACGCCATGGGGGCGAAGGTTTGTGGTGTAGATTTGATCATTCCTGATTTAACTAAACCAGCAGAGCCAAACTTAAATTCGTGGGGCGTGATTGAAGCCAATTTTAACCCGATGATGATGATGCACATCTTCCCCTATCAGGGCAAATCCAGACGTTTGACTAAAAATGTGATTAAAATGCTCTTCCCTGAATTGCCACAGTAAATTGGTAAATTGCTGATAAAAAACGACCGCTTGTAAGCTAATGCAAGTGGTCGTTTTCGGCTAAATATTTTCCCACTTGGCTAATTCAGCCAATTCTTTCAATTCAGGGTAATGCTTGAGCCATTTTTGCCATTGAGTCGCATCGACTTCAATTTGCACAATTCGGTCGCCAAATTCGTTAAAATGTTCCGATTTTATGCAATTTTGTTGCTTAAATTGTGCATAAAATTGCCCTGTGGTTGGCGGTAAAAGTAGCGTTTCACACACTAATTCACTACGTAGCCGTTCACGGATGGCTTCATATAACAGATCAATCCCCACATTAGATTGCGCGGAAATATACACTGCCACAGGCGTACCATCATCATTGCGTTCAATATGCGGTTGTATCCCTTCAAGTTTATCCACTTTGTTGTAAACCAACAGAGTTGGAATTTCCAATGCGCCGATTTCATCTAATACAAAATTAACCGCATCAATGTTCTCATTTTTACGATCATCCGCAACATCAATTACGTGTAGCAATAACGTTGCTTCGCAGGTTTCTTGCAAAGTGGATTTAAAGGCTGAAATGAGATCGTGCGGTAAAAAACGAATAAATCCTACGGTATCGGCAAGAATCGTCGTGCCAACATCTTGGATCTGCATTTTGCGCAAGGTTGGATCTAGGGTAGCGAACAGTTGATCGGCGGCATAAATGCCTGCATTAGTAATAGCATTAAACAGCGTGGATTTGCCTGCATTAGTATAACCAACCAGCGATACTGTTGGGATGTCAGCTTTTTGGCGAGTTTTGCGGTTTTGGCTGCGTTGTTTATTCACCTTTTCCAAGCGATTTTGCAATTGTTGGATGCGCACTTTAATTAAACGACGATCGGTTTCCAGTTGCGTTTCCCCTGGTCCACGTAAACCGACTGCACCGCCTTTTTGCTGATCTTGATTGCCTAAACGACGTACCAAGCGGGTGGCAAGGTGTTTAAGTTGCGCTAATTCGACCTGCAATTTCCCTTCGTGGCTTCTAGCACGTTGGGCGAAAATATCCAAAATTAGCCCAGTTCTATCCACCACGCGGCAACCGCATAAATTTTGTAAATTGCGAGCTTGTGATGGGCTAAGTTCGTGATTCACTAGAACCACGGAAGCCTCTAAATCTTCAACGATTTGCTTGATTTCTTCTGCTTTGCCTGCGCCGACATAGTATTTGATATGGGGTGAAGGACGAGAAGTGGTCAGCGTGGTGAGAATTTTTACCCCCGCAGATTCAGCCAGCGTTTGAAATTCCAGCAGGTTTTCAATATCTTTATGACCACCAAGGTAAAGGTGTACTAAAATAGCACAATCTTGATTATGGGAAGTTTGTTTTTCAGTAGATTGAGGATTTTCAGACAGAACAAAATCAAGCGATTGATTTTCACCATCGCTTGATTTTATATTAGAAGTATTTAGCTGTACGGTAATAGTTATTCTGCCGCTTTTTCAGCTGTTAATTCAACGTGTTGATATTGAGTCTGTTGATTAGCATTATTGTGGTTTGAATGCGAAACAGCGCGAGCAGGCACCACAGTTGAAATAGCGTGTTTATAAACCATTTGGCTGACCGTATTTTTCAATAAAATAACGAATTGATCGAATGATTCAATTTGCCCCTGTAATTTAATACCGTTCACTAAATAAATTGAAACTGGAATACGCTCACGGCGAAGTGCATTCAAATATGGATCTTGTAAAGATTGACCTTTTGCCATTATTCTTTTCCTTTTTATAGTAGTTATACTTGTGCTTAAAAGCAGCTAAATAGTAGCACAGTTTTACAAGTTCTTCTCTATCTTTTCAATCATTTTCATTTGAGAACTGGTCGGATCTAAGCTGTCCAACCAGTCTAATTTTCCTTTCCAGCCTCGTAGCCACGTAATTTGCCGTTTGGCTAATTGGCGAGTGGCACAAATGCCTTTAAAAATCGCTTCATCTAAAGAAATATTGCTTTGCAAGTATTCCCACATCTGACGGTAGCCCACACAACGGATTGACGGCAAATCAATATGCAAATCATCTCGCAAAAATAACCGCTTGACTTCCTCTTCAAAGCCAAGCTCGATCATTTTGTGGAATCGTTGTTCAATGCGTTGGTGTAGTATCGAACGGTCTTGCGGTGCAATAGCAAATTGTAAAAAATTGTAAGGGGTTTCCTTACGTTTCTCGGCGGTAAGCTCCGTCATCGTTTTGCCCGTGAGGTAGAACACTTCTAACGCTCGGTTAATTCGTTGGCTATCATTAGGGTTAATGCGCTTACCTGCCACAGGATCAATGTCTAACAATTCAGCGTGCAAGCCATCCCAACCGATCTGTTCCGCTTTGGCTTCAATGTCGGAACGAACTGCAGAATCTGCCGATGGCAAAGGTGAAAGCCCTTCAATTAAGGCTTTGTAGTAAAGCATAGTTCCCCCTACAAGCAAGGGGATTCTGCCCTGTGCGGTAATATCTGCCATTTCACGCAAGGCATCTTCACGAAAGTTCATTGCCGAATAGCTTTCTGCTGGGTCGAGAATATCAATCAAACGGTGAGGAGCCTTTGCCAGCTCTTCCTTACTTGGCTTAGCGGTGCCGATGTCCATTCCTTTGTAAATCAAAGCGGAATCGACACTAATCACTTCCACAGGAAGGGCTTGGCGTAAAGTAATGGCTAGATCCGTTTTGCCCGAAGCCGTTGGGCCCATTAGAAAAATTGCGGTTGGTTTATTCATTTCATTTTTAAGGTAAATACAAGCGGTCAAATTCTAACGGAAAAATGCAAAAAGCCCAAATGTAGCCAATAAAAAAGGTCTTTCCAATCTTTGCGAAGCTGTTAGAAAGACCGATTAAAAATTATGGCAAGACTATTTTGCTTTCTCGTTGGTCAATAATTTACCCTTATATTCCCCCGTTAAAGATTCGAGGAATTTGACGATTTCATTGGCTTCTTGCTCGCTGAAATCTTTGCCGCTTTGGAAATGTCCCATTTTAATCACAGCATCTTTCAGTGTTTTCGCACTCGCATCGTGAAAATACGGCGCAGTTAAAGCCACATTACGTAAAGTTGGTACTTTAAAGCGATGTTTATCGTGTGGATCTTTGGTTTGCGCAAAACGTCCATCATCAGCTTCAGTTAATGTCGTCCCCCGTGCTTTGAAGTAATCATCGTACAAGCCCATATACTCAAAAGATTGACCACCCATCAGCGTACCCGTATGGCAAGTGTCACATTTCGCATTTTTGAAATGCTCATAACCACGTTTTTGTTCATCACTCAATGCGTTTTGATCACCTTTTAAGAATTTATCGAAGGCACTATTTGGCGTAACCAAGGTTTTCTCGAATTCGCCAATTGCATCGGTAAGATTCGCTTGAGTTAAATGTGGATAAACCTCAAAGAAGCGTTTTTTAAACTCATCGTCTTGATCGAATTTAGCAACGATCTCATCCCAAGAATTGGATCCCATTTCCACTGGATTAGTTGGTGGGCCTCCTGCTTGGTCAGCCAATGTTTTCGCCCGACCATCCCAGAATTGCCATTTATTGAACACAGCGTTATACACGCTCGGTGCATTGATACCACCTTTCTTGCCATGAATCCCTTCTGAAACAGGTAAATTATCCACACCACCTTGATCTAACAAATGGCAAGTATGGCATTGAATAGAGCCATCAAGCGACAAGCGACCATCAAAATAAAGCTCTTCGCCTAATTTCACTTTATGTGGATTGGTTGGTACGGAATCAGGAATGGGTTGCACTAAACGGCTGGCATCGGCACCTTCTGCTTGTGGTAAGAAATGCGTTTGGCGCTGAGCAGTAATCCAATCTAGAATCACTTTTCTTTGTTCTGCGTTCGGACGGGCGCCCCAGTGAATATGGATAAATGAAGCAATCGGCATATCTTCATCACGGATCACACGTTCTAATTTTGCTAAATCCGCTTCCGATAATTTGACAGGATCTTTCATTCCCTCTAAAAGTTGATCTAAACGGAAGAAGCGATTTCCTTTGGCAATATCATCTTCCATAATGCTATTGATGATAGGTAAATTTGCATAAGCAGGAATTTCAGCATCTGGTGTGTGACAATATTGGCAATCTCCTTCAAATAACGTTTTGACCACCGCGTGGTGGCTTTCGGGTAACGTCTTCACATATTGTGCAGTCAATTTTTCAGCCTGCGATTTATCAAAAAAATAAGCATAGCCCACAGTGCCAAAGTAACCGACGGCAGTAACAGTTAAAACAGCAAGTATTTTTTTCTTCATTGAGAACTCCCACAATTAAATACAAATAATTAAATTGTGGTTATTCTAATAAAAAAGGGGTAGGAAAAGATTGATCAAGATCAATAATTTTTCACTATTAAATCTATTAAACTAATAGCTAATTTTAATTGAAATAGTTACAAATGCTTTAATAGATCAATGCCTATTTTTAAGGCGTGAAGGGCTTTAGGTTCGGCTTGTTCCATTTCCGCCAATAATCCGATTGCCTCCGACAAACTCCAAGCGGTCGGAATTTCACAATAATTTGCAAAAAATTCAGCTAAATCGACCGCTTGTTCATTCAGTAGTTTATATAAAATCTGCTGGAAATTTTGCTCGCGCAAACATTTCGGCACCGCTGAAATCGACAGGCGAGTTTGATCTTGCCAGTGTTTCTCACTGATTTGAAAACCGAATTTGTCGAGTTCAGCTTTAACTTTTTGCCAATGGGCAGTTTGTTTTTCATCTAGCAGCAAATTAAGCGGAATCAACAAAGTTTGACTTTCCGCCGTTTGTAGTTGGATTGAAAAACGCAAACGTGCCAATTTTTCCAGCGAAACTAAAAAGAAGTTATCATTTTCTTTGAGTAATAATGCTTGGTTCTTGACCACGGATAAGACTTGCGAATTTGCTGATGTAGAATGAGGTTCAATCCATCTTGTTTCGGCAACAGCTTGTGCTTCTTGAGCAAAGATCACAGGCGGTTCAGCTTTTTGTTGTGTTGGCATCAAGCCTATATTTTCTTCTTGCGCAATGGGTTCGGTCTTGACTAATTCGTTATACCAACGCTGCGATTGTGCCGAGCTGCCCGATGGTTTTCTTGCAAAATTTTGCGGAAATTTGACCGCTTGTGAAGGTCTTTCCAAGTTTTGGAAAGATGAATTTGAGGTCTTTCCAACATTGGGCGAGACATAAATATTTTGCCCAGCCGCTTGGCGATTGCTGTCCACTTGGTAGCTGGGTAATGGCTCGTTGAGTTCATTTTTAAGTGGTAAATTGCCTTGTGTTTGTAAGGCATTGGAAACACCTTGTAAGATAAAATCGTGCACCAAGCGAGCTTGATGGAAACGTACTTCGTGTTTGGCGGGGTGAACGTTTACATCGACTTGTGTTGGGTCAATATCCAAAAAGACCACAAAAGCAGGGTAGAGCGAGTTATCAATCAGTTCACCATACGCCTGACGAATGGCGTGGTTGATGGTTTTGTCGCGCATCATTCGCCCATTCACATAACTATAACAGAGATCGTTTTGCGCCCGAGCCAAGCGAGGTGAACCAATCCAGCCGTGTAAGTGCATATCGCCGTGTTGCCAGTCGATATGATTAGCCTGATGAATGAAATCATCGCCACAAATAGCCGCTACACGGCGTTGTTGCTGCTCGATCGAGTTATCTAACACTTTGCGGTATTGGCGGACGATTTTGTCATTATGAGTGAGCGTAAAACTGATATTTGGCTTGGCAAGCGCAATGCGACGCACTACTTCATCAATATGGGCAAATTCGGTTTTGTCAGTACGTAAAAACTTGCGACGAGCAGGGGTGTTGAAAAACAGATTAGCGACCTCTATCGTTGTGCCGACGGGGTGTGAAGCAGGCTGAATTTCCACCGCCATTTCACGCCCTTGGGCATAGGCTTGCCACGCCTCCGACTGTTCAGCCGTGCGAGAAGTAAGGGTTAAACGAGAAACTGAGCTAATGCTCGCTAACGCTTCGCCCCGAAAACCAAAGCTCAAAATTGCTTCCAAATCTTCAAGATTGGCGATTTTACTGGTAGCGTGGCGAGCCAGTGCTAACTCCAAATCGTACTTAGCAATGCCACAGCCATTATCCCGAATGCGGATCAACTGTGAACCGCCTTTCTCAATATCGATTTGAATATTATTTGCCCCCGCATCAAGGCTGTTTTCCACCAGCTCTTTCACCACCGAGGCCGGACGTTCCACCACTTCACCTGCGGCAATTTGATTCGCCAGTTGTAGCGGAAGGACTTGGATTAAATGTTTTTCGCTCATATTTCTTGATTTTATGTTGCAATTGGCGAGATTTTAGCATAATTTGCGAAACAATATTTTGAGAAATTTTAGGACATTTTATGACAATGCAACAACTTGCCCAACAAGCTAAAATTGCCAGCTTTGAACTGGCTCAATTGGGAAATGTACGGAAAAATCAAGCACTTTTCACCATTGCAGAACAGCTGGAACGGCGTTCTGTTGAAATTCTTGCAGCCAATGCGAAGGATATTGAATTTGCAAAAAATCAGGGCATTTCGCCCGCTATTATTGACCGCTTATTGCTCAATGAAAGCCGTTTGCAAGGCATTGTGAACGATGTGCGCAACGTGGCGAAACTTGCCGATCCAGTAGGGCAGGTGATTGATGGCGGTGTGTTAAATTCAGGACTGAGGATCGAACGTCAGAGAGTGCCGTTGGGAGTGATTTTTACCATTTATGAAGCTCGCCCGAATGTGACCATTGATGTGGCTTCACTCTGTTTGAAAACGGGTAACGCAGTGATTTTGCGAGGTGGCAAAGAGACTAAGTTTACCAATGCGGTATTAGTAGAAGTAGTGCAAATTGCGTTGGAGCAAGCAGGCTTGCCGAAACTATCCGTGCAGGCGGTGACCGATCCTGATCGTGCTTTGGTGCTAGAGTTGTTAAAACTTGATCAATATATCGACTTAGTCATTCCCCGGGGTGGAGCAGGGCTACACCAATTCTGTAAAGAAAATTCTCGTATTCCAGTTGTGGTGGGCGGTATTGGTGTTTGTCATCTGTTTGTTGAGAAAACTGCCAATCAAGAGAAAGCTTTAGCGGTAATTGCTAATGCGAAGGCACAACGTCCGAGCACTTGTAATACGCTCGAAACTTTGTTGGTGGAAAAAGCGATAGCGGCTGAATTTCTGCCAAAATTGGTAAAAAAAGCACATAAGCTAAAAGTAACGCTTCACACCAATGAATTGCAAAAAACAGCAGGAATTGAACCGCTTGATGATGAGAAACTACGCCGTGAGTGGGGTTCACTGGATTTGAATGTAGTGGTGGTGAATGATTTAGCAGAAGCCATCTTGCATATTCGTGAATATGGCACACAGCATTCAGAGGCTATTCTCACTTCTGATTATAAACTCGCTCGTCAATTTGTGGCACAGGTGGATGCTGCGGCAGTTTACATTAACGCCAGTACCCGCTTTACCGATGGCGGCGAATTTGGGCTGGGAGCGGAAGTAGCTGTCAGTACCCAAAAACTGCACGCTCGGGGTCCAATGGGGTTAGAAGCGCTGACCACTTATAAGTGGATCTGTGAGGGAGATTATCTTACACGTGGTTAGCTTTCATTGATTTATGCTTAGGGGCGGGTTCTGTGCCCGCCCGAAGGACAATTGCCTATTTTTTATCAGTTTAAAAAATAAATAATCCTACTAAATTCAAGCAGGTATTTCAGTTTAAAATGCTGAATTTGTTATTTTTATAGTGATATTTTCTAAAGCAAACGATTAGTTTTGATATTATTATCTATGAAAATCGCCAAATACCTTGCTTTTCTTCTTCGTTCTTCCTTTACATTCCACATTATTTTTTTTATTCTTCTGCAGATTGCGAGTTATTTGCAAAATTTTTGACTTAAAACAATGAATTTTAATTATTTAGAGGAACTTTCTCGTGTCTAATCAAACAGCTCAAAAACGTGAGACTTTTGCGGGTCGTAAAGCGTTTATTATGGCAGCTATCGGTTCGGCGGTAGGGTTGGGTAACATTTGGCGTTTCCCTTATACCACCTACGAAAACGGTGGCGGTGCTTTTATGATCCCTTATATCATTGCGCTTTTAACCGCTGGGATTCCACTTTTATTCTTAGATTTTGCCATTGGCCATCGTCACCGCGGTGGTGCGCCACTTTCCTATCGTCGCTTTAATAAACATTTTGAAGTGTTTGGTTGGTGGCAAGTTCTAGTCAATGTTATTATCGGGCTTTATTATGCGGTAGTGCTTGGTTGGGCGGCGATTTATACTTATTTTTCTTTTAGCAAAGTATGGGGCGAGAAGCCAGTAGATTTTTTTATCGGTGAATTCCTAAAAATGGGCGATCTGGCCAATGGTGTAAGCTTTGAGTTTGTGGGAATGGTGGTTGGGCCATTATTGGCAATGTGGATTATCGCTTTAGCCGTACTGGCATTTGGTATTCAAAAAGGGATTGCGAAATCATCGGGTTTATTGATGCCCGTGTTGGTAGTAATGTTTGTGGCACTTGTTGCTTATTCATTAACCTTACCAGGGGCGGCGAAAGGTCTAGATGCGCTATTCACGCCAAATTGGGACAAACTGTCCGATCCAAGCGTGTGGATTGCAGCTTATGGTCAGATCTTTTTCTCACTCTCAATTTGTTTCGGGATTATGATCACTTACGCTTCATATTTGAAGAAAGATTCCGATTTAACAGGCACGGGCTTGGTGGTTGGCTTTGCGAACTCAAGTTTTGAAGTGTTAGCGGGTATCGGCGTGTTCGCCGCACTTGGTTTTATGGCAACCGCAGCGGGGCAAGAAGTACACGAAGTAGCGAAAGGTGGTATCGGTTTAGCTTTCTTTGCGTTCCCAACCATTATCAATGAAGCACCATTAGGCTCCGTATTAGGCGTATTGTTCTTTGGTTCATTAACTTTTGCCGCATTAACCTCGTTCATTTCGGTCATTGAGGTAATTATTTCGGCAGTACAAGATAAATTACGTGCAGGTCGTGTACAAACTACCTTAATTGTAGGCGTGCCAATGATGATTGTTTCAACGGTATTATTTGGTACCACGACTGGCTTACAAATGCTGGATGTAATGGATAAATTCGTGAACTACTTTGGTATTGTGGCGGTGGCATTTGTCTCCTTGATTGCGATTGTGGCAAATGAAAAATTGGGTTTATTAGGTGGTCATATAAACCAAACTTCATCATTCAAAGTGGGCTTTGTATGGCGTTTATGTATTGTTATCACCACAGGTATTCTCGCCTTTATGCTCTTTAGCGAAGGCGCAAAAGTATTTACGGACGGCTACGAGGGATACCCAAGCTGGTTCATCAATACTTTTGGTTGGGGAATGGCAATTAGCTTATTTGTAGTGGCATTCTTACTTTCACGCTTGAGATGGAAAGATTTAAATCGTGCCCAACACTATGTGGATAAAGATTTCGAGTAAGGGGGAGAAAATGAGTAGTTCAGCAATCATTATGATGGCAGTTGCCCTCATTATTATTTGGGGTGGATTAATCGCTGCTATCAAACATTTACCGAAAGAATAATTTGGTAAAATTTAGTTAGAAATAAACCGCTTGTAGTATTCACTCAAGCGGTCTTTTTTTGCCTAAAATTTACAAAAAAGTAATTTTCCCCAATAAATAATTTTATTTGATATTTTATTCAGAACGAAAAATAAAAGATGTTGAATTATTCAACAACTACATAATAAAAATGCGATCTAGATCACATTTTTAGGAAAATTTTATTGTATATAAACTTAAAGAAATTAGAATTTACTCCGTTATTCGCACTCTATTTGACAATATTTTAAATTCAAACTTTCCTTTAGGAGCAAAACGATGAGCATTGCAATCATCATTGCCACACACGGTGTTGCTGCTGAACAGCTTCTCAAAACCACGGAGATGCTGATTGGTGAGCAAGACGATGTGGCATACATTGACTTCGTTCCTGGTGAAAACGCAGAAACGATTATGGGTAAATATCAAGCCTTGGTAGAAGGGAAACTAGCACATTGTGAGCAAGTTCTTTTCCTTGTCGATATGTGGGGCGGTAGTCCATTTAATGCGGCAAACCGCTTCCAAGAAGGCAAAGGCAATATGGATGTGGTCGCAGGGGTGAACATTCCGATGTTAGTGAATACCTGTATGGCTCGTGACGATGTGGAATCGCTTGAAGAATTGGTGGAAGTTGCGCTAGAAGCTGGTTCAACGGGGATTCGTTCATTAAATCATCAGCCAGCCGAGACAGAGGCAGCAGCTACGCAGCCACAACAGGCAGCCGCTGCACCAGCTACACAAATGGTGGATGATGGTCGCCGTATGCACATTGCACTTGCTCGTATTGATGACCGTTTAATTCACGGGCAAGTCGCTACGGTGTGGACGAAAGAGAGTAAAGTGAAACGTATCATTGTGGTAAACGATGAGGTGGCGAAAGATAAAGTACGCTCAACGATGCTGAAAAGTGTGGCACCTGTTGGGGTTACAGCACACGTGGTGGATGTGGCGAAGATGATTCGCGTGTATAACAATCCTGAATACGGTGATGAGCGTGTAATGCTTCTATTTACTAATCCAACCGATGTATTAACCCTGATTGAAGGTGGTCTGCCATTAACTTCAATCAATGTAGGTGGCATTTCGCACAAAGAGGGCAAAAAAATGGTGAGCCACGCAGTAGCGGTCGATCAGAAAGATGTGGATGCTTTCAAAGCGATTGATGCTAAAGGTGTGGAATTGGAAGTACGTAAAGTTTCAAGCGATAGCCGTCAGAATATGATGGATCTTTTGAAAAAGAATAACTTAATTTAAGGGAAATTTATATGGAACTCTCAGCATTACAAATTATTTTAGTGTTCCTTGCCGCTTGTATTTCGGGCGCAGGTTCAATCTTAGATGAATGGCAAACGCAACGTCCACTTGTGGCTTGTACCTTAGTCGGTCTAGCATTATCGGTGGGTGCAGCAGATTCTGCTGAAGTAATCAAAACTTCGATTATTATCGGCGGTACGCTTGAATTGATGGCGTTAGGCTGGATGAACATCGGTGCCGCAGTAGCTCCAGATGCGGCACTCGCTTCTGTGGTTTCAACTATTTTAGTTATCGTCGGCGGTCAGCAAATTGCAACAGGTATTGCGGTCGCTATTCCACTTGCGGCAGCTGGTCAAGTATTAACTTATATCGTGCGTGCCATTACCGTCGGTTTCCAACACGCCGCAGATAAATCAATCCAAGATGGTAGCTTATCTCGCCTGGACTGGTTACACCGTGGTGCCCTAATGTTACAAGTAATGCGTATTGCGATTCCTGCGTTAATCGTAGCATTAAGTGCAGGAACCGACGCAGTACAATCAATGTTGGCAGCGATTCCAGAAGTCGTCACCACGGGTTTAAAAATTGCTGGAGGCTTTATTGCGGTAGTCGGTTATGCGATGGTAATCAATATGATGCGTGCAGGTCACTTAATGCCATTCTTCTATGCAGGTTTTGTAATCGCTGGCTTTACTGATTTCAATCTTGTGGCGCTAGGTGTGTTAGGTGCAATTATGGCGGTGCTTTACATTCAGTTACACCCGAAATACAACAAAAGCCAACAAGTTGTAGTAGCACAAGCTGCTGACAATGGTTTAGACAACCGCTTAGACTAAGAAGGAATTGACTATGACTACTGAAATTAAAAAAGTAACAAAAAGTGATTTGAATGCGGTTGTTCGTCGCTCAAACCTCTTCCAAGGTTCGTGGAACTTTGAACGTATGCAAGGTTTAGGTTTTGCTTATTCGATGGTACCTGTAATTAAACGATTATATCCAGACCAAAACTCGCAAGAACGTAAAGATGCGATCAAGCGTCACCTTGAATTCTTTAATACCCAGCCATTCGTAGCCGCTCCTGTGTTAGGGGTAACTATTGCGATGGAAGAAGAGCGCGCCAACGGTAAAGAGATCGACAATGCGGCAATCAACGGTATCAAAGTTGGTTTGATGGGACCGCTTGCGGGTGTGGGTGACCCAATTTTCTGGGGAACCGTTCGCCCAGTATTTGCCGCCCTTGGTGCAGGGATTGCCTTAAATGGCTCAATTTTAGGCCCAATTTTATTCTTCGTTTTATTCAACCTTGTGCGTTTAGCAGCACGTTACTATGGCGTTACTTATGGCTATAAAAAAGGTTTAGATGTAGTGCAAGATATGAGTGGCGGCTTATTACAGAAATTAACCGAAGGGGCATCAATCTTAGGTTTGTTTATTATGGGAGCGCTAGTGCAAAAATGGACAAGCATCAACGTGCCACTTGTGGTTTCAACCATCCAAATGCAAGATGGCACCACCCAAACCACTTCAGTACAACAAATCTTGGATAGCTTAATGCCAGGCTTGTTACCGTTACTCTTAACTTTCGCTTGTATGTGGTTATTGCGTAACCGTGTGAATGCGCTTTGGATCATCGTTGGTTTCTTCGTGATCGGTATTTTAGGTGCAGCAACAGGCGCATTAGCTTAATTTCTATCTGAATAGGTGGGCAAAATTGCTCACCTTTTCTTTTTGCAAGCGGTCAAATTTCTTCAATTTTTTGCAAATGACAAATCTGGTTCTTTTTATCGGCATTGTTGCCGTTCTGCTTTTTGCGATTTACGATCAATTTATTATGCTGAAACTCAAAGGGGAAACGAAACTCGCCATTCAACTGCAACGCCAAGTGAAAAACGATGCGTGGATTTTGATTGGTCTAATTTTTCTTTCCATTGTATATGGCATTCAAAATGGCATTGAGCTACTTACCTTGTATTTGCTCGGTTTTTCCATTTTGCTTTGCTTCTACGCTGCTTTTTTACGTTCGCCTAAGCTCCTTTTGAAAGAGCAAGGGTTTTTCTTCGGCAATGTATTCTTCCAATATCAAAATATTCACGCCATTAATTTAACCGAACAGAAAATTTTGGTAATTGATATGAAAAGTGGCAGAAGATTATTAGTTAGAATTGAAAAGGAAGACGATGTAGCAAAAGTGGTGAATTTCTTTGGTGGTTATAAGCAATAAGCACTACCCTAAAATAAAGGCGAGCCAAAGCTCGCTTTTATTTTATCGTTTAAATCTACTGATTTTCTTTCACAAACTCTAGCAAAGCTTGGATTTCTTGCTTAGCTTTATCGGATAATACTTTGTTGTCTTTTAACATCTGTGTGCCACGTAGGCGAATATATTCGAGATAATCCTTATTTTGGGTTTGTTTAAATTGTGCTTTGGCGGCATACATTTCAGCAAAAAAAGTGCGTGTTTGGCTAATTAGCATTTTTTGCCCAACAAGTACCATAACCGCAAGGGCAAGGGCAATAATAGAACCGTAACCATTGGTTGGATAGTAAAGCACACCAGCAATAATGAAAAGAATAGTGACCAACATTGAGCTATTTTTAATATATTGCTGTTCAGTGGTTTTAAGGGCTTTTCTTAGACTCATAATAAAATCTCCTTAACATCTATCACTCGCCATTAAGATAAGCCTTTTAGCTTAAACCTGCAACCAAAAAGTGACAGGTCCATCATTTTGTAAACTAACTTGCATTTCTACGGCAAATTGCCCCGTTTGAGTATGAATTTTTTGGCTAGCTTGTTGGTGGAAATATTCGTACAAACGATTCGCTTCTGAAGGGACGGCACCACGAGAAAAACTGGGGCGCAAACCTTTATGAGTGTCGGCGGCTAAAGTGAATTGTGAAACCACCAAAAGAGAACCACCAGCCTGCTGTATATTTAAATTCATTTTGCCTTGTTCATCGGGAAAAACACGGTAGTGCAAAACTTTCTCGAGTAACTTATCCGCTTTGGCTTCATTATCTTCTGCTTCCACCCCCAGTAATACCAATAAGCCGTGGGAAATTTCGCCTACAATACTATCTTCCACTGTTACTTTTGCCCATTTTACCCTCTGAATGAGTGCGATCATAAAGTTAAATCTCCTTTTTTCATTTCTGCATAAACATTTAGCGTAGAAGTAACCAACCCGCCAAATAACACCACTTGCCAGCTTAAATAAATCCAAAATAGCATAATTGGAAATACCGCCAATGCGCCGTAAATGGCTTGATAAGAAGGAAAAGTGGTGATGTACCAAATAAAGGCTTGCTTACCTAAGGTGAAAAACAAGGCCGCCCAAAAGGCACCGATAATGGCGTGACAAATTTTTACTTTCACTTTGGGCACCAGCCAATAAACGACGGTAAAAAGCAACCAAACTAACATAAAAGGCAGGTATTGCAACAAATATTGTCCAAACGAGAGCATTCCTTTTTCACTGAATACCTCCATCGACATAATGTAAGAACTAATCGCAATGCTTGCACCCGCAATCAGCGGTGCAAAAATGAGAATCAGAGCATATAGCAAAAAAGAGAGAAAAATCGACCGTTTGCGACTGTTTCTCCACATTTCATTGAGCGTGTCGTCAATGCTACGAATCAACATCAACGCTACAACTACCAGCCCCACAATACTGATAATGCCCATTTTGCGAGAATTTGCCACAAACATCTCAAGATATTGCTCAACCACATCGCTCGCGTTGGGGGCAAAGTTGCTGTAAATCAGCTCCTTAATCGATTCCGTGGTTTCTTCAAACACAGGTAAAGCGGTGAGAATCGAAAATACCACCATAATCAGTGGCACAATCGCAAGGGTAGTGCTGTAAGTGAGGTAGCCTGCTGAAACAGGGATCTTATTTAGCTCCCAACGTTTAGCAAGCAATTTCAGAAAGGTTAAAAATGAAGCAAACATCGCTACCTCCAAGCAAAGATAGCGATATTATAGAATTATTTGCTGGTTAAACAACGACTAAACTCATTTGCTAAGGCTTTTAGAAATTCTGGATAGGCGGTTTTACTCATAGGAATGTCTGCTCCGAGCGGATCCAATTTACCAACATTTACTGACGTGCCTTTGGTTAAGCCATCAATAACTCGAGGAGTAAACTGCGGTTCAGCAAATAAACAAACCGCTTTATGGGCTTCTACATCTTTTTTAATCGCTGCCAAGGTTTTTGCTCCAGGTGCTACCGTCGGATTGATGGTGAATGAACCGAGAGGATTTAAACCATTAGCACGTTCAAAATAGCCATAGGCTTCGTGGAAAGTGTAATAACCTTTGGCTTTAACAGGGGCTAATTGTTGCGCAATTTCCGTCTGTGAAGCGGTCAAATTTGCCTTAAAATTTGCAAGATTTTCCGCAATTTTACTTTTTTGCGCAGGGAATTTTTCGCTTAAACGCTCGGCAATTTGTTCTGCTGTTAAAGTGGCAATATCGGTTGAAAGCCAAATATGCCAATCACGGCTGTGATCGTGTCCGTGGTGAGCGTGTTCGTGTTTGTGATCGCCGTGACCGTGATCATCATCCTTCTTCGTTGTATTGACAATCTCTAAAATAGCAGGCACTTCATCAAGGCTTAACACTTTTTCTGGCGGTAAATGGCTAATACTTTTCGTCAAAAAGCTCTCTAAACCTTCCCCCACCCAAACGACCAAATCCGCTTGCTTTAAACTTCCCACATCTGACGGTTTTAAGTTGTAATCGTGCGGCGAAGCACTCGTTGGAAGCAGCACTTTCGTCTCTGTTACCCCATCAGCAACCGCGTTAGCAATAAAAGCAAGCGGCTTGATGGTGGTAAGAATTTCAGCGTTTGCTAACGATGTAGCAAATAGTGATGCTACAAGTAATGATTTTTTTAGCATAAATTTGTCTCCTTTTTGAAAAATTTGGTAAATTCTAGCATAGCTAGAATTAAAAGCTATAATTTTTTTATGGGTTTTATATTTATATCCACTGTAAAAAATACATTTACTGAAATTTAAAACAGTAGTAATATATTTTCCAGTCATTTTTTATTCAATTATTTTGCTATGCTCACTCAACTTACCATCAATAATTTTGCGATTGTACGCCATCTCAATCTTGAACTCTCTGAAGGAATGTCTGTGATCACAGGCGAAACTGGGGCGGGGAAATCAATCGGTATCGATGCGCTTGGTTTGTGCTTAGGTTATCGTTCAGAAGCGAGTATGATTCGCAACGGGGCAGATAAAGCCGATATTACCGCTAGTTTCGTTATGCAGCCCAATAGTCCCGCCTACTTGTGGTTGCAAGAGAGAGAATTGCTGGACGAAGATAATCCGCAAGAATGCATTTTGCGTCGAATGATCAATGTTGATGGGCGTTCTAAAGCCTTTGTGAACAACCGCCCAATGCCTGTTTCACAGCTGCGAGAACTAGGGCAATATTTGATTCATTTGAATGGGCAACACGCTCCACAATTGTTGCTAAAAAGCGAATATCAGCTTGAAATTGTCGATCACTACGCTGAACTCCAGCCATTGCTACACAAAATGCAAACGCAATACAATCAATGGCGCAAACTTCATCAACAGGTGAAAAATTTCCATCAACAATGCCAAGAAAACGAAGCCAAAAAACAACTTCTACAATATCAAGTCGATGAATTAGACGAATTTGCCATCAAAGAAGGTGAATTTGAGGAGATGGAAGAAGCTCACAACCGTTTGTCAAACGCCGAAGAATTAACAGAGCTTTCACAATCAGCATTGGAGTTATTGAGTGAAGCCAACACAAATGCTAATTCTTTGATCTACAAAGCAATTCGCCATTTAGAAGATCTGGTCGAAGTTGATTCTGCCTATCAATCATCTTTAAGTATGCTGAATGAAGCCTTGATCCAAGTGCAGGAAGCGAGTTCTGAAATCAGCGCACTAGCGAATGAAATTGAGCAAGATCCTGAATTATTAAGCGAATTAGATGATCGCATTTCCCGAGCAATGTCGCTGGCGAAAAAGCATTATGTTTCGCCGAATGAATTGTGGCAATATCACGCCAAATTACAAGCTGAACTACAAAAGCTCACCGACTTTGAAGAAAATGAAGAACAGCTGATTGCTGATGAAAAACAAGCCCATCAAGATTGCTTAGCCTTGGCGAAAGAAATCCACCAAAAGCGAGTAGAAGCAGGGCAAAAATTAGCGAATTTAGTGACAAGGCAAATCAAGCAACTTTCGATGGAAAATGGCGAATTTTTTATTGATGTGCAGCACGAACCGAAAAAACTCACTGCTCACGGCGCAGATTTTGTGGAGTTTAACTTACGCAGTAATTTAGGGCAACAAGCTCAGCCCCTTGCCAAAATTGCTTCGGGTGGTGAACTCTCTCGCATTTCACTAGCGGTACAGGTGCTAACAGCCAATAAACTTTCTACACCAACTATTATTTTCGATGAAGTCGATGTGGGAATCAGCGGTGCAGCGGCAACGACAGTGGGTAAATTGCTTCGTCAGCTTGGCAATAAATGCCAAGTGCTATGCGTTACGCATTTACCGCAAGTGGCAAGCTATGGACATCATCATTTCAATGTACAGAAATATGTACAAAATAACGAAACCGAAACACAAATGAGCTTACTCGCAGAACAAGAGCGGGTGGGAGCTTTAGCGAGATTGTTAGGTGGCAGCAAAATCACTGATACTGTTTTAGCCAATGCACAAGAGATGTTAGATTTAGCGAAAGTAGAGTAACTTGCAAAGTTTATGTGAAAAAAGACCGCTTGCAGATCATGTTTACGCTAAAACAAGCGGTCGATTTAAGCAGAAAATTTACCAATAGGCAGATTATTTCGTTAATAAATCTAAGGCTTCTTGATATTTCGACACAGTTTTCTCAATTACTTCGGCAGGCACTTTCGGAGCGGGAGCTTGCTTGTTCCAACCGCTGTTTTCCAGCCAATCACGAATAAACTGTTTATCGAATGACGGCGGATTTGTGCCTTCTTGATAGGTATCGACAGACCAAAAACGGCTGGAATCCGGGGTTAAGACTTCGTCCATCAGTGTTAAAGTACCGTTTTCATCTAAACCAAATTCAAATTTGGTATCGCAAATAATAATACCTTTGGTTAATGCATAATCCGCAGCTTCTTTATAAAGTGCAATGGCTGCATCTCGAACTTTTGCGGCTAATTCTGCACCGATTTGGCGTTCACATTCCGCATAGCTAATGTTGATGTCGTGATCGCCGACTTCAGCTTTACTTGATGGTGTAAAAATCGGTTCAGGTAATTTGCTAGCCTCAACTAATCCTTTCGGTAATTCCAATCCACAAATCGTGCCGGTTTTTTGGTAATCCTTTAAACCGCTGCCGGTTAAATAGCCACGCACAATAGACTCAATTTTGACTGGGGTTAAACGTTTACAAACGACAGCTCGGTGTTGAATTGCCTCAGCCTCTTCTTTTGGCAGAACATCAAATACGCTATCGCCGGTAAAATGGTTGGGCATAATATGAGAAAGTTTCTTAAACCAGAAATTGGAAATTTGGGTGAGAATTTCACCTTTATGCGGAATAGGGTCATCTAAAATCACATCAAAGGCAGATAAACGGTCGGTTGCCACCATCAGCATACGTTTGTCGTCGATTTCGTAGAGGTCGCGCACTTTGCCCGAGTAGATTTTTTTTAAGCTGATTTGCATTTTCTCATCCTATATAAGATTTGGTAAAAACTGCGACAAATTATACCGCTTTACGCAAACGATTGCGAATTTTTCAGCAAAAAAGAAAATTTTTAAAATTTTTTTTGAGAAAAGGGTTGCTAATCTCAAAAATTAAGCGTATTTTGTAAAGCAATTCAACTTTGGAGATTAGAAAATGACCTTTATTCGCAAACATCATCACCATTTACCTGAATAATCTTTCGGGCATTTGGCGTGTTCGGGAGATCGACTTCCGAGAGCGAATAAGTGCAATCTAACCGCAAAATTCATAACCCCTCGGAAGGTAACTTTCGAGGGGTTTTTCATTATTCAAAATAAATTTAAAAATAGAAGGAACAAACAATATGTCAAATAGCAGCAGACTCCGCATCGCACTCCAAAAAAAAGGCCGCCTAAGCAAAGACTGTGCCGAGCTACTCAAACAATGTGGGGTAAAAATCAACTGGAATGAGCAACGTTTAATCGCCTATTCTGAAAACTTACCGATCGAAATTTTACGAGTGCGTGATGACGACATTCCGGGTTTGATTTTTGACGGCGTGGTCGATCTCGGCATCATTGGCGAAAACGTGTTGGAGGAAGAAGAACTCGCGCGTTTAGCCACCGGCGAAAGCGTGGAATACAAAAAACTTCGCACCCTTGATTTCGGCGGCTGCCGCTTATCCCTTGCCATTGATCGCGACCGCACTTACAACGGCGTACAAGACTTCAATAACGCTCGTATTGCAACAAGCTACCCAAATTTGCTCAAACGCTATATGGCAGAACAAGGCGTTTCATTTAAAAGCACCTTATTAAACGGTTCGGTAGAAGTAGCACCTTCAGCAGGGCTTGCTGATGCTATCTGCGACTTAGTTTCATCAGGTGCAACCCTTGAGGCAAACGGCTTAAAAGAAGTGGAAGTGATCTACAAATCCAAAGCCTGCTTAATCCAACGCCAAGAACCGCTTTCCGCCGAGAAACAAGCCTTAGTGGACAAATTACTCACCCGTATTCAAGGCGTGCAACAAGCCACCGAAAGCAAATACATTATGCTCCACGCCCCAAAAGACAAGCTCGAAGAAATCACAGCATTATTACCAGGCGTTGAAAACCCAACGATTTTACCGTTGGCGCACGACGATTCCAAAGTCGCTATGCACGTGGTCAGCCAAGAGAACTTGTTCTGGGAAACGATGGAACAGCTGAAAGAAATGGGGGCAAGTTCGATTTTAGTCCTACCGATAGAAAAAATGCTGGCTTAGAAATCTCCCCCTATCCCCCTCTTTACGAAAGAGGGGGACAAATAAAGTCCCCTCTTTTGCAAAGAGGGGATTTAGGGGAGATTTAAAAAGAAACAACGGAGAATAATATGCAAACCCTAATTTGGAACAATTTAACCGAAACGGAAAAACAACAAG
>JBHACP010000035.1:0-5564 GCA_041854605.1 Actinobacillus sp.
AGTTTATCAATAGAAGATTATTTTAAATCATACGGTATTGGCGCAAAAATGATGTTTGGAGCTATTACGATTTTATTCTTTGCTTGGACAATCAACGGTATCGTCAGCGATATGCAAACGGGTAAATATTTATCAAGTTTGGTAGCAGGCAATATCAATCCAGCCTTTTTACCTGCAATTTTATTTGTATTAGCAGCAGCGATGGCATTTTCAACCGGTACCAGTTGGGGAACTTTCGGTATTATGTTACCAATTGGTGCTTCGATGGTGGTAAATTCAAATCCTGCACTAGTCATCCCGTGTTTATCAGCCGTTATGGCAGGAGCAGTCTGTGGCGACCACTGTTCACCAGTGTCAGATACGACCATCCTTTCTTCAACAGGTGCGCATTGTAATCATATGGATCACGTGACTTCACAGCTTCCGTATGCGTTACTGGTGGCATTTGCCTCTATAGTTGGCTATTTGGTAGTTGGGTTTACGGGATCAGGTTTATTTGGCTTCATAGCCACTGCAGTCATTATGTTAGCGTTGATTTTGATATTTAAAGCGAAGCAAACATAGACAATATCAGTTGTGGTGACTTTGAGTCACCACTTGCTCAAAAAAGTCGTTTAAAGGGATTTTATGCTCGACTGAATATAGGGAAAGAAATATGAAAAATATCTCTATGAATATAATATAGATGGGTTGTTAATCTAAGAGGTATATGAAAGCGGAGGTGAATTTCGTTCTTCCGATGGATATTCTTATGACGAATATCAAAATTTAATTAAGACCCAAATAGTAATAGGGAAAATAGATATTCCGTATATGATGAAGAAAACATAATTTATCAATATGATAGACATGGAAACTGGGTTACAAAGAAATTTTATGAAGATAAAAAACTCAAAGAAATTATCAAGCGAGAGATAGCGTATTTTGAATAATTATTGTAGAGGCAATTTTGTTTACTATGCGTAATTTTTCAAACAACAAGCGGTCGAATTAAGCTAAATTTTTGCAATTTGCAAAATAAAATGAAAATTCGACCGCTTGTTTTTTTCTGTTTTGTAAACGCTATTACTGACAAAGATAAAAGGATTTTATTTTTTGTAAAACAGGGCGAATTAGCGTAAATTCTATTTAATCAATGGGGTTTATTACCGTAGAATCCTCTAATTAGCCATTATACGTGTCTATTATTTTTCCTTGTTTGCTGATGATGGGAAATATATATTTTTGCTTTATGAAGCCTGTTTCAAATTTATTTAAAATTAGGAGTATTTTTATGAGAAATTTAGCTAAATTTAGTTTAACATTATTATCTGCTGGTTTATTGGCAGCTTGTGGTTCTAGCGGTGGTGGCGATGGTGGAAATTCACCAAGTTCTACCACACAACCTACAGCGACAAATCAATCTAGCCAACCAAGCTCTAGCACACCATCTACAACGGCTAATCAAGCAAACCAGCCAAGAACCAGTACATCATCTATGACAACTAATCAATCTAGCCAGTCAAACAGCACAAGTTCAGCGAATAAAACTTCAGACAACGATGATGATATGGGCGATGCCTATCGTATCGGCAGCAAGGAAGATATTGATCTTGCTAAACATGCTAACTATAAAACAGAGTTAATTGTGGATGGTAAAAAATTGCCAATTACTTTAGGTTCTGGTATTAGTTCAGGTGGTTTTACCTCTGCTTCTAGCAAAACAATTAACGGGGTTCACTATGATCGATTTGTGGTTAGCGGTCTCAAATACTCTGATGTTAAATTTGGTGTAGTAAATAACTATGTGTTTGCACAAGGTAATGTGACACCAGATTCCGAGATCCCAACGGCTGGTAAAGCAACTTATAGTGTTGATGGTGTATTAGTGCTAAATGGTGCAGTTAAAACTTCAGAAGGCAATACCCTCACGGCAGATTTTGCCAACAAAACCATCAATGGTAGCGTATTTAAAGGTTGGACGGTTACTAATGCTAAAATTGATGGCAATGAGTTTTCAGGTGAAGTTGTATGCCCTAAGGGGTATAAAGGCAACCTTGAGGGGAAATTCTATGGAAAAAATGCCAGCGAAATCGGTGGTGCTTATAGTTCTACAGGTTACTCGGGTGCATTTGGCGGTAAGAAGCAGTAAAACCTAATTCATTTTTAAACGACAAGTGGTCGAATTTGCATAAAATTTTGTGGTTGGCAAAATAAAAGTACAATTCGACCGCTTGTTTTTTTATTTTTTACAAATAATTGAGGCGAATTATTTAAACTGTGAATTACTTCACATTTCTCTATAGCAATAGATGTATAAGATTAAACTAACACAACAATAGAAGGAGTAAAAATGAGAAATTTAACCTCAAAAACCTTTGTTTTAGCAATACTAGCGACAACACCTGCATTGGCTGAACAAACTGCAGCAACGAAGTCAGCAAACAATGTTATGGGGGATGCTTTCCGTATCAAAGATAGAAAAGATTTCGATCTTAATAAGGCCAATATCAACACTTGGAAAACGGAATTAGTGGTAGATGGTAAAAAAATGCCAATCAGTCCTGCTGGTATGTATTCAATAGGGTTTACTAAGGTGTCAAATAAGCAAGTCGGCAAGCGTTTCTATAAGCAATTAGTTGTTAGTGGCTCGAAATTTTCTGATGTGAAATTTGGAGTAGTTGATGGCTATGCGTTTGCACAAGGTCATGTGACACCAGATTCTGAGATTCCAAAATCAGGTAAAGCAACGTATAAAGTTGATGGCGTGTTAATGCTAAATGGTGCAGTTAAAACTTCAGAAGGTAATACTCTTACAGCAGATTTTGCTAACAAAACAGTTAATGGTAGTGTTTTTAAGGGATGGACAGTTACCAATGCTAAAATTGATGGTAATGAAATTTCAGGTAAAGTGGTATGCCCTAAAGGTTATGCTGCCGAGCTTGATGGTCATTTCTACGGAAAAAATGCTAGTGAAATCGGTGGAGCTTATACTTCCAAGGGATTCTCTGGTGCATTTGGTGGTAAAAAACAGTAGTGCTTAGCTAATTTGTTAGGCAACAAGCGGTTAAATTTATTCAAAATTTTGCCATTGCAAAATAAAGCGAAAATTTAACCGCTTGTTTTTATTTTCAACAAATTATTGGGACAAATTCCTTAAACTGTGAGCCATTTCACATTTTTTTCGTAGCAATAGGCGTAGGATTAAACTAACACAACAGTATAGGGGGATAAAAATGAGAAATCTAACCTTAAAAACTTTAACTCTAGCCATGTTAGTAATAACACCTGCGTTGGCACAAACCAAAAATGTCAGTGTGATGTTATACCAATACGATGATACTTTTATTGGGTTGATGAAAGATTCATTAACTGAAATTTCTCACCAGCACCCAACACTGAATTTCCGCTTTAATGATTCACAAAATTCCCAATTTGTGCAAAATAATCAAGTGGATAAAGCATTAGAATTAAAGGCAAAAGTATTGGCGGTAAACTTGGTGGATCCGAATGCCTGGCGTACGGTGGTGGGGAAGGCGATGGAGTGGAATGTGCCTGTTATTTTCTTTAATAAAGATCCAAGTAACCGTGCCTTAGAGAGTTATGATAATGCCTATTATATAGGAACTGATCCTGTGGAAATGGGCAAACTGCAAGCAGCGATGATTGCAAAACAATGGAAAGCGAATCCGCAATATGATTTAAACAAAGATGGCAAAATTCAATATGCCGTATTGAAAGGGGAAATTGGTCACCCAGATGCCGAAAATCGTACTCGAACGGTGATTGATGAATTAGCCACTCTAGTGCCAAATTCTGAAATGTTGGCGATGGAATCAGCGCAATGGAAAAGCAATTTAGCGAAAGAAAAAGTTGCTGCTTGGTTGAGTGCACCATCGCAAAATAAAATTGAGGTGATTGTTGCCAATAATGATGCGATGGCGATCGGGGCATCAGAAGCAACGACTGAGCAAGGACAGAACATTCCAATTTATGGTGTGGATGGTATTCCTGTAGCGTTAAATATGATCAAGGTCGGTGCTTTGGCAGGAACTATTCAAAATGATTGGGTCAGTCAAAGTCAAGCGATTGTTGATTTTGCCAGTAATCTTGCTCAAGGCAGAAAAGCGGAGCAAGGAACGAAATGGCAATTGAAAGGGCGGGTGTTGCGTGTACCATATAAAATGATTGAGAAAGCAGATATAAAATAATCAGTTGCAAATTGAGCCAGTAGCTTGCTACTGGCTTTTTTTGTTAGTAAAAAATTTGTCAAATTTAACCGCTTGTTGGTAAGATGGTGGCGAGTTCGGTTTATAATTTTGTAGAAGATGTTGAAAAAAATTTTTGTTTGTTTGGGGCTTTTTAGCGATATAACATTCGCTAATGTGAAGGAGCAATTTGTATCACTCAATCTTTGTAGCGATCGATTGTTAATTGAATTGGCTCGCCCTGAACAAATTGCAGCGCAATCTCGTTATTCGATCAATACTTTGATGATGTTGGATAAAATCAATGAAAATAAACCAATACTTGAACCTCGTTTAACAGATTTATTACCTTACCTTGATAAAACTATTTTAGTGAATGAGCGATTCTATCCACAGTTAGTGGCGGATTTACGCAAGCTCGGGGCAAAAGTGGTGGCGGTCAATGATAATCCTCAAACACCTGAAGACCTGTTTTCGCTCATCAAGCAACTAGGTAAGCTAACAGGTAATGAGCAACAAGCAATTAAATTAGTGCAAAAACTTGCGACTGTTAATTTTAAACTCCATAAAACGCAAACTAATACGTTACTACTATCTGACACAGGTATAGCCGATTTGAATGCGGTACAAAACCGTGTATTGCTTGAGTTGTTGGGGCTGACACCGATAAAGGGGAATCTCACTGCACAAAATTTTTCGTTCGAAAAAGCCCTGCTAAGCCAGCCGAATTGGTTGATTTCAATCACCGATAAAAATGGCTATAACGAACAGGCAGAAGTGCTAAGCCACCCGATTTGGCAAAATTTATTTAAAAATCGACCGCTTGCAACGATTCCGTTGAAATATACCTATTGCTTCGATCATGGTTTGTGGCAAGGGGTAGAGCTGATTTATAACCAATTACGATGATTCGACTAAATTTTTTACTTTTTTTATTACTCGCTTGTGTTGTAGGCATTGCGATTTGTTATCAACTAGGTAATTTTGCGTTGTTACTAAATGCCGAAGGCATTCCAACGGATATGCGTGCGTTGGTGTTGCTTGACATTCGCTTACCTCGCATTGGTTTAGCTATTCTAGCAGGGGCAAGTCTTGCAATTGCAGGTAATGCAATGCAAGGCATTTTCCAAAATCCATTGGCAAGCCCGGGGTTGCTTGGTGCAGCTAATGGTGCAACGACGGCAAGTGTTTTTTTACTGTACTATTTTTCTGTACCACTTTCCATTTTGTTATTTGGTGGTGTATTAGGAGCATTATCGAGCTTTTTGTTGGTTTACTTCATCGCTAAAAATAGAGGCAGCACGATGATGATTTTAGCAGGTATGGCGGTAAACCTGTTGCTTAGTGCAGCCATTGCCTTGTTGCTTTCTAATGCAC
>JBHACP010000036.1:0-56577 GCA_041854605.1 Actinobacillus sp.
GGTAAGTTGGATTTCACGATGGCATTTGCCCTGTCAGACATTAAAGCCCAAATCGACGGTTTGATTTACCCTGATTTTGTCACTAAAACGGGCTACAAACGCCTTGCAGATTTACACCGTTATCTCACCGCTATCGACAAGCGGTTAGATAAGTTGGTGGTGGACAGCAACGCCGACCGAGCTAAAATGTTGCGTGTGGAACAGGTGCAAAATGCCTATCAACAACTGTTGGCAAAACTGCCGAAATCCAAACCGATTTCAGATGAAGTCTTGGAAATTCGTTATATGATTGAAGAGTTGCGTGTCAGCCTGTTCGCCCAACAACTTGGCACCAAATACCCGATTTCAGATAAACGGATTTTGAATACGATTGCGGAAGTGAAGTAAATGACAAGCGGTCGAATTTGCAGAAAAATTTGCAAATTTCTGAACAAATTTGACCGCTTACATTTAACTTAATCACTAAGGAATAAATAATGAAAGAATTACCAATTAAGCCCAACTTAATGTCTAGAATTGCCAAATTTTTTTATGAAAAAACAGCCTATTTCCACGCTGAGCAACAATTAAATCAATTAGCAAATTTAAATATTGAACTGCCTAAATTTCATCAAGTAAGTGCCGATGGCCGGCTCCTTATCCATTGGGAACAAACTTTTGAAAAGTATAATTTATATCAACTACCAAAATCATTAAAAGAAATATTTTCTCGCTGTGTAATAGAAAAAGAAATTATTGAACCCAATTTTGATTTTTCTTTGTTAAATAGTTTAAGTAATTCTAAATGATTTGGAGAAGATTGGGATAAACCTATTAATGGCAGCTGGTTTAAAAATATTTATGCTTGGGGTAAAGCTATGTATCCCGCTAAAAATTTAGCAGGACTAACTGAACAAGATTTCCAAAATAATATTCATCATATTGAAGGTGAAGGATTTAGAAAAGGGAAGCCAATTTTAGTTTCTTACTATGATTGGCTAAATATATATGAAGGAAACCAAAGTGGAGGTTCTCATCATACGGCTATGCTAGTTTATCAACTCATCGAACAGAAAAGAAAATATTTTCGAGAAGCAATCATAAAACATTATAAAATAGATATAAATCCTATAATTAATCTCACTAAAGAGTATTATATTTTTGTAACTTCTGCTGCAAGTTCCTTTGATCAATATGATAGCAATTATATTGACAACCAACTAAAAAAAATTTCTCAAGAAGTTTATTACATAAAAATTAGTTTCAGCGCAAATGATGCTTTTATTTGTTTAATTCCTAAAGATAAGTTAATCGTAGAAAATCGTTTATTTAAATATTGGTATAAGAAAAACATCAATAAAAAAATAATTCCTTTACTTTCGCTAATTGAAAATACACTTGCTTATTGTACTAAACCTTATTTACACGAAATTAGACAAGTTTATTTAGGTGACCCATTAAGACGAAATGATATTAAAGTCCAAAGGTTAAAATTAAAAACCATAAAAAATTATAGTTCAACGTCAAATGATATAACTGCATTAAATATAAAGGAAAATCAAGAAGTTGAACTCATCGAATTACATAGTGGCTGGGCAAAGGTTAAATATCTAGAACAAATTGGTTGGCTACCTTGTGAAATTCTGAGTTCAATATTTAAAAATTTAGATACTAAATGACCAATTATGGAAATTCCCCTCTCTCCCGTAAACGGGCGGGAGGAAAAATAGCAAGCAATCGAATCTTCAGAAAAATTTGCAAATTTCTGAACAAATTTGACCGCTTGTGATTTCTTGTTACAATGCGTTTATCAAGCAGACAGGAGGAAATATGATCCAACAGACATTATGTTTAATTAAACCCGATGCAACGACACGCAATCTTATTGGTAAAATTCTTACTCATTTGGAAGAGGCTGGTTTAAGCATTAAGGCTTTAAAAAAGCTACAATTAACTAAAGCGCAGGCCGAAGCATTTTATGCGGAACACCAAGGGCGTGAGTATTTTGAATCACTAGTGGAATTTATGCTTTCTGCTCCTGTCGTTGCAGTGGTACTGGAAGGAGAAAATGCAATTGCGCATTATCGTGAATTGATGGGCGCAACCAAACCTGAAGATCGTAAGGCAGGCACGCTTCGCCAACTTTATGCGATCAGTGGACAAAAAAATTCCGTACATGGTTCAGATTCATCAGAATCAGCTAAACGTGAAATAGCTTTCTTTTTTAAGCCTGCAGAAATTGTTTAATTTCTTATCACATCAGATTCTGATTTTGTGAGTTAGATCACAAAATCAGAATCTTTTTTTATTCTTATAAAAGATTGCTAGAACGGTTTAGCAAAAATCGGTTACAATCCAAGTCATCTTTAAATTTATACATTAACTCGAAAGAAGGATCAAAAATGCTTAATTTATCAGCAAAAAATATCCAATTAAATGGTTCTGCCGCGAGCAAAGAAGAAGCGATTAAATTAGTCGCACAAGGGCTGGTGGCAAACGGTAATGTCGCAGCAGGCTATGAAAATGGTATGCTGGCACGTGAAACTCAAACATCTACTTTCTTAGGTAATGGTATTGCCATTCCGCACGGCACCTTGGATACACGTGATTTGGTTAAAGAAACAGGCGTGCAAATTATTCAATTCCCACAAGGTGTGCAATGGGGCGAAGGTAATGTGGCTTATGTGGCAATTGGTATTGCAGCGAAATCTGACGAACACTTAACCCTTTTACGCCAATTAACCACGGTGCTAAGCGATGAAGAAGCAGCTGAAAAATTAGCCAAAACGCAAGATGTGCAAGAGTTTGCTGATATTCTAAGCGGTAAAAAATCCCTTCCTATCATTTCAACCGAAACCATTTCTTTAAATGTAGAAACTTCCAGCCTTATTACTTTGTCTGCCATCAATGCAGGCAAGTTACAAGAAAAAGGCTATGTAAATCAAATATTTATTTCTGATACTATAGCAAGCCCCCCCCTTGCATTAGGTGACAAAGTTTTTGTAACTGATAGCGTAAAAGGTAACCTAGCCAATGGTTTAGCCGTGGCTCGCTGCTCACAGGGCAATACATTAGTAACAGTGGCTTCGATTGATAATAGCGTGGAAAGTTATGTAGCTCGTTTATTAGATGCGGAAAACCGTCAAAAATTAGCCACAGCAACGGCTGAACAAATCGTGGCAATTTTATCGGGCGAAGCGGCAGAAGCTGCTACACCAAGCGCTCAAGTAATTGGCACATTTACGGTGCGTAATGACAACGGTTTACACGCTCGCCCAGCCGCTATGTTAGTCAATACAGTGAAAGCCTTCTCCTCGAAAATTACCGTTGAGAACTTAGATCGTGGCACCAAACCTGCAAATGCGAAAAGTACAATGAAAGTTGTGGCACTTGGCGCAACGAAAGGCTCTCGCTTACGTTTTGTCGCAGAAGGTGAGGATGCACAACAAGCGATTGAAGCGTTACAAGCGGCATTTATTGCAGGTTTAGGAGAAGAAGTGGCTTTTGAGCCTGAAATTGCTGACACCATCGAAGGCGGTGTGGAGCAAGCTGCCTCACAAGCGGTCGAAAAAGCGGAAAAAGTTGCAGAATCTGCATCAGCTTCAGGTGCGCTAGAAGCCACCTTCGTACTTAAAAATGAACACGGCTTGCACGCTCGCCCCGCAGCAATGTTAGTGAATGAAGCCAAAAAATATGCGGCGAAAATCGAAGTGCAAAATGTGGATAAAAACTCACCGTTTGTTAGTGCAAAATCAATGATGAAAATCGTCTCACTTGGCGTGACCAAAGGCACTAACTTGCGCTTTGTCGCAACAGGTGAGGATGCACAAGCCGCCTTAGATGGCATTGGTGCGGCGATTGAAGCGGGCTTAGGTGAATAGGAGAATCATTATGCGCATTGCAACTGTCACCTTAAATCCAGCATTCGACCTAGTTGGGCACTTGCCACGTATCGAAATCGGCGAAGTAAACACCGTCGAAACCTTAGGTTTATATCCTGCGGGGAAGGGCATTAACGTCGCTAAAGTTTTGGCTGATTTAGGCATAAGACTTGTCGTAACAGGCTTTTTAGGCGAAGAAAACCAAGGCGATTTCGTGCATTCCTTCCAGCGAAATGGCGTGGAAGATAAATTCTATCGCATTGCTGGTAAAACCCGTATCAACGTAAAAATTACCGAAACCGAAGCGGATGTGACCGATTTAAACTTCTTAGGCTTTGAAATTTCCGCTAAAGATTGGGATCACTTCGTTTACGAAAGCAAAAATTGGGAAAGCCAATTTGATCTCGTTGCGGTATGTGGCTCATTGCCGCGTGGTGTAACGCCTGAAAAATTCGCCGATTGGCTAGAAAAATTGCACCGCCAAGGGATTAAAGTCGTGCTAGACACTTCAAATGCGGCACTGTTCGCTGGTTTAAATGCGCATCCGTGGTTGGTTAAACCAAATCGCCGTGAGTTGGAAGTGCTAGTTGGTCGCTCACTTGAAACCCGCGATGAAATTATTGAAGCAGCTCAACACTTGCGTGATCAAGGCGTAGAAAATGTCATTATTTCAATGGGCGAAAAAGGCTCAATTTGGATCAACAGCGAAAGCGTAATCCAAGCGCAGCCACCACGTTGTGAAAATGTGGTCAGCACCGTTGGCGCAGGCGATTCGATGGTGGCGGGTTTGATCTATGGCTTTACTCAAGGCTGGAACAAAGAAAAAACGCTCCGTTTCGCTTCTGCAACCTCTGCATTAGCTGTTTCACAAAGCAATGTCGGCATTTCAGACCGTGCGGCGTTAGATGATATTTTTGAGAAAACGGAAGTTACGGTGATTTCGGAAAATTACTAATCAATACTTTGGGGAGATCATTTAAAGATCGCTAAAACCGCCCCCTAGCCTCCTCTTTATTAAAGAGGGGGAACCAAATTTTTCATTTACCAAAAAGGAAAACTTATGAATATTTCTTTTATCTTCCCTCAATCACTCGGTAACGCTCGTCGTTTCTTGGTGCAAGAGGTATTAGCGGCTGCCGCTAAACAACAAGGACACAATGTTGTGCCTGCGAACCAAGCCGATTTTGTGGTGTTATTTGACCAAACTATTCCAGCCGAAGCTGCTGGTAAAAAAGGCGCTATTTTAGATTTAGAACAAGCCTTCGTTCAACCTGAAGCAAGCCTCAAACAAGCGGTCGAAAATGCACAAACTTTTGCAAATGCGATTGCTCCAGCTACGGTTTCAACTGCTGGTGTGAAAAACATTGTGGCAGTTACCGCTTGCCCAACTGGGGTGGCACACACCTTTATGTCAGCGGAAGCTATCGAAAACTATGCCAAGGCACAAGGCTGGAATGTGAAAGTGGAAACCCGTGGTCAAGTTGGTGCGGGCAACCCAATTTCAGCGGAAGAAGTAGCGGCAGCGGATTTAGTCTTTGTAGCGGCAGACATCGACGTTGATTTAGAAAAATTCAAAGGCAAACCGATGTATCGCACTTCAACAGGGTTAGCTTTGAAGAAAACTGCTCAAGAATTTGAAAAAGCCTTCGCACAGGCGAAAGTGTATGAAGGTGGAGCGGTAAAAGGTCAGGCAACAGAAGCAGCAAGCAAAGAGAAAAAAGGCTTGTACAAACACTTGATGACAGGTGTATCACATATGTTGCCACTCGTGGTAGCGGGCGGTTTGTTAATTGCGATTTCATTTATGTTCGGTATTGAAGCCTTCAAAACGGATGATTTCGGCGGTTTACCAAAAGCCTTAATGGACATCGGTGGCGGTGCAGCCTTTAAATTGATGATTGCCGTATTCGCAGGCTATGTAGCATTCTCTATTGCAGACCGTCCAGGGCTTGCTGTTGGTTTAATTGGCGGTATGTTAGCTTCAACTGCTGGTGCGGGGATTTTAGGCGGTATCATCGCAGGCTTCCTTGCGGGTTACACGGTAAAATTCTTAAACGACATTATCAAATTACCCGCCTCTATGAGTGCGTTAAAACCGATTTTAATCTTGCCATTATTCGGTTCAGCCATTGTTGGTTTATTGATGATCTATTTCTTAAACCCACCAGTAACCGCAGCGATGAACGCTTTAACTGAATGGCTTAAAGGTTTAGGGGCTGAAAATGGCTTATTATTAGGTGCATTGCTAGGCGGTATGATGTGTATTGATATGGGTGGTCCTGTAAACAAAGCCGCATACGTTTTTGGTACAGGTTTACTTGCCTCACAAGTGAATACACCAATGGCAGCAGTTATGGCAGGCGGTATGGTGCCGCCTATCGGTATTGCGATTGCTACTTGGATTGCACGCAATAAATTTAACGAAAACCAACGCAATGCAGGGAATGCAGCATTTGTTTTAGGTTTATGCTTTATTTCAGAAGGTGCTTTACCATTCGTTGCCGCAGATCCACTGCGTGTAATTATCAGTAGTGTTATCGGTGGTGCAGTAGCTGGTGCCTTATCAATGTACTTTGAAATCGGTTTACCTGCGCCACACGGCGGTTTATTCGTGGTTCCTCTAGTAACCAGCCCATTGATGTATTTAGTCGCTATTGCAGCGGGTTCAGCAGTAACAGGCGTGTTATACGCAACGATCAAACAAAAATCAGCTGAATAATTTTGCTAGATAAAATGAAGAGCTAAGTTTAGTCATAAACTTAGCTCTTTTTTGTATGTTTAGTTGAAAGGCTATTTTTTACTGAAGAGTTTGATTGCAGGTAAAATAACCGCGCAAGCGATACAACCAACCACAACGCCGACTACAAAATCTACGCCAGTTGCGGCAGTTTCAGGGATACCTAAGCCTTCTACAAAATGGTGAATCGCTGGCACGTTGTGGGAGAAAATGCCACCGCCGACTAAGAACATTGCGATGGTACCAATCACTGATAAGCCTTTCATAAACCACGGCATTACAAAAAGTAAGCCTTTTCCGACCGCTTGTGATGTACTGCTTTTCTTTTTCAACATCCATAAGCCGATGTCATCTAGTTTTACAATTAAACCAACCAAACCATAGACAAACACGGTAATCCCCAAACCAATGGCAATGAGAGAGAGAATTTTCGTAGTGGTTTCAGCCTTTTGCAAAACACCCAAGGCGATAATGATAATTTCCGCTGATAAAATGAAATCTGTGCGAATTGCCCCTTTGATTTTATCTTGCTCCGAAATGACTGCTTCTTCGCCCTGTGTTTCATTTTCGTGTTTATGTAAGAATTTGTGCAGTAATTTTTCCACGCCTTCAAAGCAAAGATAGGCGCCACCAATCATTAACAACGGAATAATTGCTTGTGGCAAGTAGATTGAAAGTAATAAAGCAAGCGGAATCAAAATTACTTTATTGATTAGGGAACCCTTTGCCACAGCCCAAACAATGGGAAGCTCACGTTCAGGCGTAATATCTTTTCCGCTTACTTGGTTGGTATTTAACGCTAAATCGTCACCAATCACACCAGCCGTTTTTTTAGCCGCAGCTTGGGTCATTGCCGATACGTCATCCATCACGCTAGCAGTTTTCTTCGCAGCGACTTTGGTCATTACTGCAACATCATCCAAAACTGCAGCAATATCATCTAATAAAGTGAAAAGAGAGGCAAAAGCCATAATTTAATCCTTATATAAAAAAACCGAGCCATCGGCTCGGTTCGATAATACGTTTGAAATTAGCGACGTAAACCTAAACGTGCGATAGTTTCTGAGTATTTAGCAAGATCAGTGCGTTTTAAGTAGTCTAATAATTTACGACGACGTGAAACCATACGTAATAAACCACGACGACCGTGGTGATCTTTTTTGTGTTCAGCAAAGTGTGCTTGTAAGTGGTTGATCTGAGCCGTCAATAATGCGATTTGCACTTCTGATGAACCTGTATCTTTAGCATCACGACCAAATTCAGCAACGATTTTTGCTTTTGCTTCTAAGCTTAGAGACATTTTAATTTCCTTCTTAATTGAGGGTTGATAATACATCCGTCGCCGATCTCTAACCCAGCGAGGACAAGGAGCCGTGATTTTAAAGAGGGAAAGACTAAAAAGCAAGCAGAAAAATGCGACAAGCGGTCACTTTTTACATAAATTTTGCAAATTATTTGGCAAATTTAACCGCTTGTTTTGCCTTTCGGCTTTTTGTGCTAAAATCCGCCCGTTTTTAACACGTTTAACTTTTACACTTTTTACATTTTATTCAATAAACAAGCAGCCTCTCGTATGGGTTGCCACTGTATAAGGACAAACAAAATGCTAATTATTACTTTACCAGACGGCTCGCAACGCCAGTTTGAACACCCCGTTTCTGTAATGGAAGTGGCGCAATCTATCGGCGCAGGCTTAGCCAAAGCTACTATTGCAGGCCGTGTAAACGGCGAGCGTCGTGATGCCTCTGATATTATTGCAGAAGATGCAACTTTACAAATCATCACCGCCAAAGATGAAGACGGTTTGGAGATTATCCGTCACTCGACGGCTCACTTATTAGGTCATGCCATTAAACAACTTTTCCCGAATGTGAAAATGGCAATCGGACCAACCATCGACAATGGTTTCTATTATGACGTAGATTTAGACCGTTCTTTAACGCAGGAAGATATTGATGCGCTAGAAAAACGTATGCACGAGTTAGCGAAAAAAGATTACGATGTTATTAAAAAACGGGTGAGCTGGCAGGAGGCACGTGATATCTTTGAAGCTCGGGGCGAGACTTACAAAATGGCGATTTTGGACGAGAACATCAGTAAAGATGACAGTCCAGCACTTTATCATCACGAAGAATATATTGATATGTGCCGTGGTCCACACGTGCCAAATATGCGTTTCTGTCATCACTTCAAACTCCAAAAAGTGGCAGGCGCATACTGGCGCGGCGACAGTAAAAACAAAATGTTGCAACGGATTTACGGCACCGCTTGGGCAGATAAAAAGCAATTAGAAGCCTATTTACAACGTTTAGAAGAAGCAGCAAAACGTGACCATCGTCGTATTGGTAAAGCGTTAGACCTATACCATATGCAAGAAGAAGCACCAGGTATGGTGTTCTGGCACAACGACGGCTGGACGATTTTCCGTGAGCTTGAAACGTTCGTGCGCACTAAATTAAAACAGTACGATTACCAAGAAGTAAAAGGTCCGTTTATGATGGACAGAGTACTTTGGGAGCGTACGGGACACTGGCAAAACTATGCAGATTTGATGTTCACTACCCAATCGGAAAACCGTGAATATGCGATCAAACCGATGAACTGCCCAGGTCACGTACAAATTTTCAATCAAGGCTTAAAATCATACCGTGACTTGCCAATTCGGATGGCGGAATTTGGCTCTTGTCACCGTAATGAGCCGTCAGGTTCTTTACACGGCTTAATGCGTGTACGTGGTTTCACCCAAGATGATGCGCATATTTTCTGTACCGAAGAGCAAATCGAAACCGAAGTGACTTCGTGCATTAAAATGGTGTATGACATTTACAGTACCTTCGGTTTTACTAACATTGCGGTGAAACTTTCTACCCGCCCAGAAAACCGTATCGGTGACGATGCAATGTGGGATCGTGCGGAAGAAGGCTTGGCGAATGCATTACGCAACAACGGTTTGGAATATGAAATCCAAGAAGGCGAAGGCGCATTCTACGGTCCGAAAATTGAGTTTGCTTTACGTGACTGTTTAGATCGTGAATGGCAATGTGGTACGGTACAATTAGACTTTGCCCTGCCAAATCGCTTAGATGCTACCTACATCGGTGAAGACAGCAGCCGTCATACGCCCGTAATGATTCACCGTGCGATCTTAGGTTCAATTGAGCGTTTTATTGGCATCATCACTGAAGAGTACGCTGGTTATTTCCCAGCATGGTTAGCACCAGTACAAGCAGTGGTAATGAATATTACCGATAGCCAAGCGGATTATGTACAAAACGTGGTGAAACAACTTTCAGACGCAGGTTTACGCGTGAAAGCGGACTTACGTAACGAAAAAGTGGGTTTTAAAGTGCGTGAACATACCTTACGCCGTGTTCCTTATATGCTTGTTTGCGGTGATAAAGAAATCGCTGAAGGTAAAGTAGCGGTGCGTACCCGTAAAGGGGCAGATTTAGGCACCTACAAAATCGAAGAATTTGTAGAAATCTTAAAATCACAAGTGCGTAGCCGTGAATTGAAATTGATTGGCGAAGAATAGTTTGATCGTTGAATGAAAACGCTCCCTTAGCAATAAACTAAGGGAGCGTTTTGTTTGAGCATTTAAATTGCAACAGCGGTTAAATATATCTCACTTCAAGAATATCAAATTCAACGGTACCACCTGGTGTTTTGATGGCGACAGAATCGTCCACTTCTTTGCCGACTAAGCCTCGAGCTATTGGCGAATTAACCGAAATCAAGCCATCTTTGATGTTGGCTTCATCATCGCCGACAATTTGGTAAGTCACTTCTTCATCAGTTTCCACATTCAATAGTGTCACGGTTGAGCCAAAAATGACTTTACCAGTATTGTGCATCTTGGTGACATCAATAATTTGTGCGTGACCTAATTTCCCTTCAATTTCTTGAATACGCCCTTCACAGAAACCTTGTTGTTCACGAGCAGCGTGATATTCCGCATTCTCTTTTAAATCGCCGTGTTCTCGTGCTTCAGCAATCGCATCAATAATTTGTGGGCGACGTACATTTTTTAAAAAATCCAATTCTTCACGTAGTTGTTCCGCACCACGTACAGTCATAGGAATTTGTTTCATTGTTGCTCCTTTTCCCACCTGACAGAGGGTTTACAAATTTATAATTTACGAACAAAGTTAAAGGGGCTATTATTCATTTTCTCGTTAAAAATAGCAATACATTAAGTCATATGTTCTTTAAAACACTTCGCCGTTTAACTATGGCAACCCTATTTTTTCCTACATACTCTTTCGCTCAAATTGATACACAAGCCTTAATTGCTCAACTTCCTGCAGGTGCATCCGCCAGTTTTATCGCCAAAAATTTAGACACCAATGAAGTTATCACGCAATATCAGAGTGATATTTTTATGCTGCCTGCTAGTACGCAGAAAGTGTTTACTGCATTAGCCGCTAAATTAACTTTGCCCGAAGATTTTAAATTTCAAACCGCATTGCTAACCAATGGTACTATCCAAGATGGCGTGATGAATGGCGATCTAATCGCTAGATTTACTGGTGATCCTAATCTTACAAGCGGTCAAATTTTCCAATTATTTAGCGAATTAAAGAAACAGGGGGTACGTAAAATCACAGGCAATTTGATTTTAGACACTTCAGTTTTTGCCAGCCACGACAAGGCTTCAGGCTGGATTTGGAATGACTTAACAATGTGTTTTAATGCGCCACCTGCTGCTATCAATATCGATCACAACTGTTTTTATGTCAATTTAAATGCCGACCAAAACGTAGGCGAACAGATCAAAGTGGACGTGCCGCCTGCTTATCCTGTACAAGTCTTTAGCTCTGCTTATGTGGTGAGTAAGGAAGAGGCTCCATTTTGCCAGTTAGATGTGATGGTGAATGATAATAACCGCTACCAAGTAAAAGGCTGCCTTGCTCGCCAAGCTGCGCCATTTGGCTTGAGCTTTTCAGTGCAAGATCCAACCGCTTATGGTGCAAATATTATTCGTGCTATCTTGAAGAGTTTAGGCATTCAATTTGATGGACAAATTAAGGAACCATTGGCAGCACAAACAGGCACTTTGTTAGCGGAACACTATTCTGCACAATTGCCTGAATTATTAAAGAAAATGATGAAAAAATCGGACAACCAAATTGCAGACTCGCTATTTAGAACGGTGGCATATCATCAACGACAAAGAGCCGCTTCATTTCAATTAGGCAGCTTTGTGGTGCGTAATTTGTTAAAATCCAAAGCCAATATCAACTTTAAAAATAGTGTGATGGCTGATGGCTCTGGGCTTTCCCGCCATAATCAAGTCAGTGCCGAAACGATGTTGCAAGCCCTAGAGTACATTGCACAAAATGAAAGTAGTTTACATCTGTTTGAAACTTTTCCTATTGCAGGCGTAGATGGGACGCTTTCAGGCAGATCTTCTATGACAAACGAACCGCTTGCCAAAAATATTATTGCCAAAACAGGGGCATTAAAAGGGGTTTATAATTTGGCAGGCTTTATGAAAAATGCCCGTGGCGAACGTATCGCCTTTGTGCAATTTATCAATGGCTATTCGACTGGTGAATTAGAGAGTAAAACCAAGCGTGCGCCATTGATAAACTTTGAACAGAGCCTCTATTCAGCACTTTATAATGAATAAAATAAAACCTCGTGAGCAGTTTGTTTCACGAGGTTTTTTCTTTAAATAAGACAATCAGGGATTAGCCCATACCGTATTTTTTTAATTTTTTACGTAATGTGCCACGATTGACCCCTAACATCAATGCTGCACGGGTTTGGTTACCACGAGTATATTGCATTACCATATCTAACATAGGGTGTTCGATTTCAGATAATACTAATTCGTACAATTCTGTTGGATCTTCACCATTTAATTGTGCTAAATAATTTTTTAATGCAGCTTTTACGTGGTCACGTAGTGGTTTTACTACTGGCTGACCTTGAGCATTAAGGATGTTAATTGTTAATGGGTTGTTTACTGGTTGTTCAATCATTGATTTAATCCACATTTAAAAGAGATTCTACAAAATTTTCCAATGCAACTAATTGTGCTTTAGTTGTATCTAAGGCATTGAAAGTCCGCTTAAAGTTCGAGTCTGGCGATAAATTTTCTGCATACCAGCCAACGTGTTTTCTTGCAATTCGATAGCCTTTTTCTTCACCATAAAACTGGTGTAAGTCTTTGATATGCTTGAACATTAACTGGCATTTATCTTCCACAGATAAAGGAGAAAATGTACCGAACTCTAAAAAATCTTTAATTTCCTGAAATAGCCAAGGTCTCCCATAACTACCCCTACCTACCATCACAGCATCTGCTCCTGTATAATCAAGAACAAATTTTGCTTTTTCCGCAGAGATTATATCACCATTAGCAATTATCGGAATTGAAACCGCCTGTTTTACTGCTTTGATACTGTCGTATTCCGCCTCGCCCTCGAATAAACAACTTCGTGTGCGCCCGTGAATCGTTAAAGCAGCAACCCCCGACTGTTCAGCAATCTGAGCAATCTCCAAACAATTTCGATTTTCTGGATCCCAACCTGTTCTAATTTTTAATGTTACAGGCACATCAACAGCATTTACGACGGCAGTTAAAATATCGGCGACTAAATGTGGTTCCCGCAAAAGGGCAGAGCCTGCCATTTTTTTGTTCACCTTTTTAGCTGGGCAGCCCATATTGATATCTATTATTTCTGCCCCATAGCCAACATTTACTTTCACCGCTTCCGCTATTTCAGTTGGCTCCGCTCCTGCAATCTGTACAGCATTGATTCCTATTTCTTCGTGATGCGCTAAGCGCAATTTTGATTTTTCGGTATGCCATACATCAGGGTTAGTGGACATCATTTCAGAGAAGGTTAAGCCAGCACCTAACTGACTACAAAGACGACGAAATGGCTGGTCGGTAATCCCTGCCATTGGTGCGAGGAGAACACGGTTTTTAATGTCATATTGCCCGATTCGCATTGTTTGCCTTTGCACTCCTTTGAAGTTTATCCTCTTCGAATTGAACAAAAATAGTTCAGCTCGAAGGGGGCGTATCATACGCATTTTTTGCCTATTTTGGAAGACTATTTTTTAAACAAATTGTAAAAATTTTGCAATTGTGCAAAAAATTAAGGTTTTTCGACCGCTTGTAATGTTCCTATGCGTCCATTCCACGCAATTTCAGCCATGACCGCAGGATAAAAATGCACGCTTGCTTGATATTGCGTGAGCTCTCGCACAAGATCAAAAACCAATGGCAGATGCGAAATAATCAACACATTATCTGCCCCTTCTTCTCGTAAGAAACCCAAATAGTCACACACGCTTTCGGGTGAACCATCAGGGGTGATGCCTTCCCAAATCTCCTGAATATTTGCAAGATTTTGGCAAAATTTGACCGCTTGTAAGCCCAAATTTAATTCCGCAAACGTTTGTTGCGTGCGCAAATAAGGGCTCACGATCACTTTATCTAGTTGCATTCTCTGCGCTAGTAAATATTTACCAAGGCTTTCGCCTTGTTGATACGCCATCTTCCTGCCAAATTCGGTTAATTGACGTTCACTATCGCTGCTTGCGTTAAAACTCGCTTCCCCATGTCGCATAATCCAAATATTCATTTAGTTCTCCTGATGTTTTTTTGTTCCCACGCTCTATTTTTAAGCGTATAATATGCCACGTTTTTTACAGCGTGCAATCGCTAATCCCAAAGAATCCTTAATTTTTATAATCAATATGGAGTTATCAATGTCTCGTAAATTAAGAAGAACGAAGATCGTTTGTACTATGGGTCCTGCAACAGATCGCGGCAATACCCTTGAAAAAATCATCGCTGCTGGCGCAAATATGGTGCGTATGAATTTCTCGCACGGTGTGCCTGAAGATCACGTTGAACGTGCAAACAAAGTGCGTGAAATCGCTGCTCGTTTAGGTAAAACAGTGGCTATTTTAGGTGATTTGCAAGGTCCTAAAATTCGTGTTTCTACATTTAAAGATGGCAAAATTTTCTTAAATATCGGTGATAAATTCACCCTAGATGCAGAATTACCACGTGGCGAAGGTCACCAAGAAGCTGTTGGTTTAGACTACAAAGATTTACCAAAAGATGTGGTTCCAGGCGATATTCTTTTATTAGACGATGGTAACGTGCAATTACGTGTTCTTTCAATCGACGGTTTAAAAGTTCACACTGAAGTTACTGTAGGTGGTCCACTTTCAAACAACAAAGGGATCAACAAATTAGGCGGTGGTTTATCTGCACCTGCATTAACCGATAAAGATAAAGAAGACATCAAATTAGCAGCTCGTATCGGCGTAGATTACTTAGCAGTATCTTTCCCACAATCAAGCGCAGACTTAAACTATGCACGTCAATTAGCCCGTGAAGCAGGTTCAGATGCACAAATCGTAGCAAAAGTTGAACGTGCTGAAACCGTTGCTACTGAAGAAGCGATGGACGACATCGTATTAGGTGCAGATGTAATTATGGTGGCTCGTGGTGACTTAGGAGTTGAAATCGGTGATGCAGCCTTAGTTGGCGTGCAAAAACGCTTGATTCGTCGTGCGCGCAAATTAAACCGTGTGGTGATCACCGCAACTCAAATGATGGAATCAATGATCAAAAAACCAATGCCAACTCGTGCAGAAGTAATGGACGTAGCGAATGCGGTATTAGATGGTACTGATGCGGTAATGCTTTCAGGTGAAACAGCCAACGGTGACTACCCAGTTGAAACGGTGAAATCAATGGCGGAAGTGTGCTTAGGCGCAGAAACCATGCCTAGTATCAATATTTCACGCCATCGTATGGAAGGTAAATTTGCACATATCAATGAAGCCGTTGCGATGTCAGCTATGTACACCGCCAACCACTTAGAAGGTGTATCTGCGTTGATCACTTTAACGCAATCAGGTGAAACAGCTAAATTGATGAGCCGTATCAGTTCAGGCTTACCAATTTACGCTTTATCACGCAACCAACGCGCATTAAATCGTGCTGCGTTATATCGTGGTGTGACCCCAGTATTCTTTGATGAAGAAAGCCGCACTATTGATGGAGCCAAAAAAGCTATCGCACAATTAAAAGAACAAGGCTACTTAATGTCTGGTGACTTGGTACTTTTAACACACGGTGACGAATTAAAAGAAGGCGGTACAAACACTTGCCGTATTTTAAAAGTTGCATAATTTTTCTTTTGCTTAAACAAAACCCACGCAATGCGTGGGTTTTTTCGTGTAAAACCGAGAAATTTTCCTTGTAATTCTGCCCATTTTTTTATACAGTCCTCAGGTTGTTTTATTAGATAAAAACAGGTTAAAAAATGAACCAATTAGATTTAATTAAGTCTTCAATCAAATCAATTCCCAATTATCCTAAAGAAGGCATTATTTTCCGTGATATTACTTCACTTTTAGAGGTTCCTACTGCATTTAAAGCGACGGTAGATACTATCGTTGCCGAATTTAAAGATCAAGGTATCACTAAAGTTGTGGGGACAGAATCCCGTGGCTTTATTTTTGGTGCACCAGTGGCGTTAGCATTAGGTGTACCATTTGTACTGGTGCGTAAACCGAAAAAATTACCGCGCGAAGTGATTTCACAATCTTATGATTTAGAATACGGCACCGACACCCTAGAAATGCACATTGATTCCGTTTCAGCTGGCGATAATATACTGATGGTGGACGATTTATTAGCTACTGGGGGTACTATTGATGCCACCGCTAAATTGATTCGCCGTTTAGGTGGTAAAGTGGCAAATGCTGCATTTGTGATTTGGTTGCCTGATTTAGGCGGTAAAGAACGCCTTGAGAAAGAAGGAATTAAATCTTTCACATTAGTGGAATTTGCTGGTCATTAATTATTAGTGGTAGGGTGCAACTGGTTGCCCCTTCAATATTTATTTGGTGCAATAAGTTGCACCTGCATTGTTTTTAAAATCAATGAGTTATCAAGTTCTAGCCCGCAAATGGCGTCCACAACGTTTTACCGAAGTTGTGGGACAGCAACACGTTTTATCTGCTCTTGAAAATGGTTTACGAGAGGGCAGGCTTCATCACGCTTATTTGTTTTCAGGTACTCGTGGTGTGGGGAAAACGTCTATCGCCCGTTTATTTGCTAAAGGTTTAAACTGTGAGCAAGGGATTACTGCTTCACCTTGTGGCGAATGTGCTAATTGCAAAGCGATTGAAGAAGGGCGTTTTATCGACTTAATCGAAATTGATGCTGCTTCGCGCACCAAAGTGGAAGATACCCGCGAACTGCTTGATAACGTACAATATAAACCAACCGTTGGGCGTTTTAAGGTATATCTTATCGACGAAGTGCATATGCTTTCTCGCCATAGCTTCAATGCGTTGCTCAAAACCCTTGAAGAACCGCCTGAATACGTTAAATTCTTACTGGCAACCACCGATCCGCAAAAATTACCGATTACAATTTTATCTCGTTGTATGCAGTTCCATTTGCGTGCTTTAGATCAGGCACAAATTGGCAGGCACCTCGAATTTATTCTCAAGCAAGAACAAATTCCTTTTGAGCTTTCTGCTCTTGAAAAATTAGCCAAAGCGGCACAAGGAAGTATTCGTGATTCATTGAGCCTTACTGATCAAGCCATTGCGGTCAGTAATGCCAATATCACTTTGCCTGTTGTACAACAAATGCTCGGCTTAATTGACGATCACCAACCATTAGAATTGGTTTCTGCCTTGGCAAATGCCGATGGCGAAAAAGCAATGGAGGTCATTCAGCAAGTGGCAGAAAAAGGCGTGGATTGGTCGCACTTATTAAGTGAGCTTGCTGAAACATTGCATCAAATTGCGATGTTACAGTTGGTGAAGCATAATGCGGATGAAGAAACACAGTTACATTTCCTCGCCCGCCAAATTCCACCCGAAGAGGTGCAATTTTTCTACCAGTTAATGCTAACGGGCAAAAAAGAGCTGTCTTATGCACCAGAACCTCGTGCTGGGGTAGAAATGACCATTTTGCGCGCTTTGGCTTTCCATCCTAAGCGCACGGAAGAAATCAATCGCCAAGTCGTTACTGCTCCCGTAGAGCAGGCACCACAAGCTGCGCCCAATGTGAATCCAACTTCAGATCGCTTTGCGCAAATGCGTGAGCGTTTAACGCAAAATCAGCCGCCACAAGCAGCACAACAAGCGGTAGAAAATTCACAAAATTTTGCAAAAATTGAAGTAAATTCGACCGCTTCCCAAACGGCACAAACGCCTTCCATTTCGCCCGCTTTGGCTGCAATGCAAGCGCGCAAACAGCTGCAGGAAAAGCAAAGTGAATTAGCGCAAAATAACGAAAAAAAAAAGCCTGAGTTAGCGCAGTCTTCAAAATCGAATCAATTAGCTAGCCCTTCAAAAGCCACAAATTTGCAAGAACGGTTAATGCATTTAGCCAATGCTCCACAACTAGAAGCTACGAATGTCGAGCAAAAAAAATCTGCGCCGTTAAGTGATGAAGAATATCGTTGGACGTGGCTCAACCCCGAATTGGAAAACCAAGCAGAAACGGCGAAGCCTTCAGAGATTAAACAAGTCATTTTGCAAGAGCGTACCCCTGAATTAGTGGCGAAAACTATCGCCCTTTCATGTGAACAAGATGAGTGGTGCAAAATTGTCGATGGCTTGCGTTTAGGTGGTTTGTCTCGCCAAGTGGCACTCAATAGTTATTTGGCGGAAAAACAAGATTCGCTAGTGAAATTAGTATTAAAGCCTTCAATGGCGCATTTAGATAATGCGGAATCTCGCCAAAGTTTAGCCACCGCTTTAGCCGAAAAAGGCTTAAATTACGAGCTTACTATTGGCGAAAGCGAAGCACACAAAACGCCATTGGAAATTCGTCGAGCGATTTTTGAAAATCTCACTCTCAAAGCTAAAGATGCCTTATTAAACGACGAAAAACTGAAGTTACTCCGCCAAGCTTTTGAGGCTGAAATTGATGAATCCACCATTCGCGCTGTTGCCGATTAAATATAAATAATGATGAATGCTTTAGAAATCCATAATCTTATCAAAACCTATCCAACGGGTGTGCAGGCCTTAAAAGGTATCGATCTAGTGGTAAAACAAGGTGACTTCTATGCCTTACTTGGACATAATGGCGCAGGTAAATCCACCACCATTGGCATTATTAGTTCTCTCATCAATAAAACCAGTGGTACAGTAAAAGTCTTTGGTTACGACCTCGATACTCAAAAAGCGCAGCTCAAACAACAAATTGGCTTGGTGCCGCAGGAGTTTAACTTTAACCAATTTGAGCGAGTCATTGATGTCCTTACCCAACAAGCTGGCTACTATGGCATTCCGAAACAGGATGCCTTAAAACGTGCTGAAATGTGGCTGAAAAAACTCGATCTTTGGGAAAAACGTACTCACTATACCCGTGAACTTTCAGGCGGTATGAAACGTCGAGTGATGATTGCTCGTGCCTTAATGCACGAACCTAAATTACTGATTTTAGATGAGCCTACTGCGGGTGTGGATATTGAGCTGCGTCGTTCGCTGTGGGATTTTTTACGTGAACTCAATCAACAAGGCACAACGGTAATTTTAACTACTCACTATTTAGAGGAAGCAGAAAATTTGTGTCGTAATATTGGTATTATTCAACGTGGCGAATTGATTGAAAATACTTCAATGAAAGCCTTGTTGGCGAAGCTTGAAAGCGAAATCTTTGTGCTGGATGTGCAAAAAAAATCGGAAAATCAACCGCTTGTCATTGAAAATTACCCCATCCATTGGCTTGATGAAAATACTCTTGAAGTAGAAGTTAAACGTAAGCAAGGGCTAAATAACTTGTTCCAGCAATTTAGTCAGCAAAACATTGAAGTGCTAAGTATGCGTAATAAATCGAACCGACTGGAAGAACTCTTTATGAATATGGCGGATTAAATGAATTTAACAGGATTTTTAACGTTAGCAGGTAAAGAATCTCGCCGCATTATTCGGATTTGGAAGCAGACGTTGGTGCCGCCGATTATTACTACCACACTTTATTTCTTGATTTTCGGAAAATTGATTGGCGGGCGTATTGGCGATATGCATGGTGTGAGCTATATGCAATTTATCGCTCCAGGGCTAGTGATGATGACGGCGATTACCGCTTCATACGTTAATACGGCTTCTTCGTTCTTTTTAGGCAAGTTTACCAAAACCCATGAGGAACTGCTGGTTTCTCCGCTTTCGACGCACGAAATTATTTGGGGTTATGTGGCTGGTTCTATTGTGCGTGGTGGTTTGGCAGGTATTTTGGTGATGCTGGTGGCACTTTGTTTTGTGAGCTTTGATATTCATTCTTGGCTGATTATTTTTCTCACCTTGTTCACTACCACCGTTGCTTTTGCATTGGGTGGGTTGATCAATGCAGTTTATGCCAAATCTTTCGATGATGTAGGCTTAATTCCCACTTTCGTATTGACTCCATTAACTTATTTAGGTGGCGTGTTTTATTCCATCTCGTTATTGCCTGAGTTTTGGCAAGCGGTTTCAAAATTTAACCCGATTGTTTATATGATCAATGGGTTCCGTTATGGCTTTTTAGGCATTAGCGACGTCCCCGTTTCTTATACCTACTTAGTATTGAGCGGCTTTATTTTAGTGCTCTATAGCTGGGCATATTATTTAGTGGAAAAAGGCATTGGGCTAAGGAGCTAATTGAATCTAAAAAATAAGGCGTTGTTTAAACAACGCCTCATTTTTATCTTTGATAAATATCTTCGCCATTGCGACGGGTTTTTAACAAACGTAATATCCAAACATATTGCTCAGGATTTTTAGTCACAAAGTATTCGATCACTTTATTCATTTCACGGGCAGACTGTTCTGGTGTCCCCGAAAACTCTATTGGCGGTAAGATTTCCATCTGATACACGCCTTTTTCCGCGTTATAAATCGGAAACATAGGAATAACTTCCGCATTAGCTACACGCGCCATTTTATTTAACCCTGGGAGCGTGGCTTTTTCCGTGGCAAAAAAATCGGCATACACACTTAATTCTTCACCAAAATCTTCATCTGGTAAAAAATAGCCCATATTGCCTTTTTTTACATCGGCTAAAAACGGTTTAATGCCATTTTGACGAGTATGCATTTTACCACCGAAGCGTTCACGGGTAGCATTCCACAACCAATCGACCAAGGCATTACGGTGCGGATTATACATGGAAACCATTGGCATTCCGTGGGTATGTAGAATAATGCCCGAAGCATCAATCGACCAAGTATGTGGCACTAATAAAATTATATTTTTGCCATCAGCTTTAGTTTGCTGAATATACTCCAAACCAATAAATTCGCTCCGTTTTTGTAAGTGTTTCACCGAACGGACGGCAATTTCACCAATTCCTAACATCGTTTGTGCCACGCTAATGAACATTTGTTCAATCACTTCCGCACGCTTTTCCGCCGTCCAATTTGGGAAACAATAACGCAAATTTACCTCGGCACGATGATATTGCTTTTTGCCTTTCTTTTTTAAATAACGGTAAACGATTTTCCCTACAGCCACCCCCAATTTATCACGTAAACGAAATGGTACATAAGCAAGAATCAATAAACCTAAAACACCGAACCAAATGCCCCAGTATTTAGGTAATAAAAATTCTTTCAGAAATTGATGTTCATAGCCCTCGCGAGCAGTAATTCGTTCCATAAGTTATTTTTTATCAATAATGTTTTTCACACTCAAAATAATACCTAAACCAATAAATGCCCCAGGAGGAAGGATTGCTAATAATAAGCCTGAATCAAGTTGCAAAATATCTAAACGCAATACTTTCGCCCAATCTCCAAAGAGCAAGTCTAAGCCATCAAATAAAGTGCCGTTACCAATCAGTTCACGAAATGCACCGAGTAAAACAAGGCTGAAGGTCATTCCTAAACCCATTGCAAAACCATCAAAGGTGGAATGTAGCACGCTATTTTTGGAGGCATAAGCTTCAGCTCGTCCAATTACGATACAGTTGGTTACAATCAACGGAATAAAAATACCAAGTGATTGATAAACGGGGTAAGCAAAAGCGTTCATTAGCAACTGAACTACCGTTACGGAAGTGGCAATCACCATCACATAAATTGGGATACGAATATCGTGCGGGATAAATTTTCTAAATAGGGAAATCATTGTGTTAGAAATCACTAGCACAATCAGCGTCGCTAAGCCTAACCCCAAAGCATTGGTGACATTATTGGAAACCGCTAACAACGGACACAGCCCCAGTAATTGCACCAATGCACCATTGTTCCTCCATACTCCATCTAGCAATAAACTTTTAAAAACCGTGGACGTTGGTTCAGCTTCGATTTGTGTAATTGGAATTTGATTTTCACTGTTCATTTTATGAAATCTTATGCAAAAAATTGTTTTATATTCTACCTTGCGTTATTAGACATTGCAAAAATAAGACTGGCCTGATTTATTTTATTGTATGAAGAAAATTCTTGATTAGGCATTAGAATGAGCGTATAGTTTCTACATCTTTATATTCGGTGAGATGTCCGAGTGGTTGAAGGAGCACGCCTGGAAAGCGTGTATATGGGAAACTGTATCGGGGGTTCGAATCCCCCTCTCACCGCCATCTATAAAAGATGTTTTCATAGATATTTCCTTGGTTAAGTTAAAGTAGTAATTACTTTATATATCCCCAAACGGCGTGTTTGGGGATTTTTTTATACAAAAGGTTCAGCATTTTAGATGGCGCGCCTTAGTTCCATATAAATTTAGTTTATTTTAGTTAGCTTATAGTTAAATTTACTATTAACCACCACATTGCCGCTAGCATCACAAATTTCTACATAATTTGGATTAACTTGGAATGCTAAGCCACCAGATTCTTGCTCTAAGCGAATAACATTAGATTTATTTGGATCCCAAGTAAACTTACCTTTATCCACAAATGGATGCTCTTGCCCATTTTTAAAGTAAATCGTTTTGTATTGATAAGTTTCATCTGCATTTAATACCAATTCTGCTTGAATTTTTTCACAATCCGCACAAGGCAAATCACCTTGATAAGTGCCAGCTGCATTGCTTTTTAAGATAGACGAACAAGCTGCTAATAATGTTACTAATGCCATAATACCTAATTTTTTCATTTTCTACTCCTTACTTATTCAATGTTTAATAAGATTTAAAACTAGGATTTACCTTGAAAATACACGCATCAATTTCAGGAAAATCTTGCTTTATCCATTCAAGTAACTGCCTTTGTCGTAATTCTAATCCTTGTTTTACTATCGCATTCGGTACCTCAAAGACGAGTTGATTATCAACTAAATTTCGTATTCGGTAAAGATTGGCGAATTCTTTTGGCAAAATTTCGTGAATTTTTTGATTAAGATCATTCAGCTCATTAGCTCTTTGCACTATCTTTGATAGCGTTGAATTCTGTAAAACTTGCGCAATATTTTTCATTCTAAGCCATTCACTTATTATGTTAGAATAATGTCATCATACTCTATTTTTTATCAAAATGCTTGAACGTTTAAAATCTTATCAATCTTTAATTTTGAGTTTACTTATTGGGTTGTTTTTTATCCTGATTTTACACTTTAAATTAAGCTATAATCTCATCCCGATTTTATTAACCGTATCGGGATTAGTATTACTTTTCCCTCATCTCAAACAACGTAATTGGCAACTAGATAACCAAGAAAAATGGTTAGTTGGCACTTTTGTGATTTATTTTTTGCTTTTTGTTGCTTCGCTGATGGTACATAAAGGCAAAGGCAGTGAACTCGATCTTGCCAGCCGAGCCTTATTGGTTTTGCCAATTTTAACTGTTCTCACCAAGAAAATAGTGAAACACCAGTGGATTATTTATAGCTTGCTTATTGCAGGCTTGGCGGCTGGCTCCGTCGCTGCTACCCAAGTTTTTGCATTGAATTACCCTAAACCATTTGCGCATATGATGCACATCCAAGCAGGTGGTATTGCAATGTCGGTAGCAATTTTTATCATTTGCGCTTTATTTCATTTTAGTGCGCAAAAGAACCGTTTAATGACGTTAATCAGCTTAATTTGCGCCGCCCTAGCCACACTATCTGGCTTTCTAACTACTGCTCGAGGAGCTTGGATTGGGGTACCGTTTGTCTTGATTGTTATTTTTTGGCTAAACCGTCAGCAGCTCACCAAAATGGTCGCAAGCAGTCTAATTTTGGCACTTTTTGCAGGTGGCTTAGTGGCAGGTAATGTGATTTCAAAACGCTTTGCAGAGGCGCAAAATGAAATTTATGCCTATGTAGAACAAAATAATGGCAACACTTCAGTAGGAGCAAGGTTTGATATGTGGGAAAGTGCCTTGCTTGGTATACAAGAGAAACCGATTTTTGGTTGGGGGTTACAAGGTGTAAAAGCGATGCGTAAGCAACATTTTGCCGAGAAAAAAATCTCTGAATTTGCCGCCAGCTTTGATCACTCCCACAATCAATACTTACACGATGGTTCCGCCCGTGGCATTTTAGGTATATTGGCATTGCTTGCTGTATTCCTTGTGCCACTATCTATTTTATTGCAAAACACGAAACTAGCCACTTGCGGAACGCTTGAACACTTATGGGGCGTAGCTGGTATTGCTCATATTTTATTAGTAATGAGTTATTGTTTAACCCAAAGTTTCATTTCGCACACCTCTGGCGCAATGTTCTATTTCGTTGGAGTCATTCTATTTATCGGTTTGCAAAAAAATGCGAAAAATCGACCGCTTGCAGGTAAACAATAATGCTTCGTTTTTTTTATACGTTACTCAGTTATTTTATTCAGCCTTTTGTTCTGCTGATCATGTGGAAAAAAAGCTTGAGGCAGCCTGATTATCGCAAACGCCTTTGCGAGCGTTATGGGTATTACAGACAGCACTCAACCAAACCAAAGCCGAAATCAAAGGGGATCATTATACATGCGGCCTCGGTGGGCGAAGTAATTGCTGCAACACCGCTAATTAAAGCCATCCAACAGCAATATCCTGATTTACCGATTACGGTTACCACCGTAACGCCGACAGGTTCAGAGCGAGTAAAAGCGGCATTTGGTGACTCCGTTTCGCATTTTTATTTACCATACGATTTACCTGCTGCGATCAAGCGATTTATTGCTTTCATCGACCCCAAATTGATGATCGTGATCGAAACGGAGCTATGGCCAAATTTAATTCACCAATTTGAACTGAAAAAAATTCCATTTGTTATTGCAAATGCTCGTCTTTCGCCTCGTTCGGCACGTCGCTATGGCTGGATTCGTCATAGCATCAAAATAATGCTCAATAAAATTCAGCTGATCCTTGCCCAAGATGAAGTTAGCGCAACGCGTTATTTAGAATTAGGTTATTCGCATCAAAAGCTGGTTAATACAGGTAACTTAAAATTTGATTTAGAAATCACTAGCAAACTGCGCAATAAAGTGATCGAAACTGCCAACGATTTACAAATTCACGCCCGCCCTGTTTGGGCAGCGGGCAGTACGCATGAAGGCGAAGAAAAAATTATTTTAGAAGCACATAAACAGCTGCTCGCTAAATATCCTAAATTGGTGCTAATTATTGTACCTCGCCACCCAGAACGTTTTGAAACTGTAGAAGAGTTACTTAAAAAATCTAGCTTGAAATATGTCAAACGTTCAGATGATGAGCCGCTTAATTTCCCAACTCAAGTGCTATTAGGTGATACGATGGGCGAAATGATGTTGTTTTATGGCTTGTCTAAAATCGCTTTTGTTGGTGGCAGTTTAGTGAAACACGGTGGGCATAATCCGTTAGAACCTATTGCCTTTGAATTGCCCGTTATTTCAGGTATGCACACTTACAATTTCCCTGAAATTTTTGAAAAATTACGCAATGTGAAAGGCGTTCTAGAAATTGAAAGCAGCGCAGAAGCACTCAGTCAAGCGGTCGAATTTTTGTTAAAAAATGCAGATGAAGGCAAAAAAATTGCTCAAGCAGGTTTTGATGTCTTAAAAGAGAACCAAGGGGCTCTAAAACGCCATTTGGAATTACTAGCCCCCTATTTAGAAAGATAAAAGGTACACTCAATGAAAATCGCCATTTATGCGGGCACTTTCGACCCAATAACCAACGGGCATTTAGATATTATTCAACGAGCCACTATGCTGTTCGACAAAGTGATTGTTGCCATTGCCGAAAATTCAAGTAAGCACCCCCTCTTTTCATTAGAAGAACGTTTTGAGCTGGTTAAGGAAAGCTGTGCGGAACTTCCAAATGTGCAAGCGACCGCATTTAGCGGTTTACTTGCAGATTTTGCCAAAGCACATCAGGCAACAACTTTATTACGTGCGATTCGTGGTAGCGATGATACCGAATATGAAATTCAGCTCGCTCAACTTAATAATAAACTGGCGCACGGTTTAGAAACAGTCATTTTACCGCCATCTATTGAATGGCGTTACATATCCTCCACAATGGTACGAGAAATTTATAAGCACAATGGCGATGTTAGCCCATTTGTGCCTGCCTGTGTCATAGAAAAATTAAAAGGAAAAATAAATGCAAGATAAACAAAACTTGATTTGGATTGACCTTGAAATGACAGGATTAGATCCTGAAAAAGAACGTATTATCGAAATTGCTACTATCGTAACTGATAAAGATTTGAATATTCTGGCTGAAGGTCCTGTGCTTGCGATCAAACAATCTGATGAATTGTTAAGTAAAATGAGCGATTGGTGTGTCAAAACTCACAGTGAGAATGGCTTAATTGAACGGGTAAAAGCTAGTCGTTTAAACGAACGCGCAGCTGAATTGCAAACCATTGATTTCCTTAAACGTTGGGTACCCAAAGGCACTTCGCCAATCTGTGGTAACAGCGTGCCACAAGATAAGCGTTTTCTTTATAAATATATGCCCGATTTGGCGGATTATTTTCACTATCGTCATTTAGATGTAAGTACGCTCAAAGAATTGGCGGCACGCTGGAAGCCTGAAATGCTCAAAGACTTCAAGAAAGCCAATACGCACCTAGCTTTAGATGATATTCGAGAATCAATCAACGAATTAAAATTTTACCGTGAGCATTTCATTAAGCTCGACTAAATTTTCCTCACAGAGTGAAAACTAATTTATTTGACGAATTTACATGACAAACTCCATTTCATTTCATTTTGCTAATGAAAACCAAATGCTTGAATTTGGACAGAAATTTGCCTTGGCATTAAAGACGCAATTGCAAACGCAAAACGATAAAGGATTAACTCTTTATTTAAATGGCGAACTGGGAGCGGGTAAAACCACACTCACCCGCAGTATTGTGCAAGCATTCGGGCACCAAGGCAATGTGAAAAGCCCAACTTACACACTGGTGGAAGAGTATAGCCTTCCGCCTTTTTCGGTTTATCACTTTGATCTTTATCGCCTTGCGGATCCTGAGGAACTTGAATTTATGGGCATTCGTGATTACTTTCAGCCCAAAACGTTATGCTTACTAGAATGGGCAGTTAGAGGTGAAGGAATGATAGAACCTGCGGATATTGTGATACAAATTGATTATGCCGATGAAGGACGCAATATTACGCTGATAGCACAAAATGCCATAGGCACAGAAATTTTGGTAAAATTTCAGCAAAATTAGACCGCTTGATCTTAAATGGTTGTAGGACGGGCTTTTGCCCATTAAATAAAAAATGATGGGCCAAAGCCCATCCTACAAAGGATTTTAATAAACAATGAAAAAATTAACAAAAATCTTCACCTTATTTTTAAGCTTACTCTTTTCAACCTCTCTCCTTGCCCATACAGTCGTGGTGATTGATGCGGGTCACGGTGGCAAAGACCCTGGCGCAATCGGTAAAACACTAGGCTTGAAAGAAAAAACTGTCACACTTGCCATTTCAAAAGAACTTAGAAAGCTATTGAATGCCGATCCAAACTTTAAAGCTGTAATGACCCGTAATTCAGATATTTTTATTCCTTTGCCAAATCGTACAGAAATCGCACGTAAAAACAAAGCAAACTATCTAGTGTCAATTCACGCCGATTCATCGCCGAAATCCAGCGTACTAAAAGGAGCCTCGGTTTGGGTGCTTTCTAATCGCCGTGCCAGTGATGAAATGGGTAAATGGCTAGAAGAAAGTGAAAAACAATCAGAACTATTAGGCGGTGCAGGTAGCATTTTATCGAATACCAACGAACGCTATCTCAACCAAACGGTGTTAGATTTGCAATTCTCGCATTCACAACGTGCAGGCTTAGAATTAGGGCGTTCAGTGTTATCTAAAATGAGCAACGTGATGTCGTTAGCGAAATCTTCTCCGCAACACGCTAGTTTGAGTGTATTACGTTCACCAGACATTACATCTATTTTGGTGGAAACAGGTTTTTTATCCAATCCTGTTGAAGAGCAAAAATTAGCTAATCCAACTTACCGTAAGCAAGTGGCCCGTGCGATTTACCATGGCCTAGTGGCTTACCACAAACAAAACTTAAGCCTTTCAGAGCCAAAAGAACAAGCTCCTGTAAAAGAATCGAAAAATGAGGAACGTAAAACCGCTAAAAAAGAGACAAAATCAGAAAAAGAGGCTAAAACCAACAATAAAGAGAAAGAAAATAAAAAATCAGCAACTAAATCTGACGAGAAAAAAGATAAGAAAGCGGAAGATAAAAAATCTGCTAAAGTGGTACAAGTCGGCAAAAAAGAGATAAAAGTTTCCAACAATGGCTATCACGTAGTAGCTAAAGATGAAACGCTTTACTCTATCGCACGAGCTTATGATACGACACCAGAAAAACTCAGCAAACTCAATGGCATTAAAAACAACCAAATTGCTGTGGGTAAAAAACTTAAAGTAAAATAACCTTAAATAATTATAGAGGCTTTTATGTTAGAAAAACTTTTCCAGCTCAAGGAAAAAGGCAGTAACGCAAAAACCGAAATCGTAGCAGGGATCACGACCTTCTTCACGATGGTCTATATCGTTTTCGTAAACCCCTCCATTCTTGGCGTAGCAGGAATGGATACGCAAGTGGTTTTCGTCACCACCTGTTTAATCGCCGCCTTTGGTACCATTGCGATGGGGTTATTTAGTAACTTACCGATTGCACTTGCTCCTGCAATGGGCTTAAATGCCTTTTTCGCTTTTGTCGTGGTGCAAAAATTGGGCTACTCGTGGCAAGTTGGGATGGGGGCTATTTTCTTAGGTTCTGTCGGTTTGTTTCTTTTAACTGTGCTACAAATTCGCTACTGGTTTATGTCAGCGATTCCGCTCGGCTTACGAGTTGGAATCGGCGCAGGTATCGGCTTATTCATCGCCCTCATTGGCTTTAAAAATATGGGCTTAGTGGTGGCAAACCCTGCAACTTTAGTAGCACTGGGCGATTTGCACGACCCGAAAGTGTTAATGGGCGTTTTAGGCTTTTTCATTATTGTGGTACTTGCCGCAAAAGGCATTCATTCAGGTGTACTCATTTCCATTGCTGTAGTTACCGCATTGGCATTAGCCTTTGACCCTGCAGTGAGTTTCAATGGCGTAATGTCTATGCCACCAAGTCTTGATGCCGTTGTAGGACAGGTTGATATTGCAGGCGCATTTGATGTTGGTTTATTGGGTATTATTTTCTCGTTCTTGCTGGTAAACCTGTTTGACTCATCAGGTACTTTGATTGCTGTGACCACCAAAGCAGGCTTTGCCGATGAACAAGGCCGATTCCCCAAAATGAAACAAGCCTTATTAGTCGATAGTACTGCAGCAATGGCTGGTTCATTTATGGGAACTTCCGCAATCAGCACTTACATTGAAAGTGGTTCTGGCGTATCTGTAGGCGGTCGCACAGGTTTAACGGCAGTAACGGTTGGTATATTGTTTTTACTTACCATCTTTTTCTCACCATTAGCAGGCTTAGTGCCAGCTTACGCGACTGCTGGCGCATTAGTTTTCGTAGGAATCTTAATGGCATCAAGCCTGATTGAAGTGAAATGGGATGACTTAACCGAAGCAACGCCAGCCTTCATTACCACCGCAATGATGCCATTCACTTATTCAATTACCGAAGGTATTGCCTTTGGTTTTATCTCATATTGTGTGATGAAAGCCTGTACGGGTCGCTTCAAAGAAATCAATCCATCAGTGGCGGTCGTTTCGCTTCTGTTCATCGCCAAATTTGTTTGGGTTGGTTAATTTAAATATGATACAAGCGATTGAATTTACAAAAAAATTTGCAAATTCAATCGCTTGTACATTAGAGGATATCAAAATGAAAAAATTATTACTTATTTCTTCGTTTGTTTTTGCATTAACAGCCTGTGACAAACCTGCCGAAGAAGGAAAAGCACAGGTAACTCCAACCGAAAATACGGAAAATTTAGCAAAAAAAGTAGAAAAAGCCTACGATAAAGGATTTATTGAAGGATTTCGTAACGAATTCCGTACAGGGTTTGTAAAAAGTTGTGCAGTAAGCATTCCAGCTAATATAAAAAATGCACAAAAAATTTGTGAATGTGCCGCAGAGCGTATTTTAAGCAATCTTAAACCAGAAGATATGCAAAAATTAGCTAAAGAAGAGGCGACCGTAGCGGCTCAACTTGAAAAAGAGAGTGAACAGGCATTGAAACTATGTGTTGCTGAAGTAGAATAATAAAAGGATTGTATTATGCAAAAACTCCTTTTTATCTTCAATTCCTCACCCTACGGTAATGAAACTCTCTTCAGCGGCTTGCGTTTGGCGCTACAAATTCAAGAGTTAAAACAAGCGCAAATCAAGCTCTTTTTGATGTCAGACTCCGTCACCGCTAGCTTGAAAAAACAAAAACCGTCGGAAGGCTATAATTTACAACAAATGCTTGAGATTCTTACTGCACAAGGCGCAACAGTAAAACTTTGCAAAACTTGTACGAATGCCCGAGGCATCAGCGAGTTACCTCTAGCAGATGGCGTAGAACTTGGTACTCTCGTAGAGCTTGCTGAATGGACTCTAGAAGCAGATAAGGTTTTAAATTTTTAATGCAAAAATTTGATGTGGTTATCATCGGCGCAGGCGCAGCAGGTCTGTTCTGTGCAGCGCAACTTGGGCAAGCTGGAAAACAAGTAGCTATACTCGATTCAGGCAAAAAAATCGGACGTAAAATTTTGATGTCGGGCGGGGGCTTTTGTAACTTTACCAATCTAGAAGTGAGCGCCAATAATTACCTTAGCCAAAACCCGCATTTTGTAAAATCAGCGCTCGCTCGTTACACCAACTGGGATTTCATCAGCCTTGTGGCACAATACGGCATCAGCTATCACGAAAAAGAGCTTGGGCAACTTTTTTGTGATGAAAGCGCGCAGCAAATTGCCAATCTGCTACAAGCAGAATGCGATAAAGGCAAAGTCGAAATTTTTCTACGACAAGCGGTTGTTTCTGTACAAAAATTTGCAAATTTCTTTGAAATTTCGACCGCTTGCAAAGCCTTCCAAGCCAAACATTTAGTAATTGCCACAGGCGGTTTATCAATGCCAGCCTTAGGAGCAAGCCCTTTTGGCTATAAAATTGCTGAACAATTTGACATTCCAGTGGTTGCGCCTCGTGCCAGCCTAGTACCTTTTACTTGGAAAGAAAGCGATAAGCCTTTTGTTACCCTTTCGGGCATTGCGTTGCCTGTGAGTGTCCGCAATCGGGGCAAAACCTTCACTAATCAAATGCTGTTTACCCATCGAGGCTTGTCAGGGCCTGCAATTTTGCAGATTTCTAATTACTGGGATTTGGGCGAAACGGTAGAAATTGATTTACTACCAAGCGAATCCATTTTGGATATGTTGAATGAATTGCGCCAATCTTCGCCAAAATTGCAACTAAAAACCGTTTTAAGTCGCCATTTGCCGAAAAAATTGGTAGAGCTGTGGTTTGAGCAAAAAATACTAAAAGATAACGTGATTGCTCAACTCTCCAAAACCGATCTATCACAGTTAGAACAATTTATCCATCATTGGCAATTTTTACCCAATGGCACAGAAGGCTACCGTACCGCCGAGGTCACCATGGGTGGCGTGGATACAAATTTTATTTCCTCCAAAACTATGGAAGCCAAAAATGTGCAAGGCTTGTATTTCATCGGCGAAGTGCTGGATGTCACCGGCTGGCTCGGGGGCTACAATTTCCAATGGGCGTGGTCCTCAGCCTTCGCTTGTGCGGAGGGGATTTTAAAGAAATAACTTTGTACAGCTATGCCGTGCAAAGCAGGAAATAGTCAAACATTCCCATTCTTAACGTTTTCCAACTCCTCCCAACGCTCAAACGCTGTTTCTAACGCCATTTCCGCTTCAGCTAGTTTTTGCAACTGAGCTTGGGTGTAAGCCTGATCTTTAGCAAAAAAATCTGCCGAGTTCACTTCCGCTTGCAAGGCTTCAATTTCTGCTTCAAGCGCTTCCATTTTGGTTGGTAATTCATCTAACTCTCGTTGATCTTTGTAAGAAAGTTTAACTTTTTTCGCCTCATTTTTCGCCTTTTCTACTTTCTGCTCCCCTCTTTTGTAAAGAAGGGCTGGAGGAGATTTCTTAGTTTGTGTAAGCGTGGCGTGATAATTTTCCTGCTGCTGTTTCGCATCAAAATAACCGCCCACATACTGATTTAACACACCATCCCCCTCAAAGAAGAAGCACTCTTCGACGGTGTTGTCGATAAATTGACGATCGTGGCTTACAATGAGCAAAGTACCTTGATAATCCGCCAATAATTCTTCCAACAGTTCGAGGGTTTCCACGTCTAAATCGTTGGTGGGTTCATCGAGAATCAGCAAGTTGTTTGGTTTAAGCAACAATTTTGCTAACAACAAGCGGTTGCGTTCTCCGCCCGATAATGCTTTAACAGGGGTCATTGCCCGTTTTGGTGGGAATAAGAAATCTTGCAAATAGCCCAAAACGTGGCGTTTTACACCATTGATTTCGATGTCTTGTTTACCGTCGGCAACGTTGTCCATCACCGTTTTTTCAAGGTCTAACTCGGCACGATGTTGGTCGAAATACGCTACTTCCAATTTTGTGCCACAACGGATTGAACCTGAAGTTGGTTGCAATTCGCCCAATAGCAATTTGATGAAGGTAGTTTTACCGCAGCCGTTTGCCCCCACAAGAGCGATTTTGTCACCACGCTGAATAGTTGCCGTGAAATTTTTAAGTAAGGTTTTACCCTCAATTTCATAGCTGGCATTGTCGATTTCAAACACAATTTTGCCCGAACGAGCGGTTTGGTCGAGCTGAATTTTTGCTGAACCTTGCACTTCACGACGATTACGACGCTCTTCACGCAATTTTTTGAGCTGACGTACACGCCCTTCATTACGAGTACGGCGAGCTTTAATCCCTTGACGAATCCACACTTCTTCTTGTGCCAGTTTTTTATCAAATAGTTCATTTTGCAAGGCTTCGACACGCAAATCTTCCGCTTTTTCTTCTAGATATTTATTGTAATTGCTTGGGTAAGACACCAATTTGCCCCGATCTAAATCGACGATGCGGGTCGCCATTTTGCGAATAAAGGAGCGATCGTGTGAAATGAAAATAATCGAGCCTTTGAAATTCAACAACAGATCTTCCAACCAAGTGATTGCTTCCACGTCTAAGTGGTTGGTTGGTTCGTCCAAAAGCAGAATATCAGGAGCGGCAACCAGCGCACGTGCCAATGCGGCACGACGCACCCAGCCACCCGAGAGTTCACACAGTTTTTTGTCGGGATCAAGCTCCAATAATTTCAGCGTGTCTTGAATACGATTTTCAAACTGCCAGCCATTGTTGTGTTCCAGCTGAGCTTGCACAGCAGAAAGTTTTGCCAACAACTCATCGCTGTAATCAGTCTGCATTTGTTGTGAAATGTGGTGATATTGCTTCAAAAGATCGCTTAAATGTGCAATCCCTTCGGCAACGTAATCAAACACGCTTTCTTGAATGTGGCGTGGCGGATCCTGCTCCAAGCGAGTCACAACGATGTCTTTCTCAAAAATCAGTTTGCCGTCGTCGAGCTGCACTTCGCCTGCTAAAACTTTCATCAGGGTTGATTTGCCCGCCCCATTTCTACCCACTAAACAAACACGTTCGTTGGGTTCGATATGCAATTCGGTGTGATCTAACAGAGGGTGATCGCTAAAACCGAGGTAGGCGTTGGAAAGGTTGAGTAGTGCCATAGATTTGTTTTAAATAATTGTAAGTGCGGGTCCTGTGGTCGCCCGCAAAATATTGTTTCTCTTCGGTCGGGCACAGGACCCGCTCCTACGAATGTATTTTAATATTTTTTCTGCTTTTGAGCCAACCATTCCGAGGCAAACAACGCCAGCAGCGAAATCGCAATTGCCACCGCACAAAGCCGTGCTGCTGCCCATTCGCCCTCGGGGGTTTCAATAAAGGTAAAGAGTGCCGCGGGAATCGTTTGGGTTTGGTTGGGAATGTTCGCCACGAATGTAATCGTTGCACCAAACTCACCTAAAGAACGAGCAAAGCCCAGTACAGTTCCCGCAATAATGCCTGAAAATGAGAGCGGTAATGTAAGGCTAAAAAAGACCTTCAGCGGCGTTGCCCCAAGAGTGCGGGCCGCTTGTTCGAGTTTTGGATCAACAGATTCCAATGCCAAGCGAATGGAACGCACCATCAGCGGAAACGCCATTACCATTGAAGCTAGCACAGCCCCTTTCCAGGAAAAGCTAAAAGAAAAGCCAAACCAGCTCCATAGATACTGACCAATTACACCTTTTTTCGCCATTGAGATAAGTAGTAAGTAGCCAATTACCACAGGCGGTAGCACCAACGGTAAATGCACAATGCCGTTGAGCAGCTGCTTACCAAAAAAGTTTTTCCGTGCTAATAGCCAAGCAACAAAAATAGCAAATGGCAACGAAAAAACTACCGCTAGCGAGGCAATTTTTAGGCTAAGAAAAATAGCGTTGAGTTCTTGGTCTGAAAAATTAAACATAGGTAGTATTTACTCTCGCCTGTGTATGGACAAGGGTTAAGTATTATTCAACAGGTTTAAAACCAGCCACTTTAAATTTCGCTTTTGCGACATCGGTTTTAAGAAAATCTAGGAATTTTTTAGCGGTCACTTTATCGCTTACGGTTGCTGCTGGATAAATGACTTCTCCATAACTTTCTGCTGGGAAAGTTGCCACTACCTTCACTTTCTCTTTTGCAACTTTCGCATCGGTTGAATACACAATGCCAAGCGGGGCTTCCCCTCGTTCCACGAAAGAAAGGGCATCACGCACGTTTTTCGCTCTTACTAATTTAGATTCAACAACTTCCCAAAGTTTGTAATGTGCTAAGGCTTTTTTTGCATAAATACCTGCGGGGACGTGGGCAGGGTCGCCCACTGATAAATAACTATTTGCAAGTTCTTTGGCAAAATCGACCGCTTGTATGTGGTCTGCACTGATTTGGCTATCAATTGGCGCAATCAAAACCAACTCATTTCTTACTAATTTGGTAATATTTTGCACTTTATCGGATCGTTTTTCTTTCACATAATCCATCCATTTTAGATCGGCGGAAATAAACAGATCCGCAGGCGCATCTTGTTCAATTTGTTTCGCCAATACCGAAGAGGAAGCAAAGGAAAAAATCACTTTATCCGGAGAATTCGTTTTTTCATACGCTTGGCTGATTTCTTGTAGTACGTTAGTCATTGAAGCCGCCGCAAAAACGGTTATTTCTTCAGCCCAAGCTGATTTTAATAACAATAAGGGGATCATCGCCCATATACTAAATCGCTTCACCTTTAACTCCTTAAATTAACGGCAGAAAATATAGCACAATATTCCGATTTTATATAATTCATTCCTTTTAATGAACAAAGAAAAAAGAAAAACTATGCTACAATCCGAACAATTTTTTAACAGGAAAGTATTGTATGTCTATCACCATTTTAGACGGCGGTATGAGCCGTGAGTTAATGCGTTTAAACGCCCCTTTCAAACAACCTGAATGGTCAGCGCTTTCCCTTTATGAAAAGCCGTCAGCCGTGCAGCAAGTCCACGAAGAATTTATCGCCAGCGGTGCTGAAGTCATTACGACTAACAGCTATGCCGTAGTGCCATTTCATATTGGCGAAACACGCTTCCAAGCCGATGGCAAAATGCTCGCCGATTTGTCTGGGCGTTTAGCCAAACAAGCGGTCGAAAATAGCCCAAAAATTGCAAAAATTGCAGGTTCATTGCCACCAATGTTTGGTTCTTACCGTGCCGATCTCATTGAACAAGATCGCTTTGCGGAAATTGCCCAGCCAATCATTGATGGACTTGCACCTTATGTCGATCTCTGGCTATGCGAAACACAAAGTGCCATTATTGAGCCTGTATCTATCCAAAAACTACTCCCCAAAGATGAGCGTCCACTTTGGGTGTCGTTCACTTTAACTGATGAGAAGCCAACTCCCGTGCCACAACTGCGTTCAGGCGAGACAGTGGAAGACGCTGTGCGTAAAATGGTAGAAATTGGCGTATCAGCAATTCTATTTAACTGTTGTCAGCCTGAAGTGATTGAGCAAGCCTTGCTTGTGACGAAAAATGTATTAGCGGAGCTAAACGCAACTCATATTCGAACAGGGGCTTATGCTAATGCTTTTGCGCCACAGCCTGAAGATGCGACTGCCAATGATGGCTTAGATGAAGTGCGTAAAGACCTCACCCCTGAAGCCTACCTTGCTTGGGCGAAAAAATGGATATCCCAAGGCGCAAGCATCGTTGGTGGCTGTTGCGGGATTGGGCATGAATACATCAAAGCATTAAGCGAAAATTTAAAATAACCATAATAAGGAAACACAATGTCAAATAAAAAAATTGGTTTGGCTTCGCTGACAGCGCTGGTACTTAGCTCAATGATTGGCTCGGGGATTTTCAGTTTGCCACAAAATATGGCGGCGGTGGCCGGTGCCGAAGGAATCACTATTGGCTGGCTGATTACAGGCGTGGGGATTATTTTCCTAGGCTTATCATTTTTTTTCATTTCTCGCCTTCGCCCTGATTTAGACGGGGGAATTTACACCTACGCCCGTGAAGGTTTTGGTGACTTGCTTGGCTTTATGTCTGCTTGGGGTTATTGGCTCTGCGCCACCATCGGTATCGTAGGCTATCTAACTGTGGCTTTTGAAGGTTTAGGCGTATTTACCGATAACGAACAAGCGGTCATTTTTGGGCAAGGAAATACCATTGTTTCCTTTATTGGCGCCTCAATTATCGTGTGGTTGGTACACACTTTAATTGCTGGTGGAATCAAAGAGGCTGCTTCGGTAAACCTTGTGGCGACGTTCGTAAAAGTCGCTCCTCTGGTGCTTTTTATTGTGCTGGGGTTATGGTTCTTTGATGCCGAATTGTTCAAAACTGATGTACAGGCTACAAGTCTTGGTAATTCAGTAGGTGATCAAGTTAAAGATACAATGCTTATCACCCTTTGGGTATTTACAGGTGTGGAAGGTGCTTCAATTCTTTCTGCACACGCTAAAAATAAAGCCGATGTGGGATTAGCGACTGTGCTAGGCATTATCATTGCTCTTGCTTTATATGTTGCAATTACCGTACTTTCGCTTGGTATTTTGCCACGTGAAACCATTGCAAACTTGGCAAATCCGTCAATGGGTCCTCTGCTTGACGCTATAATGGGTCCAACGGGTAAAGTAATTATTACCGCCTGCTTGATTGTCTCTGTTTTGGCTTCTTACATTAGCTGGACAATGTATTCCGCTGAAGTACCTTACCTTGGTTCAAAATGCGGCGCTTTCCCCAAAATTTTGGACAAAGTGAATGAAAACGGTACTCCGATTAACTCATTGTGGTTTACAGGCATTATCGTACAGTTCTGCTTGGTATTGGTATTGGTTTTTGAACAAAGTTATAACATCTTATTGTTAATTTCAACCTCAATGATCTTAATTCCATATTTCTTGATTGGTGCTTATTTAACTAAATTAGCCTTCCAAACGAATGCAAAATGGTTTATTAAATTAACAGGCGTGATGGCTTCACTCTATGGTTTATGGATTGTCTATGCGGCAGGTTTACAATATTTACTGTTGTCGGTCGTGCTTTATGTCCCTGGGATTTTATTGTTCTTATACTCCAATAAACAATTTAATGGCAAACTCACTTTAACAGGCGTAGAAAAAAGTTTGCTTGCGGTGATTTTAGCGATCTTCTGCTATGCACTGTATAAGTTACCGAGTTTGTTGGCATAAAAAAATAGCTATAAAAATTAAAGCCATCTAAAAAATTCAGGTGGCTTTATTTTAGATATAGCATAGAGATCAATACTTATACCACCCAAAATAAAGGCTGATTCTATGAATCAGCCTTTACTATATTTATTTTAAACTACATACTTTCTGTGAATGTACGAGTAATAACGTCTTGTTGTTGCTCTTTAGTTAAAGAGTTGAAACGTACTGCGTAGCCAGATACACGGATAGTTAATTGTGGATATTTCTCTGGGTGCTCAACCGCATCTAATAATGTTTCACGGTTTAATACGTTCACATTTAAGTGCTGACCGCCCTCCACAGTTGATTCGTGGTGGAAATAGCCGTCCATCAAACCCGATAAGTTACGTTTTTGTGCTTCGTAATCTTTACCCAATGCATTTGGTACAATAGAGAAGGTGTATGAAATACCATCCTTAGCATAGGCAAACGGAAGTTTAGCCACAGAAGTAAGTGATGCCACCGCGCCTTTTTGGTCACGACCGTGCATTGGATTAGCACCTGGACCAAATGGCGCACCAGCACGACGACCATCTGGTGTATTACCTGTTTTCTTACCATAAACCACGTTAGAAGTAATAGTAAGTACCGATTGTGTAGGGGTCGCATTGCGGTAGGTTTTATGCGTTTGAATTTTCTTCATAAAGCGTTCAACTAAGTCTACTGCGATGTCGTCCACTCGAGGGTCGTTATTACCGAATTGTGGATATTCGCCTTCGATTTCAAAATCAATTGCTACGTTTTCAGTAATACCAATTACTTCGCCTGCTTTGTTTTTACGTTCAATATTACCGTAAACTGGTTTCACTTTCGCATATTTAATTGCTGCAAGCGAGTCAGCTGCAACAGAAAGACCAGCAATACCACACGCCATTGTACGGAACACATCACGGTCGTGGAATGCCATCAATGCTGCTTCATATGCATATTTATCGTGCATAAAGTGAATGATGTTTAATGCCGTCACATATTGGGTTGCTAACCAATCCATAAAGTGATCCATACGAGTCATTACGGTATCATAATCTAGCACATCCACATGCATTGGTTCTGATTTAGGACCGACTTGCTCACCTGATTTTTCATCAATACCGCCATTAATTGCGTATAACAAGGTTTTCGCTAAGTTAGCACGTGCGCCAAAGAACTGCATTTGTTTACCCACCACCATTGGCGATACACAACAAGCGATTGCGTAGTCATCATTATTGAAATCTGGACGCATTAAGTCATCGTTTTCGTACTGAACTGATGAGGTGTCAATAGATACTTTCGCAGCATAGTGTTTGAAGCCTTCTGGTAAGCTCTCAGACCAAAGAATCGTTAAGTTTGGTTCTGGAGAAGGACCCATAGTATAGAGGGTGTTTAAAATACGGAAGCTGGTTTTGGTTACTAATGTACGACCATCTAAGCCCATACCTGCTAAAGTTTCAGTTGCCCACATTGGGTCGCCAGAGAATAATTGATCATATTCAGGTGTACGTAAGAAACGCACCATACGTAATTTCATTACTAAGTGGTCGATTAACTCTTGCGCTTCTTCTTCGTTGATTTTACCTGCTTTTAAGTCACGCTCTAAATAAATATCTAAGAATGAAGAAACTCGACCGAATGACATTGCTGCGCCGTTTTGCGATTTAACTGCTGCAAGGTATGCAAAGTAAACCCATTGTACAGCTTCTTGTGCAGTTTCGGCAGGGCGCGAGACATCAAAACCATAAGATGCAGCCATCTCTTTGATTTGACCCAACGCACGGTGTTGTTCTGCAATTTCTTCACGTAATTGAATGGTTGCTTGAATGTCTTCACCCGCTTCTAAACGAGCTTGTAATGAAGCAAACTGACGTTGTTTGTCTTTCATTAAGAAATCCGCACCATAAATCGCTAAACGACGGTAGTCACCAATAATACGACCACGACCATAAGCATCTGGCAAACCTGTGATTACGCCTGATTTACGGCAACGTAAGATGTCTGGTGTATAAACGTCAAATACACCTTGGTTATGTGTTTTACGGTACTCTGTAAAGATTTTTTCCACCATCGGATTTAATTCGCGACGATACACTTTACAAGAACCTTTCACCATATTGATGCCACCAAACGGCATAATGGCACGTTTTAAAGGCGCATCCGTTTGAAGACCAACGATTTTTTCTAATGCTTGATCAATATAACCAGGTTTATGAGAGGTAATAGTTGATGGAGTTTCTGTATCAATATCATACGGTTCGTGAGTTTTGTTCTCAACCTTGATTTTCTCCATTACTTCATCCCATAACTTAGTAGTTGCTGCAGTCGCACCAGCTAAGAAAGACTCATCGCCTTCATATGGTGTATAGTTTTTTTGGATAAAATCACGTACATTTACTTCGGTTTGCCAGTCGCCACCGACAAAACCCGCCCACGCTTTTTGTTGAGCTTCTGTGAGTTGAGTCATTTTAAGTCCTCTGTTTGTTAGTAAATCAAGTTCACAAGCGGTCGAATTTTGCAAATTTTTTACCAAATCAGACCGCTTGAAGTCCGAAATCGAAATTAATGTTTACGAATATATTGAAACCACTGCGGCAAACCAACCAATGCGCCACCCACAATATTGCCTAAGGTGACGGGAATCAAGTTTTTCACCACTAAATGATACATATCTAAATCTGCGTACTGCGCTTGTTCAACACCAATTGCCGCCCAAAATTCTGGGCTACCAAAATGAGCAATCACCATTCCCATTGGAATCATAAACATATTTGCCACACAGTGTTCAAAACCTGATGCCACAAATAACCCAATTGGCAGAACCATAATAAAAGCCTTATCTGTTAATGATTTACCTGCGTAAGACATCCATACCGCAATACAAACCATTAAGTTACACAAAATACCAAGGCTAAAAGCCTCAAACCAAGTATGATGAATTTTGTGTTGTGCCGTTTTTAAAATGGTTAAACCCCATTGCCCATTTGCCGCCATAATTTGTCCGCTGAACCAAATTAAAGCTACCACGAATAAACCGCCAATGAAGTTGCCTGCATACACCGACGACCAGTTTTTCAATACTTGTCCCCAACTAAGGCGGTTACTTGCACGAGGCACAAGAGTAAGCGTGGATGAAGTAAACAGTTCAGCACCAAATACCACACACATAATGACTCCAACCGAGAAAACCGAACCACCGAGAAATTTAGCGATCCCCCACGCCACATCATTTGTGCCTGTTTGAGTGGTGGTATAATAAACAAAGGCTAATGCAATAAACGCACCTGCGGTAATTGCAGAAATGAAAGAATAGAATTGATTTTTGGTAGCTTTATATACTGCACCATCTTCAGCAATTTTTGCCATTTCAGCTGGAGAAAACATTTTTTACCTTTCAAAAATTAAAAAATTTGAATAATTATAAAATTTGTTGAGAATTATAGACCTCTTGCGATAATCTTCAAAACGAAAATTTACTAAATCAGAGGTATTCCGCATATTTTTTTTGATGTATCGCAAATTTGCCCTCAAATGAAACATAATTCATATTTTAAATTAACTTATTGATAACAAATTTAAAACCAAATGATCACAGAACAGTTTACTTCGCTCATTTCACTGTTTATTTCAGATGAATATCCACTTATCACTATGTTTATCAGTGGTTTTTTGAGTTCTACTTTTTTACCTGGTAATTCTGAAATTGTATTTACCACCCTGGCAAGCCAAATAATATGGGCAAAAAAAGCCTTTTTTTCGACTGCTTTATGGGCTCTAATTGGAGTAGCGACTATATCGAACGCCCTAGGAAGTCTAACCACTTACGCCATAGGCTTATTATTCGCCAAACCAATCAATCTTAAAAACCCCCACGCCAAATGGGCGATGGCAAAAAGCGAAAAATATGGCGTTTGGGTCTTGTTATTCAGCTGGCTACCGATTGTAGGCGATATTTTTTGCGGCGTAGCTGGTTGGCTAAGATTTCCAATTTGGCAAAGTTTAATTTGTATTGTGATCGGCAAATTAGGGCGCTACTTACTTTTAACAGCATCCCTTTATCCCGTCGTAAAGTACCTTTTATAGCTTATGCGGAAGTAATCCTAATACAGGTAATACACAAACGCCCATTACCGCAAACATTAGCGATGGGCTATGTGGATAAATAAAACCCGCAATGAAAGTAAACAGCGCCGTGAATGCACAACTGCCCAAGCCAAAATATAAGCCTTGTAGCTTCGGCACCACACTCACCTCTTGGCTAGAGATGTAGCGAATCATCGCAAAGTGAGTTAAAGCGAAGCTAAAAGCGTGTCCAAGTTGTGACAAAGTGAGCCACACCAAATCTGGTGTACTAGCTTGGATTGCCCAACGCAACGCTGTTCCTGCGGCGGCAAAAGTTAGTAAAGTACGCAAACTGATTTTCGTGAAAAAGCGTTTTGCCGTAAAAAACAAGCAGGTTTCCGCCAATACCGCCAGGCCCCACAATAAACTGGTTTCTTGGGTGGAAATACCCAGTGATTGCCAATAAATGCTGCTGTAAGTGTAATAAGCAGCATGTGAACCTAAAATTAACGCGGATGCGACCAACATTCGGCAATGCGCTGGCTGCTTAAAAAGCTGCCCATAAGAAAGTGTACAAGCGGTCGAATTTTGCGAATTTTTTGCAAAGAGCACACTTGGACTAAGCAATTGCCCCAAACCTAAAATAAGCAACCAAACCCCTAAAATCCAAATGATGCTCTCCTCGCCGAGCCAGCCCAACAGGTAGCCTGTACTGATTGCTCCCACCACAAATGCTAAAGAACCAAACAATCTCGCTTTACCATAATCCAAGCCAATTTGTTTTTGCCAAATCGAAGCAATGCTATCACCAATTGGGATTGCACCTGCGTTAAACAGTTGAAACAGCATAAGTGCAGGGAAAAGTAGCCACAAATTTTCTGCTGAAAACGCCACCAAAACTATAAAAGCCAAATTGATCCAAGTTAAAACTCGAGCGGTAAACAGTAAACGGCTTGGCTGTTTGGCATATTGAGCCGCTAACATTCCACCTAAAAAGCGAAACAAATAGCCAACCGAAGCCATCAAACCAATCAGTCCCGCTTCATAACCATAATGTTTTAACCAAACGGGCAAAAATGGCAATAACACACCATAAGCGCAAAAATAGCCGAAATAATTAAATGAAGCCCATTTGAACGGGGAAATTTGGTTCATAAAGAACTCTCCATCTCGAGTGCTCGTAAAATAGCCGCCTGCATTGCTTCTTCAACAATGTTATCTAGCCGATGATGATTAAATACTTCCAACGCTTTGGCGGTAGTGCCGCCTTTAGAGGTCACGTTTTCACGCAAGGTTGCCAGTGAAGTGTCAGGATTCGCTGCCACTAATTTAGCGGAACCAAGCGCTGCCTGTTGCACTAAAAAACGCGCCTGCTCAGTCGAAAATCCTAATTTTTCGGCTGTTTGTTGCATTGCTTCCATAAAGCGGAAGAAATAGGCAGGGCTCGAGCCTGTAACAGCAATAATATAGTTAATTTGTTCTTCTTGTTCCAACCAAAGCGTTTTACCCACCGCAGACATCAATTTCTCCGCAAACCCACAAGCGGTCGAATTGACAGATTTTTTTGCAAATAGCCCCGTTAGCCCTTCACCAATGAGTGATGGCGTATTCGGCATTGTACGAATGATGTTTCTCGCAGAGGGTAAAAGCTGTTCCAAACGATGAACGGAAATCCCTGCTGCCACTGAAATGACCCATTTATCAGAAAAGTCCAGATGACCAAATTCAGCACAAACCTCCGCCATTATTTGAGGTTTCACGGCTAAAACGATAACCTCTGCCTGCTCCACCGCTTCACCATTAGTAAAATTTGTCTCAATTCCGACCGTTTGTAATTCCGCGCGACGAGCAAGATTGCTTTTGTTGCAAGCAATAATTTGAGAGGCTGGATAACCGCTTTTAAGTAAGCCTTGGATGATAGCGAATGCCATATTGCCCGTGCCGATGAAGGTGAGTTTTTTGTGTTGCATATTCACTCCTTTTTAATCTTCCCTGCCCTCTTTCGTAAAGAGGGGGGAGGGGGAGATTTGAAAAATCTGTTAGAATAACGCCATTCTACACTCTAAAAGGATTCTCAAAAATGTTTTGGTTCAAAAATCTTATGATCTACCGCCTCACCAGTGAATTAAAATTAACCAGTAAAACCCTTGATGAACAACTGCAAGAAACTAAATTCACTCCCTGTTCCCAGCACGATATGAGCAAATTTGGTTGGTCTGCTCCGCTTGCAGGTTCTGAATTGCTGCATTTCTCGCAAGGCAATCAATTTTTGCTGGTTTCACATAAAGAAGATAAATTACTGCCTGCCAATGTGGTGAAAAAAGAGACGGAGGCGCGCATTGAAGAGCTGGAAGCAAAAGAGGCGCGCAAGCTGAAAAAAACTGAAAAACAAGCGGTGAAAGACCAAGTGGTATCAATGTTGTTGCCGCGTGCTTTTAGCAAGCATCAATTTACCGCTATTTGGTTGGATTTGGACAATCAACTCGTTTATGTCGATGCCGCTTCGAGCAAACGTGCCGAAGATTCACTGGCGTTATTGCGGAAAACGCTAGGCTCCTTGCCCGTGGTACCGATTTCATTTACTGTGCCTGTGGCAGAGCGAATGACCGACTGGATCGCCAAAGGGCATACGCCAGCGTGGCTCACCCCGCTTGAAGAAGCAGAGCTAAAATCTTTTGAAACCGACAGCGTGATTCGTTGCAAACGTCAGATTTTAGAATCGGAAGAAATTATGCAACATCTACAAGCGGGTAAATTTATCACCAAACTTGCGATTGACTGGGAAAGCCATTTCTCTTGCGTACTAAATGAAGATGCCACCCTTTCTCGCCTAAAATTTGCCGATGAAGTGCGTGAAAAAAATGAGGATATTTTGAAAGAAGATGTGGCACAACGATTTGATGCCGATTTCTTGTTGATGACCGAAGAATTAAAGCTCTTCACGCAAAATATGATTGAAGAATTTGGCGGTATTAAAGAACGTATCTAATCCACAAGCGGTCGAATTTCCGATATTTTTTGCAAATTTTCCGAGAAATTCGACCGCTTGTATTCTATGTGGCTAATCACGTTTTTTGGTTAGCATCCACCAAACAATGGTCAAGCAAACGGCACTTGGGATCAAAGCCCCAATAAAGACAGGCAGCCACGAGAACACCAAAGTCATATTGCCAAAGGAAATATTGGCAACTAAGAACACGAAACCTGTGATAATTCCAATGAAGAGCTTAGTCCCCATCGCACTACTGCGAAGCGGGCCGAAAATAAAGCTAATTGCCAACAACATCATTGCGACCATTGAAATCGGCTGATAAATTTTCCGCCAAAAAGCGATTTCAAAGCGTTTAGAATCTTGTCCCGTCTCTTTCAAAAAGCCCACATAATCAGCCAGCCCAGAAATAGAAAGCGATTCAGGTTTAAGTGAGATTACACCTAATTTACTTGGAGTAATGGAACTTTTCCATACTTGATCAGGCTCTTTGCTTTGTTCAATCCCCTTCCCAACAATAGTTGATTTTTCAACCTGTTGAATCTGCCAATTCATATCTTGGAATACTGCACGATTTGCTTGAGTAATTGATTTCAACTCGCGATTTTCAAAATGATAAATTGAGATATTATTTAATTCTTTTTCGCTTGAAATATGACGAATATAGATAAAATCCTGACCATCTCTTGCCCAGAATCCCCCCGTTGTCGCAAGCATTGAACCACCATTTTGTGCAATTGAGCGCATATTTCGTGCATATTGTTCTACTTGAGGGATTCCCCACTCACTCACCATCATCGTAAAAAAAATCAATGGTAGGGTGGTTTTCATCACTGCTAGACCAATACGAAAGCGGGAAAATCCCGAAGCCTGCATTACGGTTAATTCACTACTACTCGCCAAATTTCCTAAGCCTAATAACCCACCAATTAACACCACCGCAGGTACGATTTCTTTCATATCGCTTGGCAACATTAAAAATGAGTATCGAATTGCCATAAGGGCATCATAGGCTCCCTTACCGACATCTTTAAATTCCTCTACCAATTTAACAATTAGCACTAAGCCACCAATGCCTAAAAACACCGCAAAGATCATCGCTAAAATCGTTTTACCGATATAACGTTCAAGAATGTTCATTTCAAATAAATTGCCCATTATGCCACCGCCTTAGCTGCTTTTTTAGCAGCCTTTTTCGCAGCAAAGCGATAACGCAACGCCAACATCGTTTTGCTTTCCCAGGCATTCATAACGATAGCTAAAATTAAAAAAGCAATAGAAATCAACGGCATAAAAATGCTGGCATCTAACTTACCACTGGTTCCTGCTGATTTTAGTGAATTTTGTGCGAGGAAATAGATTAAATACATTAAAATCGCAGGGATCAGATTGGCATAACGTCCTTGACGAGGATTTACCTTACTCATTGGTACAACCAATAACGCCATTAAAGGCACCGCAAATACCAAGGCTAAGCGCCAGTGTAATTCTGCCTTAGCTTCAGGAGACTGATTTTCTAATAATGCGTCAAGGCTAGCTCTTTGCATCAATTTATCTTTTGAGTCTACCTCTTGATAGCCTAAATAAGCCGTATAGTTATCAAAGGAAGCGATGCGAAAATCCGCTACTTTTGCAGTTCCTTCATAACGTGTGCTATTTTTCATAGCCAGCATCTGATCGCCATTTGGTAAACCCTGTAGTTCTCCCCTTTCAGCTACCACCACCGATGGGCGATTTTTATTCTGTTGATCAGGCTGGAACACGTAAACATTATTTAATCTATTTTCCGCTGCGTTAATACTTTCAATAAACAGTACATACCCACCTGCGGTGATAAATTGTCCTGCTGAAAGTGCAGAAAAACGAGGATTTGACTTTGCTTCAGCCAGCATTTCACTTTGTTTGTTAATCGCCCAAGGGGTTAAATAGAACGTATTATAAGCTGCTAAGGCAGTAGTAAAAATAGAAAGAAATAGCGCAACTTTCACCAATAAACCCTGCCCAATACCACAAGCACGCATCACCGTAATTTCACTATCAGCATACAAACGACCAAGGGTTAAAAGCAAAGCAAAAAAAAGCGAAAGCGGTAGCATAAACTGTGATAAAGCTGGCATTCCCAAACCGAGCAGGCTCATCACTAAATCGGTCGGAATTTTGCCACTGACAGCCGAATTTAAAACACTTACTAGCTGTTGGCTAAAAAACATCAATAAGAGGATAAATAAAATTGCCAACTGGCTTTTAAACACCTCTCTGGTTAAATATCGACTTAAAATCACGCTAATTTTCTCTTTTTGCTTGCAATTTTTTGTTAATTAAGTAGGTTATTGACCTATATTTTTCATCTTGGTTCAAGTGATTACTTTTTTGCGATTATTTACAAACTTGACTATTCAAAATGGATATAATACCTCTTTAGCCCCAAAAAATACAGGAGAAAGTCATGGAATTTTCAGTTAAAAATGGCAGTATTGAAAAACAGCGCACAGGTTGTGTGATTGTTGGCGTGTATGAACCACGCCGTTTATCCGCTGCTGCCGAACAATTAGATAAGCTGAGCGAAGGCTATTTAAGTAATTTATTGCGTAAAGGAGATTTAGACGGAAAAGCGGGACAAACCTTGCTACTTCATTCTGTGCCACATGTCCCTGCTGATCGTGTGTTGCTGATTGGTTGTGGTAAGGAGCGTGAACTCACTGAACGCCAATACAAACAAATCAACCAAAAAGCAGTGCAATTATTGAATGAAACAGGTTCCACTGAAGCCATTTCATTTTTAAGTGAATTGCACGTAAAAGGACGTTCAACCTATTGGAATGTGCGTTTTTCTATTGAGGCAATTCAAGAATCACTTTACAGCTACAACGATTTCAAAAGCATAAAACCTGAGCAAAAACGTGAATTGCGACGTGTTATTTTCAATGTAGCCAATCGTAAAGATTTAGCCGAAGCCGAGCGAGCCGTGGAGCAAGGACAAGCGGTCGCTTTAGGCGTAAAATTTGCAAAAAACGTGGCAAATTGTCCACCGAATGTGTGTAACCCAGCCTATCTTGCCGATCTAGCTAAAGATTTAGCCAAAGAGTATCCAACTATCAAAACTACCATCATTGATGAAAAACAGATGGCAAAATTGGGGATGAATGCTTATCTTGCCGTTTCTCGTGGTTCAACCAATCCTGCTTATTTGTCGATTATTGAATATAAAAATCATCCAAATCCCGATACGAAGCCAATTGTCTTAGTGGGCAAAGGTTTAACCTTTGATACGGGTGGCATTTCAATTAAGCCGTCAGAGGCAATGGATGAAATGAAGTATGACATGGGCGGGGCGGCTTCGATTTATGGCACAATGAAAGCCTTAGCCGAAATGAATTTACCATTAAACGTTATTGGCGTACTAGCAGGCTGTGAAAATATGCCCGATGGCAATGCTTATCGTCCTGGGGATATTCTTACCACAATGAATGGTTTGACGGTAGAGGTGCTCAATACTGATGCGGAAGGACGTTTAGTCTTATGCGATACGCTCACTTATGTGGAACGCTTTGAACCAGAACTGGTGATTGATACCGCAACGCTTACAGGGGCTTGTATGATAGCCTTAGGCAACCATAACAGCGGTTTGATGTCTACCCACAATCCTCTCGCCAATGACTTACTCAATGCTGCTGAACAGGCGGATGACAAAGCGTGGCGTTTACCGTTAGGGGAAGAATACCAAGAGCAATTGAAGTCGAATTTTGCTGATCTTGCCAACATTGGCGGACGCTTAGGAGGAGCCATTACCGCTGGGCAGTTCTTATCTAACTTTACCAAAAAATATGCGTGGGCTCATTTAGACATTGCAGGCACTGCGTGGAAATCAGGTGCTGCAAAAGGCGCGACAGGACGGCCAGTACCATTGCTAAGCCAATTCTTAATCAATAAAGTGGAATAAATGCTCTATGCGGGCGGATATAAAAATCTGCTCGCATATCTATTTTAGATGTTCTACATTATTAAATTCGATGATTTCAACTTCACCATCTGCTACTCTTGCAATATTAATTGCAGTATTTTTCACAAAACAGTGCTTTTCTTCATTACGAAAATCGTGCCAATGCAAGCCTTTTAGAACAGCTGTGAGTAAGGTTAGTGTCATACCGTGTGACACAATGAGTATGTTTTCACTATCTTTATGTAATTTCGCAATTTGGTGGAAAATTCCGACCGCTCGATCATAAAGGTCTTGAAAAACTTCTCCGCCATTACTTTCCGCTTTATACAAAGCTGGCGTTTTCTTCATTATCCAATATTCATCATTTTCTTGTAAATCCTCTGACTTCACGCCTTCCCAAGCACCAAAATCAAATTCATTTAAGCCAAAATGGTGGAAATGGGGAATATTACGTTCATTATTTTCACCAAGAATGTAATTGGCAGTATCCTGCGCACGTTTTTGCATACTCGAATAAGCCGCAGAAAATTTTACCTCTTTTAATACCTTCCCTACTTTTTTTGCTCCGTCAATTCCTTCTTCCACTAGAGGAGAATCTTCCGAACCTTGTAAGCGACCTTCTGTATTCCATACAGTTCTACCGTGACGAATTAAATAAATATTCAGCGCCATATTGAATTACCCAACTAGTTAAAATTGCAGAAATTATACTTGAAATAGAACGGGCTAAAAAGAAAAAGCCTTAGATTTCTCTAAGGCTACATTCAATTAACATACTAAGGAGGTTTATTATGCTATGAAAATAAGTGGCGGAACGGACGGGACTCGAACCCGCGACCCCCTGCGTGACAGGCAGGTATTCTAACCAGCTGAACTACCGCTCCACACGGTATTTTTGATTGTTCAAAAATAAAATACTTGGCGGAATGGACGGGACTCGAACCCGCGACCCCCTGCGTGACAGGCAGGTATTCTAACCAGCTGAACTACCACTCCGCAACTGGTGACGTGCATAATACGGATTTAAGTCTTGCTCGTCAAATGGATTTTTAAAGAATTTGGTTTTTTGTTTATTTTGAAAACAAAATGGCGTGATACTAATGAACTTCCACTTCCTTCTCTCTCAACCACAAACAATTTCCTTTCGATTTTTTTTCAATGAGTTTGATTAAATCTTGGTGAGCATTTAATTCATCCGCTGTTGGTTCAATAATGATTGCTTTAGACAGATCAAAATTGATCGGCACCAATGTTTCTTCCGCTAAGCTGGATTGATTTGCTTGCTCATTTTCATCTGCTAATAGAGCAATTTGCCCACCTGTCATCATCAGGTAAACATCAGCAAGAATCTCCGCATCTAGTAACGCCCCGTGCAATACACGCTTGGTATTATCAATGCCTAAACGATCACAAAGTGCATCAAGGTTATTTCGCTTGCCTGGGTACATCTTACGCGCCACCGCAAGACTATCGGTCACCGAACACATCTCGCCAATTTTCGGTGGTGGATTGTCCAAGAACGAAAACTCCTGATCCATAAAGCCCACGTCGAAGGGCGCATTATGAATCACCAGTTCGGCTCCTTGGATAAAATTTACGAACTCTTCGGCAATTTCGGCAAAAGTAGGCTTATCTTGCAAAAATTCGTTAGTAATGCCGTGAACTTTCATTGCCTCTTCTTCCACTTCACGAGGCGGCTTAATATAAACGTGGTAAGTTCGTCCTGTTAAGCGGCGGTTAATCACCTCCACTGCACCAATTTCAATGATATGATGCCCAATATGGGGCGCCCCTGTAAAGTTCATCCCCGTGGTTTCAGTATCCAGCACCACTTGGCGGACTATTTGATTTTCTGATTGTGTCATCATTCTTTCTCTTAAAATTCTAGCTCTACTGCATTTTCACCCAATAACGCCTTCAATTTATCAAACATTTCCTCTTTCGGTGTTACACGCCATTCCACCCCACTTTTTAACATTACTCTGCCCTGTTCACTTTGGTAATAAAAGTGTAAAGGCAAGGTGCCTTCTTTGTAGGGCTCAATACAAGCGGTCAAATTTCTGATAAATTTTGCAGAAAGTTGCTCTTGGTTGATCGCCAGCGCAAGGCTTTTCGCATTGCGAGAACGCATTTCATCAAGTGTCACCACTTCACGCGCTGACATTTTCAATCCGCCGCTAAAATCGTCGAATTGCACCGAACCTGTAACGATAATAATACGATCCTTCTCCAGCAAATGCCCATAAGTTTCTAGCGCTTCGGAGAACAGCGTAATATCCAGCTTCCCCGAGCGATCTTCAATGGTAGCAATCCCGATACGACTGCCTCGTTTTGTTACTGCGACCCGAGAGCCCATCACAATCCCAGCCACAGTCACGCTTTGTCCACGATAAGTAGGCTGCAATTCGTTCAAGCGATTTGGCGCATAGTGCGAAAGTTCTTTCAAGAAACGTCCAATGGGGTGACCACTTAAATACAAGCCAAGTGTGGCGCGCTCGCCCTCTAAAATAGTTTGCTCTGGCCATTTCGGCGTATTGGCATAGGCATTTTGCACTTCTTCTGGCGTTTCCGTGAGCACACCGAACATATCTGACTGCCCTAAGGCTTCCATTTTAGAATGCTGATCCGAGGCTTTTTGTGCATCCTCTAAATTCTTCATCAAAGCCGCTCGGTGCGGACCAAGTTTGTCCAAAGCTCCCGACATAATCAGCGCTTCAAAAGTTTTCTTATTCAGTTTTTTAATATCCACTCGGGCAGTGAGATCGAATAGATCTTTGAAAATCCCCTCTTTTTCACGTGCAGAAAGTAGCTCTTCGACTGGACCTTCTCCTACGCCTTTAATCGCCCCTAAACCATACACAATTTCGCCTTTTTCATTTACCGAGAATCGATGTTTGCCTGTGTTTACATCAGGTGGAATCACGGTTAAGCCCATATTCAGACATTCATCATAAAAACCAACAATTTTGTCGGTATTATCCATCTCCGAACTCATTACCGCCGCCATAAATTCCGCTGGGTAATGCGCTTTGAGCCAAAGTGTTTGATAAGAAACTAATGCGTAAGCCGCCGAATGCGATTTGTTGAAGCCATAGCCTGCGAATTTTTCCACAAGGTCAAAGATTTTCATCGCAAGGTTGCCGTCGATGCCCTTTTCAATCGCCCCTTTCTCGAAAATTTCACGCTGTGCCGCCATTTCTTCGGGCTTCTTCTTACCCATTGCACGACGTAACAAGTCCGCACCACCTAACGTATACCCCGCCAGTTCTTGCGCAATTTGCATCACCTGCTCTTGGTAAACGATCACGCCATAGGTTGGGGCCAAGATCGATTTCAAGCATTCGTGCTGATATTGAGCATCAGGGTAAGAAACTTCCTCTTTACCGTGTTTACGGTCGATAAAGTTCTGTACCATTCCCGACTCTAATGGACCAGGGCGAAACAATGCCACTAGAGCGATAATATCCTCAAAACAGTCAGGTTTCAGGCGAGAAATCAGATCTTTCATTCCTCGTGATTCCAACTGGAATACCGCCGTAGTTTTAGCTGCCAGCAATAAATCGAAGGATTTTTTATCGTCTAATGGAATACTTTCAATGCGGACAGGCTCCTTGCCTTCACGTTCCAAGCGAGCGTTAATCATTTCCAACGCCCACTTGATGATAGTAAGCGTTCGTAACCCCAAGAAGTCAAATTTCACCAAGCCTGCATATTCCACATCGTTTTTATCGAAGTGGGTCACTGGGTGCAAGCCTTCACTGTCGCAATAAAGCGGCGAGAAATCCGTAATCGCTGTTGGCGCAATCACCACACCACCAGCATGTTTACCTGCATTTCGCGTGAGCCCTTCAAGCTTACGCGCCATATCGATTAAGTCTTTGACTTCTTCGTCCGCCTCGTAAAGTTCAGGAAGTTTTGGCTCGGCAGCGAAAGCTTTTTCCAAAGTCATCCCAGGATCAGGCGGAATCAACTTAGAAATTCTGTCCACAAAACTATATGGATGCCCCAGCACTCGCCCCACATCTCGAATTACCGCTTTAGCTGCCATTGTACCGAAAGTGATGATCTGCGATACCGCTTGTCGCCCATAAGTATCAGCAACGTGTTCGATCACCTGATCTCGCCCTTCCATACAGAAATCGACATCAAAGTCGGGCATTGATACCCGTTCAGGATTTAAAAAACGTTCGAAAAGTAAGTCAAATTCCAGCGGATCCAAATCGGTAATTTTCAAAGCGTACGCCACCAGTGATCCTGCGCCAGAACCACGCCCAGGTCCTACAGGAATATTGTTATCTTTCGACCACTGAATAAACTCCATCACGATCAAGAAGTAACCCGGGAAACCCATTTGGTTGATCACATCTAATTCCACTTGCAAACGTTTGTCGTAAATCGACCGCTTGTTTTTGCGTTCTTCTTCATCAGGGAACAAGAAAACCAAACGTTCTTCCAGACCTTCACGAGATTTCTGCACCAAATAATCTTCTGTTGAAAGGTTGCCTGTTGGGAAATTCGGCAGGAAATACTCGCCTAAACGCACGGTAACCGAACAACGTTTGGCAATTTCAACAGTATTAGCAATCGCCGATGGTAAATCAGCAAAGAGCTTAATCATCTCCTCTTCACTACGGAAATATTGCTGTGATGAATATTTTTTCGGGCGTTTAGGATCGTCTAATGTGTAGCTATCGTGAATCGCCACTCGAATTTCGTGAGCATCAAAATCGTCCGATTTTAAGAACATCACATCATTAACTGCCACAATCGGCAAATCGTGCTGCGTAGCAAATGGCACCACTGCTTGAATATAGCGTTCTTCGTCTACTCGCCCCGTACGACAAAGAGAAAAATAAAAATGGTTGGAGAAATATTGCTGATAGAAAGCGGTCAAATTTTCCGCTTCTTTTACATTTTCTTTCAGTAAGGCTTTGCCCACATCGCCTGAACGACCACCTGACAGCACGATAATGCCGTCATTTAACTCGGCAAGCCACGCTTTTTCCACCACGGGTAAATCCACATAGCCTTGCTGATAAGCCTTGGAAAGCAAAAGGGTTATGTTGTGATAGCCCGTGTTATTTTTTGCCAGTAAAGTGAGTTCAAACAGATCGTCCGATTCAGGCTCTGGGCGCACTAAAACATCTGCGCCGATAATCGGTTTAATGCCCGCGCCTAACGTTTCGCCATAAAATTTCACTAAGCCACAAAAATTGGTGAAATCAGTTAAAGCCATTGCGACCATTTCATCAGCGACGGCGGCTTTTACCAAAGATTTAACTTTAGCTAAGCCGTTAATCATTGAGAAATCGGAATGCACTTTAAGGTGAACGAAACGTTGTTGGGTCATTTTGAGCTTATACAGAGTTGAAAAATTGGGGAAATTTTAGCATAAAAATGCCCTTTGGGCTTTGGTCAATTTAGATAAAAAATAACCCCGCAGAAAACTTGCGGGGCAAATCTTTTGTTCTAATTCTGGAGGTATGAATCAACTGTTTTATAAAAGGAGACAAATAAAACAAGAACAAAAGCAAAACTAAAGGAATTTGGCTCCTCCTGCGGGACTCGAACCTGCGACATATGGATTAACAGTCCACCGTTCTACCGACTGAACTAAGGAGGAATAGAATGGTGCAAATAATAGGCTAAATCGGTTTAGCTGTCAAACAGTAGTTACATTATTTACAAATTGAGCAGTTTGCCATTTTGGGCAGTGCCATTTCTTGCACAGAAAAATGTAAACCATCAATCATTAGCAACTTGCCTGAAAGCGTTTTGCCAATGTTAAGTAGCACTTTAATAGCTTCTAGAGCTTGTAAGGAACCGACCACGCCGACAATTGGTGCAATCACTCCCGCCTCTACACAACTCAACACATTTTCACCAAATAGCTGACTCAAGCAACCGTAGCAAGGCTCCTTGTCGCCATAAGTAAACACCGAAACTTGCCCTTCAAAACGGATTGCCGAGCCTGATACAAGCGGTCGTTTTTGCCGAAAACATTGCAAATTCAGCTGATTGCGAATCTCTACATTATCGGTACAATCCAGCACGAGATCCACATCCTCAATCAAATCCGCTAATTCTGCAGTAGTACATTTTTTGTGAATTGTTTCAATCTGAATATGCGGATTGATGGCATGCAAGCGTATTTTGGCTGATTGCACTTTTGGCATTCCGATTTGACTATCCGTGTGCAAAATTTGGCGTTGCAAATTCGATAGGGAAACTTCATCAAAATCCAGCAGCACCAGTTTGCCCACACCGCTTGATGCCAAATATTGCGAAGCAGCACAGCCTAAACCACCTAAACCCACAATTAAAACCCGGCTGGTTTTGAGCTTTTCTTGCCCGTCGAAATCCACCGCTTTGAGCATAATTTGGCGGTTGTAGCGGAGCATTTCGTGATCGGTCAGTTCCATTTTTTTCACCATTATTGTAATAATCCGTTAAAAGGTTGAATGGTGACTTGCTCACCCGCTGCCACATTTCCCCGTTCAGCTTCTAACGCAATAAAACAATTACTTTCATAAAAAGCACTAAAAATATGCGAGCCTTGCGTGCCAACAGGGCGAACTTCTAACTCGCCTTTTTCATTGGTGTAATAAAAACCACGTTGAAAATCTTGTCTACCCACGCCTTTTTTCAAGTTAGTGGCGACGCAAGCAGTCAAATTTTGGTTTAATTTTGCAAGGCGCTCTGCATTCAAACCCGATAAATATGCAATGGCAGGCTGAACCAATTGGTAAAAAGTCACCAATGCCGACACAGGGTTCCCTGGCAAACCAAAGAACCACGCTTTCCCAAGTTTGCCAAAAGCGAACGGTTTTCCTGGTTTCATCGCAATTTTCCAAAAGCCAATTTCACCTAATTTTTCTAATATATCTTTGGTGAAATCCGCCTCGCCCACCGATACGCCACCGCTGGTAATCAGCACATCTGCTTTACTTTGTGCTTCAGTAAAAGTATGTTCAAAGATTGCGGGATCGTCAGGCAAAATGCCATAATCCAAAATTTCACAATTTAATTTTTCTAACATCAAACGCACGGCAAAACGGTTAGTATCGTAGATTTTGCCTTGCTCTAATGGTTTGCCCACTGAGGTGAGTTCATCGCCCGTAGAAAAAATCGCCACTTTCAAACGAGGAAAAACAGCAACATCCGCAATCCCAAGCGAAGCCAGTAACGGCAAACTAGCAACATTGAGCAGACTGCCTTTTGCCAAGACCAATGCACCTTGCTGTACATCTTCACCAATGCGGCGGATATTCTGCCCCAATTTGGGCATTTTGCAAATTTTCACTAAATTCTCACCGCTTGTTTCGGTTTCTTCTTGCATAACTACCGCATCACAACCTGTGGGGATCATCGCCCCTGTCATAATGCGTACGGCTTGCCCAGCTTGAAGTTCACCCGTAAACGGATTACCTGCAAACGACTTGCCGATAACAGTAAGGGTGTCTGAATTGACTAAATCCGCCACTCGCACCGCATAGCCATCCATTGCCGAATTATCAAAACTCGGCACATTAATTGGCGAGAAAATGTCTTCCGCCAAAATGCGATTAGCTGAATCATCTAAAGTCACCATTTCACTGGTTTGGGGTTGCGGCAAGCGGTTTAACATATTGTTTAATGCTTCATTTAAAGAGAGTAGTGCCACTTTATTTTCCTATTTTGTAGGGGCAGAATTTATTTCCGCCCTGTTTAATATTTAAAGATACTTGGGTGGATATAAAATCCGCCCCTTGTATGTTAAAAATATAGTAAACTAGCAACCCAAAGCATAATGTTATCCACAGCTTGACCGCCCCTAGAGCTAAAACTCGTTCTGTAGCGTAGGCGTGGATAACTTCATCAGCAAAACCGAACAGTTGAAA
>JBHACP010000037.1:0-47343 GCA_041854605.1 Actinobacillus sp.
AATTTCTTCAATCATTATGAATTTCAAGTTAAGCACTTATCAAGACTCAAGTTTTAAATTTAATTTTTTCAAACAAAGTCAATCAACAAGTGCCCACACAGATTGTCTGATAAGTTGTTAAAGAACAAATATAAAAGTGGTCGGCGAGATAGGATTTGAACCTACGACCCACTGGTCCCAAACCAGTTGCGCTACCAAGCTGCGCTACTCGCCGTTAGATAACTCTTTTGAGTATTAAAATGGGGTGGCTAATGAGACTCGAACTCACGACAACCGGAATCACAATCCGGGGCTCTACCAACTGAGCTATAGCCACCATTAAAGTTGTATTGCATTGACTGCTGGCGCGCTCGACAAGATTCGAACTTGCGACCTTTGGCTCCGGAGGCCAACGCTCTATCCAACTGAGCTACGAACGCTTTTACATCGTTTAATTTAGTGCGTCGCAACGGAGGCGTATATTATCTATTTACTGCTTTCTTGTCTAGCATTTTTTTCAAAAAATTTAAAAAATCCACTTATTAGATCTTAAATTAAACAAAACGCCGTTTTTCCACACTTTTCTCGCTAATTTACGGTTTAATTCCCCTTAAAATTGGATTTTGCATCGAAATTAAAGTCTCCGTTGATTGAATCTCCTCAATGCCTTGAATTTTCCCAGCCAATACGGTGTGTAGCTCTTCTATATTATGTGTCATCACTTTAGTGAAAATAGAGTAATTCCCTGTTGTATAGTAAGCCTCCACCACTTCAGGAAATTCATTCAATTTTGCAATCACTTTATCGTAATCTTTCGCCGACTTCAGAATTATCCCAATAAAGCAACAAACATCGTAGCCCAATTTTCTTTCATTGATTTTGATCTTCGTTCCCTCAATAATACCCGATTGGCGCATTTTCTCCACACGAACATGAATTGTTCCAGCACTTACACCAAATTGTTTTGCCATTTCCGCATAAGGAGTGCGAGCATCATTGCTCAAAGCTCTTAAAATCTGCTGATCTAAAATATCAACGTGATGTTTAGTAATAAGTGAAGCGGTCAAATTTTCTCCTTAATTTGCATTTTTTTAGCTGATCTTTATTTTTATGGTTATTTTATTAGAAAATATTCAACAATAAAACACTTTTATTGGAATAATGTTGAATTTTTTTGCAATTTCGTTAAATTATCTTTAATGGCCTAAACGTCGTTCTTTTTCTATAAATAAGGATAGCAAATGAAAAAAACATTTATCTTACAACAAAACGAAATTAGCTTTGTAAAAAACACTTTTACCCAATATCTAATCGATAAGCTTGGCATTATTGAAGTGCAAGGTCCGATCTTGAGCGAAGTGGGTAATGGTATGCAAGATAACCTTTCTGGTATCGAAAAAGCGGTACAAGTCAATGTAAAATGTATTCCAAATGCGACCTTTGAAGTTGTTCACTCGCTCGCCAAATGGAAACGCCATACGTTAGCGCGCTTTGGCTTTCAAGAAGGTGAAGGCTTATTTGTTCATATGAAAGCACTCCGTCCGGACGAAGATTCATTAGATCCAACCCATTCAGTCTATGTAGATCAATGGGACTGGGAGAAAGTAATTCCAGCAGGTCGTCGTAATTTTGAATACTTAAAAGAAACCGTAAACGAAATTTATAAAGCGATTCGTTTAACCGAGCTAGCGGTGGAGGCTCGTTTTGATATCCCTTCTATCCTGCCAAAACAAATTACTTTCGTACATAGCGAAGATTTAGTACAACGTTACCCAAATATGAGTGGCAAAGAGCGTGAAAATGCGATCTGTAAAGAACATAGTGCCGTATTCTTAATCGGTATTGGTGGCAAACTTTCTGATGGAAAACCGCACGATGGTCGTGCGCCTGACTACGATGACTGGACAACCGAATCCGAAAACGGCTACAAAGGCTTAAACGGCGACATTTTAGTGTGGAACGAACAACTTGGCAGCGCCTTCGAGCTTTCCTCAATGGGAATTCGTGTTGATGAAAAAGCACTTCGCTTACAAGTGTCATTAACGGGTGATGAAGACCGTTTAGCAATGGATTGGCACCAAGACTTATTAGCAGGAAAATTACCACTTTCCATCGGCGGCGGTATTGGTCAATCTCGTATGGCAATGTTTCTCCTCCGTAAAAAACACATCGGCGAAGTCCAATCAAGCGTCTGGCCGAAAGAGATGTTAGCGAAATTTGAGAACATTCTTTAGATAAACGAAAGCCCTTTGGTGTTGAGCCAAAGGGCTTTTGCAAATTATTTCCAAAAAATGACCGCTTGTAATGCGATAACAAGCGGTCAAATTTCTCTTTTATTTTACACCTACCCCTTCACTCTCGCTTTCAAGAATGCCAACAATTCCTCTTTGGCGATCATTGATTTCTCGCCGGTGCGGCGGTTTTTGTATTCGATTTCGCCGTTTTCAAGGTTTTTCTCGCCAATAACCACCATATGCGGTACGCCGATGAGCTCCATATCCGCAAACATCACACCCGGGCGTTCTTTGCGGTCATCAAAAATCACATCTACGCCTTGCGCTTTTAAGGTTTTGTATAGCTCTTCAGCGAAAGCTTGGACTTTTTCAGATTTGTGCATATTCATTGGCACGATTGCCACGGTAAACGGCGCAATTTCATCTGAAGGCCAAATAATACCGCGTTCATCGTGGTGCTGTTCAATTGCTGCAGCCACAACACGTGTAACCCCGATACCATAACAACCCATCGTCATAATTAAAGGTTTACCGTCTTCGCCTTGCACGGTTGCCTTCATCGCTTCGGAATATTTTGTGCCTAATTGGAAAATATGCCCTACTTCAATACCACGTTTGATTTGTAGCACACCTTTGCCGTCTGGGCTTGGATCGCCTTCAACCACATTACGTAAATCAAAGATTTCAGGGATAGCCACATCACGTTCCCAGTTTACGTTGAAGTAGTGTTTACCATCAATGTTTGCACCACAACCAAAATCCGATATCAATGCCACCGAACGGTCAATAATCGCAGGAATCGGTAAATTTACCACACCCAATGAACCTACACCCGCACCGATTTTGGCTTTGATTTCAGCTTCATCAGCAAATTCAAGCGGGTCTGCCACTAACGGATGTTTTTGTGCTTTGATTTCATTTAACTCGTGATCGCCACGAATCACTAGTGCAACAAGCGGCTGTTCTTCTGTTGCCCCTTTCACAATCAAGGTTTTTACCGTTTTTTCAATCGGTAAATTGAATTGTTCCACTAATTCATTGATGGTTTTCGCATTTGGTGTATCCACTAATTGCATTTCAGCGGTTGGCGCTTGACGTTCGCCCACAGCGACCGCTTCGGCTAATTCGATGTTTGCAGCAAAATCGCTTTCCGTTGAAAATACCACATCATCTTCACCGCTTGACGCTAATACCTGGAATTCGTGTGAAGCCGAACCACCGATTGATCCCGTATCTGCTTGAACCGCACGGAAATCTAAGCCTAAACGAGTAAAGATGTTGCTGTACACTTGATACATTACATCATAGGTTTCTTGCAAACTCTCTTTGTTTACGTGGAAAGAATAGGCGTCTTTCATAATAAATTCACGTGAACGCATTACGCCAAAACGTGGACGAACTTCATCACGGAATTTAGTTTGAATTTGGTATAGATTGAGCGGAAGCTGTTTATATGAAGAAACTTCACGGCGCACTAAGTCGGTAATCACTTCTTCGTGGGTTGGACCAAGCACAAAATCACGGTTGCCACGGTCATTAAATCGTAACAATTCTGCACCGTAATCATTCCAACGACCTGATTCTTGCCATAATTCCGCAGGCTGAACAACCGGCATTAGCACCTCGATTGCACCGCCTTTGTTCATTTCTTCACGAATGATATTTTCCACTTTTTTCAACACTTTGATCCCTGTTGGCAACCAGTTATATAAGCCTGAAGCCATTGGGCGGATCATACCAGCACGTAGCATAAGCTGGTGGCTGACGACCTGTGCATCATTCGGGGTCTCTTTTAATGTTGAAAATAAATACTGACTTGTACGCATTGTTTTTCCTATTTGAAATCAAAAAATTGGCGGTATTTTAAAGCAAAAAGCGGTGAATTTCTTGTAGAATTTTACAAATCATCTTTCCATTGTATAAATCCCCAGCTTTTGCTATTCTCTAGCCCATTCAAGCGGTTAAATTTGAAGAATTTTTTACCAATGAGCAAACAACTTTTAGATGGCGTTCCCCTTGTCGCTCTTTCAGGCGTAGGCGCAGCAATTTCAGAAAAACTCAACCGAATTGGCATCAACAATGTGCAAGATCTGCTATTTCATCTGCCGATGCGATATGAAGATCGTACCCGCATTACACCGATCGCTGCTCTTCGCCCTGAAAGCTTCGCCACCATTGAAGGCTTTGTACAACTGGCTGAAGTACAGTTTGGGCGCCGCCCGATTTTGTCGGTTACGCTGTCGGACGGTACCAGCAAAATTATGCTGAAATTCTTTAATTTCAACGCAGGAATGAAAAATAGCTTTGTCACAGGCGCACGAGTGAAAGCCTTTGGTGAGGTCAAGCGTGGACGCTTTATGGCAGAAATCCACCACCCTGAATATCAAATTATTCGCAATAATCAACCGCTTGTAATGGCAGAAACCCTTACGCCGATTTACTCCACCACCGAAGGCTTAAAACAAGCTAGCTTACGCAAACTAACCGACCAAGCCCTTGCTGTATTGAATAATGTGCAAGTGGCAGAACTGTTGCCTGATGAATATAATCCTTTCAAATTTAGCCTCAAAGAAGCCTTACAACTGTTGCACCGTCCACCACCGTCTATTGCGGCAGACGTTTTAGAGCGTGGCGAACACCCTGCACAAAAAAGGCTGATTTTTGAAGAACTGTTAGCTCATAATTTAGCAATGCAGCAGCTACGAATCGGGGCGAAACAGCAAGCCGCCCACGCCTTGCACTATCAAAGCGATTTAAAAGAGCGTTTTCTAGCCAGTCTGCCGTTCCAGCCAACCAACGCGCAAATGCGTGTGACGAAAGAAATTGAGCGCGATCTTGCCCAACCTTCGCCGATGATGCGCTTGGTGCAAGGCGATGTCGGTTCGGGCAAAACCTTAGTGGCAGCTTTGGCAGCTCTGCTGGCGATTGATAATGGCAAGCAAGTGGCGTTAATGGCACCGACTGAAATTCTTGCCGAACAGCACGCTAATAATTTCGCCCATTGGCTCAAACCCTTTGGTATTGAGGTCGGCTGGCTCGCTGGCAAAGTGAAAGGAAAAGCTCGCACTGCTCAATTGGAAGCCATAAAAAATGGCGAAGTGCAGATGATTATTGGCACTCACGCACTATTCCAAGAAGCGGTTAAGTTTCACCATCTTGCGCTAGTGATTATTGATGAGCAACACCGTTTTGGCGTTCATCAACGCCTGACCTTGCGTGAAAAAGGGGCAAAAGCGGATATTTATCCTCATCAGCTGATTATGACCGCTACGCCGATTCCAAGAACGCTAGCAATGACCGTTTATGCAGATCTTGACACTTCGATTATTGATGAATTACCGCCAGGGCGTACGCCCATTACCACCGTAGTGATTTCCGAAGATCGCCGTGCGGAAATCGTGCAACGCGTATATCAAGCCTGCAAAAATGAACATCGGCAAGCATATTGGGTGTGTACGCTGATTGATGAATCGGAAGTATTGGAAGCTCAAGCGGCGGCTGCGATTGCCGAAGATTTACAACGAACTTTGCCTGATTTACATATTGGCTTAGTGCACGGGCGGATGAAAGCGCAAGAAAAACAGACGATTATGGCAAAATTTAAGGCAGCCAATTTGGATTTGTTAGTGGCGACAACGGTCATTGAAGTGGGCGTGGACGTGCCGAATGCTAGCCTAATGATTATCGAAAACTCCGAGCGGTTAGGTTTAGCCCAGCTGCACCAATTGCGTGGACGAGTTGGACGCGGCGCCACCGCTTCCCATTGCGTGTTAATGTATAAACCGCCGTTGGGCAAAATTTCCAGCAAGCGCTTACAAGTGATGCGAGATAGCCAAGATGGTTTCTACATTGCCGAAAAAGACCTCGAAATTCGCGGCACAGGTGAGATCCTCGGCACCAAACAGACTGGAATGGCAGAATTTAAAGTGGCAGATTTAATGCGCGATCGCAAAATGATTCCGTTGGTTCAGCAATACGCTAAGCAAATTATTAGCGAAAATCCACCGCTTGCCGAAGCCTTAATTAAACGGTGGTTAAATGAAAAAACGGAATATACCAATGCGTAAAAAAACAAGCGGTGAGATTTTGCAAAAAATTTGCAAATTTTCACCGTTTACTTTCTTGCGATTCGACTTAATTAGCCTTGCTGCGTTTCAAACGCTTCTAGCGCACGTAATGAGTAAGTGTAAGCTGCGCCTGCGTTTAATGCGATAGCGGTAGCGAGAGCTGCTGATACTTCCGCTTCGGTTGCGCCTGCTTTTACCGCTTCTTGGGCGTGAACTGAAATGCAACTTTCGCAACGAGTGGTCACTGCAACGGCTAAGGCAATGAGCTCACGAGTTTTCGCATCTAACACATCACCATCAGCTGCGGCTACGTTAAGAGCTTGATAAGCCTGTAACATTTTCGGGTGTTTTTGCCCTAATGCACCGAATGATTTTTTCACGTGAGCGGTATGTGCTTTCCAATCTATAAACATTTTGATTCTCCTCTATGATGATAATTGGCACGTTCATAACGTACCCTACGGCAGTTATTTTCTAATAAAAATCGCTTGATATATTGTTAAATCGTCTTAAAATTTAGCCTAAAAATCTATTACTGGAGAAAAATGGACATTCTCGATCGTCTTATTCAACTGGCGCAAATTCAAGGCGAAATTCATACCCATTGCCTGTTTCAAGACCATTGGCAAATTGAACACCAACAAAGCAAAACACCGCAGGGGACATTTCATATTATTTTAAAAGGCGAATGTCGGCTGATTTTAGCAGATCAAATGCTTGATTTAAAAACAGGCGACATTTTCTTTTTGCCGAGAGGGCTAACGCATCGTTTGCAAAATCAAGGCTTTAAGGAAGCCTTGGCGACGGTGCCTTGCCCTGTACCGCAAAATTCTCCTTATCAAACCGTCAGCAACGGCGCAGATAATGTAAATTTAGAGATGTTTTGCGGTACTTTTTTCTATCACCCACCTGCGACCATTATGGATAATCTGCCTGATTATTTGCATTTTTCTTTGCAAAATTCACCGCTTGCTACGCTGATTGAGCTATTTAAAAGTGAGGCGAACGAGTCAAAAATGGCACACCATTCGGTAATCAATTCGCTATCGAACGTGCTATTTAGCTATATTTTGCGCACCTATTTGGCGGACAATCCGCAAACACTGGGAATTCTGACCGCTTTGCAAGACAAGCGCTTAAATGCCTGTTTACAAGCCATTTTGCTCTCTCCCGAAAAGCCGTGGCAGGTGCAAAAATTAGCCAAGCTTGCCAATATGTCGCGTGCTAATTTTTTGCGGGTGTTCCAACAAAAAGTCGGCACTTCACCCAGCAAATTACTCACTCAAATCCGCTTGCAACAAGCGACGTTGTTGCTCAAACAAACGCAAGGCAATGTATTGAATATCGCGCTTTCTGTCGGTTATCAGTCGGAAGCACACTTTAGCAAGGTATTCAAAGCAGAATATGGTGTACCGCCGAGTGTGTGGAGAAAAAACTAAAGGTTATATCTTACGTCTTTTTGCTCTTTGGTAATCGAGGAAAAAGCGGTATGTTGCAGATAAATTTTTGATATGTGCCTGTGGCAAAACAAGTGCAAGGCTTTGTGCAAAGTCCGTTTGGTTATACGGCGTTTTATCCTGTGAAGTTGGCTGAATAAAAAGTGGGAGGCGATTTCGCCCCCTTGTGTTGTTCCAAAGAATTATTTAAGCCTTTTCGCCAATAAATCTTTATAACCGCCGTGGTTGGTGACATTGGTATAGCCCAAACCTTTTAGGGTTTCCAATGCAATGCCTGCTCGGCGACCTGATTTGCAGTAAAGGTTGATTGGTGCGTCTTTGCTTGGTACTAATTCTGCAATACGTTTTTCGATTTGATCGTGTGAAACGTGAACCGCTTCTTCAAGATGACCTTCGGCAAATTCTTCTGCCGAACGTACATCAATCCAAATACCTTGAGCTTTTTCTGCTTGTACTGCTTGGGCTGGTTGCATTGTTGCTGCCAACACCGTTGTTGGTGCGGCAAAACCCAGTGCAACTAATAAACTAAATGCCAATTTTTTCATAGTTTTTTTCCTTTTGAGTGGTGATAAAAATCAGGCTTATATGAGAATTCGATGCGCTTTGTCATCGTATGCCAACTAAATTGAGATAATCAGGCAAGAAATTGGGAAGAAAAAGGTACTTAACAGCACCTTTTTACCTTGACAAGCGGTTGAATTACGCCACTTTTTTGCGAGCTAAAATGCGGTTAGCGCATTCTGCTGCGACAGTTAAACCACCTGCCATCATAATGATGTCTTTAATCACTAAGCGACCCACGCCCGATAAGTATGGGAAGCCGTGTGCTGGGGTTGGCATATCGCCACCCAAATTTGGCACCCACGCTTCTGGTGTCGTTATCAGGAAGGATAGCGTGACAATCGACATACCGAACGTCAGTAAGCCTCCTGCTAAACCTGCGGTGGCATTCCAAATACCTAAAAGGGTTAGCATTCCCACGGTCACGATAATAGCACCGATGATGTAAGAAGCCGTGTAAGTACCGTTGGCTTTGTGCCACTCAATGTTTTTCGCCACCATTTTGCCTTCTGGATTTTTGTAAAGGGTGTATTCCATCACTAAATCGCCTTTATCGTTTGGCACAAGATTCGGACCTTTTTCATACATATAGCTGAAAAATGGGCTATTTGAGACAAAGTGAGCAATGCCGTCTGCTTCGTATTGACACACTTTTAAGCCACCAATCCACGCCATTACGATGAAAATCGCAATACGAATAAAGTTAATAAATTGACGTTGCATTGGTGCAACAATTCTCGCTATAAATTCAACAAAAGCGTTCCAAGCACTCATAGAGCCTCCAAGGGATAATAATCAATATTACATTACCTAGCAAATAGGTAACTCTACGGTCATTATTATATTTTCCCGTTATCGCTTGTCATCATTGGTTTGATCACTTTGAGATAAATCAGCAATGAAATGAGATTATTTGACAAAGGAAAATCAGCTCGTTTTTTGATGATTGTAAGAAGTCACTAATTTCTGTATAATTCTACATATTTTATAGACTGAATTTGCAAAATCTTTGGAGTAAATAATGGCTCGCGTAACCGTTCAAGAAGCCGCTGAAAAAATCGGCAACCGTTTTGATTTGATTTTAACTGCTGCACGTCGTGCAAGACAGATCCAACTTCACACCCGTGAACCACTTGTGCCAGAAGAAGGCGACAAGCCAACTGTTATCGCATTGCGCGAGATCGAAGAAGGCTTAATTAACAGTGAGATAATGGATCAATTCGATAACCACCAAGCAGCACAACAAGACATCGCTGAAAAAGAAGCGATTTCATTCTTAGCAGACGTTCAAGCTAACGCATAATTTTTATTTCAAAAAGTTGAAAGGGAGAAACAAAAATACCGTAACAAGCGGTCATTTTTTGTGGATTTTTTCAACTTTTTGTTTTTGTGGGGAAATCTTATGTATCTTTTTGAACCTTTAGATCGCATTATTCAAAGTTATTTGCCAGCAGATAAAATTGAACTGGTAAAACGTGCTTTTGTGATCGCTCGTGATGCTCACGAAGGGCAAACTCGTTCAAGCGGTGAACCCTATATTACCCACCCTGTTGCGGTGGCTTGTATCATCGCTGAGATGAAGCTAGACCACGAAGCGGTAATGGCAGCCTTGTTGCACGATGTGATCGAAGATACCCCCTATACTGAAGAACAACTGGCGGCTGAATTTGGCAATAGCGTAGCAGAAATCGTGCAAGGTGTGTCGAAGCTCGACAAGCTCAAATTCCGTACTCGCCAAGAAGCGCAAGTGGAAAATTTCCGCAAAATGATTTTGGCGATGACTAAAGACATTCGAGTGGTTCTCATCAAGCTCGCCGACCGAACTCACAATATGCGCACCCTTGGCTCATTACGCCCCGATAAACGGGTGCGTATAGCCAAAGAAACCTTGGAAATTTACAGCCCGCTTGCCCACCGTTTAGGCATTATTCACCTCAAAAATGAACTAGAAGATCTCTGCTTTAAAGCCATGTATCCACATCGCTACAATATTCTACGCATGGCGATTGATATGGCGCGTGGCACTCGTCAAGATTTACTCATCAAAATTAGACACGAAATTGAAGAACGTCTGCAAGAACAAGGCATCAAATGCCGTGTGTCTGGGCGTGAAAAACATCTCTATTCGCTCTATCACAAGCTCCGCCAACGTGGGCAACGTTTCCATTCCATTTTGGATATTTATGCTTTCCGTGTGGTGGTAGAAAATGTGGATAATTGTTACCGAGCTTTAGGGCAAGTTCACTCACTCTACAAGCCTCGCCCGCATCAAATTCGTGACTATATTGCTGTGCCAAAATCGAACGGCTACCAGTCTCTGCATACCTCAATGATTGGACATAAAGGGATGCCGATTGAAGTAAAAATCCGTACCGAAGAAATGGATAAGATGGCGAAGCTCGGGGTGGCTGCATTTTGGAGCTATTCAGAAGATCACTCCGCCACCAGCGTACAACAAAAAGCTAAACAATGGCTACAAAGTATCATTGAGTTACAACAAAGCGCAGGCAACTCGGAAGAATTTATCGAAAACGTTAAATCTGAACTGTTCTCCAACGATATTTTCGTCTTCACGCCGAAAGGCAGAATTGTAGAATTACCCGCCAAAGCGACTGCTATCGACTTCGCTTATGCTGTTCACTCCGATATTGGCGATCGCTGTGTAGGGGCGATTGTAGATAGACAACCATACCCTATTTCACAGCCACTGCAATCTGGGCAAACGGTGGAAATCATCACCGAACCAGGCAAACGCCCAAGCCCGTCTTGGCTTGGCTTTGTAGTGAGCGCAAGGGCCCGTTCTAGAATAAAACAAGCCTTAAAACAACTTGATAGCCTTGATGAAGTTTTGCTCGAACCTGCTAAACCTGAAAATATGGATGTTGATTTAGAATTAGAAATCAAAGACCAAACAGGCGTGTTGGCGAGTTTAACGAATACCATTGCGGCTATGAATAGCAATATCGGCGAGGTCATCAGTCGCCCAATGGATAATGGTAACTATCTTGTCCAAATGCGCATTACCGTAAGCGATAACGCCCATTTATATGTCGTGTTGCAACGCTTAGCGAAATTAAGTGGCGTGCTGAAGGTGGGACGCAAACAGCCTCAAGAATAGCCAACAAGCGGTCAAATTTACTCACTATTTTGCAATCAGCAAAACCAATATACCAACCTAAGCCTCTGTGTGAAAATTTTTGCAAATTCGACCGCTTTTCTTCGTGCTATTTGCTAATTTCCGCTATAATCAGCAAGTTCTTAAACCTCTTTTTCAATCTTTAAAGGAAACACAATGTTATATCCAAGCGAAGAATTTTTATATGCACCTGTTGAGTGGATCGATCATAGCGAAGGCTACACCGACATCCGTTATCACAAATCAACGGATGGCATTGCCAAAATTACCATCAATCGCCCTGAAGTGCGTAACGCATTCCGTCCACAAACGGTAAAAGAGATGATTCAAGCATTCGCCGACGCACGTTTCGATGAAAACATCGGCGTTATCGTTTTAACGGGCGAGGGCGAATATGCGTTCTGTGCGGGCGGTGACCAAAAAATTCGTGGCGACTACGGCGGTTATAAAGATGACAGTGGTGTGCACCACTTAAATGTGTTGCAATTCCAACGTGATATTCGTACTTGCCCGAAACCAGTGGTAGCAATGGTTGCGGGTTACGCAGTGGGCGGCGGTCACGTGTTACATATGATGTGTGACTTAACCATTGCAGCAGATAACGCCAAATTTGGTCAAACTGGCCCGAAAGTGGGTTCATTCGATGGCGGTTGGGGTGCAAGTTATATGGCGCGTATCGTCGGTCAGAAAAAAGCCCGTGAAATTTGGTTCTTATGCCGTATGTACGATGCCAAAGAAGCCTTGGATATGGGGTTAATCAACACTATCGTACCTTATGCAGATTTAGAAAAAGAAACCGTACGTTGGTGTCGTGAAATGTTACAAAACAGCCCTATCGCTCTGCGTTGCTTAAAAGCGGCTTTGAATGCCGATTGTGATGGTCAAGCAGGTTTGCAAGAGTTGGCAGGCAATGCGACGATGTTGTTCTATATGACCGAAGAAGGTCAAGAAGGTCGTAACGCTTTCAATGAAAAACGTGAACCTGATTTCAGCAAATTCCGTCGTAATCCATAATGTGTGATGTAGGGGCGTACTACGTACGCCCTTTAATATTTAAAAACTTTAAACGGGCGAAATTTATTTGTCCCTACAAAATATCATTTTATGCCAAATTCCGAAATTGAAACACAAGACGATATTCAAACAAAACCAACCAAACGTGCTAGATTTTTAAAAATCCTCCTCAAACTTGGCTTAGTTGGGGCGAGTGTTACGGCATTTTATGCTATCTATTTAGACGGTAAAATTCGTTCAAAAATGGATGGACAAACGTGGCAGCTGCCTGCTGAAGTCTATTCCCGTATTGAGAGCATTCGCATTGAAGATAATCTCACGATGGAACAAACGCAAACTGTCTTGCTTGACAATGGCTATCGCCAAGTCTCGCAAATCGCCACCCCTGGCGACTTCAAAATTGAAGAAAATAATATAGTCGTGTTGCGCCGTGCTTTTCCTTTCCCCGAGACGCCTGAGGCTCAACGTGTGTTGCGTTTACGCTTTCAAAATGACAAGCTCACCTATATTGAAGACTTGGTGCAACAAAAATTGGTGGATGAATTTCGTCTCGATCCGAAATTGATTGCTATGTTACATTCGGAAAATGATGAAGAACGCCAAACACTTAAACTGCAACAATATCCTTATATTTTAATTCAAATGCTGCTTTTAACCGAAGATAAACGCTTTTACCAGCACGATGGTATCAGCCCAATGGGTATTGCTCGCGCGCTATTGGCAAACTATCAAGCAGGCAGAACAGTGCAAGGTGCTAGCACTTTGACTCAACAGTTAGTCAAAAATCTCTTTTTAAACAGCGAAAAGTCGTTAAGCCGTAAAATCAACGAAGCCTTGATGTCATTGATTTTAGATGCTCGCTATGAAAAAAACAAAATTCTCGAAACCTATCTGAACGAAATTTATTTAGGGCAAAATGGCAGTTATCAAATCCACGGCTTTGCCTTAGCCAGCCAGTTCTATTTTGGTCGCCCAATTCAAGAAATTACCCCTTCGCAAATGGCATTATTGGTTGGAATGGTAAAAGGTCCTTCGTTGTATAACCCTTGGCGACATCCGCAAGCAGCAATTGAGCGTCGTAATGTTGTGTTAAAGCTATTACAAGAGAATGGTGCTATTAGCCAAGCGGATTATGAATTTCTAGTCAAACAACCACTTGGCGTAAAGGAAAAAGGCACGATTTACCGCCAACAACCAGCCTTTATGCAGGCGTTGAATTTAGATCTAAAAAATGAATTAGGTGAAAATCGCACTCAAATTCTTTCAGGGGCAAAAATTTTCACTACCTTAGATCGTAAGCAACAACGTTCGGCGGAGCAAGCCATTATTAGCGGCTTAGAGGATTTAGAAAACTCAGATAAAAGAATCAACGATCTACAGTCTGCGATTGTAGTAGCTGAATATAAAACGGGTAAAGTGCGTGCCGTAGTAGGCGACCGTTTAACTCAATTTGCAGGCTTTAACCGTGCAATCCAAACTAAACGTCAAATTGGTTCACTAGTCAAACCTTCTATCTATGCGATTGCAATGTCCGATCCCACACAGTTTCGTTTAAATACGCCTATCGCTAATAGCCAAATTACTATTCGGGTTGGCACAGCTTCTTGGACACCAAAGAACTACGATGGTCGCTTTAGCGGTTCGGTGATGTTGATGGATGCGCTGGTTCGATCTCTTAACATTCCAACCGTAAATATCGGAATGAAATATGGCTTGAGAAAAGTCATCGCCAAACAAAAAGAGATGGGATGGGATAAAGTGGAAATTCCTGTCTATCCTGCGATGTTGCTCGGTTCTTACTCTATTTCGCCGTATGATGTCACCAAATCTTATCAAGTGCTGGCAAATAATGGTTTGAAAGTGCCTTTAACCACTATTGAATTCATTACAGGCTCGGATGGTAAACCACTATATCAACGGAATCTAGAAGAGGTGAGCGAGCAAGTTTTACCTGAAGAAGCCACGATCCAAGCTCTTTACGCAATGCAACAAGTGGTCAAACGAGGAACGGCTCGCAGCTTACAAAATGAATTTGCTCATTTGCATTTGGCAGGTAAAACAGGAACCACCAATAACGCACGTGATACGTGGTTTGCGGGAATTGACGGCGAAAACATTACCACCGTATGGCTAGGGAAAGATAACAACACCGACACTTATTTGACGGGTTCAAGCGGCGCATTACACGTTTATAAAGAGTATCTGAAGCGCTCATCCCCTACTCGCTTCAGATTACCTACCTCGAAAAATATTCAGATGGTTGGTATCAACAGCTATGGCAGCATTAACTGCGACCCAAATCGTCAAATCCCGATGTGGAAAAATCGTGGACAGCGTTACTGTTCTACAGCAGGTAATGTGGTTGAGGCACCAAGACCGACGGTATTAGAAGCTTTGTCACTGAAAAAAGCGAAAACAGAAAATACCAAGGCGGAAGTTTCTGAGGATCAACAAGCAGTACCAATTGAGGAAATTGCCCCAAGAGAATAGATAAACAAAAGCACAGTAGACAAAATAGTTGGTAATTTTTCATTTACTATGCTTAAACATAAAAAAGCCCATCACTATTGATGGGCTTAAAACTCACAATTAACCTTGTGAAGAAATACGTTTCATATCTGTCATATAACCACGCAATTCTTGACCGATTAACTCAACCGGGTGGTTGCGGATGGCATCGTTAATATCACGCAAGTACACATTGTCGATTTCAACGGTTGGTGTTGGTTCGCCTAAATCGCCTTTTTGTAACATTGGGATTAATTTCTCTGCAAGAATTGGCGTTGCAACGTGTGAGAATAAGTAGTTACCGTATTCCGCAGTGTCTGAAATAACCACGTTCATTTCGTATAAACGTTTACGCGCGATAGTGTTTGCGATTAACGGAAGCTCGTGTAATGATTCATAGTATGCAGACTCTTCGTAGATACCGCTTGCAACCATTGCATCAAATGCCATTTCAACACCTGCTTTCACCATTGCAACCATCACTACGCCGTTATCGAAGTATTCTTGTTCAGAAATTTTGATACCGTCTGTTTTTGGTGAATTTTCGAAAGCCGTTTTGCCTGTTTCTTCACGCCATTTTAATAAGTTTGCATCGCCGTTTGCCCAGTCTGCCATCATTGTTGATGAGAACTCACCGCTGATGATGTCGTCCATGTGTTTTAAATATAAGAAGTTTAACTGTGCTTTGATTTCTTCCGCTAATTCAAAGGCACGGATTTTCGCTGAATTAGAAAGACGATCCATCATTAAGGTGATACCGCCTTGTTTTAACGCTTCGGTAATCGTTTCCCAACCGTATTGGATCAATTTGCTTGCGTACGCTGGATCTTTACCGTCTGCCACTAATTTGTCGTAGCACACAATTGAACCTGCTTGCAACATACCGCAAAGGATGGTTTGTTCACCCATTAAGTCAGATTTCACTTCCGCAACAAATGAAGATTCTAACACGCCTGCACGGTCACCGCCTGTTGCACTCGCCCACGCTTTCGCAATCGCCATCCCTTCGCCTTTCGGGTCATTTGCAGGGTGAACAGCGATAAGTGTAGGTACACCGAAACCACGTTTGTACTCTTCACGCACTTCTGTACCTGGGCATTTCGGTGCAGTCATTACGACGGTGATGTCTTCACGAATTTGCTCACCTTCTTCCACAATGTTGAAACCGTGTGAGTAACCAAATGCAGAACCTTGCTTCATTAACGGCATTACATCTGCCACCACTTTATGGTGTTGTTTATCTGGCGTTAAGTTGATGACTAAATCTGCGGTTGGAATTAACTCTTGATAAGTCCCGACTTTGAAACCGTTTTCAGTAGCACGCGTAAATGAAGCACGTTTTTCCGCAATCGCTTCAGCACGTAATGCGTAAGCAATATCTAAACCAGAATCACGCATATTTAAACCTTGGTTTAAACCTTGCGCACCACAGCCTACGATCACGATTTTTTTGCCTTTTAAGAAGTTGCAACCGTCAGCGAACTCGCTACGATCCATAAAACGACAACGACCTAATTGATCAAGTTTTTCACGTAAGTTTAATGTGTTGAAATAGTTAGCCATTTGAATTTCCTCTAATGTAATAAGGGCTGTAAAAATTAGTAGCAGTATAACACAAACGTTTAATTGCGTAAATTGAGATTATTGATTTTATAGATTGCCAAAATTGCAATACGATAAAGATTGTTTATCTTTTAAGTATAAATTTTAATCACCTTGATTCCCAGTGCAGAACTGGCATTTTCTGTGGAAGTTACAGCTTTGTCTGCGGTGCTGCTACTTGCAGATTTTCCGTCAGATTTGACCGCTTGTTGGCGAGATTATAAAAGTGAAACCTATAATGTTTATTTACTGCCTAAACAAGCCTCTCTATAACTAATAATGTTTTTTTTCTCATAATCATCTAACCCTTTTTTGAGAACTAAATAATCATCAAAAAGTGGGATATTTATTGCAAAATATCCCTCATTAAACCAGCGAATATCAGCTCCTATTCTTTCTATTTTTAGTAGAAGATTAGATATTTCATTCTTTAAAATAACTATCTGTATGGTCGTATTACCAGATTTCTTTATTAAGGAATCAAAAAATAATTCACCGCCCTCACTTTCAACAGAAAAAATATCATTTTTTGATATATTATAAGCACATAGAGGAATTTCTTTTAGTTCATATATATTACTAGTAATCTTCTTAGAAGATAATTCTTCCATAGCCATATTCCCTTCTAAATCGTAGTATATAAAGGCTATTTTTCTATTCACTTTGACTCAACCATTCTAGCGTTATTTAACAGTTCTCCTAATAATTCAATACTTGAGAAGCCATTAAACTCAAATTCATTTGCTGATATGAATAACCAAGTAGATTCATTAATATCTTTTTGAATATTTATATCTTGTTTTTGGTACTCTCCTGTTATTTTTAAATGCCACCCTGGATTATCTAGGGTTTCTAATGTTAATCCATTTGAGTGTTCCCAAATACCATTACATTTTGATTTATACCACTGATTTAATGTATATAGTAATGTATTAATGTTATTCATTTTTTTATAAGTCCTTGTTGCTTGGCTAATTTTTTAGCTTGTCTAATATCACTATGTGTTGCAGGATGCACAATTTCTGATTTTTATCAAAATGGCTTTTTCCTCGCAAACTAATATCAGTTGTACTTTTATTTTGAATATTTTTCAATATCAAAAATCAATTATAGCCTGTAAACCTCTTGTAAAATGACTTTTTCCCCATCATTTATCTCTCTAATTTTTTTATGAAATTCTATTTTTTTTTGTATTCCTTTATTTCTAGGATAGTCAATTAAATTATCTACAACATATTCCCCACCTAGTGAAAAAGGAATTTTAGGCATAAGAATTTTTTCTAAAGGTAATAATCCATTGATATTCATCCAACTCCTAGCTAATTCATACCCAGTATAATAATTATATTCAAGTAATAAGGTTTTAGAAAAATCTTCTAAGTTTTTCCCCATAAATTCAAACTCACCAATCTCAAAATCATACTTATAGAAATTACTATTCTTTATGCAAAAACCGTCGCCTAAAGCACTATCACCAAAAAATAACAAATCACTGTTTAATTTTGAGACAATAGAATTATTTATAACTTGCATAGAACTTATATCATAAATGCGAAGAGAACTTTCAAATGCTACAAATCCATTTTTCATTTGATATAATTTTTGTAATTCAGCAGGCAAATTACCACTTATTATTTCACTGATTGTCCCACTGGATATATCTATTAATTTATCTAAATAATCCATATTTATTCCTTAATCTCTATTTTTACTTTATCACCATCAGCATATTGTTTACATTGATGTCCAATACAACTACCAGCTCCTCTATTATCACTAGGAGATATATGCCTAACAGATGAATTTTTGCCCCCTTCTTTAAACATCGCTGGTGGGTATTCATCTCGATCATATCCAGCTTTAGATTTTGTATTACCTAGAGCCTCCTTTCTTCGCTGAGAAGCACCTTTTCGGTCAATAGTTAAAACGGCGGGCTTACCTTTACTAATTACATCTTCAATATGCGATGCAGTTTCTGGATATTTAGACCTCGAAATAGATACTACTCCTTTGATAGTATTCTGTTCTGTTTTTAGATCTATATTTTTAGGAGATGCTGATTTGCTATTTATCCCCCTCACCGCCGTCGGTCCATTTGCTGGTACAAATTTCCCAACCGCAAAACTTCCCGCTCCGCTTAAGCCGCCAATGCCGAGTGAGGAGCTAAATTTGCCACCGCTGCTGTGTTGAATCCTAACGCTAGGCGCAGAGCTAGAACCCTCTGTGGAAGTTGCAGCTTTGCCTGCGGTGCTGCCACTTGCAGATTTTCCGTCAGATTTGACCGCTTGTTGGTTGGATTTACCTGCTTTTTTCGCTGTTTGGGCTGAGCCTGCTGCCTCTGCTTACTTTTCCTTGTATTCTTCTAGAATGCTTTCTATTTCCAATGGAATAGTTCGCATCCAGACAGGTTCAGCATCATCAGGTAAATCATCATAGTATTTATTAGGCAATAACTTTTCTTCTACCTCATAGGGTAATTCTAATAATCCAGTTTGAAAACGATTTTCATCTTCTTCCTTTTGTCCTATTTCAATTAAATATCTAACTTCCTCAACACCTTTGTAAAAGGCAGAAAAAAATGCTTGATATTCATTTCTTTTTATTCTATTTTCACCTATAAAATCACATTCAATATTTTTCATAATATTAAAAGTATCTTCAAGATCTGCAAATCGTACGTACCTTCGGTATAGCCTATCTGTAATTAATTCTCGATTTGAAACGTTTTTTCTTTCTAAATATTCAGCTAATTCCTGAAAAAAAGTATATAGAATTTTTCTATCTCTCGCACTGCCCATAAATATGCACATAGGGGATCTAAATCCTGCTAGTAGAATCACAGTTAATCTCCAGTAATAAATGTAATATTTTTGGAATTTATAATTCCATTAGTTTTCTTTTCAATGCTTGATTTAATATTTACTAGATCTTTTGCAGAATAATTTTGTCCTCTCAAATCAATTCGTACCTCTTGCTTCATATTTTTAGGTAAATGTTCTTTACGTTGTTTTGCTTGTTTAGCTATATTATTAACTAATCCATTTCTATTTTTATGAATGTCATAGTTTTTTACTTCTATGCTACAAGTTGCCCCAATGCACCAATCTGGGCGAACACTTCCTTTTTCCCCATATTTGACTTCTTTGCCATCTTTATAACTCATTTGCCCCCTAGCATCTTTAGGTAACGTATTTCCAACATCGATCTCAGATTGTTTTGGGGTTGGTCTAGCAGCTTTCACCGCCGTCGGTCCACTTGCTGGCACAAATTTCCCAACTGCAAAACTTCCCGCTCCGCTTAAGCTACCAACTTTAAGGGAGGAGCTGAATTTGCCGCCACCGCTTTGTTGAATGCTAACACTAGAGGCAGAACTGGAACCCTCTGTGGAAGTTGCGGCTTTGCCTGCGGTGCTGCCACTTGCAGATTTTCCGTCAGATTTGACCGCTTGTTGGTTGGATTTGCCTGCGTTTTTTGCCGTTTGGGCTGAATCTTAAATAATTTTCTTTAGTTATGAATTAGAGAATATTTCTATATCATCTAAAACATCATTAATAACTCCCATTAATTCATTTTTGAATTTTAACACATTGATTTTTCTTATAAATTCATTTTTATCTATATTTTTATTTACTCTAGCCATATGACCTATAGCTAAAATAGCAGTTCTAGAAATATCTATATCATTAATTTCAAAACAGGAATATAAAAAACATTTTGCTTTATTAACCTCTTTAGAACTAATACCAATGGCTAGAACAGCTCGACAAATACTATCCTTATTAGATGAGCTTTCTATTATTTTTTTTGCCTCAATAAATTCCATATTAATTAATTCTTCATATAATAAATCTGTCATTTTATTTTACCTTTATTATTTACTAATCCCGCCTTTTTCAAAGCATTCTTCATATCCGTAGTTAATTCATCCCAATCTCTTACATGCCCATGGTAAATATTATCTTTTGTCTGATCAAAAACCACATACTCTCCTGTGGATTTATCAACACCTACCCTGCGAGTAGAGGTACTTTTCACTTGAATAGATTCATTTAGTACTTCTTGCCCAGAGGTTGGATTCGCAGATTTTACAGAGTTTCCTACTTTTGAATGGTAAGGAGCTTTTTCAAATATATAATTATTTGTTTGTTTGTCCTCTTTTATATTTTTACTTTTTCGACTCCGTCCCCTTCACCGCCGTCGGTCCATTTGCTGGTACAAATTTCCCAACCGCAAAACTTCCCGCTCCGCTTAAGCTACCAATACCGAGCGATGAACTAAATTTGCCACCGCCGCTTTGTTGAATCCTAACGCTAGGCGTAGAGCTAGAACCCTCTGTGGAAGTTGCAGCTTTGCCTGCGGTGCTGCTACTTGCAGATTTTCCGTCAGATTTGACCGCTTGTTGGTTGGATTTACCTGCGTTTTTCGCTGTTTGGGCTGAGCCTGCTGCCCCTGCTTTGGCGGCATTTTTAGCACCAACGTCGTTGTCGCTCGATTTGTGTTTGGAATCGGATTTTTGTGTATTCCGTGACGCTTTCTTCGGCGGCGGAAGACTGCCGTCTTCCGATTTGGCAAATCTTTTTACGTCCTTGCCAATTGTTGCGGTTTTTTTGGCAGTAGAAGCGGCTATTTTCGCCCCGCCTCTCACCACGGCGGCATTGAATACCAGTTCAATACCTTCAGCCAAATTCGGATTTTCGTTTACGAGGTTGTTAAATTTTTCTGCCGTCCAATCCAAATTCATATCGGCATTGGCTATATCATCAATCGCCGCAAACTTCTCTTCTGTCGATTTGGCGGCAATGTAACGTATCACGCCACGCTCTGACGCATGCTGCGCCTCCGTCAGCCCTTGCTGTATCAGCGAAGAAAGCCCCGTGCCTTCCGCCAAAAGACCGATAGGGTTATAGATTACCCCCTCAATCAGCCCATTGCCCGTCTCAAACGCATTACCTGCATCGTTTAGTTTGCTGTTGCGTTGGCTAATTTTTTGACGTGCCGCCGCCCCTCGTTCACCAAAGTTGCGCCAGCTGTCAGAAAGACGTTCAGAAAAACTGCGTTCATCGCTGGTGGCAATTTGTGGGTTTAACTTAATTCGCTCAGCAATCCCCGAAACACGATAGGTATATTCGTCTCTCGCGCCCTTTGGTGCAGGATAACCACCACCTTGCGGTCCATCATAACCATCAGCAGGGTGGTGTTCGTGTCCTTGCCATTCCAATTTGTACAGGGTGAAACCGTCAGCAACGCTTCCTCGCTCGTCCGAATCTGAACGCTCATCGTGGTTATCAAATGGAGCATGGACTTCGTGACCATGATTTGAAAAATTGGCATTGTATTTTATCGTGCCTTGGAGACCAATTTTCTCCATCTCCAAGTTGCCCAAGTGTTGATGGTAAATCGGCGAAGGTGAAATAGCCCCCTCTCTATCTCCTATCGTGCCTCGCGCACTGCCAAATAAATGATATTTACCGCCAGGTTCAAAGTTCTCTCGGGCAATCGCCCCCCGTACAAAAGGGTCATTCGCTAAGGTTGAAGCAAAAACCGCAGGAGCATACCCCCCTGCGGCAACTAACAACAGAGAGAACCATAATGTAAATCTGTTGAATAGTTTCATTTTTAATTCCCTTGCTGCTGGCGTTTGCGGAGGATTTCTTCGCTCACTTGACTAGGCTCACCGCCTTCAGAAGCACTCCAATTCGGTTGATTAGTGGCAGATTCGCCATAAGGCTGAATGTCTTCAAAACTTACCATTAAACCATCGGTTGCTTTTATCTCTTTTGTCACCTTGTATGGACCTGTCCAAAGCGCAAAGTTTTCACGATAAGTCGCTTCTTGTGCACTGGTCGTCGGTTTAATCAATAAAGAACCCGTGTTGCGATCTACTGCAAAATATTCCAACTTAGTTTGTGCTTTCAGGGTTTCTGCATTGTATAAATGTAATTCAGTGCGACTACGAATAGTACCGAATACATCTACCGTCACAAATACATCAGCATCCGCATATTCAGGCGAAACCACATCAATGCCACGCAAGAAGAACATTGTTTGAATCAAATTGGTAAGAAAGGAAACATCACGAGGATTGGTTACTAAGGTTTCATTGCGATAATCGCCCATTCCATTTGTAGATAAGCCTATGCCTCGGCGACCACTTCCTCCATCTGTTGTGGTTTTAGATGAAGATGGCGCATTGAGCAAGCTGGTTGAATTAGTCACACTGGATAAAGCACCTGAATTGGTAGTTGCAGTGGTTTCATTTTGCGGATATTGGTATTGAGTCTCAGAGGTTGGGTTGTTTAAATATTCACCGCGAATTAAAGCATCAATGGAATAACGACCACCTGACATTGTCCCTGAACCTTGGTCACCCATAATTGAAACATAAAGTGCTACACGACGATTTTGCAACGCACGTAAATCTAAATCTTTCACCGCCGCACGAGAAGAAGCAGCTATAAGTTCTTGCTCAACAGCAAAGCGTTTACCACCACCGTGAGATGGAATTCCTGTGAGTGTGCCACAGCCTGTAAGCAAAAAGGAGGTAAAGGTAAGGAATAAGAAGGTTTTTTTTCATGGGTTTCCCTTATATTAAAAGATGAACATTGTATGATTGAGATAAGCTATTTAAGCTGAATATAGCATAACATGAACACCTAATTGCGTAAATTGAGATTATTGACTTTATAGATTGCAGAAATTGCAATGAATTAAAACTTGTAAAATTTTGCTATAATTCAACCGCTTGAATAACACACGAAAAATATGAAAATACATAATTTAACTCTTCAACAATGCAGTGAATGTAACGCAGTGGTACAAGTTCCAACTAATCTACCTTATAAGGCAGCGGTTTGCCCGAATTGTCATAATGTGCTGCGCATTGGTAATACGTGGAATTTTCGCCGCACAGCGATTATTGCCTTAGCGATTTTAATTTTGTTACCTTTCGCCTTGTTATCACCGTTAATGAGCATTGACTTATTCGGTGTGCCAATCCATGCCACCGTTTGGGGCGGAGCTTGGAAAATGGCAACCGAGGGTTATCCTTATACCGCTTTTATGGTGTTACTTTGCTCAATAATTATGCCAATTGCTTTTGCGGTCTTAATTCTCACCATTCAAGTACAGCGATGGCTAGGACACCGTCCTCGCTACACCTTAATATTGCTCGGTAAGATCCAAGAATGGGTGATGTTAGATGTTTATTTAGTCGCACTTGGAGTAGCGGCGTTTAAAATCAGAGATTATGCAGAACTTGATTTTAGTACCAGTCTGCTTGCTTTTGTGATCGTGACCATTCTGATCACTTTGCTCTTTACTCGTATTGATATAAAACAAGGGTGGGAATATTTTTACCCTGAATATCACAATCTTCCGCCAGATTATCCTAAACACCCAACCCTTTGTTCCACCTGCGAATACACCTTTGATGAGAACATTGTAGATAACAAAGGCAGACAGCGTTGCCCTCGCTGTGAAACCAATTTGTCGGTATCCGACGGAATAAAACTTCAACGAGTTTGGGCGTGTTTAATTGCAGGCGTGGTGATGATGATTCCTGCCAATACGCTGCCCATTTCCGCCACGGGATTGGCGGGTTCGGTCTCTGCGGATACGCTGCTTAGCGGTGTGCTAGCCTTTATTTCTTTAGGCAGTTATGCGGTGGCAGCCATTATTTTTATTGCAAGTATTTTTGTGCCTGTGAGCAAAGTGGCGGTGTTATTTTACTTGCTGTTAGCCATTCATTTTAAGTGGAAACACCCCATTCACTGGCAGATGAAAGCCTTGCATTATGTGCATTTTATCGGGCGTTGGTCGATGTTAGATTTGTTCGTTTTGGCGTTGATGATGTCGTTGCTAGAACGAGGGCAGATTTTGAGTTTTTCGGTGGGCGATGGTGCATTTTTCTTCGGAGCTTCGGTCTTTCTCACCATGATCGCCTCAAGCAACCTCGATGCGAGAATGCTGTGGCGAATCCATTACGATCACCACGCAGAACATTAAAAAATCGGGCATTGCTGCCCGATTTGCTGTTATTTTTTGTTCCGTTTTTGCTCAAACCCTTCCAGTAAGGCGTTGATTTTCTCATCGGCGAAAATCGCTTCGGTGGTTGCCGATAATTTACGTCGCCAGTTTGGATATTCGCTACTGGTGCCTGGAATGTTCACAGGATCAAACATATTGAGCCAATCTTCAGGCTGGGTACCGAATAAAGCCGAGTTGGTATCCGCTACATAGGTTTGCAACTGGTGGGTGAAGTTTTGCGTAATGCCAAAATAATCTAGCTCTAACTCTTGCTCTTTTTCCACCGCTGCTCGAATCGCCGCTTTGTATTCCACACGTTTATCTTTTAATTGTTGCAACACTTCAGGGCTTGGATAAACGCCAAATTGTTCGCCCAGATCAAAATCGTGATATTTCCAATAGCCTTGTACGGTTGGTAAATCGTGGGTACTAAGCGTGGTCATTGCTTGATACGGGTATTCCGCAAGTGGCTTGCTTTCATTACCTTTCCATTCAAAATAGAAAATGTTGTAAGCAAGAATACCTTTTTCTTCAAGACTTTCTAGCATTCCTTCTGGCACTGTGCCTAACGCTTCGGCAATCACCAAACATTGATGACGTTGGCTTTCTAAGGCAAGAATCGACAACAAATCTTCCAACGGATAACGTACATAGGCTCCGTTTTTGGCACTTTCACCTTTTGGTACCCACCACATACGGGCAAAGCCTAAAATATGGTCGATCCGCAGTGCACCACAATTTTTCATATTGGCACGCAACAAATCAATAAATGGCTGATAGCCTCGTCTTTGGAGCACTTCAGGATGCATTGGCGACAAGCCCCAATTTTGCCCTTGTGGCGCCATAATATCTGGTGGTGCACCAATCGAGGCACCTAGCACAAATAATTCTTTGTCTGCCCAAGTTTCTGCGCCATTGTCAGCCACCCCAACGGCTAAATCGCGGTAAAAACCGATTGGCATATCGAGTTCTTGCGCCAGCTGATTGCAGGCTTGTAATTGTTGTTGGGCGACAAATTGCAGCCACATATAAAAACGGACTAAATCAGCCTGTACTTTTTGGAATTTCGCCACCGCTTTACTTTTATAATCTTGATATTCCTTCGCCCAAGACTGCCAACCCCACTGTTCAGGCAAGTTGTCTGACAGCCACTTATGCAATGCATCAAAAGTCCCTTGCACCAGCAAACCTTCGCCATTATCAGCAATAAATTGCTCAAATTCACTTTGATCTTCTTGGCTGAATTGCTCAAAAGCTAAATGTAAGCCAAATAACTTCAAGCCAAACACTTGCCTGTAATCTACATAGTCTTTTGCTCTGGCTTCATTCAGATACCATTGCGTTTCTGCTGAATGAAACCATTGCTGCGCTTTGGCTGAATGTTGGAAAGCAGGAATAGCTGCCACATCAATATATAAAATATTCTGCCACAAGCGAGAAGAGGGGCTATAAGGGCTTGCGCCTTCTGGATTAGCAGGGAAAAGGGCGTGAATCGGGTTTAATCCCACAAAATCTCCCCCTTTGGCTGCCACACCTTTGAGGAAATCTTGTAAATCGGAGAAATCACCTACGCCCCAGTTATGTTGAGAACGAAGCGTATAAAGTTGAACAATCGCGCCCCAAAGTTTTTGTTTTTGTTGTAATTCCTTTGGTTGGAAAGCGGTTTTCGGCGTAATAATCAGCCTACAAGCGGTCGATTTTTTGCCATTATTTACCACTAAATCGTGGTATCCCAAAGGCAAATTTTTCGGTAAATTGATTTCTGCAGTTTTGCATTTTCCTTGGTGAATCTGACCGCTTTCAAGGGCTAACTCCCAACTGATGTTTAAGGTTTTGGCTTTGCTGTTGAGGCTGATTGTTTGCGTTTTATCTTCTTTTAAAACCAAAACAGGCGGAAGAATATCTGCCTTTTTCTGTTTGCCTAACAGTGTGGAAAGTGTGTCAATGGTTTCGCTTGAGGCTTCAACCACATTGCCACGTTCGTCAAAAAATGAAGGATTGATGAGAGGGTGCATAATATATTCCTATAGAGTGGGCTTTAGCCCACTATTAAATTTTGTTTAAGTTTACTATGTGAGCTCAATACTCACCTTAAAGCAATAGCTATTATTTACTTTTCACTTGTTTTAAAAATAACTTTCTTGGCTCGGTTAAGCCTAATTTTTCTGCTTCATTGACCAAATTCATTGCCTTATTTACATCATTTGCTTTTAAGGCTTTGAGCACTTCATTATTAAAATAACTTTCGGTACTAGACTCTACCTTTTGCGAGCCTTTTACCCTTTGTTTTGATTGAACAGTTGCCGTTTGCGCGTTCTCCGCTTTTTTTTCAAATAAAGCTCCGCCTGATTTCAAGCCAATAAATTGCGCCGTTTGTACACCATCGACTTCAAGCACAATTTCTCCTGTTTCACTGTGTTTGGCTTGAATATCTGCAATTGCGGGCGGTTGATTACCTTTTGCTTTTGCCAGCAATTTCGCCGGGTGAGTAATGGTGGTGGTACCTTGTAAATCTTGTTCGGTGGTATAAACCAGCAAATAGATGAAATCCTGATTTTCTACAGGGGTTAGGTTCAGTTCCATCTCATAACGAGGTTCGTTGATGCCTCTTGCTTCTTCAAATTTAAATTGACTTGCTGTGTAATTCACCGTTGGATTAAATGCGGCATCAAGCACCAATACATTCGGTACAAAAATGGTGTGATTATCTTGGGCAATACTTTTAAGGTTAATTTTAAGCGTGCCTTGATTTGCAGGGATTTTATACCCCACTACGCCTTTTAAATTGCCGATATTGAGATGGGGATGATTTGCAATTTTTTGCGAAAAATCGACCGCTTGCCAGTTGATTTTATCCAATTCTGCTTGGGATAGGTTGGGTTGGTTGGCAAATATCGCTGAAGAAAAGACAAGGGTTGAGAATAAGCAAGCAAGTTTAAATTTCATAAAATCATACCTCATTTATCAATTGTTGTAGGGCGGAGTTTATCCCCGCCCGTACGATATTTATGCTCTATTCGGGCGGGGATAAACCCCGCTCCTACGAAAGAAATAAGAGAGTACTGATTACCACCAAGCCTCAAATTGTACGCCAGCGATAAATTCACCATCTTTCGCTTTGTAGCCTGCATTGGTACGATTGGCGGTGTTGAATTTATCGTTCCAACGTGCATAAGTACCAAACACACGAATGGCTGGACGTGCCCAAATGGAATCACCTGCTTGCCATTGTTGGGCAATGGTGTATTTCATCAAGTCATTTTTCTTACCTGTGGCTTGGTCTTTAATGCGGTCATAACCAATTTCTGCCAAGGTACTCATCGTTTTCGTCCATTTATACATTGGGCGAACACCTGCTGAATACCACGTTTTACCTTGGTTGTTATCCAAATCGGTTTTTTCGTAAATCAAGGCGTACATCACTTCGATTTTTGGATTAATTGCCACAACCCCTTGGTTAATCAAACGGAGCATATTACCTTTATTATCTGCACGACCACCTTGTGAGTGCCCAGTATTCCAAGAGGTCATAGAATCTGTAGCATATTGTGCAGCGAATTTATTGAAGCCACCAAAGAAATTACCTTGGGTATATTCTGCAGTGACCATATAACCGTTTTTGCTTGGATTGTTTGCCGTAATACGAGCATCATCTTTAGTATGTGCACGTCCATAGTCAAAACCTACTTCAAGTGAACCATCTTGCCATAATTTAATGTCCGCTAAACGCACATCAAATACGTCGTTATACACATCTTTTTTTACATTACGATCGCTTTTATAACTTTTTGTTGCATAGTCATAGTAGTAAGAATATGCACCACCACGCTCGGTATTACGGGTTGCAGCGACAGATAGTTTACCGAAGCCAAGGTCGATATGTTCAACCCCTGCACCAGGACCAGAAATATCCCAGTAGTAGAAGTCATTCATATGTACATCGTGACGTTGGTAAAAGCGTTTACCAGCCCACAATGTGGCACCAGGTAAGACATCTGCGAAGTTTTTGAATTGCACATTTAATTCACGCAATGCTGGGCTAGTTTCTGTCCAGTCGTTATCTTGCAATGTACCACCATAAGCCACATTAGTATCAAAATAAATTGATTTATCCCCATCTTTATAAAGCTCTTGTCCGAGTTTTAATTCTGCGTAGGTATCAGATTCGTTACCTAAACGATATTTTGAGCCACCACCGTTTACCGTAAAGGCAGACTGTTCCCCACCACCTGATGTCCAACCGATACCAGAACGAGCATAACCATGGAAATCGACAGCCATTGCACTACTTGATACGACAGCCACTAAAGTTGCTAATAAAGTTTTATTGAGTTTCATAGGAAGACTCCTTAAGGAAATTTTTGAAAGATTTACATTATGAAAAAATAGCTAAAAATTCACCGCTTGCAAGGCAAGCAAAAATGAGCATTACACGCCTAATTCTTTAAACAGGCGTTTACATGCGGTGCCATCTTCTTTAAACAGATGACAACGATTCGGGTTAATGCCAATCGCCATCTCATCGCCTTCTTTCACTAATACAATGTCATTTTGGCGATAAACAAGGCTTTGTTTAATCGGTGGCATTTCAATATAAACTTGAGTTTCATTACCGAGCTGTTCAACAACTTTTACCGTACCACGAATGCAAATGGTACTCTGATCGCAAGGAATTAAATGTTCAGGACGGATGCCGAGTGAAAGGTTGTCGCCCACTTTTACACCTGTTGGCTCAACAGGAATCCAGAAATTCAAATGGGTCGAATCAGGTAATTCAATTTTGACGCCATCTGCCCGCACATCTATCACGCGTACTGGTATGAAATTCATTTTAGGCGAACCGATAAAGCCTGCAACAAAACGATTGGCTGGATAATGATAAAGTTCAAGTGGCTTACCAATTTGTGCCACATTGCTATCTACATCAGCAGCAGGTTGCAACACCACAATTTTATCCGCTAGGGTCATTGCTTCTACTTGATCGTGGGTAACGTAAATCATCGTACGATTAAGTTTTTTATGTAGTTTAGATATTTCCACCCGCATCTGCACACGTAAAGCCGCATCAAGGTTAGAAAGCGGTTCATCTAACAAAAATACTTCAGGTTGGGAGACTAGCGTACGTCCAATTGCCACACGCTGACGTTGTCCACCAGAAAGCTCTTTTGGCTTACGAGTAAGGAGATGAGCGAGCTGTAAAATCTCAGCAACTTGGTTTACTCGCTGATCAATTTCTGCTTTTTTAGCGCCAGCTAATTTCAGCCCAAAGGACATATTTTCCGCTACGGTTAAATGTGGATAAAGCGCGTAAGATTGGAATACCATACCAATATTGCGATCGGCTGGCGGGATATCATTCATTAGTTTATCACCAAAATAGAGATCGCCCGAAGTAATATCTTCTAAACCCGCAATCATTCTTAATACTGTAGATTTGCCACAGCCAGAAGGTCCAACAAATACAACAAATTCCCCTTCTTGAATATCTAAATTCACATTTTTAGAAATATGCACATCACCGAAAGATTTGCAGACATTGGTTAATTTGACATTGCTCATAGTATTTGCCTTCTGCTTGTTAATTTTGGAGCAAAGTCTAGCCACACTCCAAAATTTACACATCATACTTTAAAAAAAATCTTCAAAAATTTTAAAAAAAATTTTTTGTGAGCTAGATCACTTTTTTTGCTCTTTATTTTGTGATCTGGCTCACAAAAAAATCTACAAGTGGTCAGATTTCATCATTTTTTTGCAAATTTGTGATCTCATTCACATTTTAGGATGAGGGGGATGAGACTGGGGGAGGATTGCCATTTGGAGCAAATTTGTCGATTATCACGCCAGTTTAAAACTTCTAAGTGAAGTTTATTTGCATCGTAATTTCTCTATATTCCCAATTCAAAAAAAGGAAAATTCTATGAAAACATTAACCAAAGCAGCTCTCGCTGTGCTTGCAGGTTTAGCGATTGCACAAGGAGCGAATGCGAAAATTGTGGAAGGTCAATTAAATATTTGGATCAACGCAGATAAAGGCTACGATGGCTTAGCAGAAGTGGGTAAAGCCTTTGAAAAAGAAACAGGGGTGAAGGTGATTGTCGAACACCCAAGTAAATTAGAAGAACTTTATCCACAAGTGGCAACCACGGGTGATGGTCCTGATATTATCATTTACGCACACGACCGCTTCGGTGGTTATGCGCAAGCAGGCTTACTTGCTGAAGTTAAACCATCAGCAGATTTCCAAGCAAAAATTTCTGACATTGGTTGGAATGCGACTAAATATAACGGCAAACAAATTGCTTATCCAATTGCGGTAGAGGCGATTTCGCTTATCTACAATAAAGACTTAGTGCCAACCCCACCAAAAACTTGGGAAGAAGTTGAGAAGTTAGATAAAGAACTGAAAGCGAAAGGTAAATCCGCCATTATGTGGAACTTACAAGAACCCTACTTCACGTGGCCAGTTATTTCATCGCAAGGGGCTTATGCTTTCAAAACCACCGCTAATGGTTATGATGTGAAAGACATCGGCGTAAACAATGAAGGAGCAGTTAAAGGTTTAGAATATGTGGTGAAATTGGTGAAAGACAAAGTGATTAGTGCGGATATGGATTATTCCGTAGCTGAAGCTGCCTTTAACAAAGGTAACACCGCTTTAACCATCAATGGTCCTTGGGCGTGGACAAACATCGAAAAAAGCAAAATCAACTATGGCGTAGCTGTATTGCCAACCCTTAACGGTAAAGCCTCTAAACCCTTCGTTGGCGTGTTAAGCGCAGGGATCAACTCAGCCAGCCCGAACCAAGACTTAGCCAAAGAATTTTTGGAAAACTACCTTTTAACTGATACAGGTCTTGATACAGTCAATAAAAATGTCCCTCTTGGTGCGGTTGCACTTAAATCTTATCAAGCGAAATTAGCAGTCGATTCTCGTATTGCCGCAACGATGGCCAATGCGGAAAATGGTGAAATTATGCCTAATATTCCACAAATGGCTCGCTTCTGGTATTCAGAAAAAGCGGCTATTGGCAATGCAACTACAGGTCGTCAATCTGCGAAAGCTGCGCTTGATGAAGCACAAGCGAAAATTGAGAAAGAGTAATTGATTATACAATCTATCTCGTAGGGGCGAGTTTTATACCCGCCCAACAGAAATTAAATATGATTCGGACGGATATAAAACCTGTCCCTACAAATTACAGGGGAAACGATAAAATGCAAGCTACAACACATCCAACCCCCTCCCACCTCTGGGCAAAACGAGCATTCACCGCTCTACTCTACCTGTTGAGCTTCTATCTCGTTTTCACCATCTATCTGCAAGGTGAAATTTTATTCGCTCTATTGGTGTTAGTGGTGGTGACTTCTGGGATTTATATTTTTAGCAATCAATCCACTTACCGCTGGCGGTACGTTTACCCTGGGGTATCGGCAATGGGCATTTTCGTCTTGTTTCCACTGATTTGTACGGTGGTGATTGCTTTTACTAACTACAGCGGCTCAAACCAATTGAGTTTTGAGCAAGTGCTACGCCAACTACAAAGTCAAACCTATGCGGCTGGTGAACAATACCACTTCAAATTATTGGAAGCTGATAACGGACGTTATCAAATCTATTTAGTGAACCCCAACTCACAAAAAAATTACCTTTCTGAACCGTTTGTTATTGCCGAAACCAAAGGCGAATTAAGTTTACAAGAAGCAATGCCAGCCACAGAAAGTAAAACAGCACCATTAAAAGTAATTACGCAAAACCGTACCGTTTTACAAGGCATTCAAGCCGTTTTACCAAGCGGTGAAAAACTCTCAATGAGCGGTTTGCGCCAATTTGCCGAGCAAAAACCTCGCTATGCTTATGATGAAGAAAATCAAATCCTAACCGATTTAGAACAACAAAAACGCTATAAAGCAAATAATGAAATCGGTTTTTTCCAAAATATCGACACAGGCGAGAGATTAGAACCTGGTTATACCGTCACTATTGGCTGGCAAAATTTCGTTAAAATTTTAACCGATGATGGTGTGCAAGAGCCCTTTATCAAAATCTTTATTTGGACGGTGATCTTCGCCTTTTTAACCGTTATTTTCACCACATTGCTGGGTATGATTTTTGCCTCCTTGGTGCAATGGGAAGCTTTGAAAGGCAAAGCGATTTATCGCTTATTACTTATTTTGCCATATGCCGTACCAGGCTTTATCTCCATCCTTGTATTTAAAGGCTTGTTTAACCAAAGTTTTGGTGAAATCAACTTGATTTTAAATAAACTATTCGGCATTCGTCCTGAATGGTTTAACGACCCATTCCTAGCCAAAACAATGCTCTTGATTGTAAATACGTGGCTAGGTTATCCATATATGATGATTGTGTGTATGGGCTTGCTGAAAGCCATTCCGCACGATTTGTATGAAGCTTCGTCAATTGATGGCGCAACCGTATGGCAGAACTTTACCAAAATTACGATGCCGCTATTGATTAAACCATTAATGCCGTTGATGATTGCCAGTTTTGCCTTCAACTTCAACAACTTTGTACTAATCCAACTTTTAACTAATGGCGGACCAAATATGGTGGGAACCACAACCCCAGCAGGTCACACTGATTTATTAGTTAGCTATACCTACCGCATTGCCTTTGAAGGTAGCGGTACACAAGATTTTGGTTTAGCCGCAGCGATTGCAGTAATCATTTTCTTACTCGTAAGTGCTCTAGCATTATTCCAAATTCGTATGACGAAATTATCACAAGATTAGGGGGCATTATGGCTATCGTTCAACCCAAATCAATGAAACTACGTTTGTTTTCAACGCACCTGTTTTTAATTCTGTTTTGTGCAGTGATCCTCTTCCCAATGTTGATGATCATCGGTATTTCGCTTCGCCCTGGCAACCTTGCGATTGGTGAATTGATCCCAAGTGAAATTTCGCTCGAACATTGGAAACTCGCTCTTGGCATTGCAGTTACGCACGAAGATGGTACTGTTGTGCCACCGCCATTCCCCGTCTTGCTTTGGTTATGGAATTCGGTGAAAGTAGCAGGGATCACCGCAATCATTACCCTTGCGCTTTCGACCACAGCGGCTTACGCTTTCGCGCGTTTACGCTTTGCGGGTAAAGGTTTGCTCCTAAAATCAATGTTGATTTTCCAAATGTTCCCAGCGGTGCTTTCATTAGTGGCTTTATATGCCTTATTCGACCGTTTAAGCGATTACATTCCGTTCTTAGGTTTAAATACTCACGGTGGCGTAATTTTTGCTTACTTGGGTGGAATTGCAATGCACGTTTGGACTATCAAAGGCTACTTTGAAACCATTGATAAATCCCTCGAAGAAGCGGCAGCATTGGATGGCGCAACGCCGTGGCAAACTTTCCGCTTAATCTTATTGCCACTTTCGGTGCCAATTTTAGCGGTAGTTTTTATTCTCTCATTTATTTCATCCATTATCGAAGTACCAGTGGCCTCACTCCTATTACGTGATGTCAATAACTATACGCTGGCTGTGGGTATGCAACAGTATCTCCACCCACAAAACTACTTATGGGGTGATTTTGCTGCGGCAGCAATTTTGTCTGCTATTCCTATCACACTGGTCTTTTTGCTTGCTCAACGCTGGTTGGTAGGTGGCTTAACCTCTGGTGGCGTAAAAGGCTAATGTTGTTGGGCGTACGTTGTACACCCTTTTTTCTAGGAGAGACTTGATGAAACCTGGCTTACTTTCCCTACTTTTATTTCCAACACTTACGTGGGCACAACCGCACTGGACAAGTGCCGAATTTCTACAATTTAAAGAAATTACGCCTAACCAATTTCAAGCGGAAGCAACGCTTGAAAAAGGGCAATATCCCTTCCAATTTCAGCTTAATGGGCAATGTTTTCAACCACAAGCGGCGGTAAAGCTCAACCAAACTCTCACGCTAGCACCTTGTAAAAATGCAGCAAAATCTCACCGCTTGTTTAAAAATGGAACCTATATTGCTGAAATCGATCAGCGTAGTGGCACGCCTACCTTGAAGCTCACCATCAAACCCGAAGAAGAGCAATATGCCTACTTGAAAAGTTGTTTAGTGTGGGATAAACAGCCGCTGAGCATCGATGTTTCTTCATTGTGGACCGAGGGCGAATTAGTACGAGATGCTTATTCGGGACAAACGGCGCAAGTCAAAAATGGACAGGTGCATTTTACCCCTAATGCCGAAAGTGGTGGCTTACTACTGCTCGAAAAAGCCACGGCTTCTGAACCAATTTTTTCGTGGCAAAACGCGACAGTTTATTTTGTTTTAACCGACCGTTTTGAAAACGGTGACCCAAGTAACGATGAAAGCTACGGACGGCGCAAAGATGGCAAACAAGAAATTGGCACTTTTCACGGTGGCGATTTAAAAGGCTTAACTAGTAAGTTAGATTACATTAAAGATCTAGGGGCTAATGTGATTTGGATCAGCTCTCCACTAGAACAAATCCATGGCTGGGTTGGCGGTGGCGATAAGGGTGACTTCCCGCATTATGCCTATCACGGTTACTACCATTTAGACTGGACGAAAATCGATGCCAATATGGGTACCGAGCAAGATCTCGCCCATTTTGTTGAGCAAGCTCACCAACGTGGCATTCGAGTAATTTTTGATGTGGTGATGAACCACACAGGCTACGCCACCCTTGCCGATATGCAAGAATTTGGTTTTGGCAAGCTCTATCTCAATGACAAAGAAACTCAACAAACACTGGGCAAAAAATGGACAAATTGGCAGCCCAAAACGGGGCAAAATTGGCATAGTTTTAATGATTTCATCCATTTTTCTGATCCCACCGCTTGGCAAAATTGGTGGAGCAAGGCTTGGACAAGAGCCGATTTGGGCGATTATGACAGCCCAAAATTTGATGACTTAATGATGTCACTTGCTGCTTTACCTGATCTTAAAACTGAAAGCGAACAAGCGGTCAAATTACCACCATTTTTTGCCAAAAAATCGACTAATGCGGTAAATCGAGAAAATGCCAAAGTACGAGATTATCTCATCGACTGGTTATCGGATTGGGTGCGCCAATATGGCATTGATGGCTTTCGAGTGGACACCGCCAAACACGTTGAAAAAAGCACGTGGCTAGAGCTGAAAAAATCGGCGCAAAATGCTCTACAAGAATGGCAAAAATCGCATCCACAACAAGGTTTTCAAGACAACTTCTTTATGACAGGCGAAGCGTGGGGGCATTCGGTGGTGAAAAGTGATTACTACCAAAATGGCTTTGATGCGATGATCAATTTCAGTTTCCAAGATCAAGCCAAAGAAGCCTTGGATTGTTTCGCCAAAATTTTGCCGACTTACGAAACAATGAGTCAAAAAGCGCAAGATTTCAATGTATTGAGCTATTTGTCTTCACACGATACGCGGCTGTTTTTCCATAGTGACAGCCAACATCAGGTGGAAAAACAGAAACTCGCTGGTAGTTTATTACTGCTTTCGCCGAGTGCAGTACAAATCTATTATGGCGATGAAAGTGGACGTGAATTTGGTGCAACAGGTTCTGACCCAATGCAAGGCACTCGTTCGGATATGAACTGGCAAGAACTCGCCCAAAATGCCGAAAAACGAGGTATCTTGGAACATTGGCAAAAGCTGGCGCAATTCCGCCAGCATCATTTAGCCGTTGGTGAAGGTTCGCAAAAAATTCTGCACACACCTCGCTATCTCGCTTTTTCGCGGGAAAAAGGTGACGATAAGGTGATGGTGGTTTGGGCTGGTAAATAATAAACATAGCGGTAGATTTCAATCTACCGCTTTTTTGTTAGAATGAGGCATCATTTTTAATATGGACATTTCTATGTTAATGACCAAACTTACTACACCAGCTTGTACCGATTTGATCGAACGCCCTCGTTTAGCTTTAACGCCCAAACCGCTGATTGTGATGACGGCGCCTGCGGGTTCGGGCAAAACGACATTGGCTGCGCAATGGATGGAGAAACTGGCTCAGCAAAATGGGCGTTTTGCTTGGTTAAGTTTAGATGTCGCCGATCAACAAGCGGTCAGATTTTGGCAATATTTTGCAAAATCTCTCGAAAATGCGACCGCTTTAACACTCCCTACCGAAACGATAGAAAACAATATTTACCAAACGCTGAGCGACTGGCTGGAAAAGTTGCATAGCCTCAAAAGTCCGTTTTGCTTGGTATTGGATAACTTTCACACCATTCAAAATCCTGATATTTTGGCAGGCATTCGCTTTTGGTTGCAACACCAGCCCGCGATGATGCAACTGATTATTTTAAGCCGTAGCAAGCCGAATTTACCTTTGGCACAATACTATTTGGAAGAGAAGGCTATGCTACTCACCGCCAAAGAACTTGCTTTCACTTCAGACGAAATTCAGCTTTATCTTCAACGTCATTTTAACAAGCCGTTAGCCGAAAACACTTTAGCAGAATGGGAAAACATCAGCCAAGGCTGGGCGATGGCATTAGGTTTAGCCAAGCTCGCTATTACGCAAAATAAAACTTTATTGCACCAACCAAACAAACTTTTCCTAAAGCTGAACCAACAATACTTGAGTGATTATTTCCAAACCGAAGTATTAACTCATTTGGGTTGTGGAGAAGGAGGTTTGCTTCAATTGTTGCGTTCTTGTAGCCTTCTGCGCCGAATTGACGAAAAATTAGTTTTAACACTAAATACCGATCCGCTTGCCTTAAAAAATCTCAATGACCTTGCCGAACAGGGCGTTTTTGTGCAAAGCAAAACCTTAGAAAATGGCAGCTTGCGCTGGCAAATTCACCCGATGTTACAAAGAGTGCTCGCTCAACATTGCCGCATTAACACGCCACATGATTGGGCGAATTGGCACAAACTGGCGGCAAATCAATGGTTTCAGTTAGATGAAGCCCATGAAGCTATCTATCACGCCATTCAAATCGCAGATGAAGCCTTGATCTATCGCATTTTACAAAGCTATGGCTGGGAGCTGTTCCACCAGGGGCATTTGTCGCTACTGGAACAAAGTTTGAGCTATCTGCCTGCCCCTCTGTTTGAGCAACACAGCAATCTCGTACTACTGAAAGCGTGGCTGGCACAAAGTCAGCATCGCCACCAAGAAATTGCAGGCATTTTGCAACAATATCAGCAAAATAGACCGCTTGGTCTCAGCAAACAAGCGCGTTTTGATGTGCTAAGAGCGCAATCTGCCATCAATGCGGGCGATGAAGAGCAAGCCTTTTCACTTGCCGTGCAAGCCTTAAAACATTTGTCCAAAGAATTTGGCTACGCTCGTATTGTGGCGCATTCCATTGTGGGCGAAGCGCAACACTGCCGTGGCAATTTAACGGCGGGGATTGTGCAAATGCAAAAAGTAGAACGAATGGCACTGGCGGAACAAACGCACCATCAATGGTTGTGGTCTCGCTTGCAACAGGCGGAAATGCTGTCGGCACAAGGTTTCTTACAAGCGGGTTTCAATTTGCTACAAGAAACCCAAGCCGAAGTGGAAAATTGGCAGCAATTCCCTATGCACGAATTTTTACTGCGTCTGCAAGGGCAAATTTTGTGGGAGTGGTATCAGCTGGATGAGGCGGAAAAAAAGGCGTTAGATGGCATTGAGGTATTACCCAATAAAAATGAACAGCTTCACTGCATGACTCTGCTCGCTAAAATTGCGCTGACTCGCCGTAATTTCAACGAAGCTGCGCGTTTAATTGAAGAGTGCCGTGATCTTATTCAAATGCACAACGTTCATCTGGATTGGCAAAGCCATTTTGAAGAGGTGCAACTGCGTTACTGGCAACTGCTCAATGTGGAAGCCGATCTTGATGGCTGGCTGGTTCAACATCAAGAACCGAGCTTATTTTATAACCATTTCTTACAACGTCAAGGACGCAATTTTGCCCGTGCTTATTGGCTCAATGGCGACTTTGGTAAATCTTTTGCCATTTTAGACCGCTTGTTAGAGACAGCTATGGCGAAGAGTTTGGTCAGCGATCAACAAAGAGCTTTAATATTACGGGCAATGATTTATCAAGCCACCAAACAAACCCAATTGGCGCAGCAGGATTTGATTCAAGCCCTGAATTTGAGCCAACAAACTAATTTCATTAGTGCTTTTGTGATTGAAAATGAACCGATGGTGGAATTATTGCGTGAATTGATTGAACTGAAGGTGCTGGATAGTTTTGCCTTGTACAAAGCGCAATTTATTTTACGACGAATCAACCAAATTAATCGCAAAACCATACATTTTGATCACGCCTTTGTAGCAAAACTATTGCAAAACCCGCATTTGCCAGAAGTACTTAAAATTAGCCCCCTTACCTTGCGTGAATGGCAAGTGCTAGGGCTGATTTACGCAGGTTTCAGTAATGAGCAAATTGCCCAAGAACTGGTAGTGGCAATCACTACCATCAAAACCCATATCCGCAATTTATATTCCAAAATTGGCGTGGAAAATCGGACGGAAGCGATTGAATTTACGCAACGATTGCTTCAATACACTCATTCGTAAATTCCAAACAAAAACACACCGCTTGTATCACTACAAGCGGTGTGTTTTTCGTTTAAATTTGCAAGTGGATTAGTTTAATTTCGCATAAAAATCATTAACTAAACGTTCAATGTCTGCTGCTGTTGGTTGGGCTAATGCTTCATCTGCAAGAGCTTTTGCCTCTGCATAAGAGATTGAGCGAGCCAATTTCTTCACGTGTGGCACAGAAATACCACTCATACTGAACTCGTCTAACCCCATACCTAATAATAAGGCGGTTGCACGCACATCACCTGCTAACTCACCACACATACCTGTCCACTTACCTTCTGCGTGTGATGCATCAATCACTTGTTTGATTAAACTCAACACGGATGGGCTTAATGGATTGTATAAGTGTGCGATATTCTCATTACCACGATCTACCGCTAACGTATATTGGGTTAAGTCGTTGGTACCGATACTGAAGAAGTCTGCTTCTTTCGCTAAATGGCGAGCATTCACCGCTGCTGATGGCGTTTCCACCATAATACCTAATTGAAGATTGTCGTCGAATGCTTTACCTTCTGCACGAAGTTGCTCTTTAAGTTCAGCTACAATCGCTTTTAACTCACGGATTTCTTCCACCGAAATAATCATTGGGAACATTACCGCTAATTTACCGAATGCAGAAGCACGCAATACCGCACGTAATTGGGTATCAAGAATATCACGACGAGTTAAACCGATACGCACCGCACGCCAACCTAGGAATGGGTTCATCTCTTTCGGAAACTCTAGATATGGCAATTCTTTATCGCCACCGATGTCCATGGTACGAAGCACCACTTGTTTACCACCCATCGCTTCCACGATTTCTTTGTAGGCTTGGAATTGCTCTTCTTCACCTGGCAATTCTGAGCGATCCATAAACAAGAATTCGGTACGGTATAAACCAACTGATTCTCCACCATTACGTAATACGCCGTCCACATCACGAATTGTGCCGATATTTCCAGCCACTTCAATGCGATGACCATCTGTTGTTTCTGCTGGTAAATCTTTTAATTTAGCTAATTCTGCTTTCTCAGCAGCTAATTTTTCTTGCGCGGCTTTAAATGCGTTAATTTCAGCTTCTGATGGATTGATGTGGATTTGGTTATTTACCGCATCTAAAATCACTAAGTCACCTGTTTTCACAAGGCTTGTGATGTTATTTGTACCAACAATCGCTGGCAATTCTAAAGAACGTGCCATAATTGAAGTATGTGACGTACGACCGCCAATATCAGTAATAAAACCAAGCACTTTATCTAAATTTAACTGCGCTGTTTCAGATGGAGTGAGATCATACGCTACCAAAATAGATTCTTCTTGGATGTCACCTAAGTCGATAATATTCATCCCTAAAATGTTGCGTAATAAACGATTACCGATGTCACGGAAGTCGCCTGCACGCTCTTTTAGGTATTCGTCTTCAAGGCTTGAAAGCACTTCAACTTGTTGGTCAATCACTTTGCTGGTTGCCATATCAGCAGTCACTAAGTTATCTTTTAAGAAACCAATGATTTCTTCTTCTAACTCTTCATCTTCCAACAACATTAAATGACCTTCAAAGATCATCGCTTTATCTTCGCCTAAAGTGCGAAGTGCTTTTTCATAGATTGCTTGAAGTTGTGCTGCCGCTTTTTCACGGCCCACAAAGAATTTAGCCACTTCAGCATCAACTTGATCAACTGAAATTTTTTTAGTATTGAGGACGATAGGCTCTTCTTTTAAAACAAGGGCTTTACCAAAAACCACACCTGGGGAAGCTGCGATACCTGAAACCATAATGTAATCCTTTTTTACTGAATCTAAATTAAAAAATTATGGCAAGTCTTGAACAACTTGCCATAGATTAATTGATTTTATTACTCTAAAGTAGGAATTAAATCTACCAAGAAATCTACAGCTTTTTGTTCATCTTCACCTTCAGCCGTAATCGTAATATTGGTACCTTGGGTTAAACCTAAAGTTTGCAATTTGAAAAGACTTTTCGCACTCGCACTTTTACCACCTGAAGTGACTGTAATATCTGATGCAAAACCTTTTGCTGCTTTCACAAATTCTGCTGCGGGGCGCGTATGTAAGCCACTTGCTGCAGTAATAACTACATCTTTAGAATATGCCATAGAATTGTCCTCTCATTTTTAAATTAAAAACCCAGTTATTAAGGAGACCATTTCTCCTAAACTTCTTTTTCACTTTACTACAAAATGTGTATAAATTCACGAACAAAAATAAAAAAACGTGATCTAAGTCACATTATTTTGTTGATTTTTCACTCTTTTGCTACTCTTTTAATCAAATTTTGATATTTTATGGAACACTCCATTTCAAAATTGAATACAACTATTTTGCAAAAAACTGCTAAAATTTTACCGCTTGTTAAACGATAGGAACTGATTTCGATAATGTCCCGATTTTTCACTAAAACTACCGCTTGGCTCATTTTTACAGCAATTGTGATGCTTTACGGCTTTAGTCTGTGGGCATTATTAACCAATCGCCAAGCCGCTCCCCTTTTTGCTTGGCAAGAAGTGGGGCGTATTCTGAAATATAGCCTATTACAAGCAAGCCTTTCTGCACTATTTTCCACTCTGTTAGGATTACTGCTTGCGCAATCTTTCTTTTACTTAGATTTCAAGGGCAAAGCCACGCTGTATCGTCTAATTTCTTTTGTTTGGGCATTGCCTTCGCTCATCATTATTTTTGCCGTTATTGGTTTATGGGGAAATTCAGGCTGGCTGGCTCAATTCGCTCGTTATTTAAATTTAGAATGGCACTTTAATATTTACGGTTTACACGGCATTATTTTAGCGCATTGCTTGTTTAACACTCCGCTGATTACCAAATACAGTTTAGAAGCGTTAAAACGCATTCCGAATGCGCAATTTCGCCTTGCTTCGCAATTAAACCTTTCTGGGCTAACCTATTTTCGCGTAGTGGAACTGCCTACCTTAAAGCAGATCTTGCCGCATAATTTTATGACCGTCTTTTTGGTTTGCTTCACCAGTTTTCCGATTGTATTGATGTTAGGCGGTGGTCCTAAATATAGCACGCTTGAAGTGGCAATTTATCAAGCAGTCAGTTTTGAATTTGATTTTGCCAAAGCCGTGATGCTCATTATGGTGCAATTAGCAATGGGGATTGCTTTACAAGCAATCAGTTTCTATTTTTCACAACGCGCCCTCAAGCACATTCACCAAACTGCGCCGAATGTTGATTTGTGGAAACTCACACCTAACACAACACGAAAACGCTTTTTGCAAGTCAATCTGATTTTGCAAATTTTAGGAATAATTCTACCGCTTGTTACTGTAATTTGGGCGGGTATTAGTGTGTCGAATTTAGTCGAAAAGCTCACCAACAGCGCATTATGGGAAGCCATTCGCTACTCTCTTTTACTAAGCGCTATCGCAACGGCGACAGTCTTATTCATTGCTTATTTCGTGATTTTAGAAGCCCGCCATCTGCTCTATAAAAAGCAAAAAATAGGTTACGCCATTTTGGGCGGAATCGCTACTTACCCCTTGATTTTACCTATATTCTTATTAGCAGCTGGGCTATTTTTATTGCTTATCAATGTGGAATTAACCTGCACGCAATTGCTTTTATTGGTGGGAATTTGTAACGGCTTAACGCTGCTGCCATTTATCTATCCAATGCTGTTTAACGCAATGTGGAACAGCCTCACCCAACAAGACAAGCTCGCCCAAAGTTTAGGGCTAACAGGTTTGAACCGCTGGTGGATTGTAGAACGCTCTTACTTAATCAAACCGCTTAGCAACGCCGCCGCTCTGGCGATGTCGGCAAGTATGGGGAATTTTGCGGTGATTGCCTTTTTCGGCAGCCCTGATTTCAGTTCCTTGCCCTATTTGCTTTATCAGCAACTCGGTAGCTACCGCACCGAAGAGGCTGCTGTAACTGCGTTGGTGTTGATGATATTTACTTTGTTACCTTTTTGGTTTGTGAAAGAAAATAGCAAAATTTGATTGATTTTTGTTCTTCTTGTTGTAACATTTACGGCACTAGGGTTTTATTATTGGGAATAGATAGAAAGCCTTCAAAGTTCACCGCAAGAACTCTCAGTTCACAAGCCAGCAGCGACTTACCATATAAACGTGAAAAATGATTAGCCTCAACATTCATTTTAATTATCCGCCGATGCCGATGCAATTTGAGCTTCACATCGCTAAAGGCGAACGAGTGGCAATTATCGGTGAAAGTGGTGCAGGCAAAAGCACTCTTTTGAACCTCATTGCGGGTTTTGATAAACCTGCAAGCGGTCAAATTTGGCTAAATTCTTGCAATCACACTCACACCGAACCTGCTGAACGCCCTGTTTCAATGTTGTTTCAAGATAACAATATTTTTCCACATCTGACGGTAGCGCAAAACATTGGCTTAGGGCTTGTACCAAGTTTGAATCTCACCGCAAAACAACAAAATAAAGTACAAGCTATTGCCGAAAAAATGGGGATTGCCGATTTGCTTGAACGCCGTGGCGACCAACTTTCAGGCGGACAAAAACAGCGTGTTGCCTTAGCTCGCACTTTATTACGTGATAAACCGATCTTGCTACTCGATGAACCCTTCTCGGCACTTGATCCTGAACGCCGAACTGAACTTCAGCAATTAGTGGGGGAAATTTGTCGTGAGCGTGAACTTACGCTGTTAATGGTTACCCATCAACTTGATGAAAGCAGAGAACTGTTTACTCGAGTGGTAAAAGTAGAAAATGGGCAAATTAGCCTTCCGCCCAAATAAGATTTTCACGCAGCTTGCTGCCACAACGTTTCTTGCGTTGAAATAAATTGTTGCGCTGCTTTGCCAAACCACGCTAAATCTTGTTGTAGTTTCACCACTTCGCCAATCACAATCAAAGCAGGGGTTTCGGCATTTTCCGCCATTTCGGCTAACTCACTTAACACGCCAATTTGCACTTTTTGCTGTGGCAATGTGCCATTACTAATGATCGCCACGGGAGTATCAGCGGGTTTGCCGTGCTTTTGTAACGCCTCGGCAAGTTCTTGCGCTTTGATGGTTCCCATATAAACCACTAAGGTTTGGTTGCCTTGTGCCAGCGTTTGCCATTGCCGTTTATTTGTATCAGATTTCAGCTGCCCTGTGATAAACATTGCCGTTTGTGCGTGATTACGATGTGTGAGCGGAATACCTGCATAGGCGGTTGCGCCGAGGGCGGCGGTAATTCCAGGAACGACCGCAAAGGGGATCCCTGCTTGTTTCAGCACTCCCAGTTCTTCACCGCCACGCCCAAAGACAAAAGGGTCGCCACCCTTTAAACGCACTACACGTTTACCTTGTTTGGCATACTTGACCAACAGCTGGTTGGTGTCTTCTTGTTTTACGCTATGTTTGCCTGCTCGTTTGCCAACGAACACTTTGTCTGCATCGCGACGCACTAATTCTAAAATGGCATCCGAAACCAAGGCATCGTAAAGCACTACATCTGCCTGCTGAATACTTTGCAAGCCTTTTAAAGTAAGCAAACCTGCATCGCCAGGTCCTGCACCAACCAGTGAAACTTCACCAATAATAGGGTTATCTTGTTGCAGTTCTTGCACTAAAAATTGTTCTGCCTGTTCTGTTTGCTGTGATTCAATTAAACGCTGAAAATGTGCATTGGTGAACAGTTTTTCCCAAAAACGGCGGCGTTGAGTTAGTTGTCCAAATTGTGCTTTAACCGCCTTGCGCCATTTGGTAGAAAGGATTGCCATTAGTCCCATATTTTGCGGGATCAGCGCTTCTAATTTCTCACGCAATAAACGAATGAGAACAGGCGCTGCGCCGCCACTTGAAATCGCAATTTGCACAGGTGAGCGATCAATAATGGAAGGGAAAATATAACTACAACGGGGTTGATCATCCACCACATTAACTAAACGCTGCTGTGCTTCTGCAGCAGCAAATATTCGTTGATTCAGCGCATTATCATTGGTAGCTGCAATCACCAAATACACCGAAGCCACTTGGCTTTCTTCAAATGCTTTGCCAATCCATTCAATTTGCTGCGCATTGTGCAAAGCGGTTAATTCTTCATTTAAAGCCTGTGAAACAACCTTAACCTTAGCTTTCGCTTTGAGTAAAGCCTCTATTTTGCGCACCGCTACGTGTCCGCCGCCTACTACTAAAACAGGACGATTGTTTAAATCTACAAAAATGGGCAAATAACTCATACTGTCCTCGCATTTGCGTTTATGTTGAGGTAGTTATAAAGCAAAAGAATTATTCATAAAAATAATATCAAACTATGTTTTATTGCTTTTTGGAATATATAGCGCCACAACATAACGAAAAAATGTTCTATATATTAGAAAGGAATAAAAACGCACCATTTTTTTGATCTTGCCCAAATTTTTCTTCACTTTTATCTTCTTATTCCAAAATGCTCTAAAGCATATTTCATTTTTATTTTTCAGCTATAAAAAATCGTTTTATAAATGTGCCATATTTTTTACTTTACCAATTCGGCAAGTGTGGGGGAAATAATGAGTTTTTTACGACCAAAGTTTTGGCAGATTCCGCAGCCTTCTGAAAAAGATTTTGCCAATTTAGCCGAAAAAGAGACCGCTTTATACAAGCGAATCGCGCAGATTGCTGCCAATCAGCACCGAGCTAAATTGGCTTCCAGCCTTGCGGCGGAAGATATGGTAATTACCGATGTGATTGCTAAATCGAAAGCCAATATTGCGGTCTTCACTTTAGAGACGGGGCGGTTAAATCCTGAAACGTTGGCGTTAGTCGATGAAGTAAAAAGCCATTACCCTGATTTAGATTTCCAACTTTATCATCCCAATCCGAGCAAAGCCGAAGAATACGATAGCCAAAAAGGTGCTTTTGCCTTTTATGAAAGCGTGGAACTGCGCCGTGAATGTTGCTTTATCCGCAAAATCGAACCGCTTAACCGAGCCTTGCAAGATGCGGATTCGTGGCTGACAGGGCAACGCCGTGAACAATCCATTACCCGAACGGAACTGAATTTTCACGAACAAGATGAAGGACGAGGCATCGACAAATACAACCCAATTTTTGATTGGAGTGAAATCGACGTGTGGGCATACATTTTCAAGCACAATATTCCCTACAACGAACTTTACAACCAAGGCTATCCAAGTATCGGCTGCGAACCCTGCACAAAACCCGTCAAAAAAGGCGAAGATATTCGCGCTGGCAGATGGTGGTGGGAAAACAAGGACAGCAAGGAATGTGGACTGCACAAATAATAAAGAAAGTTCTCAAATTTGCAAAAAATTGTGGAAATTTGACCGCTTGTAATAAATTTCCCTTAATCCCTCTTTGCGAAAGATGGAATACAAAGGATTCAAAATATAGGAACACAATATGGCAACACAACATCAAATTGAAAATGGTCACTTAGATTGGCTAGAAGCCGAATCGATCTACATTATTCGTGAAGTAGTGGCAGAATGTAGCAATCCAGCGTTATTGTTCTCAGGTGGAAAAGATTCGGTGGTCTTGCTAGCGTTAGCGCGCAAAGCTTTCCAATTGGAAGGACGTGATTTGGTGTTGCCATTCCCGTTGGTACATATTGATACGGGGCATAATTATCCTGAAGTGATTCAATTCCGTGATGAGCAAGTACAAAAATTGAATGCCAAACTCATTGTTGGTCATGTAGAAGATTCAATTGCCAAAGGTACCGTGGTGTTGCGTAAAGAAACCGATTCACGTAATGCCGCTCAAGCAGTTACGCTACTTGAAACCATTGATGCCAATGGTTTTGATGCTTTAATGGGCGGTGCCCGTCGTGATGAAGAAAAAGCCCGTGCGAAAGAGCGTATTTTCTCCTTCCGTGATGAATTTGGTCAATGGGATCCGAAAGCACAACGCCCTGAATTGTGGTCGCTTTATAATGCTAAATTGCACAAGGGCGAAAATATGCGCGTGTTCCCGATTTCCAACTGGACAGAACTCGATATTTGGCAATATATCGAACGTGAAAAACTCGAATTACCACCGATCTACTACGCTCACGAACGTGAAGTGGTCGAGCGCAACGGCTTGTTAGTGCCAGTGACCCCGCTCACCCCTAAACAGCCAAATGAACAAAGCGTGATACGCTCGGTACGTTTCCGCACCGTCGGCGACATCAGCTGCACCTGCCCCGTGGCAAGCACGGCGGCAACACCAAGTGACATCATCAAAGAAACCGCCGTCACGGAAATTTCCGAACGCTCCGCCACTCGGATGGACGACCGAACCAGTGAAGCGGCGATGGAACAGCGGAAGA
>JBHACP010000038.1:0-27626 GCA_041854605.1 Actinobacillus sp.
AACGCTCAAAACGTGCCATTGAGCCAATATCAAGCGAGAAATAAGCAACAATAAACACCATTACAATAGAGAAAATTGCATAGAAGTTCATTGCACTCATAGTCATAAATGCGCCTAGTGGCGAATAGCCTGTAATAGCGTGTGTAGCAAATAAACCAGCAATGAGCGTAATGATATAGGCCCCCCAGCTTGAGATCGGCATCATCACACACATTGGCGCTGCAGTTGAGTCTAGAATATAAGCAAGTTTCGCTCGAGAAACTTTGAATTTATCGGTAACAGGGCGAGCAATTGCTCCAACCGCCAAACTGTGGAAATAGTCATCAATAAAGGTGACAAACACAAGACAAGCCGCCATCAGTTTAGCACCACGTCTGCCTTTTACTTTTTGTTGCGCCCAATTGGCAAAGGCCTGGTTTGCACCCGAAACGGTAAACAGTGAGGTTAAAATGCCCAACAATACAAGGAATAAAATAATATTCACATTATTTGAATTGATTCCTTCCTCTACGCCTTTATAGACTAAAGAAACCACACTGTTTTTTAAATAAATTAAGCCATTTAGAATATGGCCATCATTGAGCATTAACGCACCAACAATGATACCTAAGCTTAAAGAAATAATTACTTTTCGAGTTGCAATTGCCAGCACTAACGCCAATAACGCAGGTACGACTGACCAAAGCGAACTTGAATAATCCACTAGATTCATAAAACCTCTAATTATTGAAATGAAATATAAATGAGGATCTACTGATAATATTTGAAAAGTAACAAATAAAAGAAGGGGAAAGATGAAAGCCCTCCTAACAGTAGCACTCCGAAGCGGTCGAATTTTAAGAAAAATTTGCAAACACTTCGACAGTGTCGTCCCTTTCGGCAACGACCCCAACCAATATGGATGACGCCAAATTGATTTCGGCAAATACGCCTTTCTCCTTTCCTCATCGTTTTCCACTCAGAAAAAATACTTATCGGATTTGCACCTCTACAAGTTGTAGGAGGCTGTAAGATACCCGAAAAACAGAACTCCGACAAGTTTATTTTACCTATAACTCTAAATAATATATTTAAATATAAGCATTTACCTCAAAAGAATAATAGAGTAATATATCGTCATAATATTACTTTATTTAAACTCATCTTTAGGAGCCATAAATGTCTAATCTATTAAAATCTTTATCTAACATCCGTAATTTACGTGCAGCTGCCCGTGAGTTTTCAGTTGAGCAATTAGAAGCATTACAGGAAAAAATTTCTATAGTTTTAGCCGAAAAACGTGAAGAAATTAAAGCGCAAGAAGCTCAACAAGCTAAAATCTTAAAAGGTTTAAATAAATACAGAGAAATGTTAGCTAAAGATGGTATTTCTGCTGAAGAGTTAGCTGCATTGCTTGGTGGAACAACAGAAAAAAAAGCACGTAAGGCTGTTTCTCCTCGCCCGGCAAAATATAAATTTAAAGATGCTAACGGCAATGAAAAAACTTGGACAGGTCAAGGTCGTACACCTCGTGAATTAGTAGGTAAAGACCTAGCAGATTTTGAAATCTAATTTGATTTAGCTTTTTAATAAAAAGAGAACCTCCAGGTTCTCTTTTATATTGGAAGTAAGCGTAATGCTAGAAAATAAAATTTTATTAACTGAATGCCCCGATGACACAGGCTTAGTGGCAAAAATCACCAATATTTGTTACAAACATCAATTAAATATTATTCAAAATAGCGAATTTGTAGAAGATACCACTAAACGCTTTTTTATGCGTACCGAATTACAAGGTATTTTCAATGAAAAAACCTTATTGGCTGATTTACAATTGGCTTTGCCAGAGGGGGCACTTTATCGATTAAAAGCTAAAGCTCGTAAACGTATTGTCATTTTAGTAACAAAAGAAGCACACTGTTTAGGCGATATTTTGATGAAGGCTTATTATGGTGGTTTAGATGTAGAAATTGCTGCTGTAGTAGGTAATCACGATAAACTCAAAATATTGACTGAACGCTTTGATGTGCCGTTCCATTTAGTCAGCCACGAAGGATTAACCCGTGTCGAACACGATCAACTTCTTGCTGAAAAAATCGATCAATATAACCCTGATTATATCGTTCTCGCTAAATATATGCGTGTATTGAATCCTGAATTTGTTGCACGCTATCCAAATCGTGTAGTGAATATTCATCACTCATTTTTGCCCGCATTTATTGGAGCGAAACCATATCAGCGTGCTTATGAGCGTGGCGTGAAAATCATTGGTGCAACGGCGCATTTCATCAATAATGAATTAGATGAAGGTCCGATTATTATGCAAAATGTGATCGATGTAGATCACACTTACACTGCAGAGGCAATGATGCGCGCGGGTCGAGACGTAGAAAAAACCGTCCTCACTCGTGCATTAGAATTGGTCTTTGATGAACGCGTATTCGTGTATCAAAATAAAACGATCATTTTATAAAAGCAGCAAAGGGCGAATCATCTTCGCCCTACAAATTAAAACATCTTTCGTTCTAAATCTTCCGAAAAAATATCATTTTCCACACTTGGAATTTTCTTTTCTTCTGTAGCCCATTCGCCTAAATCAATCATTTGACAACGTTCTGAGCAAAATGGACGATACTTACTTTCTTTATTCCACACCACTTCTTTTGTACAAGTTGGGCAATTTACAATTTTTTCAGACATTTATTTTTTCTCTTTCGCTAAATTTAAATAATATTGATGCAAGTTTAATACTTGTTTTTTTAAAGATATTATATTTTCTGATAATGGTAAATTATTTTCAATAACGTCATCTGCATAGCTTAGTCGCTCTACTCGACTCACTTGTGATGCCATAATGTTTTTAATCGTTGCTTGCCTATTTTGATCTCTTTTCGTCACCCGCTCTAACTGAATTGCGGGTAAAACATCTACGACTAAAATACGATCACAAAATTCCGTTAATTTATTTTCAATCAAAAGTGGCACCATAAAAATTAAATAAGGCGCGTTACATTCTTCAATTTGTTTGCTCATTGCTAAACGAATCGCAGGATGAAGTAAATTATTTAGCCATAATTTTTCAGCTTCATTATGAAAAATAATTTCTCGCAATTTGGCGCGATTTAATTCCTGATTTTCGGTTAAAATTTCTGTACCAAAATGCTGGGCAATTTGCACCAATAATGGCGAACCTTTTTCCACTATTTGGCGAGCGACAAGATCTGCATCTAACACAGGCACATCAAGCTCAGTAAACATTTCCGCAATAGTGCTTTTTCCACTACCGATTCCGCCCGTTAGACCTACAACATAAGGCATATAACCTCCTAAAATGAAGCTAAATTCTAACAAAAATCAGACAAAAAGTCGAAAGTGTAATAAACGGTATAAAAGGTAATTTCTCTAGTTTTTGTTTTTTAAACCAGCAATATCCTAAATAAAACAAAACACCTAGCACTGAAGCTATTAAAATTAGCATCAGCATCTCTTTTAAATCAAATAAGGGAGAAAGCGCACATAAAAGTAAACTATCCCCTAAACCAAAACCTTCTTTTTTCAAAATAAATTGAGAAAAAAGATGAACAATAGTAAAAAAACAGATTGTAAGAAATAAAGTATTTGGATAGAAATTATTCTCTAATAATGTCAAAGTAAACATAATAGAAATATAACGAACATCCGTTAAGTAATAGCAATAATCAAGTAAACTAAGAAAACAAAGAATAATTAAAAGAACCGCTATTATCAGGTTATCATTCCCATATATAACAATAGGAAAAATTAGATAGAAAAGGTAATGTAATTTAGTCTGTTTTGTCTGTAAATTAGATTTCTTCTTAAATTCCTCGAATAACAATGGAACAGCTACAATCGATTGAAAATCTTGATAAATTTGCAAATTAACTCGATTAGGAAAACAAGCTATTTCTTTACCAGCCCAATAAGCAAAAAATAAGGAAGTAAACATTACAAAAAATTTATAAAATTCGACCACTTGCATAACTACCCCGCTATTCTACTAACGCTCCCATATCAAAAATTGGCAGGTATAAACCAATGATAATAGTACCAACAATTACACCCATTACTAACATCAATATAGGTTCTAGCATTTGTGAAAGTATATCAACTTGATAATCTAATTTTTGTTGATAAATATCAGCAATATGCTCATTTATTTTAGCTAAGTTACCGCTTTGTTCTCCAATTGTAATCATTTGAATTATTTGGCTACCAAAAATAGTTGGATTTAAACTATCTGAAAATTTATAGCCTTGTTTTAGCAAACTCAACATAAATTGCACTTCATTTTGTAAAATTGGATCATTACTTTTTTCGGATAAAAAAGATTTCAACGCTACATCCAAGCGAATATGTGCATTTAACATCAAAGCAATATTTTGGCTAAAAAAGACAATACGTGATTGCGTAATAATTTGCTTAAATACAGGCAACTTACTCATTAGTTGCATTTTAATTTTAGGCATTAAATTTGTCTTTTTGGTAAGAAATAGTCCAAAAATAACCGCTAGTATAAAAATAAAAATTAAAATATTTAAATTATCCTGTAAAAAGTTAGAGAGTATAAATAAAATTTTGGTAATAAAAGGAAGCGTTTTACCTTTCCCTCCATACAATTCGGCGAATTGTGGCACAATAAAAATAAGTAATCCTAAAGAAAGTGCAATAGAAATACCTAAAATCATTATGGGGTAAAACATTATTTTTTTCACTTTTTTAACCAGTTTTTCAGATTTAGATCTTGCTTGGCTAATATTTGTTAAAATTAAAGCTAATCGACCTGTACTTTCCCCCATTTTGATAAGCTGAATTTCTTGTGCTTGAATAAAGCGATCTAATTTTTCAAGCGAAATTGAAAAGCTATAGCCATTTTCAATTAAACTAATCAATTCCCCTATCCATAAATAAAGTTTAATATTAGTACAATTATCTAAAACCATTACTAAGGCTTGTTTTAATGGAATTTTTGCCGAAAGTAACATTGCCAATTGAGAAATAAATTGGGTTATTTCTTCTGTTTTAGGATTTTGCGGAAAAATAAAATTGCGATTAATTTTTATTTTAGCATAACCTTTAGCAAATAATTTTTGTTCTAGCTGCTCTCGACTTTTGGCTAATTGTTTACCTTTTTGTTTTTGCCCAAATCGACTTACCGCTTGCCAATGAAATTCATAAACCTTAAACATCACCTAATACCCTTTTTATTTCTTTTAAATCGGTTTTATTTTCTGCTAATTTTTGTTTAGCACTTTCGGCAAGAGTTGGAAAATCTAAACAAGCGGTCGATTTTTCAAAAATTTTTCCATTTTTAGCAAACAACTGATAAACGCCAATTCGCCCCTTATAGCCTTGGTAACAATACTCACAACCCGCACCAAGACACTTATCGCATAATTTTCTTACTAAGCGTTGTGCAATCACCAACAATAGCGAATTGTTTAGTTCATATTCTTTAATTCCTAGTTGCAATAAGCGTTCAATTGCCGAAGGTGCATCATTGGTATGTAAAGTTGAAAGTACCAAATGCCCTGTTTGAGCAGCTCGCAAAGCGATTTCTGCACTCTCCTCATCTCGAATTTCACCCAACATAATCACATCAGGATCTTGACGTAAAAAAGTACGTAATAGCTGGCTGAAATCAAGGTTTATGCCCCGATTAACCTGTGTTTGAATGATGCCTTCGATTTCAATTTCTATCGGATCTTCAGCTGTGAGAATATGTTTTTCTGGACTATTTAAATAACTTAATGAACTATATAGGGTTATACTTTTACCGCTCCCTGTTGGACCTGTGACTAAAATTAGCCCTTGAGGTTGCTGAAGTGTATTTAGTAAGGTTTCTTTCTGTTGTTGATTCAATCCTAAATCAAGAAAATCAAGTTTTGTTGGTTTATTTTTTTGTAGTCTCAACACCATTTTTTCGCCCAAATTAGTTGGTAAGGTTGAAACTCGAAAATCTAACATATCAGCAAATTCAGTTTTAAAATGAAATTGCCCATCTTGCGGTAAACGATTTTCGCTAATATCTAATTTAGCCAATAATTTCAAACGAGAAATTAAGCGACTTGCTAAATTGTTTGAAAGGGTTTGATATATGTGCAATACACCATCAATTCTTAACCGAATAATTAACTTTTCTTTTTGTGGCTCTAGGTGAATATCAGATGCATTTTTTTGCAAACAAAATTTAAATAACTTATCCAAAATCTTAATGACTGGATCACTATAATCTATTTTCTCATTCGCCTCACCTTGACTTTCAGCATAATGAATTTCGGTTTCTTCAATTAATTTATTATTATCAGAAGAAAGCTGACCTAATAAATATTTCAATTCTTCACTTTCAATTAAAAGTGGCTCAATCTGCTTATGGGCAATAAATGCAAAAATTTCACAAGCACTTAAATTATTCATATCATCAATTGCCAGCCAAAGTTTTTCCTTGTTTTCTTGAATGGGAATGGCTAAATATCGCAATAATATATGTTTATCTTCACAATTCTTTTGCCATTGTCGTTCAGAAATTTCAAAAATGGTTTGGCTATTTAAATCACAAACAGAATGAGCCATTATTTACTCCTTAACTAAGGTGATGATATCGTTGCTGCGCTACAGAAATTAGCTGGGAATAGACTTTTGTCATCCCCCTCACAAGTCGTACTCCAAGTAATAGTGTTACTCGAAAAACTTGGGGTCATTGTGTAGCCATAACCATCAATCGTACTTTTTCCTGCCACTGTAATAGCACCTTTGCTGACAGAAACCGATTTCAAGTATTTAGCATCACTACTGGTTTTATTCGCCTGTACACCATTTTCACCACCAGAACATTTGTCTGCACTATTTGTGTTATAAATACAAACTTCAACATCGGATTTGTAAGAGGCCGAAGCATTTAATAGCTCTGAAAGAGCCGCTTTCTTCGTATAGTTGGTGTAAGATGGAATGGCTACCGTTGCAAGAACAGCAATAATCGCCACTACGATCATCAATTCAATTAAAGTAAACGCCTTGTTTAGAGGGCGAAAAATTTTAGGTTTCATTAAAAAGTCCTTCTAGTTAGCGTGCTTATTCACGCCAATACAGTTTGCGACTTTCTCCAATTTTTACGAGGAGCAATTTTTAAATTTTCGACACGTGTCGAAAAAATAATATTTTGTTTGCAAATTTTTCACAGAAAACGACCGCTTTCAGGTATAATCTGCAACTTTTATGAACAGACAAAATTAGAAGAAAAAACGATGTTTGAATTAAATCCAATTAAAACTCAATTAGCAGACCTTCAAGAACGCACCAACGTGCTTAGGGGGTATCTTTGACTTTGATCTCAAAGTTGAACGTTTAGAAGAAGTTAATGCAGAATTAGAACAGCCTGAAATTTGGAATACGCCTGAAAAAGCCCAAGCCTTAGGCAAAGAACGCTCTGCCTTGGAAATGGTGGTAAACACCATTAAAACACTTGATCAAGGGATCGAGGATGTAGAAGGTTTAATTGAGCTGGCAGTGGAAGCAGAAGATGAGGATACCTTCAACGAAGCTCAAGCGGAAGCGGTCGAATTAGAAGAAAAACTTGCAAAATTAGAATTCCAACGGATGTTTAGCGGGCAACACGACGCTGCTGATTGCTATGTCGATCTTCAAGCAGGTTCAGGCGGAACTGAAGCCCAAGACTGGACCGAAATGCTATTACGTATGTATTTACGTTGGGCAGAGAGCAAAGGCTTTAAAACTGAATTGATTGAAGTTTCAGATGGTGATGTGGCTGGTTTGAAATCAGCGACTATCAAGGTTTCAGGTGAATACGCTTTCGGTTGGTTACGCACAGAAACAGGAATCCACCGTTTGGTACGTAAATCGCCGTTTGATTCAAATAATCGTCGCCATACTTCATTTGCGGCGGCGTTCGTGTACCCTGAAGTGGATGACAATATTGATATTGAAATCAATCCTGCCGATCTGCGCATCGATGTTTACCGTGCGTCTGGTGCAGGTGGTCAGCACGTCAATAAAACGGAATCCGCCGTACGTATTACTCATATACCATCAGGCATTGTTGTACAGTGTCAGAATGGGCGTTCACAACATCAAAATAAAGATCAAGCAATGAAACAACTCAAAGCCAAATTGTTTGAAATGGAAATGATGAAGAAAAATGAGGAAAAACAAGCGATGGAAGAGAATAAATCAGACATTGGCTGGGGCAGCCAAATTCGTTCTTATGTGCTGGATGACAGCCGTATCAAAGATTTGCGTACAGGAGTAGAAAATCGTAATACCCAAGCGGTATTAGATGGTGATTTGGATAAATTTATTGAGGCAAGTTTGAAAGCAGGTCTGTAATGCTCCTAGAATCCCTACAATTTAGCATTAGTACTACGCTGCCCACCATTTTATTAATGGTTGGAGGAATATTTCTACGCCACAAGAATTACATTGACGAGCATTTTTGCAATCAAGCCTCCAAAGCCGTGTTTAATTTTGCTTTGCCGACGATGTTGTTTCTCAATATGCAAAAAGGTGAGTTGGATTATTTAGGGCATATTCCTCTTGTGCTCACTGGTGCAGTGGCAACACTTATTATTTATTTTGCGGCAGAACTTTGGGCGGCTCATTATATTGAAGATCGCAAATTCCGTGCCGTATTTGTGCAAGGTGTATTCCGTAGTAATATGGCGATTCTTGGCTTGGCTTTCGTTATCAATGCTTATGGTAATAATGCGGTAGCGGCGGCTTCTGTTTATATTGCAAGCCTGGTTATTTTATTTAATAGCCTTGCGGTTATTACACTTACAAAATCATTTAGTGATGGAAAATTAAATTTATGGAAATTATTTATTTCTATTTTGAAAAACCCATTAATTTTGGGAATCACTACAGGACTCCTTGCCAATGAATTAAAATTGGAACTACCTCCGCCAATTTTAAGTACGGCACAATCTATTGGCAGTTTAACACTTCCACTAGCCCTAATTTGTGCAGGAGCCAATATTAATTTTAAGCACCTAAGTCAATTTAATCACGAAGGTGAGGCAAGTAAGACTAATCGTTTGGTCATGCTCGCAGCATTTATTCGATTATTTATTGCACCTATAATTTTCTTTGCGTTAGGTAAATGGATTTTTAATTTGCCGCCAATGGAACTAGGTATTATTTTTCTAACGGCAACCGCACCAACGGCTGCAGCAACCTATGCAATGGTGCGCCATTATGGTGGAGATGCCACCTCCACTGCCAACTTAATTGGTATAACAACAATTGGCTCAATGTTTGTATCAAGCATCGGCTTATTCTTATTACGTCAAATTGGGTGGGTATAATTTCTTCTTGTAGTACAAAAAATAAAAGATACAAGAAGCAAACGTGGCAAAATAGTATATTTATACTGTTTTACAATTTAATTAATTAGAGGTCTTAACTATGTTTACGAATGAAATTGTGATATTGATCATTGCTTTGGTCACTTCACACTTAATGAAAATTAATAAAGTCATTTTTTTGATTGCTACAGTGGCTGTTTATTTTGCTGTAAACCATTATGGTTTTGAAAATGAAATGGCTGAGCCAACCAAGCAAACCACCAATATTTTTTCAGCAGGTTTAGGTAATGGAGAAAAATCAGCAACGTGGTGATACTTGCCATCCTAGCCTAGCAGGAAAATGTTTATATTTCATACAACATAAATATAGGGGTCTTAGCTATGCTAACCAATGAAATTGTGATCTCGATCATTGTACTTCTCGTATTAAGTTTAATGCGAATTAACGTGGTCATTTCGCTTATTATCGCTGCGCTTACTTGTGGTGTCATCGGACACACGGGCGTAGATGGCACAACCGCTTTTCAAGCACTGGAAAAAACCATTCAAGCCTTCACTGGTGGTTTAGGTGGCGGTGCGGAAACAGCGATGAATTATGCGGTATTAGGTGCTTTTGCCGTCGCTCTGTCAAAATCAGGGGTAACAGATTTATTGGCTTACAAAGTGATTTCACGCTTTAGCAAACGCCCATCAGGTAAATCGGTTTTCTGGTTTAAATATGTAATTTTGTTAGTGCTAACGGCTTTTGCAATTTCATCACAAAACTTGATCCCTATCCATATTGCCTTTATCCCAATTGTAGTACCTCCGCTTTTAGGTGTAATGAATCAATTACATATTGACCGTCGTGCTGTAGCTTGTGCTTTAACCTTTGGTTTAACCGCAACTTATATGTTTATTCCAGCTGGTTTCGGACAGATCTTTATCGAAAGCATTTTGGTTAAAAACATTAACCAAGCAGGCGAAACCTTTAATTTGGTCACCACCACCGCAGAAATGACCAAAGCAATGGCAATTCCTGTAAGTGGTATGATTTTAGGTTTACTTTTCGCATTTTTTGTTTCTTATCGTAAACCGCGTAATTACGTAGAAAATGCGAAAGAAGCCAATATCGATAATATTGCCGCTCGTGTCGCAAAAGTTAAAACTTTCCACATTTGGTTAAGTATTATTGCTATTATCGCAACCTGTTCGGTGCAATTAGCGACAAATTCAACCATTATGGGTGGTTTAGTTGGCTTAATCATTTTTGCAGTAGGTGGTGTGTTTAAACTGAAACAGTCCAACGATGTTTTCCAAGATGGCTTGCGCTTAATGGCGATGATCGGTTTCGTAATGATTGCCGCTTCAGGTTATGCAAGTGTAGTGAAATCAACAGGTGGCGTAGCAGAATTAGTTGAAAGCCTACGCGGGCTGATTGACAATAAAGGTGCTGCTGCATTTTTAATGTTAGTTGTTGGTTTGTTAATTACGATGGGTATCGGTTCATCCTTTTCAACAGTACCAATTATTGCTTCAATCTATGTGCCTTTGTGCTTAGCCTTCGGTTTTTCACCACTTGCCACTATGTCAATCGTTGGTGTAGCAGCAGCATTAGGTGATGCAGGCTCGCCTGCCTCAGACTCGACCCTTGGTCCAACTTCAGGTTTAAATGCCGATGGTAAACACGACCATATTTGGGATTCCGTCGTACCAACCTTTATTCACTTTAACATTCCGTTGTTAGTGTTTGGTTGGATTGCAGCGATGACCTTGTAAATTTGGGGCAAAATCAGACCACTTGCAACAAGCGGTCTATTTTCTTTCAGGAATAGCAAAATGAAATTTATCTCTTTTAACATCAATGGGTTACGTGCAAGACCACATCAACTTGAAGCGATTATCGAAAAACATCAGCCAGACGTGCTAGGTTTACAAGAAATCAAAGTCGCCGATGAAGACTTTCCTTGGGAGCTCGTCAATCACTTGGGTTATCATATTTTTCATCACGGGCAAAAAGGGCATTATGGTGTCGCTCTTTTGACCAAAAAAGAACCACTTGCCGTACGTAAAGGCTTTCCAACCGATGGCGCAGATGCACAAAAACGTATGATTATGGCGGATATTGAGACAGATTTTGGCACGCTCTCTGTACTAAACGGTTATTTTCCACAAGGTGAAAATCGTAATCACGAAACCAAATTCCCTGCTAAAGAAAAATTCTATGCAGATCTACAAAATTATTTAGAAACGGAACTAAACCCCGAAAAACCCATCGTAATTATGGGGGATATGAATATTAGCCCAACTGATCTTGATATTGGCATTGGCGAGCCAAACCGTAAACGTTGGTTGCGTGACGGCAAATGTTCATTCCTACCCGAAGAGCGTGAATGGCTTGCCAAATTGCATAATTATGGTTTGGTAGATACATTCCGTGCGCTAAATCCTAGTGTTACTAACAAATTCTCGTGGTTTGATTATCGTTCAAAAGGGATTGAAGATAATCGTGGCTTACGCATTGATTTAGTATTAGCTTCAAAAATACTCGCTGAACGTTGTATAGATACGGGCATTGACCTAGATATACGCACAATGGAAAAGCCATCGGATCACGCACCTGTTTGGGCTACATTTAAATAATCTATCAATCTTTAATAAATTGGAGTTTACTGTAGAAATACCCTATGTATTTCTACCACAATCAGGTATGACTATGTACATCTATCTTGCTAAAATTCTGACCGCTATCGTACTACCGCCTTTTAATATCATCATTATTTGGACCTTTTCGATCATTCTTAACTGTTTACAATGGAAAAAAACTAGCCGTTTTTTGAGTGTAACTGGTCTATTAATACTCTACGTATTTAGCATTCCTTTTACCGCCTCAATGCTGGCAAATTCATTATTTTTACCAAATAACTTAACGCTAAACGATTATAAAGCCGCTCAAGCCATTGTCGTGCTTGGAGGTGGTTTACGTGATTCAAATGAGTTATATGGAAAAATAACGGTGACGAATAACGAATTAGAACGTATGCGTTATGCGGCTTTTTTACATAAAGAGACGGATTTACCTATATTAGCTACTGGTGCAACACTAACAGGTTTATCTGAAGCCAAAATCATTGATAAAGAATTTAAACTCTTTTTTAACATTTCACCTAAATGGGTAGAAAATGAAGCAAGAACGACGAAAGAAAATGCCATTAAAAGCAGAGAAATGTTAGAAAAAGAAGGGATTAAAAAAATTATTCTAGTTACCCAAAATTGGCATATGCAACGCGCAAAACTTCTATTTGAACAACAAGGCTTTGAAGTATTACCTGCTGGCGTAGGTTATGGTCATACACCGCACAGATATATCAATTTTATGTATTTTCTTCCTGAATCTGCAGCAATGGATAACATTATGCGCTTTTTAAGAGAGTGGTTAGGTTATTGGGTAGAGAAGAAATAAAAAGCAACTTGTTACATTCCGCTAAAACAAATGAAACTCAACCATCAACAACAACAAGCCGTCGAATATGTTACAGGAGCTTGCCTTGTGCTGGCAGGGGCGGGTTCGGGCAAAACTCGAGTAATCATCAACAAAATCGCTCATTTGATTGAAAATTGCGGTTACTTGCCAAAACAAATTGCCGCCGTAACCTTTACTAACAAAGCCGCTCGTGAAATGCGTGAACGGGTGGCACATTCTATCGGCAAAGAAAGCAGCAAAGGGCTGACGATTTCGACCTTCCACACGCTCGGATTTGAGATTTTAAAACGCGAGCACAAACTGCTCGGTTTTAAATCGGGTATGACGCTGTTTGATGAACACGATCAGGCTGCCTTACTTAAGCATCTGCTACCTGAAAATGTGGCGGAAGATAAGGATTTGCTCAAGGCCCTCATCAATAAAATTTCGAATTGGAAAAACGATCTACTTCTCCCTGAAATAGCAGTACATCACTGCAAATCGGAGCAAGACCGCGTTTTTTCGCACTTTTATCAGCTCTACCAAAACCAACTCAAAGCCTACAATGCCTTGGATTTTGATGACTTGATTATGTTGCCCGTGTTACTGTTCCGCCAATTTAGTGATGCAAAGGAACGCTGGCAGCAGAAAATCCGCTATTTGCTGGTGGACGAATATCAAGACACCAACACCAGCCAATACGAGCTGATTAAACTGATTGTGGGCAAAAATGCGAATTTTACCGTGGTGGGCGATGACGACCAGTCGATCTACTCGTGGCGTGGTGCGAAGCCTGAAAATATGCAGCGTTTGCGGGAAGATTTTGACTTAAAAGTCATCAAACTCGAACAAAATTACCGCTCCAGCCAACGCATTTTGCACTGCGCCAACATTTTGATCGACAATAACGACCATCTGTTCCAAAAACGGCTTTTTTCTCAACTCGGCGAGGGAGAGAAACTGAACGTAATTGAGGCGAAAAACGAAGAACACGAGGCGGAGCGCATTATCGGTGAACTGATTGCCCACCGTTTTTCAAAGAAAACCAAGTATAAAGATTATGCGATTCTATATCGCGGCAATCATCAGTCTCGTCTACTTGAAAAATTGCTGATGCAAAACCGCATTCCATACAAAATTTCAGGCGGCACGAGCTTTTTTGCACGTGCGGAAATCAAAGATATGATGGCGTATTTGCGTTTAGTGGTAAACCAAGACGACGATGCAGCGTTTTTACGCATTGTAAATACGCCGAAACGGGAAATCGGTGCGGCGACATTGGAAAAATTGGGCATGCTGGCAAACGAAAAACACCTGAGTTTATTTGAAGCCGTTTTCGATTTCGAGCTGATTCAGCGTCTCACGCCCAAACCGTATCAAGCGTTGCAGGATTTCGCTCATTGGATAGTGGAAATTGCCAACCAAGTGAAACGTTCCGACCCAATTGAAGCGGTGAAAGATCTGCTCGCCAAAATCCAGTACGAAGCCTATTTGTACGAAACGGCGACCAGCCCGAAAGCAGCAGAAATGCAAAGCAGCAACGTACAAACCCTGTTTGAATGGGTGCAAGGCATGTTGGAAGGTGATGAAATTGAAGAGCCAATGAGTTTGGTGCAAGTAGTTAATCGCTTAACGTTGCGCGATATGCTCGAACGCGGCGAAGAAGACGACGAAGCCGATCAAGTGCAACTGATGACGCTGCACGCCTCGAAAGGCTTGGAATTTCCGCACGTGTTTTTGACTGGTATGGAAGAAGGCATCTTGCCCCACCAAGTCAGCCTTGATGAGGATAACATCGAAGAAGAACGCCGTCTTGCCTATGTAGGCATTACTCGCGCGCAACAAACGCTCACTTTTTCACTCTGCAAAGAACGCCGCCAATACGGTGAAATCATCAAACCTGAGCCAAGTCGCTTCTTGCTGGAATTACCACAAGATGATGTGGTTTGGGAGCGTGACAAACCGCAAATGACCGAAGCTCAAAAAACCAACAAAGTTACTAGTAATGTCGCCAATTTGATGGCGATGTTGAAAGCGAATAAAAAATAGCCTTGCAACAGGAAGAGCGAGCACAAGCGGTGGAATTTACAAAATTTTTTTCAAATTTCACCGCTTGTATGTAATGCAGCAGCTACCTACACCCAATGTTTTTTCTTAGAAGTCTGACCAATACCAGGGTTGAAACTGTTGGTTGGGTCTAGTTCTTTGTAGAATTTACGCAATTCAGGTTTGGCTTCATACAAATGCCCCACGTTGTGTTCTGCTGGATATTGTGCGCCACGTTGGTCGAGCAATTTCAGCATTTCATGTTCGAGGGCCACGCAATCCACGCCTTTTTTCACGATGTAATCTTGATGGAACACGTGGCACATAAAGTGTCCATAGTAAAGTTTATGGCTGATTTTCGCCTCAATTTCAGGCGGTAACTTTTCAAACCACTCTTTGTCGTTACGGCGTAAAGCAATGTCTAACGCCACAATGTCTTCTACTTCCTTCTCGTGAATCGCACGATAGCGAATGGCGGCACTTGCCACGGCAAAACGGTGCAACATAGCTGCCTGCGTTTCTTCAGGGCTACATTCAAAATAGCCACCTTTTGCACTGTCGCTAAAGTAGCCTTTCAAGTATTCACGAGCCTCTTGCACGCCTTCTCCGCCCATTTTCACAATCAAATGGTGTTCATATTTTTCACGATATTGCCAAAGCGATGGCGGTAAATGTTCTGGCATTCCTTTCGAAAGCAGCTGCATAAATTTGTCACTCAAATGTTGTGGCATAAAGCTGAATTTTTTGGCTATACGGTCGGCGTTCGCTTTTAAAGCAAAGAGTTTTGGCAGCCAATGTGTGCCGAATTTTTTGATCACCCAGAAAGTGTCTTTACCATAACGAGCCGCCACATCAAAAGCCTCACGGTGGATATATTCACCTGAAATCGGCAATTGTTTGAAATTGGCTAACATATGGCGACGAATGTCGTTAAACACATTGGTATCGTTGGTGCCAAGGTAGAACACGGCGGTATTTTTTTCCAATGGGAAGGTATCCAAACGCACTGCAAATACCGCTAATTTGCCTGCCGAACCTGATGATTCATAATGGCGAGCAGGATCGGCATTAAAACGAGCGGGACTGTCTTCATCCACTTGCCGAACGTGATTGCAATAACTGTGATCGTGTCCTTTGCCACAATCCAATTTGATGTCTTTGCGTTGGTAACGGCTTTCTTGCAAATTAGTCAAAATTTCTTCGGGCGTATCGCCTAATTCGATGCCAAGGTGATTTTTCAACTCTAATTCGCCCTTTTCATTTAATTGCGCATACAACGCCATTTCCGTGTAGGCAGGTCCTCTCTGTACTAAGGCTCCGCCCGAATTGTTACAAATACCACCAATCACTGATGCGCCAATGCAAGAAGAACCGATAACCGAATGTGGTTCACGACCGTGTGATTTCAATTTATTTTCAAGCTCATTCAGTGTAGAACCTGGCAAACAGACCACTTGCTCCGCATTGTTAATCAATTGGATTTGATCCATTCGCATTGTATTGATGATCACAATGTCTCGATCATAATCGTTGCCACTTGGTGTTGAACCGCCCGTTAAGCCTGTATTTGCCGCTTGGTTTATGACAATCACATCGTGTTTCACACAGGCTTTTAGTACGTTCCAAAATTCTAACAATGTAGCAGGGCGTACCACCGCCAGTGCATTCCCCGTTCCAAAACGATAACCGCTGCGATAAGCCTCACTTTTAGCTGGATCAGTAATGATATGAGCTTGCCCGACTACTTGGGTAAGTTCTTGGATAAGTTGTTGAGCAGACATAAAACCTCCTGTTACAATTTTGTTAAAAATCTATTAAATAATAACAAAAAACTTTTTATAAATCGGCAAGTACATTGCGAAAATGTGATCAAGTTCACAATTTCATTTGCGCCCTAAACGGCTTGCTTATTTAAGCAATGGTTTTTATTTACTTTATAGGCTCAATCCAATACACTTGGCGGCAATCCGCACAAGCGGTCAAATTTGATGAAAATTTTACAAGGACTGACTATGTACTTAAATCAAATCAAAGCTGAACTTCAAGAAGCTGCCAATGTTTTAGATAAATTTATGCACGATGAAAACAATATTAAATTGATTCAAGAAGCGGCACTACTTATCTCAAATAGTTTCAAACAAGGGGGTAAAGTGCTTTCTTGCGGTAATGGTGGTTCGCACTGTGATGCGATGCATTTTGCCGAAGAACTCACGGGGCGTTACCGTGAAAATCGCCCAGGTTATCCTGCGATTGCGATTTCAGACGTGAGCCATTTAAGCTGTGTGAGCAACGATTTCGGTTACGAATATGTTTTCTCTCGCTATCTTGAAGCGGTGGGCAATAAAGGTGATGTGCTGTTCGGCTTATCCACTTCGGGTAACTCCAAAAACGTGCTAAATGCAATTAAAGTCGCCAAAGAGAAAGGAATGAAAGTGATTGCCATGACGGGTAAGGATGGCGGACAAATGGCAGGCTTGGCGGATGTAGAAATTCGAGTGCCACATTTCCGTTATGCAGACCGTACGCAAGAAATCCACATCAAAGTGATTCACATTTTGATGATGTTAATTGAATTTGAAATGGCGAAACAAGCGGTTTAATTTCTCGCAAATTTTGCAAAAAGGGCTAAATCAACTTCGGTTTAGCCCTTTTGTTATGGCTTAATTAGAATGAGCCTTTTAAACCCACATACAGATTCCGTCCATATTGACCGTAGCCGACGGTATGTTCATATTTCTTGTTAAACAGATTGTTTAAATTCGCATACAGATTGAAGTTTTTACTTAGCTGATAAGTTACCCCTAAATTCACCAAGGTGTAAGAAGGCATTTTCACACGAGATGACACATAAGTATTCTCATCATAATAGCTGTCAATACGTTTACCCACATAGGCTACATTGAGATTTGTGCCGAATTTTTCGGTAACTTGATAGGCTAATCCTAAATTCGCTTGATGTTTCGGACGACGAACCAAACTCACGCCATTACCGTCCTCGCCACGAGTGTAGGTGTAATTGGCATATTGGCTTAATTTATCAGTGAATGTGCCATAATATGCTACTTCCACACCTTTAATTTTACTCATTCCATCGGAATTGATTGAACGAGAAGCATAAGTCGTAAAATCTACTACCTCGCTAGTAATCAAATTACGCACATTGCGAGCAAAATAAGTCACATCCAAGCTATGGTGTTTATCATCACTTTCCAATAATAAACCAACATCGCCCCCTTTGCTTTTTTCAGGCTTTAAATCTGGATTGCCAATAAATGACCCGCTCCAGCCATAAACTTCAGTCATCGTTGGATTTTGTACCGCTGTGCCAAAACTGGCGTGTGCTTTCAGATTTTGAGCCAAACGATAGGCTCCCGCAATTCGTCCTGTCCAAGCATTCGCATATTTTGAACTATCTAAATAACGTCCACTAAATGTTAAACTATGATCGGCTTCTGAAAATAAGCGATACTCCCCTGCCACACTGCGTTCACTTAAGCGTTTTTCATTGGTAAAAGCGGAACTTTGATAGGTTGAACGTTGATATTCACCTAATAAACTGATCGCTTGTTTCAATTCGCCTTCACGGTCAAAATTCACGTCTAACTGATAATTACCATTTAGTTTTTTAGCATCACTGCTTGAAGGGTATGAGCCAGCGGTATCGGCATCATTTTTTTGATGGCTCACGCTCACTTTTTGCTTAATGAGTCCTTCATCGCTACCAATAAAACCACTTAATTTAAACGTAGTATCACGGGTGTGAGTGTAATCATCAAAAGCGGTTTCGCCCAAATAGCTACCGTCGTAGTGAGAAGTTTGCGTACTATGCGAACCTAAAAAATCAAAACCCTTTTTGCCATCATCAAAACCAACACGCAACGAGCCACCATCACGATGGAATCGATCTTTCTCTTTTGCACCACCCGACGTGATGTTTGCACCATTTTCAGCCATATAATGAAATGTGTTTGCGCTATATGCCGAAATGCCACGAGTACGGTGACTATTGCCATTTAACGCATAATAGAAGCCATTTTGATAACCTGAAACCGTTGCCGATCCATCTGCCGTGCCTTTTGAACCCGTACCCAAATCGAAATCAACATTAAAGGGCTTTTCTTTATATAAACCGCTTTTAGTGGTGATATAAATCACGCCCCCCATTGCCTCACTGCCCCACAGTGCCGATTGTTCGCCACGTAAAACCTCAATGCGTTCTACATTACTTAAACTTAACCCACCGAAGTCAAAACCGTAGCCCGAAACGGGGTTTACTTTTACCCCGTCAATCACCACCACAGTGTGATTAGCATCGGCACCACGCAGATACACATTGCTTAACGTACCACGTCCACCCGAAGAGCTAAACGCCACACTTGGCACGGTTTTTAGCACATCACTGACATAAGTCGCATTACGGTTTGCAAAATCTTTTTCAGTGAGAACTGTAACCGATGAAGCCGTTTTATTTTGATTTATCGGTGTTGCATAAGCGGAATAAATCTTAACTTCATCAAGTTTAACTTGTTCATTCGCCCAAACTAGACCTGAACTCAATAAAATTGCGCTAGTAATTAAATTTTTTTGCATATGATGTCCTTTTTAAAATCTATCATCAGCTAGATTGTACAAATTTAGTAGAAAAATCCTATTCCTTTATTTTCAAGCTAGATATGAATTTATTTCATAATAAATAAACAACAAGCGGTCGAATTTGCAAATTTTTTTACAAATTCGACCGCTTGTTATTAGCGGAAGAAAAAGATTACCAACCTTTCACTACGCCGTCTTTATAATGCTCACGCGCTTCTTGATACACTTCTTCGGTTTGCCACGCTTTCACCAGTGTTTTTACGGCTTCTGAATCTTTGTTATCAGAACGCGCAACGATGATGTTTACATAAGGCGAATCTTTATCTTCTACAAAGACACCGTGTTCAGTTGAATTTAAGCCAACTTGACCCGCATAGGTGTTATTTACTACGGCTAAATCCACATCATCTAATGCTTTTGCTGCTACCGAAGTATCTACTTCTTTGATATTTAATTTTTTTGGATTCTCAACAATGTCTAAAGAAGTGGAAAACAAGTTTTGGTTGTCTTTCAATTTGATTAACCCTTGTTTTTCTAAAAGAATCAGTGCACGGGCAAGATTAGATGGATCATTTGGCACAGCAATTACCGCCCCTTCCGCTAACTCCGCTACTGATTTAATTTTTTTCGAGTAGCCAGCGAGTGGGTAAACGAATGTGTTGCCAACGATAACGAGGTTTTTCAAGCCTTTAGTTTCACTGTCTTTATCTAAATAAGGTTTGTGTTGGAATACGTTTGCATCTAAATCGCCTTTAGAAACTGCGGTGTTTGGCAGTGCATAGTCGTTGAATAATACAAACTCAACCTCTAAGCCATATTTTTCTTTAGCGATTTTCGCCGCACGTTCTGCCACTGTGTGTTCAGGGCCAGACATTACCCCCACTTTAATTTTTTGCGCTGCAGGTGCTGCCGCTGCTGGAGCTTCAGCTTTTTTTTCTTCTTTACAAGCGGTTAAAGCTAATGCTGAAACTAACGCTACGCCTAATACTTTTTTGAAGTTCATAGAGTGTCCTCAGTTAAGTTAATGTGGGGTGGGCGTAAACCCACCATTTTGAAAATTTATTACAGCAGGGGATTACCCCATCCCACCTATCGATGATCGTATTTCTTCGCCAAATGATCACCCAATTTCTGTGAAATCATCACAATCGCCACAATAATAATAGTCGCAATCCATTTCACATAGGCCATATTGCGGTGTTCGCCGTAGCTAATGGCAAGATTGCCCAAACCGCCACCGCCAACAGCACCAGCCATTGCCGAATAGCCGATAAGGGTCACGAGCATTAACGTTACGCCATTGATTAGGATCGGCAATGATTCAGGCAAATAGAAACGTGTCACCACTTGCCAATTGGTTGCTCCCATTGATTTTGCTGCTTCCGTTAAACCTGCTGGCACTTCAAGTAAAGCATTCGCTGTGATACGGGCAAAAAACGGAATCGCTGCCACACTTAACGGCACAATGGCTGCGGTTGTACCGAGCGAAGTTCCAACAATAAAGCGAGTAACTGGCAATAAAATAATCAATAAAATAATGAACGGAACCGAACGCCCAATATTGATGATCACATCTAAAATTTGGTTTAAACGAGGGTTTTCTAAAATCTGCCCCTTTTTACTTAAAAAAGCTAAAAAACCAAGCGGTAAGCCGAATAAAAAAGCCAAAAAGGTTGAGCCAAAGCTCATATAAACGGTTTCCCAAGTACTTTGCCCAATTAAGTTCCACATTTGCGGTGTGACTTCACGTAAAAAATTATCCCACATAGCCCAACACCTCAACTTTCACATTGTTATCCATCAAATAGAATTTTGCCTCGTTCACCGCATCAGGATCGCCTTCCATCTCCGCAATTACAAAGCCAAATTTTACGCCACCTGCGTAATCAATTTGCGACATCAAAATACTAAAATGAATGCCAAATTTTTGTGAAGCAAGCGAAAGCAACGGCGCATCCACTGAGCGCCCTGTAAACTCAAATTTAATAATTGGCTTACTGGTTTCTGTTGGTGATTCCAACAACTCATCACGATATTCTTGTGGTAAATCGAAATGGAAAGTTGATTGAATAAATTTCTGTGCTAATTCTGTTTTTGGATTCGAGAAAATCTCGCTCACGGAACCAGCCTCAATCAACTGCCCTTTATCAATCACCGCGACTTTATCACAAATGCGTTTGACCACTTCCATCTCGTGCGTAATCAATAAAATGGTTAAATTTAACCGCTTGTTGATCTCTTTCAGCAACTGCAAAATAGATTGGGTGGTCGCTGGATCTAAAGCACTGGTGGCTTCATCGCACAATAAAACGTGCGGATCGTTAGCCAATGCACGGGCAATCGCCACACGTTGTTTCTGACCACCTGAAAGATTGGCTGGATAAACTTCTTTACGATCAGTCAAGCCCACCAATTCAAGCAACTCATTCACTTTTTTTTCAATGTCCGCTTTCGGCGTATTATTCAAACGCAACGGCAACGCCACATTTTCAAACACGGTTTGCGATGAAAGCAAATTGAAGTGTTGGAAGATCATTGCAATATTGCGGCGTGCGGCAATCAGCTCTGTTTCTGACAGCGAGGTTAAATTTTGCCCATCAACAATCACCTCGCCAATGGTTGGCCGTTCCAGTAAATTCACACAACGAATGAGCGTACTTTTACCCGCCCCCGAGGCACCAATCACGCCGTAAATCGTGCCTTTCGGTACTTCAAGATTGACGTTATCCAGTGCAGTAATTTTCTTGCCCTTAACTTCGAACTGTTTGCTGATATTTTTCAGCTTGATCATAATGCTATCCACGTTTTTAATATTGAAAATTCCTCAAGTATTTTAGACGGCTAGATTGCTATGTCAATTCATAGCTTGCAATTTTTTATGCCAAAATGGAATAAATCGAGTATAAACGCAACAAGCGGTCGAATTTTGCAGATTTTTTGCAAAATTCGACCGCTTGCATATTCACTCTCTCCCCTTGTGGGAGAGAGAAAGCCTAAATTGCTTTTAGCAATTTAGGCAGAGAGAGGGGGAAAGCATTACGCCTTACGCCACGTTGTACCATTCGGGGTATCTTCCAAAACGATATTCATCGCTTTGAGTTTGTCACGCACTTCATCGGCAACCGCCCAGTTTTTGGTAGCTTTGGCATCGTTACGTTGTTTGATTAAGGCTTCAATTTCTGCTGCTTCGTCGTCGTTCGCTTTACCTTTTAAGAAGGTTTCTGGATCTTGTTCTAACAAGCCCAACACGCCTGCTAACTCTTTTAACAATGCCGCTAATGTGTTGGCTTCAGGGCTGTTTTCCGCTTTGAGCTTGTTTACTTCACGGGCGATTTCAAATAACACGGCTAACGCTGCTGGCGTGTTGAAATCGTCATCCATTGCTGCTTTGAAAGTTTCACGGTAATTTTCACCGCTTGCAGCTGCCACCGATAAATCACAACCACGCAGGGCGGTATATAAACGCTCTAAGGCGGAACGAGCAAGGTCTAAATTTTCTACGCTGTAGTCGAGCAATGAGCGGTAGTGCGCGGTCAAGAAGAAATAACGCAGCGATTCTGCATCGTAAAGCCCTAACATATGGCGAATGCTGAAGAAATTGCCGAGCGATTTCGACATTTTTTCTTTGTCAATGGTCAGCATTCCTGTGTGTAGCCAGTAGTTTACATAATCTCCACCATTGGCACAGCAAGATTGGGCGATTTCATTTTCGTGGTGTGGGAACATTAAGTCCGAACCGCCACCGTGAATATCAAAATGTTCGCCGAGTTCTTTGCTGTTCATCGCTGAACATTCAATGTGCCAGCCAGGGCGACCTCTGCCCCAAGGGCTGTCCCAGCTTGGTTCGTTCGCTTTCGACATTTTCCACAATACGAAATCCATCGGATTTTTCTTGACCGATTTAACCTCAACCCTTGCCCCTGCTTGTAGCTGCTCTAAATTTTGGCGAGAAAGCGCACCGTATTTGTTGAACGATTCCACATCAAACATCACATCGCCGTCTGCGGCAACGTAGGCGTGTTTATTGGCAATCAAGCGTTCTACCATCGCAATAATTTCTGGGATATGGCGAGTGGCACGAGGTTCAACATCAGGGCGAAGAATGTTGAGTGCATCAAAATCTTTGTGCATTTCGACAATCATTCGCTCCACCAATTCATCGCAGGTTTCGTTGTTTTCCAAGGCACGTTTGATGATTTTATCGTCCACGTCCGTGATGTTGCGCACATAACGCAGGTTGTAACCCGAGTAACGCAGATAACGAGCGATTACGTCAAAGGATACAAAAGTCCGTCCATGCCCAAAATGACAAAGATCGTAAACCGTTACGCCACAGACGTACATTCCCACTTGATTCGGATTAATCGGTTTAAATTCTTCTTTTTCACGTTTTAGGGTGTTATAAATTTTGAGCATAAAGTCCTCTTGTTGCTAGGTTTTCAAATGGGCGTTATTTTATCTTAATTCTATCTCTTTTGCTAAAGCTTGAATAAGGGATGGACCTTGATAAATCATTGCCGAATAAACTTGCAATAAACTTGCACCTGCGTCTATTTTTTCTTGCCCTGATTCTACGGAATGAATGCCACCTGAACCAATGATTGGTAAGACTCCGTTTAACTCTTTCGCAAGGGTACGAATCAGCTTGGTACTCAGTTTGTTTAGTGGTTTGCCACTTAAACCGCCTTGCTGTTCCGCATTTCTCAACCCCACCACAGGATCGCGAGAAAGCGTGGTGTTGCCAGCAATCACGCCATCAATTTGGTAGCGGACAAGGCTGTCGGCAACAGAAGCGATTTCTTCTTCACTTAAATCAGGGGCAATTTTCAGTACAAGCGGTCGATATTTGCCAAATTTTTGCGAAAGTTCGGCTTGTTCGGCTTTGAGCGATTTCAACAAGTCGTCCAACGCCTCGCCATATTGCAAAGAGCGTAAATTTTTAGTGTTCGGCGAAGAAATATTAACCGTGATGTAATCGGCGTGTTCATAGACTTTGCGCAAGCAAATTTGATAATCGTCAAGGGCGTTTTCGATAGGCGTTACCGCATTTTTACCGATGTTAATGCCAAGAATGCCGTCATATTTGGCTTTTTTGACATTTTCAACTAACACGTCCACGCCATCATTATTAAAGCCATTGCGGTTGATAATGCCTTCGGCTTCTAAAATACGAAATTGACGAGGTTTAGGGTTACCGTCTTGGGCAACGGGCGTGACAGTTCCTACTTCTATAAAGCCAAAACCGAGTTTACCAAAACCATCAATCGCTTCGCCGTTTTTGTCAGCACCAGCGGCTAAACCGATAGGATTATTAAAATTTAAGCCCATCACTGTAACTGGATTATGGGGAATTGGCAGTAGATTAAATGGTAATTTACCTAATAATTTTAGGGCTTGCACCGAGAAATTATGGGCGTTTTCAGCGTCCATTGAGAAAAGAAATTTGCGGATTAGGGAATACATAAAATTTCGTTATATATTTGTAGGTACGAAAAAGGTGGGCTTACGCCCACCCTACAAATTATTAAGCATCAAACATTGCTGAAATAGACTCTTCATTGCTAATACGACGAATCGCTTCGGCAAGCATTGCTGAAAGTGTTAATGCTCGCACTTTATTCAGCGCTTTAATTTCAGTCGAAAGCGGGATAGTGTCCGTAACAACCACTTCATCTAATGCTGAATTGGCTAAATTTTTCGCCGCAGTCCCCGAAAGCACTGCGTGAGTTGCATAAGCAACGACTTTAGTCGCACCTTTCTCTTTTAATGCTTCAGCCGCTTTCACTAATGTACCGCCTGTATCGATCATATCATCCACCAAAATACAATCACGACCTGCTACATCACCGATGATATGCATTACTTGCGAAACATTGGCTTTTGGACGACGTTTGTCGATAATTGCCATATCCGCATCGTTTAACAGTTTTGCAATTGCACGTGCACGCACTACACCGCCGATGTCTGGCGAAACCACCATTGGGTTATTGAGATCTGTTTTTTGAAGAATGTCGTTGATGAGGACTGGAGAGCCGAATACGTTATCGACTGGGACATCGAAGAAACCTTGGATTTGTTCTGCGTGCAGATCACAAGTTAAGACACGATCCACACCTACACTAGAAAGGAAATCTGCTACAACTTTTGCCGTAATGGGAACGCGGGCTGAACGTACGCGGCGATCTTGGCGAGCATATCCAAAATAAGGAATAACGGCAGTAATACGACCTGCTGACGCTCGACGTAAGGCATCTACCATTACGATCAATTCCATTAAGTTATCATTGGTTGGAGCACAAGTTGATTGGATAATAAATACATCCGCTCCACGGACATTCTCATTGATTTGCACTTGAATTTCACCATCGCTAAAACGACCCACTGTCGCATCACCAAGTGAAATATAAAGACGTTCTGCAATACGTTTTGCAAGTTCTGGAGTTGCATTACCTGCAAACAGTTTAATATCTGGCATTGGAAAAGATCCTTTGGATTAGAGTAAATTAAGTTGTTGGTGAAGTGGCGAGCGATTTTGTCCTTTCGCCACAAAGCCAAACAGATTTTCAGGTTTATGTGCAAATACCGCTCGGGCTTCTGATTCGCTATCAAATTCAGCAAAAATGCAAGCACCTGTGCCTGTTAGCCTAAACGGGGCATATTTTAGCAATTTTGCCATCAGATCTTCAACCTCAAAATAATGGGATCTGACAGTTTTTTCGCAATCGTTTGCCCACGTCTCTGCCATCAATTCTTCCATTGAACGCTTCGGCGTATTACGTGGCAGATTCGGATCTTGAAACACGACAGCGGTTGAAATTGACACATTAGGCTTTAATACCACATACCACTTCTCTGCTGGTTCGCAAGGCGTTAAGACCTCGCCCACCCCTTCGGCAAAGGCAGCGAAGCCGCGCACAAAAATGGGAACATCTGCACCAAGCGAAAGCCCTATTTCAGCTAATTTTTCAAGCGAAAGCCCTGTGTTCCATAAATAATTTAATGCCACGAGTATAGTTGCTGCATTAGAAGATCCACCACCTACGCCACCGCCCATTGGTAAATTTTTAGTGACCCGAATCTTCGCCCCACGCTTACAAGCGGTCTGATTTTGCAATAATTTTGCAGATCGATAGATTAAATTATCTTCTTTTGCCACACCTGCAACTTCATTCAGCAAAACAATCTCGCCATCATCTGTTGTTTCAATATCAATCTCATCACCAAAGTTCAGAAATTGGAATAAAGTTTGCAGATCATGATAACCATTCGGGCGTTTACCTGTGATATAAAGAAACAAATTCAGTTTTGCGGGACTTGGAAATTTCATTAGTATGTCCAGTTATCAATGCGGATTTTTAACGTTTGCGCCCCATTTTCAAGCACGATCAATTTAGGCAAGTTCGGCACGCGATCTTCGTGGTATTCCACATAACTTGCTTTCCAAACGATTCCGTTGATCGGATAGCTAAATTGTGAAAGTTGGCGTTTATCATTCACAATGTAATCTCCATCTTTTTCAGGCAAGCCTTTCACCCAATAAGCAAATTGGTCGATCGGAAACGACATCCCAATAATTTCTTGCATCAAGCTATCAATATCACGATCAGAACGTGCATTGCCCTCGCTATCGGAAATGGTTAAACCTCGGTTATTACGATGTAATTTCAAAGACTTGCTCGAAAGATTAGACGAAAGCGCTAAACCAAAATTGGTTGGCGTTTTATATTGCCAATTAAAATGCGAAGAAAAACGCTCTTCAGGCGAAATATAGCCAAATTGACCTTTAGCTTGATAACCATTGATTTGCGCCAATTTTGCTAAGTGCGCTTGCCATTGTGGATCGCTGTGAGAAATTTGTGTGGTGGGTTGTTTCACTTCAGTTGGTGCATTTAAAACGGAGTTACAGCCAGCCAAGAATAATAGTGTACTTAAAGATAATAATTTTTTCATTTGAATACCGTAGGGGTGGATTTTATATCCGCCCAAAAATAAGAATACCAAACGGGCGGGAATAAATCCCGCCTCTACTAACGACAGATTAACTAAACTGAAGGCTATGCAACTGCTTATAAGCACCACCTTTCGCCAATAATTCGGAATGCGAACCACGTTCAATAATTTTTCCGTGATCGACCACCAAAATTTCATCGGCTTTTTCAATGGTTGAAAGACGGTGCGCAATCACTAAAACTGTTTTATCTTTTTGCAATTCGGCAAGAGCGGCTTGA
>JBHACP010000039.1:0-21264 GCA_041854605.1 Actinobacillus sp.
TTAGCCCAGCGAATTGTGTGGTCTGCACTATTTGCGGTGTTTTTATTGGTTTTGTTCAAGCAAGGAAAAACGGTGCTGAATGCGTTTAGACAGCCTCGTTTGATCGGCATTTTTATGCTTTCCGCCACCCTAATTGCGATTAATTGGCTGGTTTATTTATGGGCTTTAACCAACAATCACGTACTGGATGCGAGCCTTGGCTATTTCATCAATCCACTGGTCAATGTTTTTCTGGGGTGGTTGATTTTTAAAGAACGCCTGAATCGGGCTCAGTTATTGGCCTTAGCGTTCGCTACGGCAGGGATTTTATGGCTTGCCGTTCCAGCAGGGCAAATTCCTTGGGTAGCAATATCACTCGCCTTGAGTTTTGCTTTTTACGCTGTTATTCGCAAACTGGCACCGATGGAAGCGTTGGCAGGTTTAGCGTTAGAAACTATTTTGCTTTCGCCTTTTGCCTTGGGTTATCTTTATTTCTGTTCCATGCAAGGTAATTTGGTCTTTACCGAACTAACAGCCTTGCAAATGGTGGTATTATTCGGTTCTGGAGCTGTTACCACCATTCCTTTATTGTTGTTTGCGATTGGAGCGAGGCAGATTTCGATGTCATTACTTGGAATGTTGCAATATATTTCGCCATCGTTACAATTTATGTGGGGCGTATTGTTGCTTGGTGAAACGTTATCTATACAACGCTTAATTGGTTATATTTTAGTATGGATTGGGGTTGGTATTTTCTTGTTAGCGATGCAAGCCAAAGCACGCCAAATTAAGAGAGGTTAGGATGAAAAGTTTACGCAATGAAATTTTGCTTTATACGTTGCAAAAATACGGTATAGAACCAGAAGTGCTGTGGGCAAAATACCCTAATTATCAAGTGCTACGCCATCAAGATAACCGTAAGTGGTATGCAATTATGATGGATGTTCCCAAAGCCAGTTTAGGGCTAAAAGGTGAGGGGAAAATTGACATAATGAACGTAAAATGTTCGCCTGAAATGTTAAGTCTTTTTCGGCCGCAAACAGGATTTTTACCGGCTTATCATATGAATAAAGCTAATTGGCTGACAGCCTTACTAGATGGAACCGTTGATAAAGAGACAATCATTTTTCTGCTAAATAGCAGTTTTGATCTTACCGCTACTCGCCAGCGCAAAAAAGCGCTTGGATTTTCATCTCATATTGAATGGATCGTGCCAGCGAATCCCAAATATTATGATGTGGAAGCGGAACTACAAGCAGGCAAAGAAATTTTGTGGAAACAAAGCAATAACATTGCAGTAGGTGATGTGGTTTATTTGTATGTGACAGAACCCACCGCCGCTATTCGGTTTAAGTGTGAAGTCACAGCCGTGAATTTGCCTTATGACTATAAGGGAAAAGATTTGCGGATTGATAGAGTTATGCGGATCAAATGCTTAAAAGTGTTTGAGAAAACTGAATTACCCCGAGAAAAACTTCGAGAATTTGGTGTAATGACGATACGAGGACCTCGCAAAATGCCGTTTGTTTTGAGTGAAGAAATTAAATTGATGGCGAAGGCTAAATAAAGTAAAACCCAGCTTTGGCTGGGTTTTACAATCTAAGTTTACGATAGTTATGGCATTATTTGAGGCATTACACCGCTTCAATCCGCCCAAAATTCCCACTTTGGAAATCATTAAAAGCTTGAATCAATTCTTCTCGCGTATTCATCACAAAGGGGCCCATTCCCACCACGGGTTCATTGAGTGGTTCGCCAGTCAAGATGAGTAATTTGGCTTCATTATTAGCTTCCACTAATACATCTGCTTCTCCTCGTTCAAAGGTTACCAATTCACCACGGCGAGCAACACTGTCGCCACCGATTTGCAGCGTGCCGTCAAGAACTAAAATTACCACATTGTGAGAAGCTGGCACGTTAAATAAATGCTCCCCTCCTGCGTGCATTGCAACATCCCACATATTGACTGGACTGAACGAGCTGGCAATGCCTTTTGTTCCAAGTAGTTCTCCTGCAATCACCCGAGTTTTCCCAGCATTATTGGGCAGATTAACCACTGGAATTTCTGCTGCGGTTATTGCTTGATATTTGGGTGCAGTCATTTTGTCTTTTGCAGGTAAATTGACCCATAATTGTACCATTTCAAATTCGCCACCTTCACGTGCAAATTTTTCAGAGTGAAATTCCTCGTGCATAATACCTGAGCCTGCAGTCATCCATTGCACATCGCCAGCACCGATTGTGCCACCACCACCGTGTGAATCACGGTGAGAGACTTCGCCTTTATAAGCGATAGTGACCGTTTCAAAGCCGCGATGTGGGTGTTCTTCCACGCCACGCAGGTCGAATTCTGAATTTTCATGACGGCCACCTTGGAAAATTTTGGGCGGATTGTAATCCATTAACAGAAACGGATCTAAATGTTTATCTCTGTCGTTATAGCTAAACATAGAGACGACGTGGAAACCATTACCTACCCAGTGTTTTTCAGGTGCGTGAAAGATATTTGCGACTTTTTTCATTTGTGTTCTCCTTATTCAATTGAATGACAAAATGTGTTCAAAATACTTGTTATTTTTGCCATTGTACTTTTGTCTGTTTGACGAGGCTAATTTTAATCATTTAAAATTCTACAACAAGCTATTAAATTCAAATATTAAGTTGCAAAAATAGGTTGTGAAATAAGTTTAATGATGTCAGTTTAATTATTCAGGAGGAAAAATAATGAGTGTAGATAACCAAGCGGATATTGAGCAATCCATTATTGACTGGAATAACGGGCACGAACGTTTTGGCAACATCAATTTGAAAGGTACGCCCTTAAAACGTTTGCGTGCCCCTGAATTGAATGTGAATTTAAAAGCGGTAAATAGTGCGTAAAATTGTGAGCGCAGATTAACAAACGGTCGTTTTTTGGGAAAATGTTGCAAATAAAAAAATGCCAAAATAAATTGGCATTTTTTCCTTATGATAGGTGATAAAAGAAGAAAGCCTGAGCTTCCATTTTGTAAAAATTAGTGCTAAAAAAGCAAAGCGAATTATAATTCGTAACAAAATCGCAACAAGATATAAAACTCAAACTTTAAGTTGCAAAAATAGGATATAAAAATGAATAACATCAATTTAAACGACATCAGTCTATTTGTAACCATAGTACAAGCAGGCAGTTTCACTAAAGCAGCGGAGATCACGAATATTCCTAAATCTCGCTTAAGTCGCAGTATTAGCCGCTTAGAAGCCGAACTCGGCACCGCACTTATGGGGCGTAGTAAAAAAGGTGTGGTACTGAACGAAGTGGGCGAGCAATTTTTCTATAAGGCCTTGGAAATGGTGCAATCGGCACAGATGGCACTTTCTAGCGTGCAAGGTCGATTAAGCCTGCCTAGTGGCTTGCTTCGCCTTTCCGTTTCTACTGAAGTAGGGCGCGGTATATTGATTCATTACTTGGCAGAATATATGGAACGTTATCCTGATGTGGTGCTTGATGTGGAAATCAACAACAAAAAAGTGAATATGATCCAAGATGGCGTAGATATAGCCCTACGCCTTGGAGTCGTTGAAGATGGAAACGTGGTAGCACGTAAGCTGATGGATATCGAGATGGGCTTATTCGCTAGTCAAGAATATATTATCAAGCACGGCATACCCAAAAGCCCACACGAGCTTTACCATCATGCCCTACTGTATAAATATGACGGTGTAGAATGGCGTTTTACCTACAAGGATAACTATGTATCAATTAGCCCTAACAACAAACTTAATAGCAATGATGCTAACTTGCTCGGTAAAATGGTGATGGACGGTGTAGGCATCGCGATGCTACCCAAGTTTGACAATATGCTCGCTCCCAATATGGTGTGGATTTTGCCTGAATGGAAGGTAGAAAGCGTCCCCTTATATATCGTCTATTATAAAAATCGTGGCGCAGTACCAACGGTACGCAGTATGGTTGATTTTTTGCTGGAAAAGATGCAAAAACGGTAAATATAAGGCAGCTTTTTTAGTTACTATTTATAAAAAAAGAAACCTTGTTTTAAAAGGTTTCTCCTGAGGTTTTATCGTTCATTTTAACAAGATTTATGTAGCCGAAACTCAGAACGGAATATCATCATCAAAGTTATTCATTGCGGGTTCAGCTTGTGGTGCTGGTTTGACAGCTGATTGAACAGGGCTACTTTGAGTTTGATCGTAGCCATAGCCTGAATTACCTTGATTGTAGCTATTGCCTTGCGCTGCGCCACTCCAGTTGCCACCTGATTCACCACCTTGATTGCGATTACCTAACATTTGTAGCACATCGCCTTGGATTTCAGTGGTGTAGCGGTCTTGACCGTTTTGATCTTGCCATTTACGAGTACGTAAACGACCTTCTACATATACTTGTGAACCTTTGCGAAGATATTGCCCTGCTACTTCTGCTTGGCGGCGATAGAACACGATGCGGTGCCACTCGGTTACTTCACGACGTTCGCCTGTATTTTTATCTGTCCAACTTTCGCTGGTTGCTACGCTGATATTTGCCACTGCTTCACCATTTGGCATAGTGCGCATTTCAGGGTCGTTACCTAAGTTACCTACGATGATAACTTTGTTAATACCTGCCATATTAAATCCTCTATAAAAATTTGTGCTTGTAAAATTTGGGGCTATTTTAACCGCTTGTTAGCCAAAAAGCTATAAAAAACTGATATTTCGTACAGTTTATTTCTGCATAAATTGGTTACTTTGTTTGATCATTTGTAAGAATATCGCCAGCGGCTGACGTTCTTTCGTTTCTTTTTTACCTTGCGCATTGAAATATTCAATATTCCCACGTTGATCAACTTGGTAACGTTCCTTATTGGCAAGAATCGCTACATTCCATTTATAGTTAGAGGCTAACACCCATAACCGTTGTTTTTTTTGGGTGAGATCCACGCCTTGAGAATAATCACTGGCGGCATTGTTCACGCCGAAAAATGGGCTAAGGATCGTTGGCATAATGTCTAAATGACTAGATAGCTGCGTATAAACTTGGCTATCTCCTTGCCAATAAAATAGTAGAGGCACTTGCATTTTGGCAATATCAAAGCCTGTCTCCTGATTTGGCTGGGCTAAATCAGAGGTAATAATCACCAAAGTATTACTTAATAGGGCTTGTGTTTCTAGTTGCTGCCAAATTTGTGTAATTTGCCAATCTAATAATTTAAGAGACTCTTCTTGGCTATTAGTCGTTGGCACTTCTAATTCAAGATAATTGAAAAATGGTGCTGTTCTCGGATGCGCTAGCCAGCTTTGCCAAGCGGCAATCGCCTTAATATTGCCCTTCGTTTTAGATAATTTAAGTTTAGGGAACAAGGCACGTTGGTATAGTGGATCGCTGAAACCATTATACGAAAACAGCCCAAATTGGTAATTAGCCTGTTTGAATGCGTCTATTAAAGGAGAAGCTTTTCTCTCACTTAAGACCGCATCAATATATTTACCACTTAAGCCATAGAAAATGCCCAATGTGCTTGCCATTGCTGTTTCACCGCTGGCGTAGTGATTGACAAAGCGGTGTGATTTTCCAGCAATTTGTGCCAACATTGGCATTTTTTCTGGAGTGATCATTGCATTAGATAAGCCAGAAATATTAAGTAGCACCACATTGTTGGTGGCTTTCTTACTAAATGTGAGCGGTGCTTGCGGGTAGTTTAAATAGAAAGTATCTAAACGTCCTGTAGTTTCAATTTGTTGCTCAATTTCTTCTTTATTCACCAAACCGTGCTTTTGTAAGAATGTGCGGGCTGTCATTGGGTAAGAGAGCGGATAATTCGCTTTTTGTGAAGCAATCGGGCGATTGAGGCTCATATCTGCCCACGCATAAATCAAATGGGTAGCACAAAAACAAGCGAGGAAAAATAAAGCGACATACTTGCCCCATTTTTGGCGGCTGAAGCTTCGTTGTTTTTGCCAGCTCCAGCGAGAGAACCAAGTTTCTAAAATTAAGATAAGAGGCACAAGGAAAGGTAATTGCCATAAAAATTTAGTAAAAGAGCCATTATCAGGGGTAAGCAATAATTGCCAGACGAAAGACGATAAGTGGAGATAAAACTGTTTAAAAACTTCCGTATCAACCAATAAGGTGGTTTGTCCAACGGTGGCAAAAATAACCGCAAAAATTCTAAAACTGCGGGTATTGTTTATCACAAAACTTAACGGAAATAGAATCAATAAATAGAAAGCAAAAACCACAAAGCTAAAATGCCCAAACAGGCTAATGAAAAAGTAAAGTTTACCTGAAAGGGTGTTTGGCCAGTCTGCATTGAGGGCGTAACGAGAAGCAATAATCAGCGCAATGACAATATTAAAAAAGGCGAACCAATGCCCCCACGCAATACGTTGTGAAGTTTCTTCACGATATTGGCGAGTATTTTGCGGAAATAGTTGTCGTAGCTGATTTAACATATTATTTGGCTGACTTTAAAGCATTTTTTAAGGTTGAAGTAAAGGCTTCGGCTAAACGCTCACGTTGAATTTCATCTTTTGCACTGTTATGCAAAATATTGGTGACTAGATTGCCTAATGCCATAAGTGACAAATCAGCAGGAGCTTTATGTTTTTCTAAAGCAATGTATAAATCTTGCATTAGCGATTCTAGTTGTTCACTTTTATATTTTGATTGAATAGCCATAATCTTTTGAAGTAATAAAAATTTTGAGAATGTTAGCATAAATTAGGTAGAAAAAAGAACACAAGCGGTCGGATTTCACTAAAAATTTGCAACGTGGCTGGTGAGCCGTAAAATAAAACTTGAAAATAGTCCGTAAGCAGACTAAAATCTTGCCCCTGTGTAGAATTTGAGGGCGAATATGTCAGATGTAGCAAAAATGGAACAAATAGGGCAGGCATTTACCCATATGGAACGAATGTATGAATTATGGGCAAAGCATCAAGGATTACCTAATCTCAATGTGCTGTGGATTTATTTGAGTCTGTTTCGGCATACACATCGCAGTCAGCAAGAAATTTGTGCAGAGTTCTGCATTGCCAAACAAACCCTTTCGCCCGTATGTAAAAATATGTTGAAGGAAGGCTTGATTGAATGCTTAAACTGCTCAAATGTATGTACGGATAAGCGAGAAAAACGCTTACAACTAACCGAAAAAGGGAAACAAGCGTTTGCTCCTATTTTGGAAGGTTTGCAGCAATTAGAAGATAAGGTGTTTACCCGATTAGGTAATGAAAAACGCGATTTGCTGATTCAACTTACCAAACAATTAAGCGATACTATTGCGGATGAGATTCAAGCTGAAATTACTAATGATGTGTAACACCAAGTAAGTCTTTCACAGCCCGATATATTCTATAGAGTTTTTATCATATCAACCTTTAAATTGGAGCATATAATGTCTCAAGAAAACCAACAGCCTACTAAAAGCAGAAAGTTTTTAATTATAATTGTCCTGCTACTGGTTCTCGTCGCTTTTGCGGGCGTGGCTGGAATGCAAAAATTTATTGCAGGTAAAAAAGCAGAAGCAGCGGCTAATATGCCTGAAACAGTAAGTGAAGTAACCGCAATGAAGGTTACTTCGCAAGAATGGACACCAACGCTTTCGGCGGTGGGTTACATTCGCCCGAATCAAGGGGCAATGTTAAGTGCTGAAAGTTCAGGAACCGTCACTCGCGTTCATGTGCAATCTGGTCAGCGCGTCAATAAAGGTGATTTATTGGTGGAATTTGATAATGCAGTTGAAGTGGCGAATTTAAAAGCTTCTCAGGCACAACTTCCATCAGCGAAAGCGGCCTATGATCGTTATCGTACTTTGGTGGCATCAAACTCGGCTTCAAAAGCGGAATTAGAAGCAGCTAAAGCGACTTATGATCAATTAGTGGCAAGCATTGATTCTCTAAAAGCGACGATTGGTCGTCGTAAAATTTATGCGCCATTTAGTGGCGTAGCGGGTATCGTGAATGTGAATGTGGGCCAATATATCAATGTGGGTACCGAAATTGTGCGTGTTGAAGATCAAAGCTCAATGAAAGTACGTTTCACTTTACCACAAACAACAGTTGAAAAAATTGCCATTGGTCAAAAAGTCACGACTGAAATTGATGCTTTACCAGGCCAAACCTTCCCCGCACGTATTGTGGCAATTGACCCAGCGGTAGATCGCAACACAGGTTTAATCAATCTTGAAGCAGAAGTAACAGAAGGCGTTGATAAATTATTATCAGGTATGTTTGTACGTGTAAATGTTGAACTTCCAACCGAACAAGGTCAAATTGTTGTACCGCAAATCGTCGTTACTTATACAATGTATGGTGAAACCGCTTATGTGTTACAACCGCTTTCAGATGAAGATAAACAACTTGTAGCGAAAATGGCAGAGCAAAATCCATCATTAGATGTGAACAAAATATATCGTGCAAAACAAGTAGAAGTGAAAACCGCAGACCGTAGTGGCATTTATGCACAATTAGCCAAAGGTGTGAAAGTGGGTGATGTAGTGGTAACGGGTGGTTTCCAACGCTTAAATAACAATGCACTTGTGACTGTGTCAGATAAAGAAGCTGTAGGTTTAACTCAACCAGCAAAAGATAGCCGTTTATAATTGAGGTAAGCAATGAAATTTACCGATCTATTTATTAAACGTCCCGTATTAGCGGTTTGTATTAGCCTGCTAATTACTATTTTAGGCTTGCAATCGATTAACAAACTTCAAGTACGTGAATATCCTGAGATGACAATTTCCATCGTTACGGTGAAAGTAAATTATTCAGGTGCAGATGCAAGCCTAATGCAAGCACTGGTAACCTCACAAATTGAGGAAGCTGTATCGCAGGCGGATAACATTGACTACGTAACTTCATCAAGTAGCCCTAGTACCTCAACGACAACGATTAAGATGAAATTAAATACCAACCCACAAATGGCGCTGGCAGATATTTCATCTAAAGTGAATGCGATTCGTGCAAATTTACCTAGCGGGATCGATGATCCATCAATTAGTGTTTCATCAGGTTCAAACGATGCCTTGATGTATATTCGCTTTGTGTCTGATGAATTAAGTACACCGCAGATTACCGACTATATCAACCGTGTAGTTAAACCGCAGTTCTTTACGGTAAGTGGGGTATCGAGTGTGGACATTTTCGGTGCATCCAACTTTGGTTTACGTATTTGGTTAGATCCTGACAAAATGGCGGGTAACAACCTTTCAGGTGCAGCAGTGCTTTCTGCATTGAATTCAAACAACTTAAATACCGCAGCTGGTAACTCAAATGGTTACTACACGGTTTATAAAAATAAAGTTGAATCCAGCACGCCATCTGTTGAAGAATTAGAAAACGTAACTATTTCAACGACTTCAGATGGTCGCATTATTAAATTAAAAGATATTGCGAAAGTTGAGCTAGATAAATATCAAGACGCTTCGCGTACAGTGGCAGATGGTAAAGAAGCCGTAGTGTTGGCAGTTTCAGCGGCAACGACAGCGAACTCTTTAACCGTTGCAAAAGATATTTATCCGATGTTTGAATTGGTACAGAAAAACTTACCAAGTTCAGTGAAAGGTGACATTCTTTACGACAAAACGATTGCGATTAACAGCTCAATCAGCGAGGTTATTAAAACTATCGGCGAAGCAACAATTATCGTATTAGTGGTTATCGTGCTGTTCTTAGGATCATTACGTGCAATGATCGTGCCAATTATTACGATCCCAATTTCACTGATTGGTGCGCTATTCCTTCTCCAAATGTTCGGTTTCTCAATCAACTTATTGACTTTATTAGCTTTAGTATTGGCAATCGGCTTGGTGGTGGACGATGCAATCGTGGTGTTGGAAAACGTCGAACGTCACGTAAAAGAAGGTAAAACACCATTTGATGCGGCAATTATTGGTACCCGTGAAATTGCAGTGCCTGTAATTTCAATGACTGTTGCACTTGCAGCGGTATATTCACCAATGGCATTGATGGATGGAGTAACAGGGGCACTCTTTAAAGAGTTCGCCTTAACCCTTGCTGGTGCGGTATTTATTTCAGGTATTGCGGCATTAACATTATCACCGATGATGTCTAGCCGAGTATTGAAAGAACACGATGAAGAAAACGAAAGCCGTTTTGCACAATTTATCAATCGAGCATTAGATAAAATGACAAGCTGCTATACCAATATGTTACGTGGTGTGATGGCAGTTCGTTGGTTTGTGGCATTTTTTGCGGTAGTCATTTTTTCGAGCTTACCAATTCTATTCGGTTCTCTTTCATCTGAAGTAGCACCAACTGAAGACCGTGGCTTCGTGGTAGCAATTGGTAATGGTCCATCAAATACTAACTTAGACTATACGCAAGCAGCTACGGAAGAGTTCAATAAGAAAGTAAAAGAAATTCCAGAAGTACAATCTATGATGACAGTTTCAGGTTTTAATGGAACAAATAGTGCATTATCTATTATTCCTTTAGTAGACTGGAATGATCGTAATCGTGAACGTACAGCAATTGCAGCAGATGTGGCAGCCCTTGCGAAGAAAGTGGTGGAAATGGACATCAATGCGATCGCTTTCCCTGAAATCTCAACAGGTGAAAATGGCTTACCCTTCTCATTAGTTATTACGACAGCAGACAGTTATGCGAAATTAGCGGATGTGGCAGGTGATTTTTTGAAGAAAGCGCAAGCGTCAGGTCAATTTTTCTTCGCAAGTCTCGATTTGAAATTTGATACGGTTACCATGAAATGGAAATTTGACCGTGAGAAAATGGGGACATACGGCGTAACAATGCAACAAGTGAGTAACACGCTCGGTGCTTACTTATCAGGTGCGATTATTACCCGTGTGGATATTGACTCACGTGCTTATCCGATCGTATCACAAGCTATGCGTAAAGACCGCTTAAATCCGGAAGATTTAACTAAATACTATGTAACTACGGCAACGGGTGAGTCAATTCCACTCAGTTCTATCGTAAGTTTGGAATTAAGCACCGAACCTTCAGAATTACCACGTATGAATCAGCTAAATTCAGCGGAAATTACAGGAGTAGTTTCTGGTTCAATCGGGGATGCGGTTGAATGGGCAAAAGCAGAGTTGGATCAATCTTTACCACAAGGTTATCAGTATGACTTTAAAGCAGAAGCTCGTCAGTACGTACAAGAAGGTAACGCAATGGTAATGACCTTTGGCTTAGCGGTAGTGATTATTTATTTGGTGCTAGCAATCCAGTTTGAATCTTGGCGTGATCCAATGGTAATTCTTGTCTCTGTACCGCTAGCGATAAGTGGTGCTTTGGTAATAATGAATGTACTAGGTATTGCAGGCAGAGCCGGCGCAACATTAAATATCTATTCGCAAGTAGGCTTGGTAACACTCGTCGGCTTAATTACCAAGCACGGTATCTTGATGTGTGAAGTGGCAAAAGAAGAACAACTTAATAATGGGTTATCTCGTTTTGAAGCGATTGTTCATTCAGCAACTATTCGTTTACGTCCGATTATGATGACAACAGCGGCAATGGTGGCAGGCTTGATTCCGTTACTCTTTGCGGTTGGTGCGGGAGCGATTGCTCGCTTCAGTATGGCGATGGTTATCGTGGCAGGTTTAAGTATCGGTACGATGTTCACCCTCTTCGTATTGCCAGTGATTTATACATTCTTAGGCGAAAACCACAAACCACTACGTGAATTTGATGAAGCGAAGTATGAGAAAGAAATCGCTCACAAATCTTTAGTAAATATGGATTAGTCCAATTTATCCAGTACCATAAATATCAAGCGGTCAAATTTTTGCAAAATTTTGCAAGAATTTGACCGCTTGTCATATGGACTTTGCTAACTATTCACTCTCCTCAACAGAACGATTATTCATAAGTTGCACAGGGCGGTTATTGTGTCCGATGATGCGTTCCATCGCTTTAATTTGAGCTTTGCTGGCAGAGATTGGATTTTTGAACACAACCCAAGCAACATTCTCACTACAAGGAGGGGTTGTTAATGAACCAGTTAAACGAAAATAGGCTCTTTTACTAGGAAAGAGCAAACGAATATCCAATGGTTTTTCCAAAGTAAGTTTGACGCTTTTATCGAGAGGTTTGGCTAATAATGGTTCTAACGTTTCATTTGCTTTACCTTCATTGACCATCACCCCAAGTACACTCAACGCACCGTCTTCAGCTTGATGAACAAAATGAATTTCCATTGGAGAATGCTGACCATTGAATGTATGTTCGCTCGGTGTGTGGAAATGAAATTGTTTTAACGTATATTTTTTGCCATCAATGGTAACACTCGGTGCATTCCCCACTGCGCTAGCTTGTAGTGTATGCCCATTATTTTCAAGTTGGTAGTGTACGGTTGCAGCAAAATAGGTAGGCTGTATATTTACACTACGCATATTACGTTTTTGCGGTTTGCCCACTAAATCTACAGGTGATTGATTTTGTCCGATTTTGCATGTTGCATAATCAGGACTTAACTCTCCCCAATGTTCAGGACTTGAATTCCCAGTATAAGACCAATGTGTATGTTGTTCAGCTAAAACAGAAGTCGCCAATGCAATTAAGCTGAAAGAAAATAAAATTGATCGTTTCATAGTAATGTTCTCCGTATATGTTGGTTTGCAAAGTCTATATACTATACACAACTTACAAAAAATATACTGATATTCGTCAAGTTTTGAGCAGGTTCTTAATGTTTTCTTGAAAATAGATAAATTTTCTTTTTGCTTTAATTACCATTTTTTGTTTTTAGGATTAACGAACTCAATCCCTTTGTCTTTAAATGCAATTCCTTCTAGTTTCAATAAATAGCGTTTTACGGGAAGCCCCCCGCCAAAGCCTGTGAGTGCTTGCGATTTGCCTAATACTCGATGGCAAGGAATTAAAATAGAAATTGGATTACGACCAACCGCTCCGCCGACCGCGCGCATTGCTTTGGGTTTGCCAAGCTGATTGGCAATTTCGCCGTAATTAGTGGTTTGCCCATAAGGAATTTCAAGTAGCAATTTCCACACTGACTTTTGAAATTCTGTGCCTTGTGGGGCAAGAAAATCAAGTTGCTGAAATTCGATTTTCTCACCTTGAAAATAGCGCTCTAAAGTTTCCGTGGTTTTGCAAAAAATTTCAGAAATTTGATCGCTTGCAGATGTGGCTTGTTGCCAATTTTCTGTTAAAGTCGTTTGCTGTTCGGATTCAAACTCAATTCCACACAAACCTTGTTCATTAGCGATAAGCAGAAGATTGCCAACAGGGGAAGAATAATATTGGTAGAAGATATTTTTTTTCATAGTTCTAAAGAAATAAATAATATTTGCAATATTATAAAACAAAAAGAGCCGCAAGGCGGCCCAATTCTTTTGACATAGTGCTATATTGTTAAATTAGAATTGATAGTTCACATTCAATCCATATAGGTGACCGCGCGCTTTGGTTTTAAATGCTGCGCCATCTTCATTAAAGCTAAAGCTTGTACCACGCAGGAAAGAGTAACCTACATCCACAGTCATATCTTTCGTTATTTTATAGCTTGCACCGACAGAATACCAAACACGGTTAGTGTCTGGAATTGAAATGGATGGATGAGCTACACTGGCACTACGGTCGTAAGCAATACCTGTACGTAAAGTTAAATCAGGGGTTGCAGCAAATGAGAAGCCTAAAGCATAGCGGTTTGTGTTACGGAAATTCTCTGTTTTATGGAATAAATGAGCATTGTTTGAATCACGATATGCATCTAAAGCTTGTAAGCGAGACCATTCAGTACGCTTCCAGCTATATTGCAGAGCGACACTTTCACTTAACTTATGCCAACCTGAAAGTTCCCAATATGCAGGAAGATTCAAGGTTAAGCGACCATCCCATTCTTCACCATGAGTTGCGTAAGTTAAACCTTTGCTGGTTTGCATATTCTGGGTTAAGCCATTGCGGTATTTACCTTTAAATTTCACATTAACCGCTGAGTGATAAGCTAAACCGAAGCGATGGTTTTCAGTTGGTTCATAAGTTAAACCCGCATTCCAACCAAATGACCATTCATCACCTTTAATGTGTGCTACTTCAGTAGATTTATTTGATAATGCATTCACAGTTGCAGTTAATGAATTAGAAACTTGCGCTGGTGTTGCATTACCATATTGAGCAGCTAATGCTTTCAATGTGGAATTTGCTGGTTGAGCTGCCGAAAGTGCTGAGAGTGGTACAGATTGGTAAGCCGCTGGCAGGCTTTGTAAAGCGGCAGAAATCTGTGTAGCGCGAGCAACCCCCGCTTTTACTGCTGGGTTATCTACTTGGTCACCCAATGTGCGACGTACTTCAGCTTTGGAATAGATTGCATTGATACCAGCACCAAAACTGAAACCATAGCCAATATTATAAGCACCACTTACATTAAAGTTATGAGCAGCTAATTTAGTTTTGCCACCTAATGAACCTGCATTATAGTGATCATCATATTCGGAACTTAAACCGAAGTTTACGTTATAACCTAAGCCTAAAGCGAACTTGTCGTTGATGGGGGTAACAAAGTAGGTATTAGGAATCACCGAAGTAGGTACAACATTACTGTAATAAGCACTGCCACCATTAGATGTTGTACCACTTACGATTAAATCAGTATCAATCAATACACCACCAGCAGACATTTGTGCACGATTGAATTTCGTCATTAATGCCGGGTTGGTAGCAATAACAGAAGCATTATCTGCCACTGCCGCATTTCCAGCATAAGCCATTCCTAAGCCTGAAGTTGAAATTTCATTTAATTGGAAAAGTGACGCATTTGCAGAGCTAGCGGCGATAGCAATAGTTGAAGCAAGTAATGTTTTTGTAAATTTTACCATTTGAATAAGACCTTTAATAATAGAAAAATGTATAGTTTTAATATGCCAAAACATGCCAAAATTTCGGCGATTTTACTGGAGATAAGTGCCTTATTGCAATATTCTTAAATGTAAAGGGGGAAGAGTTCCGACCAGTATGGTGGTTAGGGCATATTGAGTTTTAACTTGGTCTAGGTAGGGATTGCGGTTTTAAGTTGAGTGAAAACCATTTATAATAGTAAGGATTTTTAATTATTAGTTAAAACCTTTTAAATTGATAAGCTGTAAAATAGTTCAATATACTTGACTAAAATAGTCAGCTCGATCAAAATTCATTCTGTTTCAAGCATGGCTTGAATTTCTCTATATTGTTACGAGGACAAGTTTATGAGATTAACGTCAAGAGGGCGTTATGCCGTTACCGCAATTTTAGATATTGCCATTCACGGCAAGAAGGAACCTGTTAGTCTAGCAGATATTGCAGATAGACAGGCGATTTCACTTTCTTATTTAGAACAGCTTTTTGCTCAACTTCGTCGTGAAGGGATTGTACAGAGTGTTCGTGGGCCTGGTGGTGGTTATAAATTAGAAAAATCACCGAGTGAAATTACAGTCGGTATGATTATTGCTGCTGTGAATGAAAACTTAGATGTAACTAAATGCAAAGGGAGTGGCAATTGCCGCAAAGAATCTCAATGTTTAACTCACAATTTATGGGCGCGTTTAGAAGATCAAATTGGGCAATTCCTAAATACGGTTTCAATGGCGGATTTAGTGGAAGAAAATGCCGATCATGATTGTGAAAAACAGCATTGCTATGAACATTCACATCAACATTCATTGCAAAAAATTTAATAAAAACGACCGCTTGTAAAACGGTTAGGAGAAAAAATGTCAATCAAATTACCTATTTATTTAGATTACGCCGCCACCACACCAATGGACGAGCGTGTTGCGAAAAAAATGATGGAATATATGACCAAAGACGGTATCTTTGGTAACCCAGCTTCGCGTTCGCATAAATTCGGCTGGGAAGCGGAAGAAGCGGTTGATGTGGCACGTAACTACATTGCCGATTTAATTGGTGCAGATAGCCGTGAAATTGTGTTTACTTCAGGCGCAACCGAATCTGACAACCTTGCAATTAAAGGGGCAGCACATTTTTATCAAACAAAAGGTAAGCATATCATTACGGTAAAAACTGAGCACAAAGCGGTGTTAGATACTTGTCGCCAGTTAGAGCGTGAAGGTTTTGAAGTAACCTACTTAGATCCTGAATCAGACGGTTTATTAGATTTAGCAAAATTAGAAGCAGCTATTCGCCCAGATACGATTCTTGTTTCGGTCATGCACGTAAACAACGAGATAGGCGTCATTCAGGATATTAAAGCAATTGGCGAACTATGCCGTGCGAAGAAAATTGTTTTTCACGTGGATGCCACCCAATCAGTCGGTAAAATCCCAGTAAATGTAGAAGAATTAAAAGTGGACTTAATGTCTTTTTCCAGCCATAAATTATACGGACCAAAAGGGATTGGTGGCTTATATGTATGCCGTAAACCGCGCGTACGTATTGAAGCAATTATTCACGGTGGAGGTCACGAACGTGGTATGCGTTCAGGTACCTTGCCTGTTCATCAAATTGTGGGAATGGGCGAAGCATATCGTATTGCCAAAGAAGAGATGGCAACAGAAATGCCTCGCATTACTGCATTACGTGACCGCTTATACAATGGTTTCAAAGATATTGAAGAAGTCTATGTAAACGGTTCAATGGAGTCAGGTAAACGTGTAGGTTCAAACTTAAATATCAGTTTCAACTTCGTCGAAGGCGAATCACTAATGATGGCACTGCGTGACATTGCGGTATCCTCAGGTTCAGCCTGTACTTCAGCGAGTTTAGAGCCATCTTATGTATTACGTGCTATTGGGCGTGATGATGAATTAGCGCACAGCTCAATTCGTTTCTCATTAGGTCGCTGGACAACCGAAGAAGAAATTGATCACACTATCGAAATTGTGAAAAAAGCAATCGTAAAATTGCGTGAACTTTCGCCATTATGGGAAATGTTTAAAGACGGTGTGGATTTATCAAAAATTGAGTGGAATCATCACTAATTTTTTATTGATTTAAAATTTATTTGTTGGGCAGGTATAGAACCCGCCACTACGAAAACAGATATAAAGAAGGAATACAAAAATGGCATATAGTGCAAAAGTAATCGATCATTATGAAAATCCACGCAACGTGGGAACATTCGATAAAGATGCCGCAGACATCGGAACGGGAATGGTGGGGGCACCTGCCTGTGGTGACATCTTGCGTTTACAAATCAAAGTAAATGATGCAGGTATCATTGAAGATGCTCGTTTTAAAGCTTACGGTTGTGGTTCTGCCATTGCTTCCAGCTCACTAATTACTGAATTAGTGAAAGGTAAAACTTTAGATGAAGCGGGCGCAATTAAAAACAGTGAAATCGCAGAAGAGTTAGAGTTACCACCAGTGAAAGTTCATTGTTCAATTTTGGCTGAAGATGCAATCAAAGCCGCAATCGCAGATTATAAAGAGAAGCACGGTAAGTAATTTACTTTTATCGTCAGGTGGGCTTTTGCCCACCCTTTCCATTTTTACAAGCGGTAGAATTTTCATTATTTTTTACCGATTTTCTTCATTTAATCCATAGGACGTATTTATGGCAATCACGCTTACAAAAACCGCAGCAAATCGTGTGCAAACCTTCCTCACCAATCGAGGTAAGGGCATTGGCTTACGCCTAGGCGTTAAAACTTCTGGTTGTTCAGGTTTGGCGTATGTGTTGGAATTTGTCGATGTATTAAATGAAGACGATCACGTATTTGAGCAACACGGCGTAAAAGTGATTGTGGATGAAAAAAGCCTCACTTACTTGGACGGTACGGAATTGGATTTCGTCAAAGAAGGCTTAAATGAAGGCTTCAAATATAATAATCCGAATGTGGCAAATTCTTGTGGCTGTGGCGAAAGCTTTAGTGTTTAAGGAGTAAGCCGTGCAAAATCCTTTTGAACTTTTCGGCTTGAACGTTGCTTTTCAGCTTGATTCCACTTTGCTCTCAGAGCGTTATTTAGCCTTACAAAAAGAGCTGCACCCTGATAACTTTGCAAGCAAATCTTCCGCCGAACAAATGGCAGCCGTGCAAAAATCCGCCGATGTAAACCAAGCGCTACAAACTCTAAAAGATCCCATTTTACGTGCCGAAGCGATTATCGAAATACACACGGGTAAGTCGAAAAATCTCGAAGAAAACTCAATGCGAGATGTAGCATTTTTAATGCAACAGATGGAATGGCACGAAACGCTGGAAAACATTGAACAAGCACAGGATGAAGACAAATTAGCCACTTTCTTAACACAAATTAAAACGGAACAAAAAGTGGTTTTACAGCAGTTAGAACAAACGCTCGAAGCGCTGCAATGGCAACAAGCCAATGCATTGACGGATCGCTTGCGCTATTTTAAAAAGCTCATCATTCAAATCGAAAAAGTGGAAGAAAAGTTTTTTGATATGTAATCGCATAAGCTAGCCATAACAAGCGGTCGGATTTTAAGAAAATTTTGCAAATTGCAAAAATGACAGAAAAATTTTTTGAAACATAAGTTCGGAACAAAGTGATGAAAATTGAACATCTTGCATTATATGTTAAAGATTTAGAGCAAACTAAGCAGTTTTTTGAAACTTATTTTAACGCCAAAGCAGGTGAGAAATACCATAACCCAAAAACGAGTTTTCTCTCTTATTTTCTCTCATTTGAAAGCGGCGCCAGGCTGGAAATTATGACTCGTTCCAATTTAGATGAGCAGGAAAAATTGCCCTTTAGAACAGGCTATCATCATCTAGCCTTTAGTGTAGGCAGCCAAGAAAAAGTGAATGGGCTGACTGAACGTTTTCGTCAAGATGGCTTCACCATTGTGAGTAATCCGCGCACCACGGGTGACGGCTATTACGAAAGTGTAATGGTAGATTTAGAAGGTAACTTGATTGAAATTACCGTATAAACAGAAAATACAAGTGGTCAAATTTTAACAGAATTTTGCAAATGAAAAGTTTAGAACAGTTGTTAGATGAAAGCTCGGCGTGGCTGATTTTGCGTGATTGGTTCACGAATGCCAAAAATCACTATGAAATTTTAACGAGCTATCCAGAAGATGCGGGTGCCGCTTTAGTTGGAATGCAGATTTCTACGCGCTCACCGCTTGGTGCAATGGTGTATGAAACAGGCGGTGTACTTATCGATCACGGTTGGTTGCGTATTTTAGGCTCGGGCAATGAAAAACTCCCTCGCGGCTTATTTGATTGGAACTTCGGTAAAACTTTCAAACAATCGGGCGAGCAGCCGAGCCATTTGTTAATCGCAGATGATGCCATTGGTGGTTATTTTGCGATTAACGCAGGCGGATTGGGGGCAGAAGTCGGTAAAGTTTTCTATTTTCACCCCAAAAAACAGCAGTGGCAAAACATTAACTTGGGCTATTCTGAATTTCTCGGCTGGACATTAGCAGGCGATTTAGCCGATTTTTATCAAGATCTGCGTTGGGAGAGCTGGAAAGCGGACATTGCTGCATTGCACGGGCACCAAGTTTTAGATTTAAACAGCAAAGTAGCGGTACCGATTGAAAGGCATTACCAAGGCATATTTGCCCCAGAGAATATGGGATATTCGGTGGCGTAGTTTGCATTCTCTCCCGCGAGTGGGGAGAGTCGTTTATTAGAGAGAGATAAAATGGCATTACTTCAAATCGCCGAACCAGGGCAAACGGCGGCACCGCACCAAGCAAAATTAGCGGTGGGGATTGATTTAGGAACAACAAATTCACTGCTGGCAACGGTTCGTAGTGGCACACCGACGGTGTTATTGGATGAAAAAGATAGAGCATTAACCCCGTCTGTGGTTCATTATGCAGCGGAGCGAAAAACGGTAGGCGTTGAGGCTTTTGCTCAGGCTTCACAAGATCCCCAAAATACGGTGATTTCGGTGAAACGTTTAATTGGTCGTTCGCTGGCAGATGTAAAAGCTCGTTATCCTGATTTGCCGTATCAATTTGTGGCGAGCGATAATGGCTTACCACTGATTCAAACCGCTCAAGGTAATAAAAGTCCTGTAGAAGTGTCGGCGGATATTTTAAGCCACTTAAATCACTTTGCTGAACAACGTTTGGCGGGCGAGTTGTCAGGTGTAGTGATTACTGTGCCTGCTTACTTTGATGACGCACAACGTCAAAGCACCAAAGATGCGGCACGTTTAGCAGGCTTAAATGTGTTACGTTTACTGAATGAACCAACAGCAGCAGCGATTGCTTATGGTTTAGACAGTGGTCAAGAAGGTGTGATTGCAGTCTATGACTTAGGCGGTGGCACCTTTGATATTTCGATTTTACGTTTAAGTCGCGGTGTGTTTGAAGTATTGGCAACAGGTGGTGATACCGCACTGGGTGGTGATGATTTCGACCATTTATTAGCTGATTGGATTGCCGAGCAGGCGAATCACAAACCACAAAGCGCTAACGAGTGGCGTGAGCTTTTAACCTTGGCGACCCAAACCAAAATTGCCCTTTCGCAAGCGGTCGAAATTGACGTGAAATTTGCAAATTGGCGTGGAGTAGTGACGCGTTCGCAATTTAATGCGCTAATTCAACCGCTTGTCAAACGTTCACTAATGACTTGCCGCAGAGCCTTGAAAGACGCAGCGGTGGAAGACGAAGCCATTCGTGAAGTGGTGATGGTTGGCGGTTCAACTCGTGTGCCATTTGTGCGTGAACAAGTGGGCGAGTTTTTTGGTAAAGAGCCTTTAACTTCAATTGATCCTGATAAAGTGGTCGCGCTTGGGGCAGCAATTCAAGCGGATATTTTAGTTGGTAATAAACCTGACAGTGATATGTTATTGCTAGATGTGGTGCCGCTTTCACTTGGGATTGAAACAATGGGCGGTTTGGTGGAAAAAATTATTCCACGTAATACCACTATTCCTGTGGCTCGTGCGCAAGAATTTACCACGGCAAAAGACGGTCAAACAGCCATGTCGGTACACGTTTTGCAAGGCGAACGTGAAATGGTTGAAGATTGCCGCTCATTGGGGCGTTTCACTTTGCGTGGCATTCCGCCGATGGTCGCTGGTGCCGCAACTATTCGCGTGACTTATCAAGTGGACGCAGATGGTTTATTGAGTGTCACTGCGATGGAAAAATCGACCAAAGTGCAGGCATCAATTCAGATTAAACCATCTTACGGCTTGACTGATGAAGAGGTCACTCAAATGATTAAATCTTCGATGGCGAATGCCAAAGAAGATATGGAAACTCGTTTGTTGGCGGAACAACGAGTAGAAGCGGATCGTATTATTGATAACGTGGTTTCGGCTTTGCAGGCGGATGGCGCAGAAATTCTAACTGTTGAGGAATTTAAAGCGATTGAAGCGGAGTTGCAAAAACTAGTCGATTTGAAAAAAGGCACTGATCGCTTTGCAATTCAGCAA
>JBHACP010000040.1:0-84499 GCA_041854605.1 Actinobacillus sp.
GGATAAAACCTTTGCAAAATTAGGCGAGAAAAAGACCGCTCAACTGTTTGCCTTGTTGGCGGAATTTTGCACGGTTTGCCGTGAGCAAATCGATAAAACGGATACGGTGGCTTGATGTCCTTAGAAAATCTTGAACCGACCTTTGAGCCTACCCTTGCACCAACAATGCTCCGTTCGCTCAAAACCCTTGCCTTGCAACATAAAAAACGGCTGTTTGCTACATTCGGCTTGGTGGCGGCGGAAAATTTGCTGTTGTTGATTTATCCTTTGGTGGGCAGTTTTGCAGTGAATGCGGTGCTAAACGGACAACTGGTTTCCGCTCTTGCTTATGCCTTGATGGTGCTGATTATTTGGGGCGTGGGGGCGGCTCGCCGTGCGGTGGACACCCGTGCTTTTACCCGTATTTACACGGAACTTGCCGTGCCGGTGATTTTGAACCAGCGGATTAAAGGCATGGATACTTCAACCACCACCGCGCGTGTGTCGTTGTCCCGTGAGTTCGTCAATTTCTTTGAACACCATTTGCCGACCTTGATTACCTCGGCGTTTTCGATTATCGGGGCGGTGCTGATGTTGCTGTTGATAGAGTTCTGGTCGGGCGTGGTGGCATTGTTGATTGTGGTGGGCTTTGGCTTGCTGTTGCCCCATTATGTGAAGGTCAATGACCGCCTGTATTTCAAACTCAACAACCGCCTTGAAAAAGAAGTGGATAGAGTGGAACGTGCTAAAAACAGCGAATTGATGAAACATTATCGCTTGGTGGAACGTTTCCGTATCCTGATTTCCAACCGAGAAGCATTCAGTTTTTTGTGTATCGGCGTGGCAATGTGCGTGCTGTTTGGCGTAACGCTCACGGTTTTAACCCTCAAACAAGGTGTTACCGCAGGGCATATTTATGCGGTGATTACTTATCTTTGGACCTTCGCCATTAGCTTAGATGATGCACCAAGATTGGTGGAAGAATTGTCGAAGTTGAAGGATATTGGGAAAAGGGTGGAAGCGTAGTAAGCAATGGAAAATACCAGAAAATTTGCAAATGCCGTCTGAAATTTCAGACGGCATTATTTCATTACAAATCAAATGATTGTACTACATTCACGTGCAAACGCACGTCCACATTGCCACGGGTGGCGTTGGAATATGGGCAGACTTCGTGGGCTTTTTCGATCAAGGTTTTCGCTTCTTCTAAGCTCAAGCCTTCAACCGTGATGGTAATGTCTAAATCTAACGCAAAGGCACCGTTTGGTTTTTGACCGATACCCACCCCCACAGTAGTGCTGGATTTGGTCGGTTTAATGCCTAAAGTCGGGGCAACGTGATTCATGGCACTGTCAAAGCACGCTGCATAACCCATAGCAAAAAGCTGTTCGGGGTTGGTGCCAACTTTGCCACTTTCGTTTTGGAAGCTGACCAAATCAAAACCGATTGAACCATCGTCCACTTGAGTGCGACCATCACGACCACCTGTTGCTGTTGCTGATGTTTGGTAAAAGATTTTCATAATATTGTCCTTTTATGATTGGGTTAGAATGTGCACAGTATATTGCTTTCAGCGAGAATGCACTATATCATTCCTATAAAATCGTTGCCTATTTCTACAAATATGTTATCCAAAGAAAAATTTAACCGTTTATTAAATGTAATTCCTCATAATCAGGGCTGGCAGTCACCTGTGAAAGGCTTATGGATTCATCATTCCGACCGTCCCTTTACATATGAAAGCGTGGTGCAGGAGCCGAGTATCTGTATTGTGTTGAAAGGCGAACGTGAGGTGCAGTTGGGCGAGCAGTGTTATGTGTTTAACAACGAACATTTTATGTTCTGTCCTGTGAATGTACCAATGCGTGGTGAAATTAAAAAAGCCAGCGAAGCCGAGCCGTTTGTGGTGGTCTCGATGAAGATCGATCAGCAGATGGTGCGGGAAATTTTGCTGAAACAGACCGCAATTTTCGCAAAAAAATCGGCAAATTCGACTGCTTACTTCGGGCAATGGCAGTTAGATTCGGCGTTGAAAGAAGCGTTCGAGCGACTGTTACTCTTGCACGAAACTCCAAATGACATTGACTTCCTTGCGCCACTGATTCAGCAGGAAATCTACTACCGTTTGCTTACAGGCAGCCAAGGTGGCAAGCTGAAAGAGATGGTCAGCCAAGGATCGCACACCCAGCAAATCGCCCAAGCCACGGACTACATTCAGCAGCATTTCCGTGAAACCATCGTGGTAGAAGAGCTGGCAACACACTGCGGAATGTCAGTGTCGAGCTTCCACAGCTATTTCAAACGCATTACCAGCCTCTCACCACTGCAATACCAAAAAGCCTTCCGCCTCACCACCGCCAAAGGCTTGATCGCCCAAGGTACAGATACCATCGCCAACATCGCCTACCAAGTCGGCTACGAAAGTCCAAGCCAGTTTAGTCGGGAGTTTAAGCGCTATTTCGGCAACAGCCCAAAAGCTGATTTATTGGTATAAAAAACCTGTCTGAAATTTCAGACGGCATTTCTTTTTGCAAGCGGTCGTTTTTGCCTGAAATTTTGCAAATTTTTCGGCAAATTTGACCGCTTGCAATGCTTAGGTTTTACCGAATTTCTCATAATGTGCAAGTAAATAAATGTTACAATTTTAATTAATAACACCATCACATTTCTCAAGCAACCTTCATTAACAAAAGTTGTCTGAAATCAAAAATAAACATCATTTTTCAAAAGGAGTAATAATGAAACCTCGTTTTTGCAAGTTCATTTTTGCCATATTATGTGCCTGTCTAAATACCACTAGCGCTGCTACAGAAATTGCTAGTTTAACAACTAAGCTAAATATTGATAGTGGTTTGGCATCGGTATGGGCAATGAGCGATGCTGAAAAGGTTCTGTTAGATGAAACCAATCACGCTTACAAAGCAGGTTCGGGTGATAATTTAATCTATGATGGTAACACAATTAAGTTAAAAGGCTTGCGTAACGAAGTATTAGCTTTCCAAATTATTACTGAAGCGGGGAAAGATGGGGCGAAGGAATTGCGTGTGGAAATTGATAACCCTAGATATACCACAACAGGGAAATACGATCCAACAGGCAGAATGATTGGTGATGATGGGGTGCGTTACGGCAATAATGGAATGATCGAGATTTTTACCCAGCACTATCATATGCTAACAAGCCGTTCTAGCTTTGGTGGAGATAACTGGACTTATCCCGAAGCCACTACACCAACAACCACAGATGGTAAGCCCATTGTTCCAACCAGTGCGAAGCCTGTGGGGATTCCTGATGCTTTAATCCCATCTAACCGCGCTCTGGCTGGTAAAGGTGGCTTTCCTGTTGCTGTGGCAGCAAATAAAAACCAAGGTTTTTGGGTAGATATGTATTTACCGCGCAATAAAGCAGGTTATCCCGCAGGTAAATATATCGGTGCGGTGCATGTTTACAATGGGCACAAATTAGCTAGAACGATCCAATTAGAACTTGATTTATTAGATGCTGAAATGAGTGACGATACACCAACAACGACATTGGTGTATGTAAATATGGAATATTATTATAACTGCTGGCAAAAACAAAAAGGTTGTACTAAAGAGTTCCGTCGCTCGGATATAGAAAAAATGATGAAATTTGAAGCCAAACGCCATCGTGTAGAATTGGTGGGGGGCTTTATGGCAAACAGTGCTACTGCTGGTAAGGCAACCCAAGTTGATGAACCTGTTTGGAATAAAGCAACACAGGCATATAACAAATTGCCATGGGAAGAAGTGATGAAACGTTATAAACCTTGGCTAACGGGGAAAGGCTACACTGCCAGCAATGGTTATTATGGACCAGGTTTGGGGCAGCCCGATAAATATTTCTTCCTGCATATGTACAACGCTGGTCACCAAGATAGTGAAATGGATGAAATGACTGAAGTGGGACTAGCCGAAGCCAAAGCTTGGGAAAGCTGGTTCAAAAACAATGCGCCCCGTGTGAAATATATTTGGTATAATGTGGACGAACCTTGGGTCAATAGCCAAGGTGCAAAACAAATTAAAAAACAAGCAGCTTGGTTGAAAAAGAATGGCGTGAACTTACCAATGGCTAGTACCGTAGCATATCCAGGGGTATCTGCTGACTTGCGAGGTTCACTGGATTTTATGATGTCCACAACCTATATGGTTAATAAAAATGATAAAGACTATATGAATGCGAATAACTATGCGTTCTATAATGGCACTCGCCCATTCAGCGGTTCAATGTTTATTGATGGCGCAGCAACTGATTTGCGTACACGTGCTTGGATACAATATGCCTATGGCATTCCAACCTCCTTCTTATGGCACGGTACAATATGGTCATCTCAGCACGAAAGTGGTGTTCGCCTTATCAATGTATGGAAGAACCCAAGTTCTTTTATATGGGGGCTGTCGCAAAAGAACAAAAAACCACGCCCAGCCTATGGCGATGGATTGTTGTTCTACCCTGGTACAACTAAAATTGCCGTAGCTCGTGCCGCTAATTCTAGCAGTTGGGGCTATGCAGCTAATGCACATCAGGCAACTAGCGCCGCCGCCCTCCAAGCGGAAGATCGTGGACTAACCAATGAAGTGATTACTTCTATTCGTTTGAAACAACTACGCCGTGGTCAGCAAGATGTAGTGATTTTGAACAAGGTCGGGGCATCAGCTGAAAAAGTGGTAGGTTCATTCAGTAATATGAAAGTGTTTTCAAATGATTTGAGTAACAAAAATAGACCCATCAGTTGGGAAGAACGAGGGGTAGAATACGAAAGAATCGTCAATGCTGCCCGTGAAAAGTTCTAATTATTCCAACAAAGAGCGGATTTGACGAAACAATGCCGTCTGAAAAATTAGTTTTCAGACGGCATTTTCTTTTCTCTACAAGCGGTCAGTTTTTTGTTTCATTGGAAAAGCTACCGCTGATGAACGCGCTAATAACCGTAGCTGAGGCGACTAAGGGTAAGCGTGTCGTTGAGTTTGCATATTTAACCTTTTATTCAACTAAATTATTACGCCCAAATCACCACCTCTTCTTGCGATTTGCGGTTTTTTTGAGCGATTTCTTGCGTGCGGTAACCGAAGGTTACGGCAACTGACACTCCCCATTCATTGGCATCGAACAAGCCTGCTTCTGATAACACACGATTCATTTCTGCATAGTTGAAACCTTCGATTGGGCAAGAGTCGATACCTGCCATTGCTGCCCCCGTCATCATATTGCCCAGAGCGATGTAAGTCTGTTTGCTGCACCAGTCGAACAACGCACGCTCGTCGTTTAAGGTTTGCATATCGTTTTCTTGGAAATCCTTATATTTCGCCAAGGTTTTTTCGATCGCTTCAGGTTCGGTAACGCCACGGCGTTTAATGCCTTCTAACATAAACGGCGTGTCGAAACGGGCATTTTTCTTCGCCAAAATCACAACGATATGGCTAGCATTATCTAAGCTGCTTGCCATTCCCCAAGAGAACGGCTTAATCGCTTCACGCAATTTCGGGTCTTGAATCACCACAAATTTCCACGGTTCAGAACCAACCGAACTCGGCGACAAACGACCTAATTCTAAAATAAAGTTGAAATCTGCCTCGCTGATTTTGCGTGCAGGGTCATAATAACGGCAAGATTTGCGGCTTTTGAAGGCAGAAAGAATTTGTTCAGTGCTTAAAATAGTCATAGCGCTTCCTTATGGAATTAAAATGAAAATTGGACAATATTATAAGACCTTGGGTTATTGAGTAAAAGTCAAAAATAGAGAAAACCGTTTTGCAGGAAAAGAGATAATGCAAGCGGTCGGATTTTTACTCACTTCGCTCGCTCCTTCAAAGCCGTTGGCAAAGCCAACGTTCAAACGCAAGCGTTTATCCCTAAATTTTGCAAAATAATCGAAAAATTCCACCGCTTGTATGCCATCTGAAATCCTTTCAGGCTGCTCGAAAATTCAATGTGTAATTACGTTCGTTGCCGAAACTTTCGGTCAAGGCAAACTGATGTTGCTGCATTAACTGTTCCAATTCAGCACAGCTGAGTTTGTCGGGATCGCCTACGGTTTCGGAAATGGAAACAATTCCATTCGGACGAAGCAAGCGGTGGAACTCGTTGAGATACGCTGCTTGATTAGCAATTTCGCCGAATACGGTTACTAAAACAATGCGGTCAAAACTTTGGTCGGCAAAATTAAATACTTTGCCGTTGCACAAATAATATTCCGCATTATTTATGTTGCGTTTGCTTAGCCGTTTTTGGGCATACGCCAACATTTCGGGCTGAATATCAGCAAGCACCAACCGCCCTTGTGGCACAGCTTGAGCAAGCATAGGACTAAAATAACCCGAACCGCAACCAACCTCCAAAATATGATGATGAAGTGCAAGCTGCAAGCGGCTAATCAACTGACTTGGCGACAGGGAAAAATTCCGTAACGGTATCAATAGTGTAAACGCCAGTTGGTGCGGAAAAATTTTACCTTTTTGCGTTAATCCCTGCCAGATGTTTTTAAGTGTGGAGAACATTGTGTTTACTCTGTGTTAGTGGGTATTTAACCCAAATCTACACTCCATTTGTTCAAATAAAGAAAATACATTCCTATCAAACCCAAAAGCGCCAAATCCACAGCAAACAGCCCACCGAAAACTTGAATGCGGTTTTTAAAAAGGCTAGTTAATGCAATTAGAACAATGTCCGCTCCAAAAGCAAATCCTGCCAGCATTACAGCAAGTTTACTTTTGAAAATATAACAAATCGGACTGAAAATACCGCATAACAAATGAGCCGCCCACACTATCGCAAAGAAGATGGGATAATCCATAAAATAAGCCTCAATTGCCTGATTGTAATACGTAGTCAAATAGGTCTGATCATGAGTCATTACCATCACAAAATCATAGTATCCCACTAGGTTTAAAAATAACATCAGCACAGCAAAAGCAATACCAAAAGTAGTTAATTTATTCATTTTCTTCCCCCTTTGTCTTTTTTCGACAATTTTTGTTCACTTTTTGCGAATCATTGCCTTAAAAATTATCCAATACAACTTTATATCATCTTGTAATGTAATGTTTTGTAAGGTGCAATAATTATGCCCCCTAATTGAGAAAGCCTGCACTATAATGCCATTAGAGAATTTTATTTTTATTCAAATTCGGGAGAATTTATGAATTTTAAGCACTTTATTACCGCTTTGATTCTTGCGTGTTCGTTATCTACTATGGCTGCAGTTCAGCCACGTACGGCACATCTACTCGCCCCTGAATACAAGGACTATACAAGGGTAATGTCTCGAACTAACGAGTTAGCTATGTTGCATAATGCAGAAGGTATCGCAAAACTCAATGCTGCATTTGAAAAAACAGCAAAAGAGTCTTCCGTCCAACCTGATGCTAAATTTACTGCGCCAGCTCAAGGCGAACAACCAGCCGTAGATTTGTACGTATTTCGCCCTAATAATGCAAAAACTGCGAAACTACCTGTAATTTATTTTATTCACGGTGGTGGCTATCTCATTGGTAATGCTCGCATAAGTAATGCCACACTACGAGAATTGGCGAATTTAAATAAGGTGGCAGTGGTCAGTGTAGAACACCGTTTGGCAACAGAAGCTCCATTTCCTGCTGATATTAACGATGTGTACTATGGTCTGTCATATGTGCTAAACAATGCTGAACATTTCAATATTGATCCAGATAATGCCATTATTATGGGTGAAAGCTCAGGAGGTGGTTTAGCTGCACGCTTAGGATTAAAAGTGCGAGATGAAGGTGAATTTAAACTCAAAGGGCAAGTGCTAATTTATCCAATGTTAGACTATCGCACAGGTAGTAAAAAATCTCGTTACAATAGCTTGAACACAGGTGAATTTTTTTGGACACCTGAATACAACCATCTCGGCTGGACTACACTCAAAGGTGAGCGCAAAATTTCTAGTGAAAATATGCCGTACTATTCTGCATCTACAGCAAAAAATCTAGCCAATCTACCACGTACCTATATTATGGTTGGTGACCTAGATTTATTTGTGAACGAAAGTATAGACTATGCTAATCGCCTCATACAAGCTGGAGTAAAAACGGATTTACAGGTGATTTCTGGCGTATATCACGCATTTGAGTTGTTTAATCCAAACAGTCCACAGGCAAAGGCTTACAAAGCCACTCGTACCGATGTAATTAAACGTATGTTGAATGAATAATAAATACCGCCTGAAGCTATTTTCAGACGGTATTTTTTTGCAAAATTTTTAGAAAAAACGACCGCTTGTAATGCTTATTTCACTTCAAAACGCTACAAGGTGATTTTTGCCTCATCGGTCACGACCGGAGCCTCAAATAGTACAAGGCGTTCGGGTGCAATTTTTTCAGACTCAGGAAATTTGAGTCCGTAAAGCAGATCTGCTTCAAAGATAGTTTTGTTTTCGCCTAACATCCATAGATTATGAGCAGAAGCAATAGCTGTAGAACCAAGCAATAATGCAACAAAAGTGAGCTTGATGTTTTTCATAGATTCTTCCTTACATTGAATTATCAGATACCTCATACCAACACAAATAATAATTATCAATCATATTTATTGTAGAGAAATAACTGATTACAAAAACCCTGTTTATCTCCTCAAATGAAACTATATTGCAAATTGCTTAGCATTTAACCATAACCCCTGAAGCTAGGCTGAAAAACAATCTTTACAGTTCTTCTTAATATTAAAAAAAGTTAAATTTCTTATTACCTATTATCTATTTTGTTTATTATGTCTGCATTTACAGAATGCTTCTGTCAGGTTTCTTTTTTGTATTACTTATCTGCAAATCATTTGTAAAAACAAATGAATAGAGATGAAAACCTCAAATAAAAAGCTCAGTAAATGAGCAAAAACAATAAATATTTCGATTCTACATAATGGATGCGTTTTATGCTTATAGGGAAAAAATTTAGTTGCGTAACAATCGCTCTTCTCTCTACTCAATTAGGTCAAGTTGCTTTTGCAAACCCAACATCAACAGATCTTGAACGTGAAGAAATTGTAATTTTCTCACGCCAAGGTGATAGCCAATTGGCTCAAGCAATTAAACAATTATCAGCGTTATACAAACGTACTCAAGATGTTAAAGTTAGGGATGATTTGATTGCGTTGATGATAAGAAAAGAGCAATTTAAAGAAGCGACTCTAGTGTGTGCTAAGTGTAGTGTAAGTGCATTTTCTGAAAGTGAGTTAGAAAATTTAGCTCGTGCTTATCGTAATACTAAAAATTTGCCTAAATCCCTTCAACTTTATACTCAATTGCGCATTAAATACCCACAAAACCCTAATGGACTGCTAGGTAGTGCCCTACTTGAAACCGAATTAGCTAAATACCCAGCAGCGAAAAAACACCTTGTGCAATATAAAGCTCGCTTTGGTGCTGACGCTGGCTATAAAGATGCCCAAAATTTTTTATTAGACAGAACTGAACCTGAAGTATCAAAACTTGGGCGTTGGCAATCACAACTTGAAGCAGAACCGAAAAACGAAAAACTAGCCTTAGCACTATATCGTTTAGCGGCAAGCTTGCGTGTACACCCACTCCAAGATTTCTTGGTTAAACAATATCCAACGCTTTTTACTGCAAAAGATAGTAATTGGCTACAACATGGTGAAGTGATTTCATCTGTACGTGGTAACCTAGGGCTAAGAAAACAAGGGTTAATGGATGGTTATCAAAGATTAAGCCGCATCATTGAAGCCTCTGGAGAAGATCCTTTGCTCTATCAGAACGCACTACAAGATCGTATTGTGCTTGCTAGTCGCATGCACAAAAACACGTGGGTGGCAAATGATTATGCCACGCTAGAAACCCTGAATCAACCGATTCCTAGCTATGTAAAAGAAGCCTATGCTGATGCTTTATTATATGACGGATCGCCATTTAAAGCATTAGAAATTTACCAATTTATTGAAGCAGAACAACGCAAAACAGGTCATATAGAAACTGATCTGTTGTTGAAATTGGTGAATGCTTCCAGTGATGCAGGGCTATATCAACAGGCGCAAAATTATCAAGACCAGCTACGGCAAAAAGAAGGCGAAACTGTGTGGGACTTTACGCATAAGGCTCGTCTTGTGAATCCAAATTATGATCGTATGTTCTACAGTCAAGTAAATGTTGATAGCTGGCGGGGTGATCGAAGCACCGCAATTGAACGCTTACAAACACGATTAACTGAAGTAACCCCAGGAGATCCGTGGGTAATGCTAGAGTTGGCAGCACAAGAATCTGCACGAAATAACCACGATCAAGCCAATGATTTAACCGATCGGGCGGCTTATTTCCTTGAAGACGACACCTTAGTGGAATACAAAAAACGCAGTGCTGAAATTGCTTTAAATCAAGGTAACTACAGTAAAGCACATAGTCTCATTAAAGAGCTTAGCCCTGAAGAGCGCGAAAAAGCAGAAGCCTTACTAAAACTGGATAAAGAAATGCACCGAGGTAGCATTGTCGCCTCTATGGGACTATCACATCAAACAGCTCCCCAAACTAAATCCAGCAATGAAACTACGCAAGAGTATTATGTAAACTCACCCAAAACAGCTGATGGGCACTACGCCTATGTACATTATTTAGAAGAAAAAGTGCCAACCGATAATATTGAGGTGCTCAAACAGCGACGTTTCGGTGCTGGGGTATGGCTTAATATCTTCCCATTCAATCTGAATGTAGAAACGGGTAAAGGCATTAAACTTAATGATAAAGGCTATCTTACACTTAATTCTGACTATACACTCAATGAAAACTGGCGTTTTGATTTAAGCGGTAATATTAATAGTAGCCAAACACCAATCAAAGCGATTAACCAAGGAGTTTATGCTAAAGACGTTGGTTTAGGGGCAACTTATACTTACCGTGACTTATTCAAACTCAGTGCTGGTGTAAATGTAATGAAATTCGACGATGGTAACCGCCGTCAAAATTATTATGTACAGGGTTCAATACAAACATTTAAGCGTGATCGTTGGGCTTTAAATAATAGCTTACGCTTTGATTATCAACGTAATAAAACGATTGAATCCGCTTGGTATTTTAATCCATCGAAAAGTCGAAATATTGATTTCAGTGCAGACTTAAGTTACTACCAACCAATGAATTATGGTGTGACCTTAACTCACCACTTAAAAGGTTCAACTGGTCAATATAAACAGCAACACCATAGTGCTGAACGTTCTTGGTCGGCCAGTTATGGGCACGATTGGCGTATAAATAAACGTATTCAGCTAGAATATGAAATCGGTCGTAAAAAGAATATTTACGATGGTGCAGCAGAATTTAACAACTACGGTAATGTGAATTTTTCACTTGCTTTTTAGTGTCTTTAGTTAAGGAAAAATATGAAATTAAGAAAATTAGGCACAGCAGTAACAATGTGCCTATCTATGTTATCAACATTACCCACACAAGCCTGGGCAGCAAACACCTATAGCGTACTGGCATATCACTCCGTAATGGATGAAAGTGCGCCTAAAGAGGAGCGACTTTATGTGCCACAAACACTTACTAGCAATCAATTGATCGCCCATTTTAACTGGTTTAAAAGCCAAGGCTATAACATTGTTAGTTGGCAACAAATCATAGATGCTGAGCAAGGTAAAAGTACACTACCAGAACGTGCAGTGGTGATCTCTTTTGATGATGGTTATAAAACAATGTACGACGTTATTTTCCCATTACTGAAAGCCTATAATTACCCTGCTGTATTTGCACCTGTATCAAGTTGGATTAACACACCAATAAATGGCAAGATAAGTTACGGTAAAGAGAAACTTGACCGTGGCAAATTCTTTGCTACGTGGAAACAAATTGATGAAATGCAAAACAGTGGTTTAGTTGAAATCGCTTCCCACACTCACGATTTGCATTATGGTGTTCCAGCTAACCCGAATAAGAGTTCGCTAGCAGCAATGGTCGCTCCCATTTATAAAAATGGTAAATATGAAACTGAAGCACAGTATAAATCACGTTTAGTAAAAGATGCTCAGCTTTCATCCCACTTTATTCGAAAATATACAGGCATAGCACCACGTATTATGGTTTGGCCTTATGGAGCCTTTAATGAAACTGCTGTTAAAATTGTTAAAAAGCAAGGTATGCCACATCATTTCACACTTAAAGAAAAAATAAACTATGTGGGCGATGCTCACGTTGGGCGTTTTTTGGTTGATGCTGAATCTACTTTCCCTCTAATTAAACATTACTTAGATCGCAAAATCGATTTAGACATAGCCCCAAAGGTAGAACGTACCTTACACGTAAATTTAGATTACGTTTATGACCCTGATCCTAAAGTCTTTCAGAAAAAATACGATGCTCTGATCAACCGTGCTTACAAATATGGTGTGTCCGCAGTTTATGTGAAGGCTTTTTCAGACAGTAATAATGATGGCATTGTGGATGCAGTTTATTTTCCAAACAAACATTTGCCAGTGCGTGCCGATATTTTCAGCCAGATTGCTTGGCAATTACGTACTCGTTCAGAGGTAAAAGTTTATGCTTGGATGCCTTCTTCGTTGGAAAATTATCCTGCAAATTTACGTAATGTTGAAATAATGAAAGAGATTTTTAAAGATCTTTCATTGTATTCAAAAACCGATGGGATTTATTTTGATGATGCTGTTAATCCGAACCTGTGGGCAAATACCGATAAAAACTCCATTGAGCTAACGAAAACCCTCAAACAAGCGATGGATCCTTATTTGTTTTTTGGGACTCGTGGACAATCGTTTATTCGTAATATCAACCCAATGGATAGCCAATTTGTCGATAAACTCAAACAATTTAGCCAAGAATATGACAGAGTAATTATTGAAGCTCGACCTTATTCATTAAGTGATGTAAAAACACCCGCACAAGCGAAAAAATGGTTATATAACGTGATTGATAATGTAAAAAAATCAGATGTTCCTCACCACAAGGTATCGTTTGATTTTGCACTCGTTAATCCAGAGACCTTAGAAACGATACCAGTTAATGAATTGGTGAGTTGGCTTAAAATTTTAGAACAAAATCGCATGATGAACGTTGGATTCTATCCAAGAAAATATCTTTTTGATGAAAATGTAATGAAAATCGTCAAACCTTATGTGTCAAATAATACAGACATAAGACGTAAATAAAGTTTGTGCTTATGAGAGATGAATTAAGTTTATTTGTTTTTGTTTATCCAGCCATAATGGCGTTTTATTGGGCTGGAGCGGGCTTTGCCTATTTTTGGTTCAAAGAACGCTTTCGTGTGCAAGCCTCTCCTGTGTTTCGCTATATGCACCAAATGGAAAAAAAGAAAGTACCCCTCGTGAGCCTTATGGTGCCTTGTTATAACGAAGCTGATAATTTGGATGAATCTATCCCACATTTGCTACGATTAGAATATCCAAACTATGAACTCATTTTCATCAATGATGGCAGTAAGGATGCTACAGGTGAAATTTTAGATCGTTGGGTGAAAATAGATCCTCGTATAGTTGTCCTTCATCAAAAAAATTCAGGCAAAGCGAGTGCGCTTAATAACGGCTTAAAAAGCGCAAAAGGTGAATACGTCGGCTGTTTAGACGGCGATGCTATATTAGATTACAAAGCGTTGGATTATATGGTTCAAGCGCTTACGTCAAATGCAAAATATGGCGCAGTAACTGGTAATCCTCGTGTAAGAAACCGCAGTACACTGCTCGGGCGTTTACAAGTATCAGAGTTTAGCTCCATTATTGGGCTAATTAAACGTGCGCAATGTTTACTGGGTACTATTTTTACTGTGTCAGGCGTTTGTTGTTTATTCCGCAGAGATGTAATAAACGAAATCGGTGGTTGGAGTACTAATATGATCACCGAAGACATTGATGTGAGTTGGAAAATCCAAACAGCTGGTTATGACATTTTTTACGAACCGCGCGCATTGTGCTGGGTGCTAATGCCAGAAACCCTAAGAGGGTTATTCAAACAACGTTTGCGCTGGGCACAAGGTGGAGCGGAAACGATGATGAAATACTTTCCACAAATTTGGCGTTTAAAAAATCGCCGATTATGGCCGATGTTTGCAGAATATATTGTGACTGCTATTTGGGCGGTGGCGCTGGTTTTTAGCCTTGTGCAGAGCCTTTATGAGATATTTTTCCAAGGTGATTTAATTTTCATCAACCCTGAAAGCCTGAAGCCAAGTCTCACTATCTTATTTATCGCATTTTTTGTGCAATTAGGTATCAGTTTATACATTGACAACCGATACGAAAAAGGCGTGGTGAAATATGCTTTCTCTTGTATTTGGTATCCGTGGTGGTATTGGACTCTCAATACGATTACGTTGTTATGTGGCATTCCTAAAGCAATTTTTAGGAATAAATCAAAACTAGCCGTTTGGATTAGTCCAGACCGAGGAGTATAGATATGTCAGTACATTCATTGCAAAAATTGATGATCATCAATAAAACCAAAGAGCTAGGTTGGAAAATTCGCCTGAAAAGTATGGCGATGACATTTCTAACTTGGTTTGTTTGGCTCAGTATGGGTTATATGATTTATGCATTCAAAGATCAAATCCTCGACAATCCAGTATTGGATATGTACTATATCGGAGAAGTTATTGTGATGATGATTGCCATTGTCATCTTTCTTATGCTAACAACTGTTATTTGGTCATGGTTGAGCAAAAGAAGAGAGTAATTTACTTTCTCGTCTAACATATAGTTGAGGTATATAACGTTTCCGCCTGACATTTCTCAGACGGTATTTTTTCACCTTTCAAAGAGGATATTATCGTCATTGATTATACTTTTCCGATGCTCAGTTGGCACAAGAATGCTATTCAATATTTTCCATCCATGAGTACACTAGATGCTCTACTTTCGATAGAATATAGGCTTTATGGCACACATAAATTAAGAAGCGTAAAATTTGCAAAAAATAGCTGAAATTTAACCGCTTGTTTCATAAATACAAAGGAGATTTTTATGGCAGATCCACATATTCGCTCCCCAATGGATTTTTGGGATTATCTAACGGTGATTATTTACCGTTCAGGTTTTGTTGTCGCTACAGTCATGATGTTTTTACTGCCTTATTATGCAAACATCGCAGAAAAAGGCTTTTTGTTGGCTGGCGTAATGCTCGCTTCGTCATTACATTTATATTTAAAGCAGTTTCGCCTGATTTTTCAATTTGTAGTATGGATTGGCTTACTTTGCTACATTTTCGGCTTACCACTTATCGCTACTGGCGCAATGTTATTAGCAATTGGCGGGTTAAGCTACAAAGAATATTTTTGCTTTAGAGTGTTTGGTTTAAACTTTATGCCATTTTTGGTTGCTATCTTATGGCTAAGTTTAGCCGTTGAGCATTTGCTCACACAACAAATTTTGAGTGGCATTTGTGGTTTATTACTGCTAATTCTTTCTGTTCAGAAATGGCGTATGCCTCTGCATTTCGATATTGGCGATAAAAGCAAATATCAAATCTAATAAAAAGGTTGTGAGTAATTCATTACATTACTCACAACTGCCTATTTTATACGAAACTATTTTAGTTGCTCTTCAATTACCCCACCACCAAGACAAACTTCCCCTTGGTAAAATACTGCCGATTGTCCAGGGGTAACAGCAATTTGTGGTTCATCAAAGATTACTCGAACCGCATTATCATCAATCGGCTGCACCTCACACGGAATATCCTCTTGACGATAGCGAGTTTTCACTGTGCAGCGAAAAGTGTCACGTACTGGATTACAATCTACCCAATTAAGTTGTGTAGCAATTAACCCTGTTGAAAGTAACTCTGAATTATCGTGACCTTGAGCAACCACTAACACGTTGTTAATTAAATCTTTTTCCACCACGTAAAACGGATCTTCGCTCAGCCCTTTCACCCCACCAATACCTAAACCTTTGCGCTGCCCTAATGTGTGGTACATTAAGCCATCATGTCTGCCAACTAGCTTGCCATCCACAGTACGAATTTCGCCAGGCTGGGCAGGCAAGAAACGTGCCAAGAAATCTTTAAATTTGCGTTCACCAATAAAACAGATTCCTGTCGAATCTTTTTTCTTCGCTATCGCCAGACCTAAATCTTCAGCAATGGCTCGCACGATCGTTTTTTCAACTTCCCCCACGGGAAATAAGCTCTGACCTACTTGCTTTTTGCTTAAGGCATGCAAGAAATAACTTTGATCTTTGTTGTTATCCAAACCGCGTAAAAGTTGAGCATTGTTATCATCACCTGAACGGCGCACATAGTGACCTGTGGCAATATAATCCGCCCCAAGATCTTCCGCCGCATATTCTAAAAAGGCTTTGAATTTGATCTCTTTATTACACAAAATATCAGGATTTGGCGTACGCCCTGCTTTGTATTCAGAAAGGAAATGCTCAAACACGTTATCCCAATATTCGGTGGCAAAATTAATTTTGTGTAATTTCATTCCGAGCCTATCTGCCACCGCTTGCGCATCCGCTAAATCCGCCGCAGCCGTGCAGTAATCGGTGTCATCATCTTCTTCCCAGTTCTTCATAAACAAGCCTTCTACTTGGTAGCCTTGTTGTTGCAAAATGAAAGCTGAAACGGATGAATCCACGCCACCCGACATACCGATAATGACTTTTTTCTTGGCATTTTCGGCAAGCTGTTCGGCGGTCAATCCAGGGAAATGGGTGTCGTAGGTTTTTGAGGTGAGTTGAGTGATCATAAATTCTCCCGTAACTTCGGTTAAGGCGAAGCACATTGGTTAATGTTAAATGAAGTACAAGCGGTGAAAAAATCAAAATTTTTTGCAAATTTGACCGCTTGTTATAAATCTCTCCTAATCCCTCTTTACAAAAAAGGGGGGATAGTTTGAGAGTGAATAAACAACAGAGTTGTAATCAAGATAAAAAGGGGGAAAAGGGGAGATTTTCTTATTTCACTTCGTAAAATTGCGGTTCTTTACTAAAACGCGCTACTTCTTCAGGATCTGCGGTTCCATCTGCCATTTTGGCTTTAAGGTTATCGCAAGGTTCTTCACAGTCGCACATTTTTTTCATTCCTAATGCCGTAATGCCACCACAACTACCTTTGATGGTTTTGCCTTTTACGATAAAACCAATCGACATAGCCAAAATCACGGCGATGAAAAAGCCGAAGGTTAATAATAAAGTTTCCATTAGTCACTCCAATTATGGGTTAATTAGTTTTTTAAATTCACTCGACATTTGCGTTTCAAATTTGTCGCCATTTTTAATAATTAAGAAAACAGGCAATTTTTCATGTTCAGCAATTTCTAATGCTTTTTGAGCCCCTAAAACAAACAAGCCTGTGGCTAAACCATCCGCTGTCATTGTACTTGGAGCAAGCACTGTGACAGATGCGAGATTATGGCGAACAGGGCGTAGCTTTTTCGGGTTAATAATATGCGAAAGACGATTACCCTGCTCATCTTCAAAATAATTACGATAATTGCCCGAAGTTGCCATACCTAAGTTATGCAATGGCACAATAATTTGCGCGTCTTCTCCTTGAAAAAGGGTAGGCTTTTCAATAGCGATACGCCAATCTTTCCCTTGAATATTTTTTCCTTTACCCCGTAATTCACCACCAATTTCTACTAAGTAGTTGCTCACACCTAAACTTTCAAGGTGTTCCGCCAATTTATCAACACCAAAGCCCTTAGCAATAGAAGATAAATCAAGATAAAGATTTGAGTTATATTTAGAAATACTATTTTCAGTTACTTTTAGCTTATCAAGTCCTATACTTGGTGCAAGCTCGGTAATTTTCTCTGCAGTTGGCACTTTATTTAATCGTCTATCAGGGCCAAATCCCCATAAATTCACTAACTTACCCACGGTTACGTCTAACGCACCTTCGGTAACTTTATGTAAACGAGTCGCTTCACGAATAACCTTAATGAAGTCTGCTGATGCAGGAAATTCTTTATTAACTTCGTGCATATCATTAAATTGGCTAATCATTGAATCTTTTCGATAAGTGGACATCTCATTGTTCACTTTCTCTAATAAGAGGCTTAGTTGGCTTTGTACAGTTTCAGCATTGGGTAAATTAGGCATATCAGGGTCACTTATATATTTAACCGTATAAGTCGTTCCCATCGTTTTACCCTGTAAAGTTACTTGCTCAAAGTGCTTTTCACAAGCGGTCAAAAAAATCGCAAAAATTACAAATAGAAAAAAGGATTTAATTTTCAAGTAAACCTCTTTGAAATTAAATAAAAAATTGATACTAAAAAATATACAACGAATACATTTTTTAGTAGCAACCGATGTACTTCAAGCGGTCAAATTTGCAAAAAATTTTACAAATCAGACCGCTTGTTTATTGCTTAAAATAAAGTGAGATTAGCCACCGAAGTCATCTAATAAAATGTTTTCGTCTTCAACACCTAAACTTTTCAGCATACCAATTACCGCTGCATTCATCACTGGTGGACCACACATATAGTATTCACAATCTTCTGGTGCTTCGTGATTTTTGAGGTAATTTTCATAAAGCACATTGTGAATAAAACCTGTGTAACCTGTCCAGTTATCTTCAGGTAACGCATCTGAAAGGGCTACGTGCCATTCAAAATTATCGTTCTCTGCCGCTAATTGGTCGAAGTCTTCTTGGTAGAAGATTTCACGCTTAGAACGCGCCCCATACCAGAATGACATTTTACGTTTAGATTTCAAACGTTTTAATTGGTCAAAAATATGTGAACGCATTGGCGCCATCCCTGCACCACCACCGATAAATACCATTTCATTATCGGTTTCTTTGGCGAAGAATTCACCAAATGGACCAGAAATCGTAACTTTATCACCTGGTTTTAATGACCAAATATATGAAGACATTTGACCTGGAGGTGCATCTGGCTGACGTGGTGGAGGCGTTGCAATACGTACATTAAGCATAATGATGCCTTTCTCTTCTGGATATGAAGCCATTGAGTAAGCACGAATGATATGCTCATCCACTTTTGAAACATAACGCCATAGATTAAATTTATCCCAATCTTCATGATATTCTTTTGGAATATCGAAGTCCTTATAGTTCACTACGTGTGGATCAGCTTCGATCTGAATATAACCTCCCGCACGGAATGGCACTTCTTCACCTTCAGGAATGGCTAATTTGAGCTCTTTGATGAAAGTAGCTTTATTATCATTAGAAATAACGGTACATTCCCATTTTTTCACACCAAAAATTTCTTCTGGAAGTTCAACATCCATAGAAGATTTTACGTTTACCTGGCAAGCTAAGCGATAACCTTCTTTCGCTTCTTTTTTAGTAATGTGAGAAAGTTCAGTTGGCAGGATTTCGCCACCGCCTGATTTTACTTTCACTAAACATTGACCACAAGAACCACCGCCACCACAAGCGGATGATACGAAGATACCTTTACTTGCTAACGCCCCTAAAAGTTTACCACCAGCAGGTAAAGTGATCGCTTTTTCAGGATCATCGTTAATTGAGATCGTAATATCACCTGAATCTACCAATTTAGATTTAGCGAATAGAATGATTACCGCAAGCACTAATACAAGGGCAGTGAATGCGATGATACCGAAAATAAAATTACTATCCACAATATGCTCCTTATAATTGAATGCCTGAGAATGACATAAAGCCTAGCGCCATTAAGCCAACCGTGATGAAGGTAATTCCTAAACCACGCAAGCCTGCGGGAACATCAGAATATTTCATTTTCTCGGTTAAACCAGCAAGTGCCACGATGGCTAACATCCAACCAGTACCTGCACCCACGCCATATACCACAGATTCAACAAAATTGTACTCACGTTGCACCATAAATGATACGCCACCAAAAATCGCACAGTTTACGGTGATAAGTGGCAAGAAGATACCTAATGCGCTGTAAAGTGCTGGGAAAAATTTATCCAACACCATTTCAAGAATTTGAACTAATGCAGCAATCACACCGATGAAAGTAATGAAATTTAAGAAACTTAAATCTACACCTTCAATCAATGCATTTTCTTTTAAGATATGGGTATAAACCACTTGGTTAGCGGGAACAGCAATACCAAGCACCACGATTACCGCAATACCTAAACCAAATGCTGTTGATACTTTCTTAGATACCGCAAGGAATGTACACATACCAAGGAAGAAAGAAAGTGCCATATTCTCAATGAATACGGATTTAACAAAGATACTTAATAATTCTTGCATCTTATTTCTCCTGCTGTGCTGGTTTCCACGTTCTTAAGCCCCAAATTAAGAAGCCAATAATAAAGAACGCACTTGGTGCTAATAAGAATAGACCGTTTGCTTGATACCAACCGCCATCTTGCACTGTTTGCATAATGGTTACACCGAAAAGTTTACCCGAACCAATTAACTCACGTAAAAATGCAACAATAAGCAATATTGCACCGTAACCTAAGCCGTTACCAATACCATCGACAAAACTTTCTAATGGTGCTGATTTCATTGCGAATGCTTCTGCACGCCCCATTACGATACAGTTAGTAATAATCAAACCAACGAATACTGATAATTGTTTTGATAGATCGTATGCGTATGCACGTAGTACCAAATCAACAAGAATTACCAATGACGCAATAATCGCCATTTGTACGATAATACGGATACTGTTTGGAATGTAATTACGGATCATCGAGATAAACATACTCGAAAAGCCTGTTACTAGACTTACCGCAATTGCCATTACCACCGCAGTTTGTAATTGAGTCGTTACCGCCAACGCAGAACATATACCTAAGATTTGCAATGCGATTGGATTGTTATCGACAACTGGCGATAACAAGAGTTTTTTAAGATTGCCTGCCATTAGTTCGCTCCTGCTTGTGCTTTGAATTTCGCTAGGAATGGACCGAAACCATTTTTACCGAACCAGTATTTGAATGAACCATCCACGCCGTTAGAGGTTAAAGTTGCACCTGACAGACCATCAATACCGTGCTCTTTGTTTGCAGAAGCACCTTTACCCACAGTCAATGCAACATTACCTTGTTCGTCAAATAATTTTTTGCCCACGAAATATTTTTGCCAGTTTGGGTTAGCAATTTCGCCACCTAAACCTGCGGTTTCAGCTTGATCATAATATGTAATACCGTTGATCGTATTCGCATCGGGTTGAACCGCTACAAAGCCATACATTACAGACCATAACCCATTACCATACATTGGTAATACTACTTGACTCACCTTGCCCGCTTCATCTTTGACTAGATAAATTTCAGCATATTTCGCCCGTACTTTGATTTTCGCTGCATCATCAGCTGGATTGATCGCTACATTTTGCGCAGGATCTTTTGCTGCTGCTTTTGCATCAAAGTTTGTCATACCCTCAACATAGTCACCAGTCGCTAAATCCACGATTTTTGGTTCAATGAATTTAGCATAGGTTTCTTGTACGTTGGTTTTTTCTTGCATTAAACCAGCCGCTTGTAAGATATTTTTCTGTTTATCAAGTTGTTTTTGAATCTCTTGAGTTGGCTTGAGCAATACTGCTGCGCCTGCTACAACAAGAGAACAAACTAAACTTAATAATACAACAACGGTTAGCGTACCGCTGGTACTGTCTTTATTAAATGTTGCCATTATTCCGCTCCTGCTGTTCTTGCTTTTCTGCGTTTAATGTTGCCTTGAGCTACTAAGTAATCGAAAACTGGGGCAAATAAGTTAGCGAATAAAATAGCTAACATCATACCTTCTGGGTACGCAGGGTTTACGACACGAATAATTACTGCCATTACACCAATTAAGATACCGTACCACCATTTTCCTTTGTTAGTAAATGCAGCTGATACAGGATCCGTTGCCATAAAGAACATACCGATTGCAAAGCCACCTAATACTAAGTGCCAGTGCCAAGGCATAGAGAACAATGGGTTTGTATTTGAACCAACAAGGTTAAACACGGTTGCCATTGCTGCCATACCAACGAATACACCTGCGATAATACGCCAAGAAGCGATGCGAGCGAATACGATGATTGCACCACCAATAGCTAACATTAAGGTTGAAACTTCACCCATTGAACCAGGAATATTCCCTAAGAAAGCATCCATCCAAGTGATAGTTTCACCCGTTGCAACGTGTTTAAGTGCCGCTTCGCCACCTTGCGCCCACTGTGAAAGTGCGGTTGCGCCAGAAAAACCGTCAGCTGCCGTCCATACTAAGTCACCCGAAATTTGCGCTGGATAAGCAAAGAATAAGAAGGCACGACCTGCTAAGGCAGGATTCATAAAGTTCTTACCGACGCCACCGAATATTTCTTTCGCCACGACTAGACCGAAAGTGATACCCAATGCGGCTTGCCATAATGGAAGTGTAGGTGGAACAATTAACGCAAATAAAATAGTTGTCACGAATAAACCTTCATTTACCTCATGACCACGCACGATAGCAAAGACGATTTCAATCGCAGAACCTAATAAAAATACCGTTAAGTAAAGAGGCAGGAAGAATACCGCGCCTAACGCCATTTTACTACCGATACCAGCCTGAACTGAAACATCTAAGCCCAATGCATTTACGATAGCATAGTGCCAATCATTCGCTGCTAAACCTTCAACAGTAAAACCTTGAGCTACAATAGCTTGAATGGCTTGATGACCTACGTTATACATACCGTAGAATACTGCTGGAAGTAATGCTAGCCACACTAAAATCATCATACGTTTTGAGTCAATCGCATCACGTACGTGAGTGGTATTTGGCGCGACCGAACCTGGCGTGTATACAAGGGTATACATTGCTTCAAATAATGGATACAACTTCGCATATTTACCACCAGGTAAAAATGCAGGTTCCATCTTTTCAAAAAGATTTTTTAACATTATTAACCTTCCTTCTCGATCTTATCTAACGCTGCGCGTAAGAGTGGAGCGTAATCGGTTTTACCTGGGCACACATAAGTACATAATGCTAAATCTTCTTCAGCTAGCTCTAATGCACCTAATAATTGTGCTGAATCGGTATCACCTGCTTCTAAATCACGAAGCAATAATGTTGGAATAATATCTAATGGCATTACACGCTCATAAGAACCGATTGGCACCATTGCACGGTGAGCACCATGTTCTGTCGTGGTGAAATTAAATAATTTTCGACCAAAATGACCAAGTACTGTACGAGTAATCGAGAATTTTCCCGCTTGCGGAGTAATCCAACCAAAGAATTCTTTTTCATTACCTTCAGTAATTGCTGAAACTTGTAACGCATAACGACCTAAGAAATCGTGTGCGCCATCAGCTTTTGCACCATAAAGTACAGAACCTGAAATCACACGGTTGTTACCGTCATTTAATTCATCAGCAGTTAATTGAGAAAGGTTTGCACCAATGCGAGTGCGTACTAAACGAGGATTTTTCACCTGAGGACCAGCAAGCGAAATCACACGTTCAGTAAACAATTCGCCAGTAGTGAATAATTTACCGATAGCAATCACATCTTGATAATTTAAGTGCCACACTTGTTTAGTTGCACCAACTGGATCGATGAAATGAATGTGTGTACCCACTAAACCTGCAGGATGCGGACCATTGAAAGATTTAATCGTCACACCTTCAATCGCAGGGCTTGAAGGAATATTTGCATCAGCATCTTTACACAGATACACAGGCTTTTTGCCTTCAAATAAACGAGTAATGACAGTTAAACCATTTTTGAAATCTGCTTCAAATTCTTTTAACACCACTGCAGGATCCGCCGCTAACGGATTAGTATCCATTGCGTTTACAAAGATAGATGAAGGATTTGCATCTAATGCCGCAACTTTGTTAAATGGACGAGTACGAAACGCAGTCCATAAGCCAGATGCCACTAGTTGTTGTTTTACTTGTTCGCTTGATAATGAAGCTAATTGAGCTACATCAAAACGTTCAAAGGTAATTTGCTCATCACCCTCAATTTTGATCACAACAGATTGAAGAACACGCTTTTCGCCACGGTTAATTGCTACAACCGTACCGCTTGCAGGAGCGGTGAAAACGACACCAGCATTCTTTTTATCTTCAAAAAGAACTTGTCCCTTTTTCACCACGTCGCCTTCACGAACTTTCATTGAAGGGCGCATACCCACATATTCTTCACCAAGGATCGCAACTTCACTAACGGCGTTGCCGTTATGGATTACTTGTGCCGGAGTTCCTGAAATAGGTAAATCCAAGCCTTTTTTAATGGTAATCATATTGTTTGCACTACTTTTTCTTGGGTTAAAAATATAATTGCGAAATTCGCAATCGCTTCTCTTGAGCCGCAACCCTAGAAATAAACGAAATTCCCCACTTATTTCTAATAGTTACATTTAAGTTCTCAAATTGGTTCTTATCTTCTAGAAAATGTAAAGATAAAATAAAACGATTTATTTTACTCAAAACTATCAATTTTTTCCATAAAAACCAATTTTTTATGCTTAATTGATGGAACTTTTTTGAAATGAATCAAATAAATAACTCTAAATAGTTAGAGTTTTTTTACACACCAAGCAGCTTGATTTTGATATTATTTTGCAAAATTTCGGCTAGATTTAACCGCTTGTAAGGCGTACAATACCCGACAATTTTTATCAAGATTAGAGAAAAGATGATGGAACAAGAACAAATGACCCATATCTCCATTTCAGATGCAGCACAGGCGCATTTCGCTCGCCTGTTAGAGCAGCAAGAAGAGGGGACAAATATTCGTATTTTTGTAGTAAATCCAGGCACACCATCCGCAGAATGTGGTGTTTCATATTGTCCACCCAATGCGGTAGAAGAAACTGATACTGAATTTACCTTTAATGGTTTTTCTGCCTTTGTTGATGATGCCAGTTTACCGTTTTTAGATGAAGCAGAAATTGATTATGTGACTGATCCAATGGGTTCTCAACTGACATTAAAAGCCCCCAATGCAAAAATGCGTAAAGTGGCAGATGACGCCCCCTTTATCGAACGATTAGATTATGTGATTCAAACTCAAATCAACCCACAGTTAGCCAGCCACGGCGGACGAGTCACCTTAATTGAAATTACAGAAGATAAATATGCCGTCCTTCAATTTGGTGGTGGCTGTAATGGCTGCTCAATGGTCGATGTCACCTTAAAAGAAGGAATTGAAAAGCAATTGCTTTCAATGTTCCCCGAAGAGTTAGTCGGCGTAAAAGATGTAACAGAACATCAACACGGTGAACATTCTTACTACTAATCAAACAAAAAAGTCGAGAGCAAAACTCTTGACATTTTTACCTTATCTAAAGCCCTTTCTTCGCCTTAGCGCGAGCAATTGCCGCAGCCACTGCGGCTTTGCGCGGATCGACTTCTTCTGTAGATTTTGCAAATTCTGTCGATTTTTCGACCGCTTGTTGCTCGACTGATTGCGCCTCTTTTTTCGCCCTCGCACGAGCAAGTGCGGCAGCTACCGCGACTTTTCTTGGGTCAGCTTCTTCTGTAGATTTTGCAAATTCTGTCGATTTTTCAACCGCTTGTTGCTCAGCTGATTGCGCCTCTTTTTTCGCCCTCGCACGAGCAAGTGCGGCAGCTACTGCAGCTTTTCTTGAGTCAGCTTCTTCTGTGGATTTTGCAAATTCTGCCGTTTTTTCGACCGCTTGTTGCTCAGCTGATTGCGCCTCTTTTTTCGCCCTTGCACGAGCTAATGCGGCAGCTACCGCGGCTTTTTTCGGTTCCACCTCTTCCGCTTTTGCCACTATCTCTTGTGAATTTTCAGGCGAAGGCGCTACAGTTTCTGCTTGTTTTGCCAAACGTCTTGCGCGGCGTTGCGCCATCAACTCGCTATTATCTGGCTCGCCATTGGCTTTGGCATGCACTTCGACTGCTGCATCTACTTTTTTCGCTTTCAGACGAGCCAATGCGGCTGCCACTGGATCTTCACCATTTGAATTTGCGACTTCTTCACGGCGTTTTTCTGCCGCTTGGACAATGCGTGCGGTGCGGGCATCTTTTTCTTTTTGCAGACGCGCTTCTCGGGCTTCAAAGCGAATTTTCGCTTCTTCGGCTTTTTTCGCTTTTTCTTCGATCTCTACAATTTTAGCTTTTTCTTGGCGGAAATATTGGATCAACGGAATGTAACTTGGGCAAACGTAGGCGCATACGCCACACTCAATGCAAGCATCAAGGTGGTATTCAGTTGATTTTTCGTGATCTTCTGAACGGGCAAACCAATAGAGCTGTTGCGGTAACAAGCCCACAGGACAAGCGTCCGAGCAACTTGAACAGCGAATACAGTTACGCTCTTCCGCTGGCGGTGCATATTCAAAATGATCAGGAGCAATAATGCAGTTGGTCATTTTTGTCACGGGCGATTCGAGCGACGGTAAGATAAAACCCGTCATCGGTCCCCCCAAAAAGACAGGAAAGCGTTCATCTGCTTGATAATCAACTTGTTCCAGTAAGTGGCGAATTGGTGTACCAAGTCTTGCCCACACGTTGCCTTTATTGCGAATTTTATCGCCTGTGAGGGTAAGCACACGCTCAATTAACGGCTCATCATCAATAATCGCCCGCTTTACTGCCAATGCGGTGCCGATATTATGCATCACAATACCCATTTCTATCGAACGTTTACCTTGCGGAATTTCTAAGCCCGTCAGTACTTGCACCAGTTGATCGCTAGCTCCTGATGGATATTTAGTCGGAATCACACGCAAGCTAATGTCATTCGCTCCTTTTAAGGCTTTTTGCAATGCTTTGATCGCTTTCGATTTGTTATCTTCAATTGCAAGCACCACTTCTTCAGGGCGTAGCACATAACGCAAAATGCGGATCCCTTCGATCACTTCTTCAGTGTAATCCTGCATTAAACGATCGTCGCAAGTAATGTACGGTTCACACTCGGCACCGTTGATAATTAAGGCTTTACAGCGTTTCTCGGCGAAATCCAGTTTCGCTCCCGTTGGGAACACGGCTCCGCCCAAGCCTGCGATACCATATTGGTAAATTTTTTCGATAATTTCACCGCTTGTAAGCTGCAAAAAATCGTCGATTCGGAGGCGCTCGATCCACTCATCCCGCCCATCGGTTTCGATGATGATCGTCATTTCAGGCAAACCTGATGGGTGCGAAGCCACATAAGGCTCTATCGCTAAAATCGTCCCCGAAGTTGGCGCATGCACAGGCAACTGACGGTAGTTATCCCCTTTAGTCAGCGGTTGCCCTTTAAAAACATAATCTCCCGCTTTGACCAATAAATCCCCCGCCCAGCCTGAATGCTGCACCACTGGCACATAGAAAAATTTAGGCAAATTGAGTGTGCGGATTGGCTTTTTGTTTGATTGTTTTTTATTTTCCGCAGGGTGAATACCACCTGGGAAAGTCCACAATTTGTTTTGACGAAGGCGTTCAATAAGCAATTCTGGATTACTCATTTTTGCCTCCTACCACAATTTTTTTCTGTAATTCGGTCGTATTCACAGTTGGAATCACTAAATTCGGATCAAACTGCCAATTCCACGATTGCGTGGTTTTCTTCACAGGAATCATTTCAATACAATTGGTTGGGCAAGGGGCGACACAAAGTTCGCAACCTGTACATAAGTCTGGCACGATAGTGTGCATCATTTTATTGGTGCCGATAATCGCATCGACTGGACACGCCTGAATACATTTAGTGCAGCCGATACACATATCTTCGTGGATAAAAGCGACTTTCACTTCGGGTTCTTCTACGCCGTCCATTGCAGGTACTTCCACGCCTAATAAATCGGCAAGTTTTACCACCAGTGGTTGCCCACCTGGAACGCATTTGGTGATTACATCGCCATTAGCAATGGCTTCAGCGTATGGTTTACAACCTGGATAGCCACATTGTCCACATTGACTTTGTGGTAGAAGGGCGTCAATTTGATCGACGATCGGATCGGCTTTCACTTTCAGCTTTACAGACGAAAAGCCCAGCACCGCCCCAAAAATCAAGGCGATGACAGCAATGGTCAGAATGATATAAGCGATGATTGGTAAGTCGAACATTAGATTTTCACCAACCCTGTAAAGCCCATAAAGGCAAGCGACATAAGCCCTGCGGTGATCAAGGCGATCGAAGCACCTTGGAATGGACGTGGCACATCGGCTGCTGCCAAGCGTTCACGCAAAGCAGCAAATAGCACTAACACCAGCGAGAAACCAGCTGCTGCGCCAAAGCCGTAAAGCACGGATTCCACAAGATTATTTGAAAGGTTTACATTGAGTAACGCCACGCCAAGCACCGCACAGTTGGTGGTAATCAGTGGCAAATAAATCCCAAGCAATCGATATAGTGTTGGACTAGTTTTATGCACGATCATTTCAGTTAATTGCACAATCACCGCAATCACTAAAATGAACACCAGCGTGCGAAGAAATTGCGCATTCAGCGGAATCAAGACAAAAGTTTCCACCAAATAAGCTGACAACGATGCTACTGTTAAAACAAAAGTCGTCGCCAAGCCCATTCCAATAGCAGTTTCGACCTTTTTCGACACCCCCATAAAAGGACAAAGCCCAAGGAATTTCACGAGGACAAAGTTATTAATGAGTGCTGTGCTGATGATTAAAAGAATGTAATCGACCATAAAACCCACGAATTGATACAAGCGGTCATTTTTTCTGAAAAATTTGCAAAAAATTGTGCCTTCTCGACCGCTTGTCTAGGAAAACCTGACTAAAAATAAGCACGTATTATCGCCCTTTTTAAAAGCGAGAACAATAAAAAAATAATAGGTAAATTTATGCTGTGAAAAGTTGTGATGTATCCGCTATAATCCCTGTAAACGTTTGCTTACTCTATTTAGAAGGAAGAAAAAATGACAATTCTCGGTACTCCATTACGCCCTCGAGCAACTAAAGTGATGATGTTAGGCTCTGGCGAGCTCGGCAAAGAAGTGGTGATTGAATTACAACGCCTAGGCGTGGAAGTTATCGCAGTGGATAGATACGAAAACGCCCCTGCTCAACAAGTCGCACACCGTGCTTATACGATTTCTATGTTAGATAGCGAGGCATTACGCAAGCTAGTTGAAAAGGAAAAGCCTGATTTTATCGTGCCTGAAGTGGAAGCCATTGCCACAGGCACGCTGGTGGAACTCGAAAAAGAAGGCTACAACGTAATCCCAACCGCCAAAGCTACCCAACTAACAATGAACCGTGAAGGCATTCGCCGTTTAGCTGCCGAAGAACTGGGCTTAAAAACCTCGCCATATCGTTTTGTAGATAACTTTGCCGATTTCCAAACAGCCATTAAAGAAATTGGTATTCCCTGTGTGGTAAAACCGATTATGTCGTCATCAGGGCACGGGCAATCGGTGATTAAATCGGAAGCGCAAATTCAAGCCGCTTGGGATTATTCACAAGAAGGTGGACGTGCTGGCGGTGGTCGTGTAATCGTAGAAGGTTTCGTCGAATTCGACTATGAAATCACGCAATTAACCGTTCGCCATATTAACGGCACCTCATTCCTTGCGCCAATAGGTCACGTTCAAATCGACGGTGACTACCGTGAATCTTGGCAGCCGCAAGCGATGAGTGAGGTCGCACTTCGCAAAGCGCAAGAAGTTGCCAAGAAAATCACAGGAGCCTTAGGCGGTCGTGGTATTTTTGGGGTGGAATTGTTCGTTTGTGGCGATGAAATCATCTTCAACGAAGTCTCACCTCGCCCACACGATACAGGCATGGTCACTATGGCTTCGCAAGAACTGTCGCAATTCGCCCTACACGCTCGTGCAATTCTTGGCTTACCGATTCCTGAAATTTATCAAATCAGCCCAGCTGCTTCTAAAGCCATTGTGGTAGAAGGCAAGTCAGATAATGTGGCGTTTGGTCATTTGGACAAAGTATTAGAAGAAGTTGGCACCAATATTCGCTTATTTGGTAAAGGTGAAGTAAACGGGCATCGCCGTTTAGGGGTAATTCTGGCGAGAGATGAAAATACCGAACTTGCGAGAGACAAAGCAATACGAGCTTATGAGAAGTTAGAAGTCCTGCTTTAATGCACTAAGCTACCATCACAAGCGGTCACATTTCTGCAAAAATTTGTAATTTTGTTAGGAAATTCGACCACTTGCTTGTAAAATCTCCTCCGTTTTTACTCACTTCATAATAAGGAAAATAAAATGAAGAAAATTTTAGGTATTCTTTTAATTGCCGTTATCGCTCTTGGTGGTTATTCATTAACCAAGTATAACGATTTAATGCGTGCGGAAGAAGACATCAACTCTGTTTGGGGTAATGTGGAATCAGCTTACCAACGCCGTGCAGATTTAATTCCAAACCTTGTGAATACGGTAAAAGGTCAAGCCAATTTTGAAAAAGAAACTTTAACCGCCGTCATTGAAGCACGTGCGAAAGCAACAGCAGTCACGATCGATCCAAACAATGCAACGGAAGAAGATATGGCGAAATTCCAAGCAGCACAACAAGATGTGAACTCGTCACTTTCACGCTTATTAGTGTCTGTGGAAAAATACCCTGAGTTGAAAGCACACGAAGGTTTTATCAATCTACAAGCACAGTTAGAAGGCACCGAAAACCGCATTAACACAGAGCGTAATAACTTCAACAATGCCGTAAAAGAATACAACAAACAAGTACGTGAAATGCCAACCAAAATTGCGGCAATGATTATGGGCTTTAAAGCAAAACCTCAATTCAAAGCAGAGGCTGGCGCAGAAAAAGCACCAACTGTAAACTTCAACTAATCCTGCCAGGTGGGCTTTAGCCCACCATTTTTACATCTTCAAATTCTACGGAGAATTTATGGGATTATTCTCTTTTTTATCGAAAAAATTGCCTGTCGATACTAAAAAAATCGAGCAGGCAATTTCCATTTTAGAGCAACAAACCTCGGCTGAATTGCGTGTCGTGGTTGAGCGCAAAGCGCCTGCAGGTATCAGCGCAATGATTCGTGCAGAACGATTACTGGATGAATTAAATATGCGCGAGACAACAGAACGTAATGGAGTGCTAATCTATCTCGCTTTCAAACCACATCATTTAGCCGTGGTTGGTGATGCGGGGATTCATAAACACGTTGGGCAAGTTTTCTGGCAAATTGTGTATGATGCGATGAAATCTCACATACAAGCAGGCAACTACACTCAAGGTATTTGTGAAGGTATTAAACAAATCGGCAAACAGCTGGCAATTTATTTTCCGTATCAAGCGGATGATAAAAACGAGCTGGCAAATGAGGTGGTAATCAAATGATTCGCAAAATATTGATGAATTTTAACCGCTTGCTATTGCTGACGATGGCATTTCTTAGCCTTTCAGCCCAAGCAGTGACTTACCCTGAAGCTCCAAATCCGTTCTATTATGTGACAGATTACACCAATACCCTTAGCCAACAGGAATGGCGAACATTAGAAGATGCTTTAATTGACAACCGTTCCAAAACTAGTTCGCAAATCATTGTGGTAATCGTGCCAACTACGCAAGGTGAAGCGATTGCGAGTTACGCCACTACGCTATTCAATAAATGGGGAATTGGACGAACCAAAAACAATGAAAATAATGGCGTGTTGCTGCTGATTGCCAAAAACGATCGCAAATTATTTATTGCTACAGGTCGAGGAATTGAAGGGGCGTTACCGGATGCGATTGCTTCAACCATTATTCGCAATAATATCACGCCGTACTTTAAACAAAACCAATATGCGGAAGGGATTGCAAGCGGTTTATCCGCCATTATGGCAGCTATCAATGGAGAATATGCTGCCTATGATAGCTATGGCGAAGAAGAAACCACGCTTGATGATATTGATGGTCTACTCTTTTTCTTGATTGCTGGCATTGTGATTTTCGCTATTTTTGCGCCTCGCAATGAGCGTTATATCAGTCCTAGTGCAGCTGAACAAATCGGTAGAGTCATTATAAATTCTTCTCGCCGTCGTGGCGGCTTTGGGGGAGGATTCGGTTCTGGTGGCTTCGGCGGTGGTTTTGGTGGCGGAAGCAGAGGCAGTGGTGACAGCTTTGGTGGAGGCTCATCAGGCGGTGGCGGTGCTGGAGGAAGTTGGTAATGACCGCAATTATTGAAAATGAAATCCTAGATACACTAGGACTACGTTGCCCAGAGCCAGTAATGCTTACTCGCAAAACAATTCGCCATATGCAAGAAGGTGAAGTGTTACATATTATTGCCGACGATCCTGCCACAACTCGAGATATTCCGAGTTTTTGTGAATTTATGGATCACCAGTTATTAAAAAAAGAAGTAAAACATACGCCTTATCACTATTGGGTTAAAAAAGGACTTAAATAAATCCATGGCTACCTCTGGTAGCCATTTTATCCAAATTCTCTCTGCAACAAATGCGAAAAATGATCGTTATAAAAACCACGACTGAGCATAAAGCGATACATTTTCTGCTTTGCCTTTAAATCCCATACCTTTGGGCATTTTTTCTCAAAAATGTATTCGGCAAGTGCAAAAAAATCGACTATTTCTTCATTCTCCGCCTTTTCTAGTTCCTGAGCAATTAACCAATCAGCAATCCCTTTCATTTTTAGTTCTTGCATTAAGCGACGAGGCCCAATGCCAAGCTGTGAGCGGTAACGAATGAAGCTAGCACAAAAGCGTTCATCACTTTGCCATTTACTTGCTTTCGCTTTTGCAATAGCTTGTTCTATTTCTTCAGCATCGTATTCTTTCAATTTTAACTTTGAGTGAAGTTCTTTTTCGCTGTAATCACGCTTAGAAAGCAGATAGAGCAAATAACTAAGTGTGGAATATTTATGTTGCTTTGGTTCTTTTTCCATTTTATATCCTAGAAAAAAATGCGACATTTCTGTCGCATTTTTAGTGATTTATAGCTCTTCTGAATCAAAATTTTCATCAACAAAATCATCTGAATCATTGACTTCTTTTTCATCTGTTGTTAATGAAGAGTTTGGATTTTTCATATAGATTTCGCGTAAATCCGCTTCAATTTTCTCAGTAACTTCAGGGTGCTCTTTCAGCCATTTAATAGCATTGTTTTTACCTTGACCAATTTTTTCACCTTCGTAAGAGAACCAAGCGCCCGCTTTTTTAATGAAGCCTTGTTTTTCCGCCAAGATCAATAATTCATTAGTACGAGCAATACCCTCACCATACATAATATCAAACATAACTTCTTTGAACGGTGGAGCAACTTTATTTTTCACCACTTTTACTTTAGTTTCGCTACCGACGATATTTTCCCCATCTTTTACTACACCAGCACGGCGAATATCTAAACGGACTGAAGCGTAGAATTTCAGTGCGTTACCGCCTGTAGTCGTTTCAGGGTTACCGAACATTACCCCAATTTTCATACGAATTTGGTTAATAAACACTACCAAGCAGTTAGTGTTTTTGATGTTACTAGTTAATTTTCGTAACGCTTGTGACATTAAACGAGCTTGTAAACCCATATGAGAATCGCCCATATCGCCTTCAATTTCTGCTTTAGGCGTTAAAGCGGCTACTGAGTCCACGATAATCACATCTACCGCCCCAGAACGAACCAATGCGTCACAAATTTCTAGGGCTTGTTCGCCGTTATCAGGCTGAGAAATTAACAATTCGTCGGTATTTACCCCCAATTGACGAGCATACACGGGATCAAGTGCGTGTTCCGCATCAATAAAGGCACAGGTTTTACCTGCTTTTTGTGCTTGCGCGATAGTGGAAAGTGTTAATGTGGTTTTACCTGATGATTCAGGACCGTAAATTTCAACAATACGTCCCATCGGCAAACCGCCGATACCTAACGCCATATCTAAGCCAAGAGAACCTGTTGAAACGGCTTCAATATCAAGATTTTGCGTTTGCCCCAGTTTCATAATTGAGCCTTTGCCAAATTGCTTTTCAATTTGTGCAAGAGCGGCGGCTAAGGCTTTTTCACGTTGATCTGGGTCGGTATAACGTACTGCAGATGCGCCTTCTTTTACTTTTTTTTCTACTGCCATAATTAGATTTCCTTATTAAAATTCTTTTATTGATAGGTTAATATTGCTTAACTGTATGTTAGTATAGTGGAATACTATCCAGTTTCAACCGTTTTTTAGGGAATTTTCGAGTAAGATCACAGTTTTTTGATTCGTTTGCTGATCTATTCAGCATAACGCTGTATAAAATGCGCAAATTTTAATCTTAAAATGATTATATTATTAGCAATATTAAACAGAAATTATAGAAATGGGTAAAATATAACCATTTTTAAACGGGTTTAACGCGTTAATCATCATCACGCCTTCATACCCTTTAAGTTCCTCAACTTTTATATGAGTAAGCTGAACTTTTTCTTCCTCTAACAGTAAAGAAAGCTGTGTGCCTTTGAGCAAATAATCTTGTGGGCTAAACCATTTTCCCGCTTTTAAAAACAGTAAATTACCAATTGAACAATCACTAATATAACCATTATTGACAATAATGATTTCCTCATTCGGATTTTGCAAATTTTTGAGAAAATCTAACCGCTTGCGATCACTATATTTAAATTGATAATCTAAATTCTCCGTATAAACACATTGAAATCGTTCTATTTTGCGTGGCGTATAAGAGAAAAATTTGATGTCATAATGCTCGTGATTATAATCCATTCGGCAACGCACCAAACCTTGTTTAAATTCATCAGGAACGTGAATAATTTCGGCTAAATTAAATGAATTTGAACAATTAAAGTAATGCTGCATTGCATTATTTAGCCGTTTTTGGTGTTGGACTAAGTTTTGTGGCACACCGTCAGTGATCGCTATGGTTTCAAATAATGGGAACATAAACTTTCTCCAATATTTCATTATATTCATCTTGCAAATAGCTTTTGCTAGTAATGCCGCCGCCACTGCGGAAAAATAATTTGTCACCTTGTTTTTCGATATAACGAATTGCGACCGCACTATCTAAACTTTCGCCATCAAAATAGCCAAACACACCTGTATAATAGCCTCGTGCCATCCCTTCGGCTTGCTGAATAATGCTCACCGTTTTTTCTTTTGGTGCGCCGCTTATGGAGCCTGCAGGTAATAATTTGGCTAATAGCGAACCAATATTGGCTTGCCAATTTTCAAGCAATTCACCACAAATTTCTGAACTGGTTTGAAAAATGGCTCCTCGATGCGTTGCAACTTTTTCTAAATAACGATATTTAGTCACTTGAATATTGTTAGAGACCAAGGCTAAATCGTTACGAATTAAATCAACAATCGTATTATGTTCACTAAATTCTTTTTCTGATTGCATTAACTTTTGTTCGGCATTTTCCAGATTAGCGTTAATCGTACCTTTCATTGGGTAAGAATAAATTTTATTTTTTTGAATTTTTACAAAGCATTCAGGTGAAAAACAGACAAATTGTTCTTTTAAATAGAGTTTATATTTGGCTTGGCTGGTTAAATAAATTTCAGCTAAGGAATAATTGGTTTGAATTTCTGTGGGATAAGTTAAATTTAATAAATAACTATTTCCTGCTTGAATTTCGGTTTGCACCAATTCAAAACCTGCCTGATATTGTGCAAAAGATATTGGTTGAAATGAAAATTCAAAAGGTTTTACAAGCGGTGGATTTTTGTCAGAAATTTGCCAAGAAAAATCCCAAAATAGACCGATTGTTGCGCATTCTGTAAGGGGAGAAATCAAGGGCTTCTGTTGTTCAAAATCGATTAAAAAGAAGAAAGGACGCTTTTCCGCCCCAAATTGATTCGCTTGTTGAATAAAGGCTTTCATATTGTTCTCAACTATTTTTTCGGTATTTTATCACTTCTCGACAAATTAAAATAACGTGATAAAATTCCACGTATTATTTTTTACAGTGTTTTAGAGTATTTGATGATGCGTATAGAAGAAATATGGCTTTATGTGGCATTAGGTTTTCTGGCTTTACTGGCAATCTATTTATTTTTTCTTCAATCTCGTTATCAACGAGATGCTTTTGAGTTAGCCAATAATCTCGAAAAATCTCAGCAAAGCCTCACTCAAATTATCGAGAAGTTTGATCAGGTGAGTGAACAAAAACATCAAGTGGAACAATGGGCGATCCAATATAAAACGCAAGCTGAAAATGGCTTAGAACGTCTTAGCGAAAAAGAAGGCGAAATCCACCGCTTGCAAGAGCAAATTAGTCAAGCCGCTCAAATGGAAGACCAACTTGAAAGCTATATCAATGAATTAAAAGAGCGAGTAGGGGCTTCGCAAGCCAAAGCGGAAGGGTTGGAAACGCAATTGCAATCTAGCCAAATTAACTTGCAGAATAAAGATCGGGAAAACCAGTCGCTTCTTGTGCAACTCAATCAAACGCAAAATGAACTCACTGAATTACGTACCACGCTCAATGAGAAACAAGCAAATTTTGAAGCTCAGCAACGCAATTTTATTGAAGTAAAACAACAACTTAATGTGGAATTTCAGCATTTAGCGCAACAGATCTTAGAAGAAAAAGCCAAAAGTTTTAATGAAGCGAATCAAACTTCGTTAGATGCTCTGCTAAAGCCATTTAAAGAGCAAATTGAGAGTTTCCAAAAACGGGTCAATGAAATCCATAGCGAATCGCTAAAAGGCACTGCCACCTTAGAGGCTGAAATTAAGCGCGTGCTCCAAATTGGAATGTCGATGTCGGAAGAGGCTCAGAATTTGGCTACCGCCTTAAAAGGTAACAATAAAACCGCAGGAACTTGGGGGGAAATCCAATTGGAATCTGCCCTACAAGCAGCAGGATTGCTCGGTGGTGAGCATTATGTGGCGCAAGAAAGTTTTAAAGATAGTGATGGTAACCGCTTTAATCCAGACTTTGTCGTACATTTGCCTGACAATAAACATTTGATCATTGATAGCAAAGTTTCGCTGGTCGCATACGATCAAGCGGTTAGAGCGGAAGATAATCTTGCGGTTGCACAGGCTCTAAATGAACATTGCAAATCGTTACGTACTCATATTGACGGGCTATCTAAGAAAAATTATAGCTCGCTATTGGGAATGCGCAGCCCTGATTTTGTGCTGATGTTTGTACCGATAGAACCTGCTTATATTGAAGCGATGAAGCATGATCCGCTGCTGTTTAATTATGGTTATGAACGCAATGTGATTTTAGTGTCTTATACTACTTTAATGCCGATTTTACGCACAGTGGCAAATCTTTGGCGTATTGAGCGAGGTAATACAGAGGCACGAGAAATTAGCGAAAAAGCGGGCGAAATTTATAATCAAGTGTGTGCGGTGGCGGAACGTTTGAGCAAACTTGGCAATACTTTAAATACTGCAAATAATCAATATAATCAAACAGTTACCTCGCTAATTGGGCGGCAAGGATTAGCTGGTAAAGTGGAACGTTTTCAGCAACTTTCCAGTAAAGTGAGCCAATCCTTACCTGCTGTTGAATTACTAAATAATGAATTTGAAACGGAAAAATTAACGCTTTTCGTGGAGAAAATTGAAGAAAAAAATGAAGAAAGCAATGCCGAATAAACGCCTATTGATCATTGATAATCATGACTCTTTTACCTTCAATTTAGTGGATATTTTGCGCCGAATTGGCGTGGATATGAAAGTGGAGTTAGTCGAAAAATTAGATTTAGATGAAATTGAACAATTTAGCCATATTCTTATTTCGCCAGGTCCTAATGTACCGCGTGCTTATCCGCAAACTTTTGCGATGTTAGCACGCTATTATCAAACTAAATCCATTTTAGGGGTTTGTTTAGGACATCAGACTTTGTGCGAATTTTTTGGTGGTGAGCTATATAATTTAGAAAATGTACGCCACGGTGAGCAACGTTTACTCATTCAAACTGAAAGTAATCCTATTTTTGCGGGTTTACCTCAAAATATCAAAATTGGACTGTATCATTCGTGGGCAATTTCGCAAAATTCTCTACAAAACAGCCCGCTTGTAGCCACTGCAACTTGTGATCACAATGTGCTGATGGCAGTTAAACACGAAAGTTTACCGATTTACGGTGTACAATTTCATCCCGAATCCTTCATTACCGAATATGGAGAAAATATGTTAAGAAATTGGCTAGTACAATAAAATTGAGTAAACTACAAACCTTGCTACAACACAAAGAAGTACAATACCTAATATCAAAAAAAGAATTCTGTTAAGTGATCAACTTGTATTTCTTCCCCCAAATTATCCCCAATAGGCTTTACCTTATATTTAAATTTATTAAAAGGAAAAATATGGAAAAAGAAAACCAAACCCGCTTTTTACAATTCACTGATATTATTATTTTAAGTCTGATTTTTTTTGGTGATGCCACAATCACCTCCCTATATAGTTACTTTGACACTCTGCAAAGTGGTGCTATTGTAACAGGTGAAGATGCATTAGTATTTAGCGATAGCGACAACTATAATAGTATCGTGATTGAGTTAATTTCACTAACTGTAGCCTGGTTATATTTGCGTTGGCGACAATTCGATTTCGGCGTTTTGAATTTTTCCGCCAATCGCCTTACTATTCCCCTCACTCTATTGCTGATAGTTTGTGCGGGCTTAATCGCTGATGTCTATCAATATTTCCACAGTACCATACTTCCCCATCATTACCCTGAAATTAGTGACACAATACCACTTGAAAAAGAATGGGGATCATTTTCCTTGCTACTTTTAGTTTTTGCTCTACTAAATGGTTTTTATGAAGAATTGTTTTTTTAGGACTGGTTTATGCTGTTCCCCCAAAAAACCTGCCTTATATATTGCCTTTCAGCTTATTAGTTCGTTTTGCTTTTCATACTTATCAGGGACTTGCTGGAGCTGCCACCGTTACAGTGCTAGGGGTAGTGTGTTTGCTCTTTCGAAGAAAAATCAACACTTTATTACCGTTTATGTTAGCACACGCATTTTTTGATATTTTCGGTTTAGGCATCTTACAAACAGTTTGGATATTATACAATTGATGGCTTTTAAAAAATAGGGCTTAAAGCCTTTTACTATAAGGCTTTAAGCCACTTTTTATCAACTATTTTTCTAATAGCACTTTGAAGTAGTTAAAGAAAGCTAAATTACCATTGATAACGTAATCCGATCTGACCGCTATAATGTTCCCTACTGTTGCGACGACTAAATACATCATAGCTACCGCCTAAAGCATGACCATATTTTACATCACCATATAGCACTAATGTTTTCGGTACATTAAGTGGAATATTCGCCCCTAAAGATACCTCAAATCGGCTGTTATTATAATCTTCTTCAACCGTAGTTTGCCCAATTTTGGCAGAAGCTTTAGAAGAAGTTATATCTTGCAATACGTTCGTTGCCAAATAGAACAGTTCGTTCGTTAAACGCAATCCCAATCTACCCTGAACGCTGATATAACCATCATTGTCAATGGCACGCACATTATCATTAAAATCATTTAAATAGATATACTGCGTTTTTAACTGTGCCTGTGGTTCAAGCTTCCATTGTTCCGTTATCGGATAATGACGCCCCACTTCTACACTCAAACCAGCTCCCCAACCTGTTTGGCGTGAAAGTTGTTTGCCATAATATTTATTTTCCAACCAAGAAAAGTTAGTCACAATATCTAAATAACTATTGTCATTACCATAGAAAGTACGATAAGCACCTAAAGAAATCAGTTTACTTTTTCCTTTACCAACATACTTATCATCAATCACAACTGCATTTTGTGCATGATATTTGTCATAGAATCTATTATTCGCCCAACTATAACTAAACATTAAACCATGACGGGCATATCCGCCGCCTGATTCGGTCACCACAACATCTTGTCCTACTTGGACCAAACTTTGACGAGTTTCAAAACCTAAGCGTTTTTTACCTTGAGTTATACTGTCAGTAGCGGAAAAACGTCCCCAACTGTTTAAAGTGCGATCGGTTTTATCCGTGTTTTGTAGCTGCTGTTCACCTACACGTTCATGCAAACTTCCTAATTGAGCCAACCCCATTTCTCGGTTAATAAAATTAGTTTGTACATAACCGGATACAGGCTCAGCATAAATTCTATATTTTAGCTGAGGTTCTGGTTGTGGCTGCGGCTCCGGTTGTGGCTGTGGCTCCGGTTGTGGCTGCGGCTCCGGTTGTGGCTGTGGCTCCGGTTGTGGCTGCGGCTCCGGTTGTGGCTGTGGCTCCGGTTGTGGCTGTGGCTCCGGTTGTGGCTGCGGCTCCGGTTGCGGATTTGGGTTCGGTAGCACCGCATCTAATACCCAAGTATATTCCGCAAATCCTGTCGTCGGATTAACACGACGAGCAATCTGTGCTTCATCCGCATTTTGTGTATTTGCTCTACCAGTGAAGACACTATTCCCCCCATCACTGTTCTCAATAACAACAATAGGATTTGCCCAAGCACCGTCTTTCTGTGTTTCACTGCGAATTACATCCCCCGCAATCACATCTTTTTCTTCAATCGTTGTAGTTCCGGAAGCCGTGCCTTTAATAATCAACTGATCATTTTGCTGAATGTCAGGATTATTCCAGCTACTATCTACAATTAACTTAGAATTTGCACCACCTACATAATCTTTACTCAATGTCAAACGATCCGACGAATTATTACTGCTTTTATTAAGATCAATAGTGCCGTTATTAATCACCTCATCAAACTTCACTTCAACAGAATTAGCCATTGGACTTAATGCTAAAATACCATTATTGACTAATGTGGCACCGTTTACAGTCGCATTTCTATCTAATGCCAAGTCACCTGTCAAATTTAAGTTTCCTGCGCTACCAACATTAATATTATGCCAATATGCAATACGCGTTTCATTCGCACCACCGCCAGCACCAGAACGTCCGTTTATTGCCTGGTTTAGATTAAGAGTATTTAGTTCCGGTGTGGAGAGTGAATTACTAGAGGTACTGCCGTTTAATACTCGTAATCTACTTACTTCGGTATTAGATAAAGTAACCGTATCATCACCCTCGTTCATCGTAATAGAACCGATAATTTCTCCAGCAGAGGAAGTTAAGTTATCAGCGCCAGAACTCCCATAAACTGCTGTTTTAGTATTCGCATCAATAATACCGGTATTAATAATAGTAGAACCACCTAAATGCTGTTCAACGCCTCCGTGTGGACCACTTAAACGAATAGCCGCTGAATTTTCGGTTATAATTTTACCCTCATTAATGATCGTGGCATGCTTACCCGCTTTTAGCCAAATTGCATTTGTCTTAGCTTTTAAGATAGCATTTTCTCCCAAATTATTAATTTGGTAAACAGTATCGTTCGTCCCCCTCGCCGTGACTGCATTTTCATTTTGTCGGAAACCGTCAGTACTAATTTCACCTGTATTAGTTACTGAAAAACGATCATGAATAGTCGTCCATTGAAAATCAACACTACTGGTTGACTCACTATTCAGACTTGAGCTGATCAACTTGCCGCTATTTTCCAATTCAATAGATTTAAACGTTCCCAGATTAGAAAAGGCTTTATAAGTACTGCTGACCAAATTTGCCGAGTTAATCATTTTAACTTTGTCATAAATATTTCCATTTGGATTCAGATAAAGAGATGAAGCGTAAGGGCCATTTGCCCCTGTAACCGAAACCTCTACTGTTTTTGCTGCGGAATCTTCCGTAATTACACGTTCACAGTCAGCTCCACAACTTTCGTTTTTTATAATCGGCTCGGCATAAATTGATTGAATTTGAAATGAAATAGGTACAGTTGCAATAAATTTTGCCACAAAAGATAACTTTGATGAATTCACAATATATTTCCTTTATAACTAAGGGCTTATTAAAATAACATCCTAAATATTGAATTATTAAAAATTCTTTAGTTTAAATGACATTAATTTACATAGCTTAAAGAAGTTTACTATTTTATCAATAACAAATAATATTTTGAACAAAATATTTTGTAAACTATTGTAAAGTGGTTGTTTTTTAATTAAGACCAAAACAGCTAATTATTCTAGTTTAAAATAATAAATTAATAGAGGCTAAAGTAGATTAGATGCTTAACATAGAAAAAGTAGGGTTAAGCGATGGTGAAATAGTTTTCACAGGAATAGTCACAAAATTGATAAAACTCAAGCGGTTAAAATGGAGAGATTTTTTACAAAAGATGTAAATATTAATATATTAGAAAAATGTGATTATTAAGCCGTGAATTAAATATTCATAGCGATGTAGTTAAAAAAGTTTCTAAAAAATTAGAAAAATAATCATTAAGAACTATTTATTTGCCATGCCTAAAATTCACGATATTCTTATTCATATTATCTAGGTTGGCTTATTATAAAACTCGGCGAGACTGACTGTAAGTTCTCACCCAATAATTTTCTGATAATGAACTGGTTGTTACACCACGGCTTGAACTTGCATGCACAAATTTGCCACCACCGATATAAACTCCAACATGGTTATTACTACGGAAAAATACTAAATCGCCTGGACGTAAATCTGATTTAGCAATAGATTTTCCTGAGTAACGTTGCTCTGCGGTTGAGCGTGGTAAATGCTTATTAAACCCCCCCCCCCATTACTTTTTGTACAAATGCCGAACAATCAATACCGCCCACACCATTACCACCTAAACGATAACGCGTACCAACCCATTTGCGATAAATGCTATTGACTTTTTGAGTTGCAGAATGGCGCGACGAAGCTGATAAATGAGCATTTTCTACACGTGAGACCTTTTTAGCTAATTTATATTTATATTGAAGAGCAATATCTTCTGGGGTTGTCTTTTTGGCTACAATGCGCATTTGGCTTGGCGTAGCTGGTTTACTACTAAAACTTGCATTTGCAGAGGTTGAAAGTAAAACCACAAAAGAGGTAAATAAAAGCGTTGCTAAATTTTTAATAGAAAATGTTTTTCTCATAAAAGTGTTTCGCTAGAACTAGTATAGCGATTTGTTCCTGTTTAATAATAAAAGTTAATAAATAAACTCGGTTTTATAACCAAATTACTCATCTGACCAGTATAACTTAATTTAGTTCCAATGTCCGTAAAAATTTTATTTCATCAGCCCAAATATCAGGATTTATCGTTTCTAAGATAATCGGAATATCATTAAAGCGGTCATCTTGCATAATAAATTGGCAAAAATCGGTACCAAGTGAACCTTGCTGTAATATGTCGTGGCGATCTTTACGACTACCTAGTGGAGTTTTAGAATTATTGAGATGTACACCACGCAAATAATCAAATCCCACGATAGTTCCAAACTCTGTAAAGGTTCGTTCACAAGCTTCCATGGAGCCTAAATCATAACCTGCTGAATGAGTATGACAAGTATCAATACATACTCCAACACGGCTTTTATCCTCCACTTGCTCAATAATTTCCGCTAAATGTTCAAAACGATAGCCTAAATTTGAACCTTGCCCAGCAGTATTTTCTATCACCGCCACCACATTCGGCACTTGCTGTAGCGCAAGGTTGATAGATTCCGCAATTCTTGCCAAACAATCTTGTTCCGAAATTTTATTGAGGTGCGAACCTGGGTGGAAATTGAGCAATTTCAACCCAAGCTGATTCGCTCGATGCAGCTCATCAATAAAGGCATGACGAGATTTTTCTAAGCCCTCAGGATCCGGGCTACCCAAGTTAATCAAATAACTATCGTGTGGCAAAATATGTTCAGGCGAAATATGGTGTACTTTGCAAAAACGTTTAAATTTCTTGATATTTTCTGCTTTTAATGGCGGAGCCTGCCATTGACGTTGATTTTTGGTAAATAATGCAAAAGCGTTTGCACCAATTTCTACTGAACGCAATACTGCATTTTCTACACCTCCCGATGCACTTACGTGAGCTCCAATATATTTCATTTTTTTGTTCCTTTTCGTGTAAAATAGCGACTTTTCCAACCATTTCAACAGATTATGAGTGAAACAACCTTAAACGATTTTTCCCTACTTTGCCGCCTATTTGGTAATTTATTTTATCGTAGTCCAACTGATCCAATTTTAGCAGGTACATTCGGTTGGCTAGCACAAGGTGGCTTACGCCAACAATGGGCATTAGATACCGATGCACAAAGTGATTTAGCTTTAGCTTTGATTGAGAAGAATGCTAACCCTACGCAATTGAACGAAAGCTATCAAGCACTTTTTGCAAAAAATGGCAAAATTCCGACCGCTATTTCGGCTTTTAATGCATCAGTAACAGATTTTGTAGCTTTTCGTGATAAACGAACAATGCCAGAGGTAGCCAATGCTGATCACGTTGCCTTATTACTTTTAACCGCTTCGTGGATTGAAGATAATTTAGATTCAACGCTTGCGCAGCAAGAACTATTTGAGCAATTTATATTGCCAGTGATGAGTAAATTCTTGGATTTAGTTGAAAAACAAGCGGATGGATTTTATAAAGCCCTTGCGCAATTAACTCGTGAGGCGCTCGCTGCAATGGCAGATGAGTTAGATGAAATAGAAGCTTAATAAACAAAAGTGGCTAAAGAGCTGAAAAAGATTCTTTAGCCACTTCTTTTTACAAGGTAAATAGATTATTCATCCATTTAATTATGCGTTTACATAAGCTTCTTCATCTCGCTCGCCCAATGGTTTAAGCAAAGTGAAGAACAATACAATACACACTACTGTCGTTGCTAGGCCTAAATATTGAGAAAGCTCGTAATCTAAGCCGAAACCAATTTTGTTATAGAATAAATAGGTTGCACAAACGGTAGTGATAAACCAGGCTGGAATTGAAGCTACCCAATGGAATTTTTTATAGCGATACAAGTATGCGGCTGCCGTCCATAACATTACCATTGCGGTCATTTGGTTTGCCCACGTAAAATAGCGCCATAATACGCTAAAGTCAATTTTCGATACGATAAAACCAAGTATGAAAAGCGGAATAGCTATCATTAAACGTTTTACTAATGAACGTTGGTCGATCTTGAAAATTTCAGCTAATTGTAAACGTGCTGCACGGAATGCGGTATCCCCTGAAGTGATAGGCAACACAACCACACCCAATACGGCAAAAATACCACCAATAAAGCCTAAGAAATGTAATGAGCTATCATACACGACCTTAGATGGTGAACCTGCAGAAATAGCATTTTGAAGGGCTTGTGGGTTTTCATAGAAAGCTAAGCCAACCATGCACCAAATTAAAGCAATTACCCCTTCAGTGATCATTGCCCCGTAGAAAATGAAACGACCTTCTTTTTCATTCTCGGCACAACGTGCCATTAACGGCGTTTGTGTGGCGTGGAAGCCTGATAATGCCCCACAAGAAATGGTTAAGAACAATAACGGCCAAACAGGCACATCACCTTTCACTTGGAAGTTTTGGGTGAATTTTTCCCACGTTAAACCTTGTCCATCTTGGTTAATTGTGCGGAAAAACTCAATGGGGTCTTGAGCACTCAAATGGGCTGAAACTAAGCCATAAACCATCCCCAGTGACATAAAGAGTAATAATGCACCGAAGAACGGATAAATACGACCAATAATTTTATCGATTGGAAGCAGTGTTGCTAAAATATAGTACGCAAAAATAATAGCTGTCCATACTGACACAACCGTGGCTTTATCCATTCCCCAAACAGTTAAGCCACCTGCTTCAACTGCTTGATGAACAGCTTCGGCATCACCTAGTTGTAAAGCACCCTGTGAAGCACCTGCAACATCCATAGTAATAGTTGCCATTAGCTGCGCTGGACTTGCTACGAAAACCACGCCCACTAATAGTAATAGAACGAGAGCCATTACATTGATAAACACTTTCACAGGACGACCGAGAAATTTACCTGCAAGCCAAGGCATAGTTGCTCCGCCGTGACGAATAGACAGCATTCCACAGAAATAATCGTGCACTGCACCAGCAAAAATACAGCCAATAACGATCCAAAGCATTGCTACTGGCCCATACAAGGCACCAAGGATTGGACCAAAAATCGGACCTGTTCCAGCAATATTTAATAATTGAATTAGCCAAATCTTAGTTTTAGACATTGGCATATAATCGACACCATCATTGACTGTATAGGCTGGCGTTTGGCGTCTCGGATTGATTACGAAAATACGCTCGATAATCTTGCCATAGATGAAGTAGCCAAGTACAAGAATGACCACACAAAAGAAAAACCACAACATAGGAAAACCTTATTTAAATTATATTTAAAACGGAAATTCGCCAAAAGGCGCTATATTTTAGTAATATGTAAAAATAAAGTAAATTCGATTATGATTCTAGCTGAATATTTTTGTGAAAAATGTGAATAAGTTCACAAAAATGCCCTCAAACAGAAGGCATAAAATCTATTTAACAAAGATAAATAATCTCTCTCAACTATTTTTGGGCTCGCCTGACGTATTTGGTTTTATCTTCTTTTTCAGGATCAAACTTCACCACAGGTACACAACCTCGGCAAGCCCCTCGATTTACCCCGAGCTCTTCACAAAATTTATCGTATTTCTCAAGGGCTTTTCTAAACCAACTTTTCTTTTCTTCGCTCATTGTATGATCCTCTATAAACAATGAATATAGAGCTATAGTATAGCGAATTTAATCAAAGTTACCTATTTAAATCCCTCTGTTAAGCATATTTGCGTTCAGTCGAAAAACGGTGGCGCATTTGATGTACAACATTGGTGATCACACCAGCTACACTCACGTCATCCCAGCTTTGGATACGTAAATTTTTCTCACGCACGTCCAAGGAGAAAAGTACGATTTCACCATTGGTTTCATTGAAAAATTGATAAAATTTATACTGCCCGTGTTGCTCTAATACCAACAGATCATTTTTGTAATAGTGTTGGGATTTTTCTACAACCAATAAATCGTCTTGCTCAATGCCCCAAGCCAATAAATTAGGATTGCCCACCAAAATAAAGAAAGTTTCCGTTGGTTTGCGAACGCAAAGCGAATTGAGATCTAATTTAACCGATGCTCTACTTTCTCTATGTGTATCTCGATACATCGGAATAGCTTGATTTGATTTAATTTGCGTAAGTGGTCTGATACTTACCATATAATACCTCTATCTTATCCCTGGCGATTTATACAGCGCATTTTACTGATTTAAAAAACAGTGTCAATGGATTTTTTTGATCTTTTTTACACTATTTTTTCAAAAAGTATTTTTGCCTTTACGCAAAAAACAAGCGGTCGAATTTTGCAAATTTTTGGCATAGTAGACAAAATTAAGTCTATTTTCCTACTCAAGTAGCCATAGTAGACATTTTTGAGTCTGCTATGGCTTTTTTATTAACAATGTCGATGGATAAAATCCTTTAAAAACATCATCTTATTGCTATCTGAAAGTCCTGCATGAGCAGATAATTTACTCTTCATTTCCTTAAAAAGGACTCTAAACGATTTGTTGTCCTTGGTATGTTGAATGTAGCATATTCTTGGTAAACAAAGAGATATTGGCATAGTAGACAAAATTTGCAAAAATTATGAGAAATTTGACCGCTTGTATTATTTATTCTTCGTAATCTGATTTGTTCTCACATCAAATACATCCATTCCGCTTGCTAAAGCGGCTTGAATGCCTAAATCGGCATCTTCAAATACTAAACAGTGGCTGGGTTTTATTCCTAGGCGTTCAGCACAGAGCAAGAAAGTTTCAGGCGAGGGCTTATGCTCTTTTACGTCATCGGCATCGACAATGGTATCGAAATATGGGCGGAGATTGAATTTATCGAGCAATTTATAGGCTTGAATACGATGTGCGCCAGTGCCAACAGCTAATGGCATTTTGCCTGAATATTGCTGAATAATTTCAAAAGTGGGTAAAAGAGTAGAATGCTCATAAGTTAAATCCATTGCGATTTTGCGCTTCATTTGCACCACCTCTTCAAGCAATTCTATTGGCATATTGGCGCGTTTCATAATTTCTCGCCCAATAGTGTAAGTTGTTGCTCCGCTTAACTCATACATTACGGAAGTATCGACTTGATAGCCAAAATGTTTTCCTGTGATTTCCCATGCTTTGGCGTGGCTTGGCATGGTATCAATGATGGTGCCATCCATATCAAAAATTAGTGCTTGGTACTGCTCAATAATTTCAGGGGCTAAAATCATATTCACTTCCTTATTGATTGGCAAAAATAAACCCGAGTGAAAACTCGGGTTCTATCTTAGTGCAATTTCATTGCTGGGCGCAAGAAGCGGTTGATTTGACCGACTAATAAAATTAAGCCTGTTTTAAAACAACCGTGAAGTGCCACTTGGTGCATTCTATAAAGCGAAAGGTAGGCAACACGGGCAATTTTTCCTTCGATAAACATATCGCCTTTTGTTAAGTTACCCATCAAACTGCCTACTGTGCCGAAGTGTGAGAAATTTAACAAAGAGCCTTTATCATTAAAACGGAATGGTTTCATCTCGCCAGCATTTAGTAATGCTACGATATTTTTACCGCATTGGGTTGCCATTTGGTGAGCCGCCTGCGCACGAGGTGGGATAGGTTTACCATCTTGCATTAAGGCGGCGCAGTCACCAATGACAAATACGCTATTATCAACTGTCGTTTGCAGCGTATCTTTAATTTCAATTTGGTTTAAACGGTTGGTTTCAAAGCCTAGGTTTTTGGTAAATTCAGGTGCTTTTACTCCTGCTGCCCATACAATAAGATCCGCTTCGATCTTCTCGCCCTCTTTGGTCATTAAGCCATCTTCCATCGCTTCTGTGATCATAGTATTTAAACGCACATCTGCGCCCGCTTTTCTCAATTCGGAAAGGGCTGAAGCGGAAACTTTTTCTGTTAATGCAGGAATTAAGCGAGAACCTGCTTCAATTAAGGTTACATTGATATTGGTACGTTTTAATTTACCAAAACCATAATCATTTAAGTGGCTTGCAGCGTTATATAGTTCAGCAGTAAGCTCAATTCCTGTTGCTCCACCGCCAACAATCGCAATTTTTACATCTTGATCATCGTTGAATGAGAATTTTAATACGGATTCCAGCAGTCGTTTTTGAAAAACTTTCGCCTGTTCTGAACTATCTAGGAAAATACAGTGTTCTTTTACGCCTTTAGTGCCAAAATCGTTTGATTGGCTACCGATAGCAATCACCAATTTATCGTAGGGAATGCGACGTTCTGCTACTAATAATTCGTTTTCATCATTGTAGATTGGGGCGATGATCACTTCTTTTTTCTCACGCTCTAAGCCTGACATCGTACCTTGACGGAAAGAAAAATTGTGATGAGTGGCGTGCGCACGGTAGCTTACCGCATCAGTACCATCATCTAATGAACCTGTTGCAACTTCGTGTAACAACGGTTTCCATAAGTGTGTCGTGTTACGATCAATTAACATCACGTTGGCTTTTTTCTTGCCAACTTTGTTGCCTAAATAGGTGGCTAACTCTAAACCACCAGCACCGCCACCAACAATGACAATGTTTTCCATTCAAAACTCCAAAAATTTGTTATAAATCAAAAAATAAACTGGCGTGAATTTTAAGGAGTTAAAAAATAAAGTCTAGTAAATTTAACCAATTTTTAACTTTTCTTATCTAATTGCAACACTTGTTTGCATTTTCGGCAAATATATTGCTGCTTTTTTTGTTGCACGGCATTATGCCTTCGTTGGGAAAGTTGATGAATTTGACAACCACAACGATACGGAAATTGTTTCGCTACACTGTTAGTTTCAAAACAATGATAGATTTTCGCAGCTACACCAAATACGGTTTCCATCATCATTTGCCATTCTTTGCTATGCGGTTGCACCCGCCCGAAATGTTGGTGAACAAGAATATGTGCCAATTCGTGAGGAACTACTTGCGAAATAAAATCCGTCCCGTTTTCTTGCAACAAAATAGGATTGAAACGGACTTCATTTTTGTTCAAATAAGCCACACCTGCTTTTAAGCCTCGAACGGTAAAACTGACCGTTGGTGGTGTAAATTTTTTATTAAAATAAGTCTCCGCCTTCTCTAAATCTCGCTTCAATTGACGCTGCACTTGCATTTTGAGCTGGCGGAAGTCAAGTTCGCTCATTATTTCGGGCAATCCACTGGTTGCCACGCTTTATCGTAGCAAATATAAAGTTCAGTTTTGCTTGCACCCAAATAAACACGCTCTAAATGCGGATTATTTTTGCGCATCCAGCGGAATAACTCATTTTTTCGCATATTTTTATTCGGTAAAACGAGCGCATTAAATAACTCTTTTTGCTTCGCAAAATAGGTTTCAGCATTATCAAAAGCACAGGCTCCGTGTTTTTCCCATTCGCCTTGTAATAAGGCAGCCCCAGGGGATTCAGGCAAATATTTTTCGATAATTTGTGCTGAAACTGGCGGCAAATCACCTTGGCAATAACGAGGGTGTTCATTGATCGAGCGTGCGTTTTTATTTTGTGGCCATAAACCGTGAATTACCCAGCCAAAATCTTGCGATCCTGCACATTGATATTGCAGACGTTGCGGCACATAGCCATTATTTTTATCCGCTTGGCTATCACAAAACGAAGGCGACCACGACAGTGCCAGCATATAGTAATGCACTGGCGCATTTTTGTTCTGCCCTATTTTATCTTCTCGCATCACACTATCATAATCGCCAGCCACCGCTTGTTTCGTTTCAGCATTTGACGCAGCCCTGTTGTTTGTTTGCGAAATGTGATTTTTTTGTTCGGCAGGTTGCGACTCTTTTGGGTTATCGTTACCAAAGAAATAGGAAACAACGGTCACTACCACCAATAGCAATAAATTGAGCGTTTTTTTAGAAAGTTTCATCATTGTCCTCGAAAAACAAGCGGTCAAATTTATGCAAAATTTTGCAAAAAATTAACCGCTTGTATGCCCTATGACTGTTAAAAATTAGTCACGGAAGTTATTAAATTGGAACGGCTGTCCTAATTCTGCGCTTTTTACTAATTGAATCGCAGTTTGTAAATCATCACGAGATTTACCCGTTACACGTACGCTATCGCCTTGAATTTGGGTCTGCACTTTCAATTTTGAATCTTTAATCAGCTTGGTGACTTTTTTCGCCATATCCGATTCGATGCCTTGTTTGAGCTTGATCTCTTTGCTGTAAAGTTTACCGTGATGTTCACTTTCCGTTGGAATATCAAGGCTGTTATGCTCAATACCACGTTTTACGCACGAGCCGATTAAAATTTCAATCAGTTGCTCCAATTGGAAATCGGATTCGGTGGTAAGTTTAATACTTTCGTTTTTTTCGTTAAGCTCAATCACCGCTTCTACACCACGGAAGTCATAGCGAGTTGAAAGGACACGGTTGGCATTTTCCACCGCATTACGTACTTCGTGCATTTCTAATTCTGACACAATATCAAATGATGGCATTTTTGTTCCTCCTATTCGTTAAATAAATCCTGCGCATTCAACAGCAGACAAAGTGCGGTTAAGTCGCCAAAGTTTACCACATATTTGGCTTGTTCTTGTACTTTCGGTTTAGCGTGTAGAGCAACACCAAGACTGGCGGTTTTAAGCATAGGTAAATCATTCGCCCCATCCCCTACCGCAACAACTTGCGTGAGTGGAAGTGCAAATTTTTTCGCTAACGCCAATAACGTTTCTTTCTTATATTGTGCGTCCACTACCTTACCCAACACTTTACCTGTGAGCTTGCTATCAATGATTTCCAACTGATTCGACACTGCGTAATCTAAACCATATTTTTCTTTGAGATAATCAGCAAAATAGTCAAAACCGCCTGATGCAATGGCAAGTTTCCAACCATTGGCTTGAAGCGTGCTAACCATTGTTTCAAAGCCGTCCATAAGCGGTAGATTTTCCCGCACTTTTTGCAAAATATTTTCAGGCGCATTTTCGAGCGTACTGACACGTTTACGCAAACTTTGCTCAAAATCGAGTTCACCACGCATTGCTGAAGCAGTAATTGATGACACTATTTCCCCCGTGCCAGCTAATTTAGCAATCTCATCAATACACTCAATTTTAATTGCAGTGGAATCCATATCCATCACCAACAAGCCTGCTTGAGTTAAATGGGCTTCAATGTCGAGATCTGCCACATCAGCCTGTATAGCACTTGCCGCTGCACGTAGATCACAAGCGGTTAAATTTGTGGTAAAAAATGCAATTTTATAATCTAAATAGGTCGCTTGTTTGGGCGGTTTTAATGAATTTTGTTTAGCAAATTGAGCGATTTGAGCATCATTTAGCGACGTTGCATAAATAAAAATGGTGTTTGACATGGCGTTCTCTTTTTATAGATAATGATTTCAAATTATCTATTATTTATGTGTAAATTTCTATGTATATTTCTCGAGTAAAAATAATAAAAAATGGAGTTTTGATCGGTATTTTAGCGTTCTGTCTTTTGGCAGTTGGCGTGATTTTGCACGGTGCGAACCAATTTAAAGCAGGTTCGCAACTAGCGAGTGTTAATCAGATAGCCAATTTATCGCACGTATTAGTTCGCCAGCAAACTAATATTTTTTCGTTAATGTTAGTCAAAAATGCTAATAATGAGGATTTAGTTGAGGCATTGGATAATTTTGCTAAAGAAGATTTTGTGATTGATGCTAATTTATATGCGCCAGATGGTTCGCTTATTGCGCAAAGCCAGCAGGCAAAAAGCTTGAAAAAACACCTTTCTGAAAATGCAAATACACAGCAAATTGTGGAACCTATTTTTGACCAACAAGATTTAGTTGGGTTTTTACGGATCACTTTTGATTTACATTACGGGCAAACTACACATAGTAAAATTAACGAATTATTTCACCGACTTTATGGCGAGCTCATTATTTTGGTGTTAGCGAGTGGATTGTTTGTGAGTTGCTTACATACTTATTGGAAGAAAAAAGCTATCCTCACCCATACATCTAATAAATTATTAGTTGAAAAAGAGGCAAAAACGCAAACACAACGTTTTCATTCAAGACGTAGGATGTTTAAAAGATGAATAAAAATTGGCAATAATTTTGTTGTATTGACAACTTTTTTATTATTTGAGGCATAATTATAAGAATTAGTAAAAGTAATATATCTAGTAAGTTACTGGATTTCTGTTAAACTAAATAAATTTTTTTAGGGGTAAAAAAAGCCCCTCATATTGAGGGGCATAAACCAATAAGGTTTAAATATACAGGAAGTGAAACGAGTAACTTTCGTTACTCCAGCCTAGTTTCCTAGGCCAATATGCAAACACAACATCATACTTAAAATTTAGGAATGTAACATTTGATAAAAATCAAATAAACACCACTATCCCTTAAGTACGGAGCGCAGTATAATGAGATTAGACCAGTTGATCAAGAGATTTTTGGTAAATTTTTCTAATTAGTGTAATAGAAAAATTTTATCTAAATTAAGTAATAACTTCAAAAATAACCAATCACAAATAAAAAAAGAAATAATCCTATGAATAAAAAACTCCCCCCGCTTAATGCCTTAAAAGCCTTTGAATCAGCAGCCCGCCATTTGAATTTTACTAAAGCGGCTGATGAACTTTTCGTAACCCAAGCAGCAGTAAGCCATCAAATTAAGTTGCTGGAAGATTTTTTAGGCATCAAATTATTTCACCGTCGTAATCGTTTGTTAGAACTGACCGAAACGGGTTTGCAATATTTCCAAGAAATTCAACCGCTTTTAGAGCGCATTGCCACAGCCACGGAAAAAGTGCGTTTAAAAAATAGCCGTCAAATTCTTTCTATTAGTACAACACCATCATTTGGTATGCATTGGCTCGTGCCACGTTTGAATGATTTTCATAGAGAATATCCTGATATTGAAGTGCGTTTAACCACAATGCCACAAGATGAGGGCCTGTTTGGCAAAGATACCGATGTAGCCATTTATTATGGCAATGGCAATTGGCACAATCTTGAAGCAATCGAGCTGATTAAAGCGCGTATTATGGTATTGGCTTCACCTGAATATTTAAAAGAGAATCCCATCACGAAACCTGAAGATCTAGCAAGTAAAAATTTAATTCACGTTTGCTCCTATACCAAATGGAAACAAATGGCAGAGCATCTGAATTTACACGATGTGAATACCGAAGTAGGGGCGATGTTCAGTACGACCTCAATGGGGATTCAAGCGGCAAAACACCGTCAAGGCGTGGTGGTTGCCAACCGTATTTTAGCGCAGGATGAAATCGCTGCAGGTTCAGTGATTGAACCGTTTGTGACAGATGTGTACGATGAAAAAGCCTTCTATGTGGTTTATCCTCCGCAAATGGCAGAAACCGAGAAAGTAAAACATTTTGTCGATTGGATCACGGAAGAAATCAAAGGAAGTTATAGATAATGCGCTATGAATGGATTTTATTTGATGCTGATGAAACTTTGTTTTCGTTTCGCTCGTACGATGGCTTAAAAACGATGTTGGCTCGCTACGGCATTGATTTTACCGAATCAGACTATGAAGCCTTCCAAGCAGTGAACAAGCCGCTTTGGGTGGCTTATCAAAATAATGAAATTACCGCTAAAGATATTCAAACTCGCCGTTTTGCCAAACTTTCTGAACAAACAGGTGTGGATGCGTTACAGCTTAATCAGGAATTGATGGCAGAAATGGCGATGGTAAGCAAGCCCTTAGATGGCGCAATGGAAGTGCTTGAAGCCTTGTATGGCAAAGTGAAAATGGGGATTATTACCAACGGTTTTACGGAATTACAACAAAAACGCCTAGAAAATACCAATACGATCAAATATTTCGAGATTATTGTGGTTTCAGAGCAAATTGGTGCCGCTAAGCCAGATAAACAAGTGTTTGATTATGCTTTTGCTTTAATGGATGAATTTGATAAAACTAAAGTGCTAATGGTTGGTGATACATTGGCTTCTGATGTAAAAGGCGGCTATAACGCAGGGATTGATACCTGTTGGTTTAATCATCTCAATGTGCTTAATGACACCGACATTCATCCTACTTATGAAATTAAACAGATTTCAGAATTGTTAAAAATCATTGGTGTTTAATCGTTAATAAGCGGTCAAATTTCACATAAATTTGACAAAACCACCTCAATAATGTAGCATAACTCCAACTACAGTTAAGTGGTTATGCTACTTTTCAATTTAGTCTTCAGACTATCTTAAGCAAAGATTTTCTAAAATATTTGTACTCCAAATTCCCTATCTAACAGGGTGCCTATAAATTTATCTTTTTCTTTTTTAGCACGCTTTACTTATTTTAATATAAAAACGTGCGTACTTGTTTTACCATAAAATGGAGCATGTATGAGTTCATTCCAACAACTTCGTGCAGCAAGCACATTAAAAGCCCCGATTTTTGTGCCAACGGTGGTTTTCGTTGCAATTGTTGCAATTTTTTGTTCGGCCTTTCCTGAACAGGCACAAGCAACATTGAATGTTGCCAAACAATCTTTATTTGCCAACTTTAGTTGGTTTTATATTTTAGCAGGCTCAATTTTCTTCCTATTTTTGATGTTCTTGTGTGTAAGTTCACTTGGCAGTATTCGTTTAGGTGCTGATACTGACGAACCTGAATTTTCATTTATGTCGTGGATTGCCATGTTATTTGCCGCAGGAATGGGGATCGGCTTAATGTACTTCGGGGTGGCTGAACCGATATTACATTATTTAAAACCCACCGAAGTGGGCTTAGATGAATCCGCTCGTATGAAGGAAGCCATGATGACAACCTTCTATCATTGGGGGATTCACGCTTGGGCAATTTATGCGGTTATTGCCTTGACATTAGCCTATTTTGGTTTCCGTTACAAATTGCCCTTAACGGTGCGTTCAGGCTTCTATCCATTACTTAAAAATCGTATTTCGGGTTTTTGGGGACATTTGATCGACGTAGTGGCACTTTGTAGCACCATTTTCGGTTTAACCACAACCCTAGGCTATGGTGCAATGCAAGTAAATGCAGGGCTTAATAACCTTGGAGCCTTAAATAGCAGTAGTTTTGGTGTATTAGTAGCGATCATCATTATTGCAATGACTTTAGCCGTTATTTCTGCTATTTCCGGCGTGGGCAAAGGTGTGAAAATTCTCAGCGAAACAAATTTGATTTTAGCAGGCTTGCTGTTGATTTTCGTGATCGTGGCGGGACCAACACTATTACTATTTTCAGGTTTAACCGAGAATTTAGGTTATTACTTTAGCTCATTGCTAGAAGTTAGTTTTCGTACTTTTGCTTATGAACCTGAAAAACAAGGCTGGTTAAGCCAATGGACAGTTGTGTATTGGGCGTGGTGGGCATCATGGGCGCCATTTGTCGGAATGTTTATTGCGAAGATTTCTAGAGGACGAACCATTCGTGAATTTGTACTAGGCGTATTGTTCGTACCATCGTTATTCAATATTTTGTGGATGACTAGTTTTGGTGGCTCTGCCATTTGGATTGATCAACAAACAGGTGGTGCATTAAAAGCCTTAAGCGATAACACCGAAGCCCTATTATTCGGTTTTTTTGCGCAATTACCGCTTGGTACTATTGCCTCCATTGTTGCTGTGGTTGTAATTTCTATTTTCTTTGTAACCTCAGCTGATTCAGGTATTTTTGTACTAAACAGTATCGCTTCGCAAGGGGAAGAAAAAGCACCTAAATGGCAAAGTATATTTTGGGGTGTATTGCTTGCAGTGCTTGGTTCATCGTTACTCTACTCGGGGGGGTTAGACTCATTACAAACCATGACCTTAATTATCGCTCTGCCATTTATGGCAATTATGATCATTCTCTGCTTCGGTTTGTGGAAGGGGTTGATGGTAGATAGCCAATATTCAAGTAAAAATTTCAGTCAAGGCAGCGCTTCTTGGAGTGCAGAAAACTGGAAAGAACGTTTGGAAAAAATCGTCAATCCAACTGATCGCAAAGACATTCGCCAGTTCTTGCTTAAAACAGCACGCCCTGCTTTTAAAGCCTTAGTGGAAGAATTTGATAGCCATGGCTTAACAGCTCAAACGAAATTCATTGATGGCAAAAATCCAAAAATTGAGTTTGAAGTGGTGAAAGAAAATTTACGTAATTTCTTATACGGTATCGAATGCCAATCTCGAGAATTATCTAATCTTGTGGTTGAAGATAGCAACGTACCAAACATTGAAGAAAGCAAAATTTATGAACCAATTACCTACTTCTTTGATGGTCGCTTAGGTTATGATGTACAATATATGACCAAAGATGAGTTGATTGCTGATGTCTTGAAACAATATGAACGCTTTATGAATCTAGCTATGGATGAAAGCCACGAATTGATGATGGCTGATGTAGAGGCGATGACAGAAACGACATCGAATGTAGAAGAAAAAGTGGAGTAATCTCTCATTCCCCTCTCTCTGCCCAGGGATTTTGAATGAATCCAGTGGCGGTCTCTCTCCCGTTTACGTGAGAGAGGAATATTTAGGAGCAACCTTGCAAACCACTAAATTTTATTCTCTTTTTTCAGGTATTTTTTTCCTGTTTTTGGGCTATGGTCTATTCCTAAACTCCGCTGGGGTAAAATTGGCGGAAATGGGGGTGAATGATGTCATCATTGGCTTGCTCAATGCGGCCTTTTTCGTGGGAGCAACGCTAAGTGCCGTATTTGCACACCGCATTGTTTCAAGTGTAGGGCATATTCGTTCATTCAGTGTCTTTGGTGCAGTATTTGCGATTGCGGCATTAAGCCATACGATGATGGAAAACCTCTGGGTATGGGGCATATTGCGCATCTTTTTAGGCTTCTGCCATTACAGCTTGTTATTGCTCGTCGAAAGCTGGTTAAGCGAAAAAACTAGCGCAGACACCCGAGGCAAAGCCTTAGCAACGTACAACATCATTTTCTATTTAGCCTTTATTTTAGGTGCAGGTTTATTGAGCCTGGAGCTATCCAGTAACAATATTTTCACCTTAGCCGCTATTTTGGTCGTGATGTCGATGATTCCGATTGCTCTAACCCGAATGGCTCAACCTGAAATTCCAGCTCGTGAGCGGATCAGCATTCCTCGCTTATTTGCCATCTCTCCTTTGGCATTGGCAACCAGTTTTATCAGCGGAATGTTAGTCAATGGCTTTTTCACGATGGTATCGGTGTTTATGTTAAAACTTGACTTTAGCCTTGATGAAATCTCGTTATATCTAATGACTTCTATGGCTGGTGGCTTTTTAAGCCAAATTCCAATGGCAAGAATGTCGGACAGGCTTGGGCGACGTAACACCATTTTGATTTGTGCCTTATTGGCAACGTTTACCACCATCACAGGGCTTTTTGCAATTTTTTCGGAAAATTCGACCGCTTGGATACAATACCTTGTCGCATTTTTGCTCGGTTGTAGCTTATTTACCCTTTATGCACTCAGCATTGCTCGTGCTAACGATGAATTGCCGAATAATATGAATACCGTAGAAGTCAGTCGTGGCTTGCTTTTTTGCTATGGACTTGGCGCATTAGTTGCTCCGCCATTCTTAGGGATGGCAATGGGGCTTTCACCTGAATATGGTTTTTACACTTTTTTTGGCATTTTCTCCATCATATTGCTATGCAGTGCCATCGCCACTAAACCAATTCCAAAATCCGAACGTGCAGAGATGCAACTAGCCACTCCAGTGGCAACCGCTACCGCCGTGGAAGATTTAGAAATCAGCGAAGAGCCGCTCGTGCCGTTTGATGAAGAACTTGTTCAACAATATCAAGAAAGTTTAGAACAGGTGGAAGAAAATGAAGCACAAGAGGCGGTGGAATTGAAAGAAGCCGTAGAACCAGAAGAAATAACAGAATTAGAAGAGGGAAACAAAACAGAAAAATAGTAATGCGCAAGGCTGTCAATCTCAACAATTGGCAGCCTTATTAGCACAGAAATTAGCCTATTATTTTAATTCACCTACAAGCGGTCAAATTTGCGCAAAATCTTGCATTAAATTTTCCACCATCGCTTTCACGCTACGGATTTCGTGGATATAGGTAATCCCATTGCCCACCGAGATATAGCCTTTTTCGTAGATTTCGTACCAGATTTTAGTGCCTGTTCGTCATCACCAGCCTTGTGTAATCTTTGGTATTTAGAATTTTTCCTTTAATGATCCGATTTTAGCCCTGCACCGCACATCGTAATTAAGCAGTCTTCGGCGGTGCCGTAAAGCTCGCAATAGTGTAAATAAGCTGCATAATTCGCTGCGGTGGTGTGTTCACAATAAACGCCTTTTTTCGCCAAAATATCACGGGCCGTCAGAATTTTATCTTCCGGCGCATGCACGAATCGAACAGGATATTTTTCCGCGTAAGTCAAAATTTCCGTGGCTCGCATTGGTTGCCCGATGGCAATGCCTTCAGCGATGGTCGGTTTAACCTCAACGGTTGCTGCAAATTTTTGTCCTTTTTTAGCCGCTTGTAAGAGTGGATCGCAATGTTCGCTTTGTAGAGCGATGATGGTTGGCATTTCGCTTATCATGCCGCTTGCCAATAAATGTTCCAAGCCTTTGATCACACCAATAAACAGCGTGCCGTTTCCGACTGGAACTACGAGATGTTTGGGAATACGTCCAAGTTGTTCGAAGGTTTCGTAAATATAGGTTTTAGTGCCTTCATAGAAGAACGGGTTGTAAACGTGGTTCGCATAGTAAACGCCGTCATTTTCCACTTTGGCACGGCACACGTCGGCACAGTGGTCACGACTGCCTGCAATCACATTGGCTTTGGCGCCGTGGGCTTCAATCATATTAATTTTTTTCGGTGATGTACCTTCAGGCACGAAGATTTCGCATTGAATGCCTGCTTTGGCACAATAAGCCGCCACACTGTTGCCTGCGTTGCCGCTGCTGTCTTGTACCACAGAATTCACGCCGATGGCTTTGCAATGGCTGATAAGCACTGTCGCCCCACGATCTTTGAAGGAAAGCGTCGGCATAAAATAATCCATTTTCAACAAGACATTCTCATCAAAACGCACAATCGGAGTCATCCCTTCGCCAAGGGAAATATCACGCCAAGATTCATCTTGCAAAGCCATAAATTTACGATAACGGAATTGGCTCCATTCGTGACGGTCGATGTCGTTGAGATTGAATTTAGGCGGTTGATAATCCAGCGTCCATAATCCGCCGCATTGGCATTTGGCTTCACGAGTGGAAACGGGTGCCGTTTGATGGCATTGATTACAGATAAATTTCATCGTCGTTCTCCTAAGTAAATTTGGCGGTAGCTTCAATTTCAATGAGGGCGTTGTATGCAAATTACCGCACGGCACGATGGTGCGGGCTGATTTGTGCGAACCGAAGAAATCGGCATACACTTGATTGACCGTATCCCAATACGCTACATCGGGAATATACAGGCGGCATTGCACTACGTCATCAAGCGAATATCCAAAATCTATACACCGAATCTAATGTGTATCCATTGCTGCATTCATAACTGATGCTTGTATCGATTCCCAAGAGTTTCTTTCCTTGCAAAAATTATTCTTAATTCGTTTTCTGTGATTATGCATTTCTTCTGGTAAATTATGAATTTTTTTCTTCTATATCCCAAAAGGCATATTTGGCGATTTCCATTTCAAATCCAGAAATCATATCTAAATAATAAAAGATTTTTTCATTATTGTTTCCTTTTGTTGGGTGCGTTTCTCACGCACCTGATAGTTTAATTGTTCGGACAGAATGTCCAATTTACGAATTGCTAGGCGTTAAACACCAAGCACACTAAAACGTTTTTGGATAAATTGTTCATTTTTGATTTCATCAATCATCGCAATCGCATAATCCGCATAGCTGATAACGCTCTCGCCTTTTTCATTGACAGTGAACACTTCGCCTGCTGTGATGTATTTACCTGTCCTTGGCAAATCCACTTCAAAATCCGCCGCAGGAGAAAGGTACGTCCAGCGCACATCGTTTCGTTTTCTTAATTCAGCCAAACCTTTTGACATCGCATTGGCGGTCGGTTTATAGGCCTCAGGGAAATCGGGTGTATCAATCAGGCGCGTGGTATGGCTTTCGTCAGTGTATAATCCGCCAGCTCCGCCTACGACCAGCAATCTGGTTTGCGTGCCGCTTAATAAATCGGCAAGGTGCATTAGCCCGTCGGTGTGCAGATGTCTGGTTTCATCGTTCCAGGTGCCAAATGCGGTGATGACCACATCGAAGCCCGCTAAATCGCTTTTTTCCAAGCTCATAATGTCCTTATAAATGACACGAGTTTTATCATTTTGATATGCTTTATTGCGCACGACAGCTGTTACCTCGTAGCCTTGCAGTAAGGCTTCATCTACGATTTTGCTGCCCGCTTGTCCATTTGCGCCGATGACTGCTACTTTTTTCATATTATGCTCCTTTTCGAATATCTTAAGATTTTACCATCAAAACCCAAAGCGTTTGACGACTTGATTTGTTGCATTATAAAGAAACAAAAAATTGAATAAATAGCGGTTTTGGAATAATATTCTTTCACATTAAGAAACAAAAGAGGTAAAAATGGACAAACTCACTGCCATCAAAGTATTTTTAAACGTTGCGGAAACGGGCAGCTTTACCCAAACGGCGGAGCGGTTGGAGATTTCTAAGCCGATGATTACGCGTTATGTAGCGTTAATGGAAGAGTGGTTGAACGTACGCTTGTTTCAGCGCACTACACGTAGAGTCTCACTCACTGAAGCGGGCGATCAAGCGGTTATTTTTTGTCAAAAAATTGCCGAGAACATTGGGGAGATGGAGCATGAAATGGCAGCTCACAGCGGTGAATTGCGTGGTATAGTGCGAATGGCGAGTTCGGTTTCCTTTGGCGGAGTGCATTTGGCGAATACGATTAACCGTTTTATCAAACAAAATCCGAAGCTGAATGTGCAACTGCAACTGACCGATAATTTGGTGGATTTGATTGCCGAACGTATTGATCTTGCCGTACGGATCACCAATAACCCCGACCCGAATTTGGTTGCACGCAAACTGGCGGATTGCTATTCGTTGTTAGTAGCAAGCCCTGCTTATTTAGCGGAACACGGTATTCCTCAAGAACCTGAAGACCTGCAGCAATATCACCAGCTTTGCCACAGCAGCCAAAAAGAGTGGCATTTAAGTCGAAATGGCAGCACCATCGACATTGAGCTGACAAACCAATTCAGCACTAACGACACTAGTGCCTTGCTCAACAGCGTGCTGGCAGACAACGGCATTGCCATGTTGCCGAAATATTTATTGAGCGAACGCATTATCAACGGTGAACTGCAAGTTGTTCTGCCCGATTGGTCGTTGCCCAAATACAGTATTTATGCTCTCTACCCAAGCCGTCATAAATTACCACTAGCCGTGCGGAAAATGATTGATTTTTTGGTGGAAGAATTTGCAGGGAAGGATTGGTAATTACAAGTGGGCGCCTCTTTTTCTTTTTGCGTTTAACTGCCTAAAAACTCCACCACTTTGCCAATCGCCAAGTCCATATGTTTTGGATTGGAAAACGGGTGGTCTGCGCCTTCTACTGCAATCAATTCAATCACATTGTTATCCGCAAAGGCTTGCGAAGTTTCGATGTTTACCATCTCATCGGCAGTGCCGTGGATCAGCAGAATGTTATCGGCAAAATCTAAATAGTCGTTTTGTGCAATGTTGCCTTGTTCCAGCTCATCTAAAAAGTCTTTGCCGATTTTCATTTTGCGTTCAAAACCTAGCAATACTTCCCTGCCTTTTGTTATTTTGCCGCGTTCCTCTTCCGTCATATTGCTGAGCAAAGTTTGCTGCATTTGCACGGCGGGTGCGCGCAAGGCGATTTTGCTGAAAGGATTGCCTTTTTCGGCGATATATTTCAGGGCAAGGTAACCGCCGAAACTAGTCGCGTAAATAAACAAGTTCTGTGCTTGTAACTTTGCTTTGGCGTAATCCACCACGATTTGCACGTAATTCAAACATTCCGCCAGCGTCAATTTTTTGCGAGCGTCTGCGCCGTGGGCAGGCAGGTCGAAGGCGATTGCCGCATAGTTTTTGTATTTAGCGGTTAAACGTTCACCAAATTTGCTGTTGGATTTCAGTTCTTTGCTTGAGCCAAAACCGTGTAAAATCAGCACCACATTTTCTGCCGAATGCGGATCTTTATCGTAAAACAGTTTGCAACGAATGCTACCTCCCTGTTCATTGATGTCGAAATTTTTTTCCATTATTGCACTTCCAAACGATAAGCTATAGCTTCAAGAAATCAAAGTTTGATTAGGATAAGCCCTGTTTTTAAGAAAGGCAAGCGGTCTAATTTTGCTAAAAATTTGCAAATTTCTATCAAAATTAGACCGCTTGTAAGGGCAAAATCAGTGCCTCAATGATTAAAGTGTTGTAATTAAAAACAATTTGGTGATATGAATCATACAGATGACTAGTTTTGCTAATGTTTTTATGATCAAGATCATAATTTTGGTTTATCGCATTGGAACTTCAATTATAAATACCCTAAGATAACCCTGTTAAAACTCAAATAGTAAATAAATTAGTTGAGTTGTTGAATGTTTTACCCTTCTATCATTTATATAAATTTTCCCTTCATTCAAGGAGTATCATCTTATGATGTTAGGTATCGTTGGTATTTTGATGATTGTAGTCATTGTTTGGGCTTTGTTGCAATCTAAAACCCACCCTGTGCCGATTTTCGTTATCGTGCCAATTATTGCTGCATTGATTTGTGGTTTCACTCCAGTAGAAATTTTCGGTTTCATTAAAGATGGTGTGTCGAAAACGTGGTCTACTGCCGTGCTGTTTATTTTCTCTATCGTTTATTTTTCCTTAATGGGCGATGTAGGTTTATTTGACCCGATGGTAAACTGGCTGGCGAAAAAAGCAGGCAACAACATTATGTTAGTGACTATTGCAACAGCGTTAATTTCGGTTGTGGCACACTTAGATGGTGCATTAGCTTCAACGTTGTTAATCACTGTGCCTGCAATGTTACCTGTGTATAAAAAACTGCATATACGCCCAGTCGTTCTGCTCTGTATTATCGGGGCGGCGATGAGTATTATGAACCTTGTGCCGTGGGGTGGACCTGTGGCTCGTACTGGTGTGGTATTGAACACTGATGTAAATGAATTATGGCAACAATTGATTCCATTACAAATTGTTGGCTTAGTTGTTCTTGTTATATTTGCAGGCTATATGGGGCTGATTGAAAAACGCCGTGGTGCGGGTTTAAATCCAACAGGATTAGCGGCAGAATTAGATGAAACATTGGTTCCAACAGATAGTGGTACATCAAAAGCTGATTTAGAAGCGATGAAACGCCCTAAATTACTGTGGTTCAATGCGTTATTAACAGTCGGCGTAATTGGTTTGCTTTGCTTCACTAAAATTCCACTTTACGGTGCCTTTATGATCGGCTTAGCGATTGCGTTAATCGTAAACTTTCCAGGTTCAAAAGCACAAGCGAAAGCGATTAAAGTTCACGCTGATACAGCCTTGACTATGCCAATGATCTTATTAGCTTCTGGTATTTTCCTTGGTGTATTAAGTGGCACCAAAATGATGGAAAATATGGCACAACTTCTCATTAGTGTTGTTCCAACAGCCATTGGCGGTCACTTACAAGATGTCTTTGGGGTATTAGGTTTACCAATCGGTATGTTACTCGGTACAGACTCATACTTCTTCGGCTTATTACCATTAGCCATCGGTGTAGGACAACAATTTGGTGTGAACCCACAAGATATGGCAATGGCAATGTTAATTTCTAAAAACTATGGTGTGTTGGTTACCCCTCACGCTGCAACCACTTTCTTAGCTTGTGGTTTAGCGGGCGTTGAAATTAAAGAAATGCTGAAATTCTGTGCGCCACGCCTGTGGGTGTTATCGCTTATCTCTTTAGCTTGCGGCGCAGCCTTAGGATTATTTGCTTTATAGAATATATTCTTATCATAGCGTTAAAAGCCTCACGAAGTGAGGCTTTTTATGTTCATATGAAAAACTATGCTTAAAATTTCAATCCAAGAAGAGCGCATATTTACAAACTCTCTTTGAGCAAAAATTGCTCGTCCGTCACTAAATTCTTACGAAAGTGCTTACCGTGTACGTCAATGCAAGCGTGCCATTCTTTGCATTGTTTGAGGGTCGCCTGTTTAGTCAAGTGTTGGAAATCTTTGCGCATTGCCTCGTAATTTTTATACTCACCAAAGCCTAAACGCTCAAACAAACGAATAGCATAGACGTCGGCAATAAAGACCTTACGTTGAAATAGATACATCAGCATACAATCTGCGGTTTCTGCCCCCACTCCCTTGATAGCAAGCAACATTTTTCTCAGTTCAGTATCAGAAAAACGCTGATAAGCGGTCAGATTTTCTCCATTTTTTGCAAAAAACGCCAGCCAATTTTGTAGATAATTCGCCTTTTGTTTGTAAAATCCCGCAGGACGAATAAGTTCTTGCAAATCTTCTAAAGCTAAGTTTCTCAAGGCTGGTAAATTCATAAAAGGCGAGAGGTTGCCCAATGCTTTTTCGACATTTTCTTGAGTGGACTGCTGAATCAATATCATTGATACGCCATCTCGCACCCAATTTAAATCTTCCCACCAATGCTGCTCGCCATAATGCGCAACAAGGTTATTAAGGACAGTAAGTTTTTGCTTGGTTGTTTTCATCTTTTCTATCGTTGATTGCTTTGCAAAATATTATTGAATATCCGACCGCTTGTATTAGCTCATAATAAATTGTCATTTAGCGTTTTGAAAGGCTGAATTTCTAGCGCTACATTATGATTGTAATTTAGCCACATCCGAGTATAATATGCTCCGTTTTTTGTTAAGAGAACCTATTTTAAGAGGAATAAATGGCTAAAGAAGATTGCATTGAAATGCAAGGTACAATTTTAGAAACCCTACCAAATACAATGTTCCGTGTGGAATTAGAAAATGGTCACGTAGTAACGGCTCACATCTCGGGCAAAATGCGTAAAAACTACATTCGTATTTTAACAGGTGATAAAGTAACCGTTGAAATGACCCCATATGATTTAAGTAAAGCGCGTATTATTTTCCGTGCAAGATAAGCATTAACCAAAACGGAAGTTGAACCTCAACTTCCGTTTTTTGTGGCTTATATATTCACAGGTTCAATAATTTCGCTTGGGTAGCAACCCAGCACTTTAACGAAACTGGTCACTGCTGTTAAATCTGCCAAGGCTTTCTGGGTGTTTTCAGCATGGGTATTGGCTTCTAGTTCTACATAAAACATCTCTTCCCACGGCTTACCATAAATTGGGCGAGATTCTAATTTCAGCATTCGAATATCGTGTTGTTTGAATACTATCAAGGCATCCACTAACGCCCCTGCTTGTTGTCCTGTGGTCATCAGTAGCAAAGTTTTGGTTTGCACCTGTGGTGAAACTTTGACCGCCTCCTTGGCTACCACGATAAAACGGGTGATGTTATTCGGTTGATTGGCAATTTCGCTTCTAATATTGGTTAAACCATAGAGTTTGCCGCCATCTTCATTACCTAATGCCACAATGTTCGGCTTGTTTAAGCGAGCCACCATTTGCATTGCGTGGGAGCTACTTTCGCAATAGTTGATATGTACACGGTCAAGGCTTTGAATAAACTGGCTGCATTGCTGAGCAGGTTGTGGGTGAGTGTAGATGGTATCCACTTCCAATAAATCTACATTGCCGTTGGCTAGTACACAATGTTTAATTGGATAAGCTAGTTCACCCACCAAAGCGAGATCGGTATGTTGCAATAGATCGTAAACCTCGTTAATCGAACCTGAAGTCGTATTTTCTAAGGGCAGAACGCCATAATCTGCCTCACCATTTTGCACTTTAGCAAAGATCTCATCAAATGAGTCACAATTTAGCTCAATCAGGTTACCTTGATATTTCTTAGCAAACTGACGAGCTGCCATATTAGAATAAGAGCCACGCATGCCCAAAAAGGCAATCGACACGCTATATTCTTTCTGTTCATTGAGTTTATTTTGTAGATAATGCTGCTGAGTAAGCACTGAATCCTCAATAATACGTTGGAAAATTTGCGTGACATATTGCGGATCAAGCTGATAGTTTTCAGCTTCGGCAAAATTTACCAGCTCTTGTAGTAGTTCTTTTTCCCTCACCACATCACGCAATGGTTTTTGGGTGATTTCTTTGCTACGTACCACATCAAAAGCAAGGCGATGACGTTCTGAGAGTAGCTTCAGAATATGCCGATCAAGGTTAGTGATTTGGGTACGAATATCAGATAAATTCAATGACATAGGATTCTCTTATTCAACCATAAAGCAGGCAATGCGTCTGCCATCTTGATAATTTTCTAACTGTGGTTGTTCCACTTTACAACGATCGGTTGCTTTCCAGCAACGAGCGTGAAAAGCACAACCTTGAGGCGGATTAAGTGGGCTTGGCAATTCACCAGTGAGCTTAATGCGTTCACCCCGTTCCGCTTGGTTCAGTTTAGGTGTTGCTGAAAGCAAGGCTTGGGTATAAGGATGTTTCGGATTATTGAAAATATCGTTTACCTTCCCTTGTTCTACGCAACGTCCTAAATACATTACCATCACTTCATCGGCAATATGTTTAACCACCGAAAGATCGTGCGAAATAAATACATAGGACAAGCCCATTTCTTGTTGCAAATCCATCATCAAGTTTAGCACTTGCGCACGTACTGAAACGTCCAAGGCTGATACGGGTTCATCTGCTACCACAATATCAGGATGCAACATTAAGCCGCGAGCGATAGCAATACGCTGGCGCTGACCGCCTGAAAACATATGTGGATAGCGATCGTAAAATTCAGGCTTCAATCCTACTTTTACCATCATTTCTAGCACTTGTGATTTGCGCTCTTTGGCGGATAAATCGGTGTTAATTAACAGCGGCTCTTCTAAAATTGCCCCCACTTTTTTGCGTGGATTAAGCGAGCTATACGGATTTTGGAATACGATTTGGATCTTTTTACGGCGTAGTGTGCTAGTTTCTTTATCGTTTACCAAAAAGTTCTGTCCGTTGTAAAACAACTCGCCTTCAGTTGGGCACTCAATCATAGTGAGCATACGCCCGAGCGTGGATTTCCCACAGCCCGATTCTCCTACCACCGCAAGGGTTTTGCCTCGTTCAAGGGTGAATGAGACGCCATCCACGGCTTTTACCGTTTTAGCCGCACGGAACATTCCTTGCTTTACAGGGTAGTATTTTTTGAGGTTTTTCGCATCGAGAAGCGGTCTATTTTGTTCATTTTTTTGCAAATCTGTCATCTCATCCGCCTACTGATTCGTTGGTATCCCGTTGATATCTAATGGAAAATGGCATTTTACTCGTCGTCCGTGCACTTCACGCAATTCGGGTTCGATTTCTCTGCATCTGTCGGTGGCATATGGGCAACGTGGGTTAAGCAAACAACCATTTGGGCGATCATATTTGCCAGGTACCACGCCCTGTAATGATTGCAAACGAGATTTACCCTCGGCAAATTCAGGTAAGGCTTTTAGCAACGCTTGGGTATAAGGGTGCAACGGTGCTTGGAAAATTTGTTCTGCTTTGCCTTCTTCCACCACTTGCCCTGCATACATCACAAGAATACGATGAGCGGATTCTGCCACCAAGGCTAAATCGTGGGTAATTAGAATCAACGCCATATTTTCTTTGCGTTGAAGCTCTAACAACAAATCGATAATTTGCGCTTGAATGGTTACATCCAAAGCAGTAGTCGGTTCATCGGCAATCAATAATTTGGGGTTACACGCAATCGCCATCGCAATCATTACACGTTGGCTCATCCCTCCTGATAGTTGGTGTGGATACACTTCCAAGCGCGATTGTGGATCAGGAATCCCCACCATTGTTAGAAGCTCAATGGTACGTTCACGGCGAGCCGATTTTGAGCCACCTTGGTGCACTTTCAAGGCTTCCATAATTTGGAAACCCACTGTATAGCTTGGGTTGAGGCTGGTCATCGCATCTTGGAAGATCATCGAGACATCCGCCCCAACGATTTTTTGTTTCTCTTTCGGTTTAAGCAAAAGGAGGTCGTTGCCGTTGAAATTGAGCGATTCTGCTATTACTCGCCCAGGAAAATCGATCAAACCCATAATTGCCAGCGAGCTCACTGACTTACCCGAACCTGATTCACCAACAATACCTAACACTTCACCTTCATCGATGGTGTAGCTAATTCTGTCCACTGCCTTAAACGGAGCCTTTTGATCGCCAAAGTGAACGGATAAATTTTTGACTTCTAATAAACTCATTTTTCCCCTCACTACTGTTTTAATTTTGGATCTAAAGCATCACGCAAGCCATCACCCATTAGGTTGAAAGCTAACACCAGCGATAAAATTGCCAAACCTGGAATGGTAACTAACCAGTTTGCCGATTGCATAAAACCACGAGATTCCGCCAGCATCGTGCCGAGTTCAGGTGTAGGTGGTTGCGCCCCAATACCTAAAAAGCCGAGGGCGGCAAGTTCAAGAATGGCATTAGAAATGCCCATCGTCATTTGCACGATCAGCGGTGCTAAGCAGTTAGGTAAAATTACCACAAACATCAGGCGTAACACGCCAGCACCAGCTACTTTGGAAGCAGTAACATAATCTCGATTTTTTTCACTCATTACCGAAGCACGAGTTAAACGCACATAGCTGGGAATTGAGACAATCGCAATCGCTATGGCGGCATTCATTAGCGATGGACCTAAAATCGTGACTACGCCAATGGTTAAAAGTAGGCTAGGAATGGCGAGCATAATATCGACAAAGCGCATAATCACAACGTCAATCACACCGCCGTAGAAGCCTGCCAGCAAGCCTAAAATTACCCCAAACACGCAAGAAAGCACGACGATAATCAAGCCAATAAAGACCGATAATCTTGCACCATAGATAATCCTAGAAAGCATATCGCGCCCAATATCGTCGGTACCGAGCAAATAGGCTGAATTGCCACCATTCGCCCATGCGGGTGGAAGCAATAATGCCGCACGGTTTTGTTCGATAGGGTCAAAAGGCGCCACCCATTGGGCGAAGACTGCCGCAAAAAAGACCACAGCAATAAAGGCAAGCCCAATCACGGCCCCACGATTTTGGCAAAAGTAATACCAAAATTCTTGCCACGGGGTTTTCGGTTTAGGTGCCGAAAGAATTGTTGAGGACATTTAAAATCACTCCGATAAAATTTTTCTAACTAATTCCCCTCTTTTTTGGGACAGAGGGACTAGGGGAGATTTGGTAAAAATGGGAAATTGGCAAAATTTGTTATAATTTAAACCGCTTGTAAATTTCTCCCCTCCCTTCTTTGCTAAAGAGAGGAACCGATTACGTGTGTCGAATCCGCGGATTTACGACACCATAAATCACATCTACAGCCAAGTTCACTAAAATAATAATAGTGGCAATGATCAACACAGAACCTTGTAATACAGGGTAATCACGGGCGTTAATAGCATCAATAATCCATTTACCAATGCCCGGCCACGAGAAGATATTTTCGGTTAAAACAGCACCTGATAATAATTGCCCTACAATTAAACCTACTACGGTAACCACAGGAATCAAAGCATTGCGCAAGGCGTGTACGATCACAATCCGAGTAGTGCTTAACCCTTTCGCTTTAGCGGTGCGAATATAATCTTCGCCTAACACTTCCAGCATTGCCGAACGAGTCATTCGGGTGACCACTGCCAGCGGAATGGTACCAAGTACGATAGAGGGCAAAATCAGTGATTTAATGGCAGCCCAAAATGCCCCAGCTTCATCTGAAACCCAAGTATCGTAGAGCATAAAGCCTGTATTCGCCTCAATCCAATATTCAGAAGGCAAGCGCCCTGAAGCAGGCAAGCCAAGTGGCGTAGAAAGGTAAAGAATCAAAATCAAGCCCCACCAGAAAATCGGCATTGAATAGCCTGTGAGCGATAGCGTGGTTACCGTATGCGAAATCCACGAATCTTTCTTCACCGCTGCAATCACCCCTAATGCAATCCCAAAAATCAACGACCACAATAAAGCAAAAAATGCCAATTCTACCGTGGCTGGAAACAGGGTAAAAAATTCTTTCAGTACAGGTTCATTATTACGGAAGGAATTGCCTAAATCACCAGTAAGTACGCCTTTGATGTAATTGAAATACTGGGTTGGCAAGGGTTGATCTAGCCCAAGTTGCGCCATCATTTGGGCGTGAATAGCAGGATCTAAACCACGTTCGCCCATCCGAATTTCGATCGGATCCCCAGGAATTAAATGCACTAAGGCAAAAGTAATTAAGGTTATCGCAATGAAAGTTGGGATAATCATTAAAATACGTTTAAGAATAAATGAGAACATAGGTAATTTTGCAAGTTTTACGGAAAAAATGACCGCTTGTAAAAAGCTTCCCCTCTTCAGAAAAGAGGGGGAACTTAACTATTTCTCTACAATATCAACATTATAGAAATTATGCAAACTAAACGGGCTGAGCTTGTAGCCTGTTACTTCCTTACGAATTGGGAAGTAAGTGGTTGAATGTGCAATAGTTACCCAAGGGGCTTGTTCTTTGAACAATACTTGCGCTTGTTGATAAAGCTTGGTACGTTTTGCCTTATCAGTGGTTTGCACTGCATCATTAACTAACTTATCAAAATCCTGATTACAGAATTTCGCATAGTTTGAACCTTGGTTCACTGCTGCACAGCTCAGTAGGGTGTTCAAGAAGTTATCAGGGTCGCCATTATCACCGTTCCAGCCCATCATCCCTGTTTGATGCTCGCCATTACGTTGGCGTTTGATATATTCGCCCCATTCGTAGCTGGTGATTTTGGCGTTTACGCCCACTTTTTTCCAATCTTCTTGGATAAGCTCTGCCATACGACGAGCGTTCGGATTATATGGGCGGCTTACTGGCATGGCCCATAAATCGGTTTCAAAGCCTTTCTCTAAGCCCACTTCTTTTAACAACGCTTTGGCTTTTTCTGGGTTGTAATCGTAGTCCTGCACCGCATCGTTATAACTCCACATTGTAGGTGGAATTGGATTTTTCGCTTTTTCGCCTGAACCCTGATACACTGAAGTGATAATCGCATCTTTGTTGATCGCATAGTTCAATGCCTGACGTACTTTCACATTATCAAACGGTTTTTTCTGTGTGTTGAAATGCAAATAACCGATATTCAAGCCAGCTTGGGTCATCATTTCGATATTTGGATCTTTTTTCAATGTGTCTAAATCTGCTGGGTTTGGGTATGGTGCAGCGTGACATTCGCCCTTTTGCAGTTTTGCCATACGCACACTGGCATCAGGCGTAATTGAGAAAACTAAGCGGTCAATTTTCGCTTTGCCCGCAAAGTATTGATCGAACGCTTTATAGCGCACTTGTGAATCTTTTTGATAATCGACAAATTGGAAAGGTCCTGTCCCTACAGGATTGTGGTCTAATTTTTCAGGCGTGCCAGTTTTTAACAGTTGATCGGCATATTCCGCTGAATAGATAGAAGCGAAGTCCATTGCCAAGTTTGCCACAAATGGTGCATTTGGCACTTTTAAGCTGATTTTTACGGTGTAATCATCGAGTTTCTCCACTTTATCAATGATATTTTGCATATCCATACCGAGGAAGTATTCATAGTTACCGCCTGATACTTTGTGGTATGGATGATTTGGATCTAATTGACGATTAAATGAAAACAATACATCGTTTGCATTAAAATCACGGCTTGGCTTGAAATCTTTTGTCGTATGGAATTTTACACCTTTACGTAAGTAGAAAGTATAGCTTAAACCATCTTCTGCCACATCCCATTTTTCGGCAAGAGCGGGAACCACATTGGTGGTGCCTTCTTCAAAATCGACTAACCGGTTGAAAATGGTTTGCCCAATGGCATCAAAAGTTCCGCCATCTGAAGCAAACACCGGGTTCATATAAGTCGGTGAGGCTTCTAAGCAGTAAATGAAAGTTTTCGGGGCGGCAAAAGCCTTTGTGGAAGCCAAAGCCAAGGTGATTAGCGAGAGTTTTGTTAGTGTTTTCATAATTACTCCAATTGTGATTAGATTTTGAGGAGAAGTTTTAAATATATGTATTTTGGGCAGATGTGCAATCTTTTTAAATCACAAGCGGTCAGATTTTGGCAGAAATATGCACATTTTCGACAAAATCCGACCGCTTGTAACAATGATTTAATCTTTTAACAATCGTTGGCTATTCAATACCACCGTGACCGACGACATTGCCATCGCAACAGCCGCAATCATTGGATTGAGCAACCAACCTGTAAATGGGTAAAGCACGCCAGCGGCGATAGGGATCGCAATGGCGTTATACATAAATGCCCCCATTAGGCTTTGTTTCATATTGGTCAAAACACGTTTTGAGAACGGCAGAATTTGTATTACAGGTTCTAAGCCGTGTTGCAGCAACGAAAGATCGGCGGTTTCCACCGCAATATCTGACCCGTTATGCATTGCAATCCCCACATTCGCTTGTGCCAGCGCAGGCGCATCATTAATGCCATCGCCAACCATCGCAACTTTTTTGTTTTGTTGCTGCAACTCACGCACTTTCTCCGCTTTTTGTTCTGGTAAGACTTCAGCAATCACGCCATCTAACCCGAGTTGCTGGGCAAAATGCTCGGCAGTGGTTTGACGATCGCCCGTTAGCATTAAGCATTGGTAGCCTTCTGTTTTGAATTTTTCGATCATTGCTTTGGACTCAGGGCGAAGCTGATCGGCGATAGATAGAATGCCTACCAGTTGATTATCGACCGAAATATAAATTAACGTATGTAGGGTAGGCATTCTTGCCCGCCATTCTTCACTTTTTTGGTGGGCAAGAATGCCCGCCTTACAAAATTCAGCATTACCAATTTTTATCTCTTTACCTTCCCATTGCCCCTGAATGCCCAAGCCTTTCACCACTTGCACATTACTAATTTCACAAGTGGTCTGATTCTCGGCAAATTTTACAATCGCTTTGGCTACTGGGTGCGAGGCGTGATTTTCAAGGCTTTTGGCTAAACTGAGCAACTGTGCTTCGGCAAAGCCATTAAAAGTTTGTACCTTAGTAACGGTCATCTCACCGGTGGTGAGTGTCCCTGTTTTATCGAACACCAGCGTATCTACTTCTGAACTAGCTTGTAGTGCTTCAATATTGCGTACCAACGCGCCAAATTCCGCCGCCCGCGCCACGCCAGCAATGGTGGAAAGGGGAATCGCTAAGCCTAAAGCGCACGGGCAGGCAATAATCAACACGGTGGTGAAAATAGACAAAGCAAAGGCAAAATCCTTGCCTGCCATCAGCCAAATTAACGCTGCCAGCAGTGCAATCGACACCACCACAGGTACGAAAACCGAGGCGACTTTATCCACAAATTGCGCCAATGGCGGTTTGCTGGATTGGGCGTGGCGTACCGCATTGATCACTCGGGCAAGCGCAGTTTGCGAGCCGACTTGTTCGGCAATATACACGCCTGCGCCGTCTTGAATCAGCGTACCAGCACGCACTTTGTCACCAACTTTTTTCTCAATCGGCAAGGCCTCGCCCGTCAGCATTGATTCATCCACCCAAATGGTGCCACTTTCCAAGGTACCATCTACCGCTAGACGATCACCTGTTAAGGCTTGCACTCGCATTTCAGGTTTAATGCCTTTTACGGGAATGGTTTTGCTAATGACTTCTGCACCATTCGCAGAATTTTGTTCAAAAATGACCGCTTGTTTCGGCGCAAGATCGAGCAATTTTTCAAGCGCGAGAGAAGAGCGTTGTTTGGCTTTCAGTTCTAAGAATTTACCGAGATTAATAAAGCCGATAATCATCACGCTTGCCTCAAAATAAACGTGAGAATGACTTTGAGGGAAGAGCAATAAACCAAAGGAGTAACACCACGCCACGCCTGTACTGAGCGCAACAAGGGTGTCCATATTGGCGGAACGGTTTTGCAGGCTTGTCCAAGCGCCTGTAAAGAAACTCTTACCTGCGAAATACATCGTCGCAAGGCTCACGAGTGCTGTGACAAACCATATCGGACGGTTGGCTTCGGTTGGAATCACCCCAATTACCATTCCGAACGCCATCATTCCAAAACCAACGACGAGGGCGACAATAAATTGCCATTTTTTATGGTTGAGCGTCCGCCCAGTTTGGGCTTGCTGTTTAGCACGGCGTTCTTCTTCGCTTTCAAGGATTTCTGCACCAAAACCAATTTTTTCGACCGCTTGCACCATCGCTTGAGGATTCGCTTTGCCTTGTACGAACGCAATTTGATCGACGAGATTTACCGAAGCGAAAGTTACCCCTTCCACTTTGCCAAGGGCTTTTTCCACACGGCGCACACAAGCCGCACAATGCATTCCATCTATGAGGAGTTGTTGTTCTTGGGGCATAGCTATCTCCTATGAAAATTCCCCGCTTTTCTAAAAAAAGGGGGGGGATTATGCTAATTCCGCTTCAAAACCAATATCATCCACTGCAGCAATTAACGCTTCTGCAGTTGCAGTGCCTTCAATCACAGCTTGTTGTGGGTCTAAAGTTACGCTGGCTTGAGTTACTCCTTCGACCGCATTTAAGGCTTTTTCTACACTTTTCACGCAGTTACCACAGTGCAAGCCATCTAGTTTTAAAGTAATCATTATTTTTTCCTTGTGATGAGTATTAAAAACGCTCTAACTATACTCTAATTTTTCCGTTTTTACACCCTTGCTGATTTGTGGTAAAAGTTGCACAATCAGGCGCAACTGTTGAATCAATATCAGCACTAAATGATCGTTTTTTGCTTGATGTATTTGTTCAAAGTGGGCGAGATCTTCATCAATAGCGGTCAGTTTTGCTTCTAATTTTACCAATGAACGTTTGTTTTCAGCAATTTGTTCAATGATGGTAGCGATTTCTCGTCCATGCGAGAAAAATATTGCCGAAAATTCCACATTCTGATTTAGTGTTGGGCTGGCAATGCGATAAGCCCCAAGCGCCGAAATATAGCCAAGCAAAGTGTAGTACATTCCCAGCAAGTTCGGTGCAAATTCCAGCGTTTTGGCGTATTTTTTCGGTTCGGAATGCATATTGCTAATTGCTGAACTTAAGGCTGATAAATGATTATGCACCTCACGGCGAGCCACTCGATAAGGCAGTTGGTCGTTATAGCCAAATTGTAGCTGGGCAATGATATGGCGTAAATAATTTCCACTGGCAAGAATGCTGTTTTTTAGGTTATCGTGCAAGTTGAGATATTTCCAGTCGGGGAAAATAAAGCTCACCGCAAACCACGCAATTGCCGTGCCTGTCAGCGTGTCAAAAATGCGAGGCAGCATACCTTCATCAGCGCCAATACCAATAATATCAAGACTTACCAGTACTAACAGCGTGATGTAAAAGGTCGAATAGCCATAGTGACGGAAGCGGAAAAAGGTGTAGAGCGAACCTGTGAGTACAATTAGCCCAAGCTGTGCTACCAAGGTGGAAGTGAAGTAGTATTCACGCAACAACATTCCTACTAACACCCCCAAAATTGTGCCAATCACACGCTGAATCAACCGTTTTTTAGTGGCGGAATAGTTGGGCTGGCAAACAAAAATGGCAGTGAGCAAAATCCAATAGCCTTTAGTATCAAGCTGAAAAATGGGGACAATCAAACTACAAATACCGACCACGATCGATAAACGAATGGCGTGGCGAAATAGTTGCGAATTAAGGTTGCAATGGCTTTTCACGGCTTGCCACATATTGCGTAAGCCAGCGACATTTTCAGCCGCCAAGCGGTGCGATTTGGTAAATTTTTTACTAAATTCGACCGCTTGTGAGACAATATTTTCCTGATCAATCTGCGCTAATTGGCTTTCAATATGGCGTAAATTTTCTGCAATCGAGAGCCAGCGATAGGCACTTTTTAGCCCTCGTTCTTGGTGGAAATTGAGCGAATTAAGCAAGCCTTGCATTGCCTTATCGCCACGCTGACTGTGCTTATAACTTTCCGCATAGCGCAATGCCACCGCCACCTTGCGGCAGGCTTCCGCTTGCAATTCCAGCACTCGCTGAAAGCGGAACATCAAATCGCTATTGCTCAATTCTTGAAAGAGTTCGTGATATTGATAATGGCTAGAACTGGCGCGCTCCAAAATATCTTGCGCAGTGAAGTAGTAACGTAACATTCGCTGGGTGCGTGTTTGGCGATTATGTCCTTGCAGGCGATAAAACAACGACACTCGGGTTTGGTCGAAGGCTTGCATTACTGCACTATTGGCTTGGGCGAGTTGCGCTTGTTTGCTTGGCAAATCATCGTCATCAGGATCGAAATAAGCGGATTTTGCCAACAAATATGTACCTAAGGCTTCAAAGGCTTTAGCAAGATTTTCTTGAGCGGTACGATTCGGGAAAATAAGATGGATCATAATGGCGATTACACCATATAGCAAAGCTCCAGCAAGAATCATCAACAGATTCTGATACCACACTATTTCAGGTGTATAAGTAAGCGAAGCATAAACTGCCACCACCAGCGTGCCAAAAGCAATAGTGCTATATCGCTGCCCAATGGCTCCTAGCATTACTAAGGCGAACGTAGAAAACATTGCCAGCAGAACAAAAAGCCAACCAAAATACAAAGAAAGGGTTGCCCCAAGAGCCGAAAGACCAAAGGCAACAAGCGAAATAAGTAAGTTTTTAAACCGCCCAATCAGACTGTTATCTAAATCGACTAAACCGCCAGCGATAACGCCTAGCACTAATGGCATCGCAAAGTGGGAGATTTGGAATGCCCAAATCAAGATTGCGACCAAATTAAGGCTAAGAAATATCGGCAATGTCTTAATTATTCCTTCCGATAGCCAATCGGAACGGAGTTTTTTAAGTAATTCATTCATAGCGGTTTATTGAGATTTATAATTGATTCAGCCAACTCAAAAATTCTTTCGCTTTCAAAAAACCTGTCACCCGTTGTTGGGTGAGTTCTTGTCTATTCTCATCAAAGAACAAGATGGTTGGCAAGCCTAGCACGTTAAAGTGCTTCATCAGCTCATCATTTGCTACTGAATTTTTGGTCATATCTACTTGTAGCACCACCATTTTATCAAGTTTAGCTTGTACGGCTTTGTCGCTGAAAGTGTATTTTTCGAACTCCTTGCACGCCACACACCAATCGGCGTATAAGTCCAACATTACTTTTTTGCCTTGGGCAGCGGTCAATTTTTGCTGTAATTCAGCAAGTGAACTAATGCGTTCCAATTTGTAATGCGAACTTTGTGTCGCTTCGGTTGAACCGTAATTCCAGACTAAATTTGTCCACGGATAAGCTGAAATAGCGAATGCAAAAAATAACGCAATTTTGACCGCTTGTTTCAACAGCGATTTGCTTTGAATTAAGCTAATCAACCAGCCTAAAAACGCCATCGCTAAAGCCGACCACATCAATGGTTCAATATGAGCTGGCAAGACACGGCTCAACAAGAAGACAGGTAAAGCCAGCATTACAAAGCCGAAAGCGGTTTTCACATTCAGCAGCCAATCGCCTGATTTAGGTAGAATGCGGTTGCCAAACAAAGTGATTAAAATCAGCGGAATGCCCATTCCCAACGCCAACAAATACAGTGCTAAACCGCCTGTCAGCAAATCGCCACTTTGCGCGACATAGAGCAAAGCACCTGAGAGTGGGGCGGAAGTGCAAGGGGAGGCGACTAAACCTGCGATCATTCCCATCACAAACACACTGCCGAAAGCTCCACCTTGTTGTTTTTGGCTCATTGTGTTTAATTTTTGTTGCCACGAATTAGGCAGGCGAATCTCAAATAAACCGAACATTGAGGCGGCGAGAAGCGTAAATAACAGTGATAAGCCAATCAACACGGGTGGGCTTTGCAATGCCACTTGGAACGGCAAGCCGATCGCCGCCACGATTAAGCCCAACAACGTGTAGGTGAGAGCCATTCCTTGCACATAGGTGAAACTTAACAGCAATGCCTTGCCTGTGCTCGGGCGAGTTTGGTTGCCGATGACAATAGCAGAGAGCAACGGCAACATTGGCAGCACGCACGGAGTAAAGGCTAAACTGAGACCCAGCACAAAAAACCAAAAAATCGATAAGCGATTGCTGGCGAGCTGTGAAGCCAGCTGATCTTGTTCAGCTAATGGAACTTGTTCGAGGGCTGTGGAAGCGGTCGAATTTTGCGAATTTTTTGCAAATTTTTCAGCATTTTCGACCGCTTGTTCGCTTAATGAAACGGTAACCGTTTCAGGTGGATAACAGAAACCTTTGGTACAACCTTGGTAATGCACGGCGACGGTGCCGTTATTATTCGCCATAATCGGGGCGCTCACTTTGAGTGCGTTGCGAAAAATTTCCACCTCGCCAAAGAATTCATCTTGGTGGCGTTCTGCTGTAGGGAATTGCAGTTCACCTAATTGCGCATTTTGTGGGGTGACGGAAATCTCCTTTTTATAGAGATAATAACCGTCGGCAATTTGCCAATTAAGTTGCAGTTGTCCTTTTTGCAGGCTAGATGAAAAGGCAAAAGCTTCCTCATTTTGGAGAAATTTAGGTTTGGTATCGAATAAGCCTGCTTGGGTTAAGGACGACAATAAAAAACCTAAGTGTAAAATAATATTTTTGAGCATTTTTATTTTCTAACAATTAGTTGCATATCTGTAATTAGTTTATCTAACATTTCATAACGCTTACGATACATTGATCGCTTTTTACTTTGAATTTCATCTAATAATTTACGTTTTTCTTCTAATGAAATAAACCAATAGCCTGATTGCATTTTGCTATCATTCTCTTGCCAAAAAGCATCGTAATCGAAGAAAATGTGTTGATGACCATACCAACGTTTTTTAACTTGACAGGAAGCTGGTATGCCTAACAGCTCACAGTTTAATGTTTTGCAAAATATACGTAATGCATCTAGTAAAAAAAACATTGGGCGTATGCCATATAATGTTTTAGTTAATTTTCGGACTGTTTGTTGAGCCATATCGCCTTTAACACCCTGAATACAGGTTATAATTATCCGATTTTTTTTGTTAAATACAAATGCAATGCTATATAAGCGTTGATTATTTTCATTTTTCAAATCTAACGAGAAAAAGCTTTCAAAAGGATCTATTTCGTAGATTTGCAAATATAATTTTAAATTATCAGGTAAGTTACTTAATAGTATTTGCTTTTGAGATAGAAGCTGCTGGCATTTTTCTTTACCTATCTTATTTTCCATTTCGGATAAAGTTGTCTGGATAACACTTCTTCTCTGTTTTGCATTAAACCGTCTGTCAGCGAATTTAAATAAAAGCGCGTGAAAATTATGAAGATTATTTTGAAATAAAGGAATCCAATGAGTATTATTTTGCAGATATTGCATCAATAAGCGAATTTCTTTGTGTGTGAATATTTTTGCAATGTAATAACGGATAATATTACGCGTTCTCTTTAAAAAACGGCTATCGCCATTTTTTATATAAAGTTGATAAGCAGAAGGGAATTTAAAATCAGTTTTAATTTTCATATTAAATAAATATCCTTTATGTTTTTGTAGAATTTATTTACCTTATACTATTGTTTTTAATAAATAAAGGGAATAAGCGATAAAACACGTCACAAAAAATGCGCCTTCCAAGCGGTTGATTTTGCCTTGGTTTTTACCAAAGCCAATAGAGAAAAACAACAATAACACCGTTAGCGATGACATTACCAACATATCACGGCTGAAAATGGCTGATTCGACTTGCATTGGCTCAATAGCACCTGCAATCCCCACAACCGCAAGGGTGTTGAACATATTGGAACCAACAATGTTGCCTAACGCTAAATCGGATTCGCCTTTGCGAGCGGCAATCACTGATGAGGCAAGTTCTGGTAATGATGTACCAACTGCAACAATGGTTAAACCAATCACTAAATCGCTTACGCCAAAGTGTTTAGCGATTTCTACTGCTCCCCAAACTAATAGTTGTGAACTAGCCATTAGCATCATTAAACCGACCATTAACCAGAAAATGGAAGATTTTAATGGCATTTTTTTCTCTTCGGGCATATTTTGTTCAGCCACGAGATCAATAGCATCACGATGTTTTAAGCCTTCACGGGTTGTCCAAAACATATAGATTGCGAAAATAAGCAATAAAATGACCGCTTCCATACGGCTGACTGCCGCATCAAAAATAAAAAAGGCTGAAATTGCGGTCACTAACAGCAAGAATGGTAATTCTCTCTTAATTACCGCTTTTGCCACTAGAATTGGTTTAATCAATGCCGTTACCCCTAGGATCAACGCAATATTAGCGATATTGGAACCATACGCATTTCCTAAGGCGATCCCTGAAACGCCGTTTAATGCTGATGAGGCAGAGACAATCATTTCAGGGGCAGAAGTACCGAAACCGACAATCACGATACCAATCAGTAGGCTTGGCATACCGAAATTTTTGGCAGTTGAAGCGGCGCCATCGACAAATTTATCTGCCGACCATACCAATAAAATCAGCCCTACCACAAGGGCGAGAATTGCGTTTAACATAGTTTGTCCTTAGCAAAAAGCACACCGAAGTGTGCTAATGGTTTCATTATTTAACTTGCATACCTGGGCGAATCCCTTCATCGCCAGATAACAAGAACAAGTCTGCACCACTTGTGCCCGCTGATAAAATCATTCCTTCCGATAGTCCGAATGACATTTTGCGCGCTGCCAAGTTCGCCACCATAATCACAAAACGACCGTTAAGTTCTTCGGGATTATTGTAAGCTGCTTTAATGCCTGAGAAGACTTGACGTTGATGATCGCCTAAATCAAGCTGGAACTTCAATAACTTATCTGATTTCGGTACGGCTTCACAGCTAATCACTTTGGCTACACGTAAGTCTAATTTTGCGAAATCATCAATGCTGATTTCAGGAGCGATTGGCTCAACTGCAACATTTTCTGCTTTTTTAACCGCTTGTTCCGCTTTATTTTGTTCAGCAAATAAGGCTTTAGTTTCTTCAATCATCGCATCAATTTGTTTTTTCTCCAAACGGGAGAACAAGGATTTGAATGGTGTCACCGTGTTACCTAAAAGCGGCTGGTTGATGTTGTCCCAACGAAGTTCGGTTTGTAAGAAGGCTTCCGCACGTTTTGCCAGCTGTGGTAGCACAGGTTTTAAGTAGCTCATCAATATACGGAATAACTCAATACCCATTGAGCAAATTGCTTGTAATTCGGCTTCACGCCCTTCTTCTTTAGCAACCATCCAAGGGGCTTTGTCATCCACATATTTATTAGCACGATCGGCTAAATCCATAATGAGGCGGATCGCTTTGTTGAACTCACGAGCTTCAAAATGGGCGGCGATTTGTTCAGATTTTTCGGTAAATTCTGCGAAAAGAGCTTCATCTTCCAATTTATCAGCTAGTTTGCCATTAAAACGCTTGGTAATAAAACTGGCATTGCGTGAAGCCAAGTTTACCAGTTTGTTCACGATGTCGCTGTTTACTCGTTGCACAAAATCATCAAGGCTTAAATCTAAGTCTTCAATTCGTTCGTTTAGTTTCGCCGCATAGTAGTAACGTAAACATTCAGGATCGATATGTTTTAAGTAGGTTGAAGCCTGAATGAAGGTGCCACGAGATTTCGACATTTTCACGCCGTCCACCGTCACATAGCCGTGGGCGAAGACATTGGTTGGCTTGCGTTGCTCGCAGCCTTCTAACATTGCAGGCCAAAACAGACTGTGGAAATAAACGATGTCTTTGCCGATAAAGTGATACAGTTCGGCTTCCGAATCTTTTTTCCAGAAATCGTCATAGTTCAAGCCTGTGCGGTCGCAAAGGTTTTTGAACGAAGCCATATAGCCGATCGGGGCATCTAACCACACGTAGAAGAATTTATTTTCCGCATCAGGAATTGGGAAGCCGAAGTAAGGGGCATCACGGCTGATGTCCCATTGTTGCAAACCACTTTCAAACCACTCTTGCATTTTGTTGGCAATTTCAGGTTGCAGAGAGCCAGATTTTGTCCACTCTTTGAGCATTCCCTCAAAAGCAGGCAAATCAAAGAAGAAGTGTTCCGATTCTTTCACAATTGGTGTAGCCCCTGAAACAGCGGAACGTGGATTGATTAAATCCATCGGGCTGTAAGTGGAGGCACAAACTTCGCAATTATCGCCATATTGATCTTCCGCTTTACATTTCGGGCAAGTGCCTTTCACGAAGCGGTCAGGCAAAAACATCTGTTTTTCAGGGTCGAACAGTTGCGAAATCACACGGCTTTTAATGAAGCCATTTTCACGCAGTTTTTTATACATTGCGGTGGTAATTTCACGGTTTTCTTCGCTGTGTGTTGAGTGATAGTTATCGAAACTGATGTTAAAGCCTTGGAAATCGGCAATATGATCGGTTTTCGCTTTTTCGATCAGTTGCTCTGGCGTAATGCCTTGTTTTGCCGCATTAAGCATAATTGGCGTGCCGTGGGCATCGTCGGCACAGACAAAGTGAATTTCGTTGCCGCGCATACGTTGAAAACGCACCCAAATATCTGCTTGGATATGTTCCAACATATGACCTAAATGAATTGCACCATTAGCGTAAGGCAAGGCGCAAGTGACTAAAATTTTGCGTTGTTGGTTAGACATTTTTCTCTTTCTCTTCATTCTATTTTTAATTAGTGACGTTTTATTTCTTCATCTTCAAATTGGAAATCTTCATCTTCCTCGTCGAAAAATTCGCCATCATCACCGTATTCATCTTCATCGCCATTTGGATCTTCAAAGTAGGTTCCCCAGCCTTCGTATTCCGCTCCAGCTTTTTCAATTAACGGCAACAGCTCTTTTTGTTGAGCGGTAATTAAATCCGCATTTAAGTTGATTTCGCTAACGATATCGCACACAAAAAACAGTTTGCCATTTTCTTCTACTTCTTCTGCTTCCGAAATTTCGTAACCAAGTTTGAAGGCATCTACCACTAATTTTTCGAGCTTGTCGAAATCATAGTGCGCAACGTGATGTTCGATAATATAAAGCGCATCAGGATCAGAGCCATCTGCCAACAAGTTTGCGATAATTTCGTCGGTTTCTTGACGTAATGCGTTGAAATCTGTCATTTTTATTCTCCTGTTTCTGTGAGGAAATTTTCAGCAAACCAGCTATCTAGCTTTGCTGAGAGTTTATCAATGCCGATTTTATTCAGTGCTGAATAGGCTTCCACTTGAATGTCACCTTGAAATGGCAAAATTGCTTCACGCACTATTTTTATCGTTTTAGAACGGGCTGACTGACTGAGTTTATCCGCTTTGGTTAAAAGCAACAAGACGGGTAAATCTGCTGATACCGCCCATTCGATCATCTGTTGGTCTAAATCTTTTAGGGGATGGCGAATATCCATTAGAATCACTACACCACGCAAACATTCACGTTTTTGCAAGTATTCGCCTAAGGCTTTTTGCCACTGAATTTTCATCTGTTCAGGCACTGCTGCGTAGCCATAACCTGGTAAATCGACCAATTTGCAGTTTGGCTCTACTTCAAATAGGTTGATTAACTGGGTACGTCCTGGCGTTTTGGAAGTGCGCGCCAAGTTTTTTTGGTTAGTTAAAGCGTTGAGGGAGGTCGATTTCCCTGCATTTGATCGCCCTGCAAAAGCAATCTCAATTCCACTGTCTTCAGGCAAATGGCGAATGTCAGGAGCCGAAGTTAGGAATTTTGTTTTGTGGTAGTTTAATTTAATTGTTTGTTCAGTCATATGTTCTATGTAGGGGCGGTCCTGTGCCCGCCCGCTTATTCTCTGTTTATTGGGCAGGCACAGGACCCGCCCCTTGTATGTTAAAAATATAGTAAACTAGCAACCCAAAGCATAATGTTATCCACAGCTTGACCGCCCCTAGAGCTAAAACTCGTTCTGTAGCGTAGGCGTGGATAACTTCATCAGCAAAACCGAACAGTTGAAA
>JBHACP010000041.1:0-19472 GCA_041854605.1 Actinobacillus sp.
ATAAAATCGAAACACGTATTTCCGACTGGATTTTGTCTTTCACAGGCAAAACATTCAGTCTAGAAAATGAAGCTGATTGGGGAGTAAAAAAAGATGGCGGTATGTTCGACCAATTCACTGGTGCAACTATTACGCCACGAGCGGTGGTTAATAACGTTCGCCAAAATGCCAAGTGGGTTATTACGAAGCTGGCAAAAAATCCGCAGATGGTAGAAGAGTTTGAGGCTTGCCCATAAAAATCTTGCTTCAACTTAAATCCGACTAAATAAGTCGGATTTTTTATTGCCTATAAAAATCAAAGTGCTACAATTCGCTTAATTCATTCTCAATAAGGAATCAAAATGGAAAACTTAATCTGCTATAAACAAATGCCCGCATGGACAAAAAATACGCTGCCACAAATGTTCCAAGAAAAGCACAACACCAAAGTGGGAACTTGGGCGAAATTGACCATTTTAAAAGGCGCAATTAAATACTATGAATTAACCGAAGAGGGGGATGTGGTGTGGGAGGGCGTATTTGATGTAAATAATCAACGCCCATTCGTAGAACCCCAAGTTTGGCACAAAGTAGAAGCCTTAAGTGATGATTTAGAATGTCAGTTAGCCTTCTACTGCAAGCCTGAAGATTATTATGCGAAGAAATATAATCTCACCACCACACATTCGGAAGTATTGAATGCGGTCAATTACGTGAAAGGGGGCAAAGCATTAGATTTAGGCTGTGGACGTGGTCGAAACGCACTTTATTTGAGCTTGCTTGGCTTTGATGTCAAAGCGGTAGACTACAACGCTGAAAGCATTGATTTCTTAAATTATATGATTGAGAAAGAAGGCTTATCCAACATCGAAACAGGCATTTATGATCTCAATGAAGCCACCATTGGTAACCAATCGGGTGAGTACGATTTAGTGCTTTCCACGGTGGTAATGATGTTTTTAAATCGTGAACGTATTCCCGCTATTATTGAAAATATGCAGAAAAACACGAAGATGGGCGGTTATAACTTAATCGTCAGTGCAATGAGCACGGCGGACTACCCTTGTCCAATGCCGTTTTCATTTACTTTCCAAGAAAATGAATTGGCAGAATACTACAAAGGCTGGGAACTGATAAAATACAACGAAGATTTAGGTCACTTGCATAAAACCGATGAAAACGGCAACCGTATTCAGCTGCGTTTTGCCACAATGTTAGCGAAAAAAGTCGCTTAATTTTATGATTTTGCGTAAGGGCGGGTTTTATACCCGCCCAAATTATTTTAGAATGTTATTCATTTAACATATATCACTATGCTTACACTCCAATTCTTGCAACAACTTGGCGAGTTAAACTTAACTGCCGACTTACAAATTCCCACCCAAGGCGTAACCGCCATTTTTGGGCGTTCTGGAGCGGGCAAATCGAGCCTGATTAACGTGGTGGCGGGGCTTTCCACACCGATAAGTGGCAAAGTTCAACTGAATGATAAAGTTTTGTTTGACCACCAAAGTAAAATCAATCTTCCACCTGAAAAACGCCAAATTGGTTATGTGTTCCAAGAACCTCGCCTTTTTCCGCATTATTCAGTGGAAAAGAATCTGAAATATGGTTGCAAGCGGTCGAATTCCGAATATTTTTTGCAAATTGTGCAACTGTTAGGTATTGAGCATTTGCTTGCTCGTTTGCCTGCCAGTCTTTCAGGCGGGGAAAAGCAGCGAGTGGCAATTGGACGAGCTTTGTTGAGTGAGCCTGATATTTTGCTAATGGACGAACCGCTCTCCTCTTTAGATTTGCCCCGCAAACAAGAGTTACTCCATTATTTAAGCCAACTAGCCAAACAAATTAATATTCCGATTCTATATGTTACCCACAGTCTTGATGAAATTATTCGCTTGGCAGATCGGATGATTTTGCTGGAAAAAGGCAAAGTGGTGGCATTTGATAGTGTAAAAAATGTATGGCAAAATCCGCATTTTGCCGAATGGCAGAATGAGCAGAGCCGTTTGAGTTTGCTGGAATTGCCGATTTCGCAACATCAAGCAGAATACCAAATGTTAGGCCTAGCAATCGGCTCACAACAACTTTGGATTAACGAAATTGCACGTTATCAACTCGGCGATAGCGTGCGAATTACCATTAACAGCAAAGATGTGTCGATTAGTTTATCGGCCTGCGAAACAACGTCTATTCGTAATTGCTTGCAAGGTAAGATCATAAAAATTGTGCCCAAAAGCCAGCAAGTTGATTTGTTGATTGACATTGAGGGTGAACAAATTTGGGCAACCATTAGTCATTGGGCATTTGAGGAGCTGAACCTACAACTTAATCAAAGCGTTTTTGTGCAAATTAAATCGGTTTCAATTTAAAATTTAGTAAAATATCCCCCAATTTTGACCGCTTGTAAAAGGAAAAAAATGTCAGATAAAATTTATGTTGAAGTGCTTTACGCCTATCCTGACCGCTATTTTTTAAAAAAAGTAGAACTAGATGGTTTCACTTCCATTCAAAATGTCATCATGCAATCAGGTGTGCTGGAAAAATATACCGAGATTGATTTACGCACCAATAAAGTCGGCATCTTTAGCCGTGCCGCAAAATTGACCGATCTCGTAGCTAATGGCGATCGCATTGAAATTTACCGCCCTTTAATTGCCGATCCGAAAGAAATTCGCCGCCAAAAAGCCGCTGAACAAGCGAAAAAAGGCTAACAAAAAAGCACGAAATCTTTCGTGCTTTTTCACTTCAATTAGCGACTAAATTTACCCGCCATTGCTTGATAAACCAAATTTTCGTTCACCAAAATTGTATATTTCTGATTTAGAATCGCAAGTTGTGAATTTAATTCAGTATTCATTGCGGCAATCCATTCACGGAATTCTGATGCACCTGCATTGTAACGATTTCGATAATAAGTGCTAATTTGTCTATCATGCTCATAGGCTTGTTGTAGCGTTGCTAAGCCACTACGTGATTGCGTATAAGCATAATAGTAGTTGTCAATTTCGTTCAAGGCAGAAGTCACGGTTTGTTCATAGTTCATTCGTGCCGTCATATAATCTGTTTCCGAGATTTTTACGTTATTTTTCACCCGATTCCAATCTAAGAATGGCAAATCTAAACCTAAACTGCCAGCACCAACTGGATTTGAACCAATATTGCCAATTTTAGCTGAGTTGTCTGACAATGATGCCCCTAAGGTTAAAGTTGGGAACCAGCTTTTTTCCGTTGCCGTTAACGTTTTGAATGCGCTTTGTAAGCTATACAGTTTACCCGTTACATCTGGGCGATTTGCAATCACAGAAACGGGCACGTTAATATCAACACCTTGTTCCTTCACGTTAAGAATACTTGGGTATTGTGTTGGTAACGCTTGATTTGGTTTCAGGTTCAACAAGTTACGCAATGTTCTTTCTGCGGTATTCAAATTTGAACGTAACTTGATCACGCTATTACGTGCGTTCAAAGTTGATTGGCGGGCTTGATCGACAGCAATGCGATCGATGGCGCCTGCTGCAAAACGATTATTCAATAACTTAGCGATTTCTTCGTAGTTTTTGATCGTTTTTTCGGTGACTGCAATTGCATCACGGTAATAAGCAATTTGATAGTAAGTGGCTACCACTGAGTTAATAATTGAAAGTCGAGTGGCTTTTAGATCTTCTTGAGTCGCTTTATGTGTCCATTCTGCCGCACTTGCGCTATCCGCTAAACGTCGCCATAAATCAATGGTGTAGCTTAGGCTAAATGTTGCGGTATTAGTAATAGTCGAAGTGCCTGTTGAAACATTATTTGTATGCGAACCGACACCTTTCGATGCTCTCGTTGAGCCTGAACCACTAAAAGTTGGCACTAAATTTGCACCAACAAGGTTAGCATTATAAAGTGCGCGGTTTACGGCAATCGCACTTTTCGCTAAATCCAAGTTATTTTGCATCGCTTGTTCAACAAGACTATTTAATTGGCTATCGTTATAGCCTTGCCACCATTGTTCATTGATAGAAAACTGTTTAGTGATATCAACATATTGTTGATGAGTTGCTTCTACTCGTTGTAGTGAGCCATCATTGCTCATATTTGAACAAGCTGATAATGCTAAACCGAGCACTATCGCAAAAGATAATTTTGAAAGCTTCATTTGGGAACCTTTAAATAGTAAAAAACAGGACGGTATTCTACTCCAATACGCCTATTTTTTTAAGACATTTTTATACTATTCTTCTGATGACGTAGAAAAACGTTCAATTGTTGCGCCTAAACCGCGAAGTTTTTCTTCAATATGTTCGTAGCCACGATCGATGTGATAAATACGATCAACTACCGTTTCACCTTCGGCAATACAACCTGCTAGGACTAAGCTGATTGAAGCGCGCAAATCGGTTGCCATTACTTCAGCTGATTTTAATTTTTCTACCCCGTGACAAATAGCGGTATTACCTTCGATTTCGCCTTTTGCCCCCATACGATTCAATTCTGGAATATGCATAAAGCGATTTTCAAAAATCGTTTCGGTAATGCGGCTTGTGCCTTCTGCGATAGTATTCAATAAGGTAAATTGCGCCTGCATATCGGTTGGGAAACCTGGATGTGGCATCGTACGAATATTCACCGCTTTTGGACGCTGACCTTTTGAATCAAGTGTAATAGTATTTTCAGTTACAATAACTTCCATTCCTGCTTCACGTAATTTCTCAATTACGGCTTCCAAAGTATCTGATTTAGTATTACGACAAGTGATTTTACCGCCAGAGACCGCCGCTGCAATCAAGAATGTACCCGTTTCGATACGATCAGCAACCACTGAATGTTCACAACCCGCTAAACTTTCTACCCCTTCAACAGTAATCGTATCGGTACCTGCACCTGCAATTTTTGCTCCCATTGCATTGAGGAAAAGTGCAGTATCCACAATTTCAGGCTCACGTGCCGCATTTTCAATGGTGGTGATGCCTTCTGCAAGAGTAGCCGCCATCATTACCGATAAAGTTGCTCCAACACTCACTTTATCCATATAAACACGTGCGCCTTTTAAGCGACCGTTTGAAGTGGCTTTCACATAGCCTTCGTCCAGCTCAATAATTGCTCCCATTTTTTCTAAACCAGAAATATGCATATCCACAGGACGCGCACCAATAGTACAACCACCAGGGAGCGATACTTGACCTTCGTGGAAACGTGCCACTAACGGTGCCAAAGCCCAAATAGAAGCGCGCATCGTTTTCACTAATTCATAAGGCGCAACATAGTGGTTGATATTGCCGGCATCAATATGCACTACGCCTTTTTCTTCAGCTTTCTCAACCACTACACCTAATTGACGTAAAATTTTGAACGTTGTATCAACGTCTTTTAAATCTGGAACGTTTTTTAATGTGACAGGTTTAGTTGCCAAAATAGCAGCGAAAAGAATAGGCAGAGCGGCATTCTTTGCCCCTGAAATCTCAACAGAACCCTTTAATGTTACAGGTCCTTTAACTCTGAATTTTTCCATGGTATATCCTTAAAAATGAATGTGAACAAGCGGGTGAATTTACAAAATTTTTTGCACAAACACTTGCGTTTGAACGTTGGCTTTGCCAACGGCTCTGAAAGAGTGAGTAAATTCGACCGCTTGTAAAATTAACTAGCCATATTTAATAAACGTTCTTTTTTCCATTGTTCTGTGGAAAACACTTTAATAGTTAAGGCGTGAATTGCATTGGTAGCAAATAGGCCACCAAGTGGTGCATACACGGCTTGCTGTTGTTTTACTTTTGGAAGTGTCGCTAGACTGTCACTGACCACGATGACACCATAGTGTGAATTTTCACCTTGTGCGTGAATTTCTGCCGCATCGGTTAAAGCCACTGTTAAAATTTCTTCAAGTTGTTTGGGGTCCATATTATTTGGTTCCTTTGGTATAGTAGCCTAATTAACTATTCGATAAATAAGGTTTAAGCCATTCATCCAAGTCATACAAATCTGCTAAGGTAATAACACTTTTTGGTACATTAATGAGTTGGCTTTGACGTTGTTTTCCATAATCTTGTAACAATTCCGCCAATAGTGTAAATCCTGCCGAATCAATGTGCGTTAGCCCTTTTAAATCCCAAACTAGCGGTAAATTCTCCTGTCCAGATAAAAAAGAAGCACGTTGCTTCCATAACGGGAGCAACGTGTCGCGGGTTAATTCGCCAATAAAACTCACTACTAGGCGTTCATTGTTACGTTGAACGCCCCATTGTAATGTTTTTTGTGACTTCATACTATTATTTTTTACCTAATGTAATCGGTTGTTTAGCTGATTGTGCAACTTGTGCTGTTAAAGCGTCGATACCTTTTTGACGTAAGATACCACTCCACTCATTCTGTTTTGTTGCCACCATACTTACGCCTTCAGCAGCCATATCGTATGCTTGCCATTCACCCGTTTTGCTGTTTTTACGCCATTTGAAATCAAGTTTAATGGGGGCAGCACCATTATTTGCATCCATATTGACACGGATACTCACAATTGATTTCCCTGCGATTGGTTTTTCGCTTTCAATGTTTACTTTTTGATCTTGATATTGGGTTAGTACCTGTGCATAAGATTGCTCAATAAATTGACCAAACGCATTAAAAAAAGCTTCTCGTTGTGCTTCTGTCGCCGAAGATAATGATTTGCCTAATACTAATTGACCTGCGTATTTTACGTGTACTTTTGGCATCAAATCATTACGTACAATAGTACGTAAATATTCAGGGTTAGCTTTAATTTTGCTTTGGTTAGCTTTAATATCACTAAATAATTTATCTGCGGTTTGCTGCATTAACACATAGGGGCTAGTTTCTGCCATTGCATTTGCTGAAAATAATGCTGACACAGCCATAACACCCGTTACGACAATTTTTTTGATGTTTTTTAACATTGAATTTACTCCAATCGTTATGAAAAAATTATTCTGCTTTCGCAGGTTCTTGTGAATCTTCAGTTTTGTCTGATTTCTTATCACCATACAAGAACTGACCGATTAAATCTTCTAACACCATTGCTGAATTAGTATCAACAAAGGTTGCACCTTCTTTCATATATTCCGTTTCGCCATCTAACATAAAGCCAATATTTAACGCAATATATTGCTCGCCTAACAAACCCGATGTTTTGATTGAAAGTGAGCTGGTGTCTGGAATTTTGTTGAAATCCTCATTCACCGCAAGCGTTACTTTAGGTGAATAGCTTTCTGCATCTAAACTAATATCAGCTACTCTCCCAACGACTACTCCGCCCACTTTAATCGGCGCACGGACTTTTAGTCCACCGATATTATCGAAAGTTGCGTAAAGGGTATAAGTTTTTTCGGATGAAAAACCTTGTACATTTGCTACTCGTAAGCCTAAAAAAACTAATGCAGCTAAGCCAAGTAAAACAAACAAGCCCACCCAGAATTCATATTTAATTGATTGACGCATTATCTTACCATTCCTCTTAAAATCAACCACCGAACATAATTGCCGTTAAAATAAAATCTAAGCCCAAAATTGCAAGTGAAGCGTGCACCACGGTTCTCGTGGTTGCTTGGCTAATTCCCTCAGACGTTGCCGTTGAGTCATAACCATTAAACAAGGCAATCCAAACGACGGCAAAAGCAAAAATAATGCTTTTGATAAAGCCATTTACTAAATCACTTGCCCGTACCGAGTTCTGCATTACTGACCAAAAACTGCCGTTATCTACGCCTTTCCAGTCTACCCCAACCAGTGATCCACCCCAAATACCAATGGCAGTAAAAATCACTGCCAAGATCGGCATTGAAATAATACCTGCCCAAAAGCGAGGGGCTATAATACGGCGCAAAGGATCAACCGCCATCATTTCAAGGCTTGAAAGCTGTTCAGTGGCTTTCATTAGCCCAATTTCTGCCGTTAAAGCCGAACCCGCTCGTCCTGCAAACAGTAACGCTGTTACAACAGGACCTAACTCACGTAAAAGGGAAAGTGAAACCAATGTACCTAAACTCGTTTCTGCCGCAAAATCAACTAATACTACATAGCCTTGCAAGCCAAGTACCATCCCAATAAACAAGCCTGAAAACATAATAATCAGTAATGACTGCACGCCTACTACGTGCAATTGTTTAATAAGTAATGGAGTATGCTTACGAAATTCAGGTTTTCCAACTAGCGCTCCCCACAACATAAAAGCAGAACGTCCAAAAGCTCGGATTGAGCTAATCACTGATGAGCCTACCGACTCAATAAACTTAATCATTGAATAGCTCCTCTACATAATCTTTAGCGGGATAATGGAACTGTACTGGTCCGTCTGCTTTACCGGCTAAGAATTGAACCACTTGTGGATCTTGGCTTGCCTGTAACTGCTCAGGTGTTCCTTCTGCGATAACACGCTTATCTGCCACAATATAAACATAATCGGCAATACTAAAAACTTCTGTCACATCGTGTGAAACCACAATCGACGTTAAATTTAGCGCTTGGTTTAGCTTACGAATAAGCTCTACAATTACCCCCATACTAATTGGGTCTTGCCCTGTAAAAGGCTCGTCATACATAATTAAATCAGGATCAAGGGCAATCGCACGAGCAAGAGCAGCCCTACGAGCCATACCGCCTGATAATTCGGCAGGCATTAAATCTGCCGCTCCTCGTAGCCCTACTGATTCTAATTTCATTAATACCAGTTTTTTAAGCAAGGCTTCAGGGAGTTTTGTGTGTTCACGCAGTGGAAACGCAACATTATCGAAGGTAGATAAATCAGTAAACAATGCTCCTGATTGGAAGAGCATTCCCATACGTTGGCGAATCTCATAAAGTTCTTTATTTGAGGCTTTTACTACGTCTTGCCCATCAAATAAAATTTCGCCGACCTCTGGCACAATCTGCCCGCCAATTAAGCGAAGCAAGGTTGTTTTACCAATGCCAGAAGGCCCCATAATTGCAGTCACCTTCCCTTTCTGCACTTGCAGATTGAGGTTTTCATAAATGATGCGTTCACCTCGTTTAAAGGTAAGTTCTTTTACTTCAACCAAATTTTCACGGTTTTGCATTACAAAAATCTTTGTGAGTTGCTAAAAATAAGACAGCTATATTCTATGAAGTTAGCCGAAAAGTCAAAAAGGTTTTATTTAGAGTACAAATAAAAAAATAAATTCCATTTTTTATTTTTCAATAATATAAGAACTTCACATCAAATAAGAAAGGCATAGAATAAATTCTCTATGCCTCCTCTCTAACATTATGCTTACTTAGCCAAAATTGGCGCCCCTCTAGTAAACTCTAGCTTTCTCGCTACATTTATTGCACCCACTTCAGCTTCTTTGGTGGCAAAGATCTGTTGAACGTCTGCTGGTAACATTGCAAATGGCATATTTAATGTAATGCTTTCTTTTGCTTTTGGCCCTAATGGTTTATTAAATGGAACAGTCATCTCAAAACCATAAAAGGCTTGATTATTCACTGTAAAAATGGCTGTCCACTCTGCATTTTTGATATTTTTCTTACCAATATTTTCGACTTCAAACTGAACAATTGAAACCTGTTGTTTAGTTTGTGCATCTTCCGCAACAGAACGACCAACTAAGCGAATCGCAAAGTTCTTGTTAAATTGCTTCAAGTCTGCATCAGACATTACTTTCTCTTTTTCCACTTTCTGTTCTTTTGCTACATTGTTTTTTGAAGCTATTTTTTCTGCAGCAAGCACACTTGTTGTCATAAAACCTATAAGGGAAAATACAGCTAATGATTTTAGTAATTTCATTTAGACCTCATATTAAAACTAAAATATATGTAAAGCCTCTAAACTCGGCATTTAAAGGCTAAACACCAAAAAACTATTTCGCCGCTTTTAGCTCTTGATAATATTTTTCATATAGTTCAACTGCATCACCTACATCATCCTGCCATTGAGATTTTTGTAATACTTCTGCCGTTGGATAAATTGCTGGGTCTTCCGTAATCTCTTTTGGTAGCAATTCTAATGCTTTTACATTTGAAGTTGGATAACCGATAGCTAAGGTCAATTTTTCAGCAACTTTCGCACTTAATAAGTAATTGATTAACTTATGTGCATTTTCTTTATTTTTTGCATTCGCTGGAATCGCTAATGTATCTACCCAAAGTACAGGGCCCTCTTTCGGGAATACCATATTGATTGGTGCTTGTTCTTTTTTCGCAATACGCACAGAACCATTCCATAACTGACCAACAGACACTTCACCGGAAATAAATGAATTTGCTGGGTTATCAGAGTTAAAAGACAGCACATTTGGGCGCAATTTTTTCAGCTCATCATAAGCCGCTTTAATTTCAGCTGGATCGGTTGTATTCGGGTTTTTGCCCAATTTTAACAACGCAATATTGAACACTTCACGTGCGTCATCTAACAATTGAATTTTATTAGCAAATTCAGGTTTCCATAAATCGCCCCAAGAAGTGAAGGCTTCACCCTTATAATCATCAGTATTGAAGGCGATGCCTGGTGCGCCTAATAATTGCGGCAATGAGTATTTGTTACCTTGGTCGTAAGGTTTATTTAACCAATCTTGATTTAACTCTGCGATAACAGGTAATTTACTGTGATCTAATTCAGCTAACATCCCTTCACGCGCCATTTTTGCTACGAAGTAGTTAGTTGGTGCAATAACGTCATAACCACCATCTTTACCCTGTAATTTTAACTTCGCATACATAGTTTCGTTTGATTCAAGGCTTGAAACTTCTACCTTAATGCCAGTTTCTTTTTGGAACTCATCTAATAAGCCTTCTGGCACATACTCTGTCCAAGTATAAAGATGAACTGTACCTGCTGCTGGCGCTGCCGCAGCTGCTTCAGTATTTGCTTTCTCTTCTTTACAAGCTGTTAAACCTAAAGCGGTAACGCCTGCTGATAATAAAGCAACTAATTTTTTCATTTATGTTCTCCGTTAAGAAAAAATCAAGCGGTCGATTTTCCGCAACTTTTTGCAAAATCTTTCACCATCGAAAGGCAAGAGAAATTGTAAGCCACCCCCTAGATTTTGCAAGGATTTTTTGCCTATTTCCTTGAAATTTGCCAATATGCTATTATATTGGGCAGAAACTTTGTTTATATTATGAGGATTTTAAAATGACCAACCCAGTCGAAAACACACAAAACGAAGAAGTAAAAGCAGAAGAAACTGTAGAAAGTGTAGCCGCTGAAAAAGAAGCGGCAGACACAACTGAACAACAAGAAATTCCAGTGGAAGAAGAATTAGCCACGGCTTATGCACGTATTAACGAACTTGAAACTTATGTGGCTGAAATTGATGCCCGCGAAAAAGACATTCAACTACGCGCTCAAGCAGAAATTCAAAACATTCGCCGTCGAGCCGAACAAGATGTCGAAAAAGCACACAAATTCGCCCTTGAAAAATTCTCTAAAGAACTATTAACCGTAGTGGATAACCTTGAACGTGGCTTAGAGGCTCTAGACAAAGCCGTCACAGACGAAACCACGCAAGCCTTAGTGGATGGCGTGGAAATGACCCATAAAGAATTTCTCTCAACCTTGAGTAAATTTGGCGTAGAGCCTGTGGGCGTGGTAGGCGAAGCCTTCAACCCAGAACTTCACCAAGCTATTTCAATGCAACCAGCGGAAGGCATTGAAACGAATCACATTAGCGTTGTACTGCAAAAAGGTTATACCTTGCAAGGCAGAGTATTACGCCCAGCAATGGTGATGGTAGCGGCGTAACCGTTTTTGAATATTCGTAAGGGTAGGGTTTATCCCCACCCGTTTTTCATCTCAATTTTTCGGGCGGGCATAAACTCCGCCTCTACCAGAATCTATCAAAATGTCCCTACAATTCAACCCAATCGCCCTATTCCTCGTTGCCCTAATCGTGCTAGGTGTACTGGGCAACAACAATTCCATCACTATCTCCGCTGCGGTATTGCTGCTAATGCAACAAACCTTTTTAAGTAAATATATCCCGCATCTTGAAAGATACGGATTAACTATTGGCATTATTATCCTAACCATCGGCGTACTGAGCCCTATTGTCTCGGGCAAAATCGCCCTACCAAACCTCAAAGAATTGCTAAATTGGAAAATGTTTCTTTCGATTGCCGTTGGTGTGCTAGTTGCTTGGTTGGCAGGACGGGGCGTTACTTTGATGAGTAATCAGCCCGTTTTAGTCACAGGCTTGCTGATCGGCACTATCGCAGGTGTCGCATTTTTAGGTGGAATCCCTGTTGGTCCGCTCATTGCCGCAGGCATTTTAGCGTTAATTTTAGGCAAGTAAGCGCATCAATTTGCAAAAAATCTCACAAGTTCGACCGCTTGTAAATGGCTAAAAATAAGAGCAATACGCAACGTATTGCCATTCAATTTATTGGCTAGCTTTTACTCTTTCCTCCAATTCCTTAAAGAAAGTGGCGGCATCTATCACCTTTTCTAAAATAGGCGCAGCTTGTTTAAAGCATTCATATTTATCTTTCCAAACATAGTAATTGCCGATGATAAAGAATCTATCTTTTGCTCTTGTCGCTGCTACATTAAGTAAATTAGGTTTTGTTGCCAGCCGCATTGCTTTTCCAATATCCTTATCATTTCGGCCTAACACCAGCAAAACCATACTATTTTCTTTGCCTTGAAAAGTATGGACGGTTCCGACATTATTTCTAGCCCACTCAGAACCTTTTACCCCAAATTCTTGCCAAAGTTTTGCATTCGCTTGAATTTTTTGGCGCAGTTGCTCGCGCACTTCCTTAAATGGCGAAATGATGTAAATAGGCGGTAATTCCTTTTCTTTATAACGTTGTAAGCAAAGCTGGCGGAAAATATCTACGGCAAGCTGAATCTCACTTTCTTCTTGCCTATCTCCTTTTGCCAAATGGAGCCAAGCACTCTCCCCCATCAACCACGGATCGCTGGTTGGCTTATCTTTTTTCTTATCTAAGCCAAATACCATTTTTCCTTGGTAAGCAATACGATTAGCAATCCTAAACATCGGATTCAAACAACGGCGATGTACTCGTAGAGGGCTACCAATCCAAATTTTTTCCCCCTCAAACTCAATATTAGCCCCATACGCATTCGCTTTATCGGCTAACACCTGTACCGAAGTCTTATGTGGCGAAACCTCAAAATCAACATTGACTTTGCTTGCCTGTAGTAAAATATCAGTAAGGTTTTCAGGGGTGGTAAATACAGGTTCAATTTGAAGTGGATCGCCCACCACGACCGCATTTTTAGCACGCCATAAAGCCCCGACTGCCGCTTGGGGAACCGCTTGTCCTGCCTCATCAACAAAAACCCAGCCAAGACTTTTAGCACCTAAGCAGTGAAATAAAGAGCCAAAAGAAGCAAAGGTCGTGGAAGCTACGGGCACCATCATAAACAGGCTCTGCCAAATGACTTGTGCTGTTTTTTCAACCATCGCTTTATCACCTTGAAGTTGCTGCCCATTCAGCAAATTTTTTACGGCAAGAATATTGGCACTAAAATAGCTCATACTTTCTGCAAGCCACGCTTCGTGCAGTGATAATGCGGCGGCGAATAGCTCTGCTCGCTTTTGATTCAAGCCTTCATCTGACCAAAAACCGCTGATCTGCCATTCATCTTGTTCTAGGGCTTCAAACTCATCGGCGGGCAAATGGATCTGCGTTTTCGTTGTCTCTTGGTGATAACCAAATTGGCTTTGATATTGAGAACGTAGCTCTGTAACACTTTGTTTTTCGCTTAACCCCTTTTCTGCTTGCTGATAGTGAATCTTAGCGAGCAATCGTTCTTCATTGACTAATTTCTGTTCCGCATTATTTTGCAAGGCTTTTTCCAGATAAATGCGTTGTTTTTTCGGCGCTAGCCATTTTATAAGAGAATTAGGCTTACTTTGCTCAAGTAACACCTTTTCTTCTTTTAAAATCTCAAGTTGGCTAGTTGCATTTTCAATTTGCTCCGTTGCAACCTGAAGTTTTTGCTCAAAATTTTGCTTGACGAGTTGATGGTAAGCTTGCTCAACCTCCATATAGTGAGTTAATTCACGAATATGCTGTTTAACTGCCTCTTTCTTCACTTTAAATTGTTGTTGTGCTTCATTAAAACTTAGACCATTGTATTTGCGCCGCCAAGAATAAATGGTATCAAAATAATTCTCTGGGAATTGATCTAAACCTTCCGCCTCTGAATCTGGATTTTCAGCATCAGGGCTTTTCACAGCAAATTGTTCCGCAAAAAAACGACGATTCTCTCGGTTGCCAAGCACGCAACTAATCAACCCCCAAGGCGATTGTTTAGGTTCAAGGAGATAATATTTTTTCTGTCCATTTTTCTTTTTACAAGCGGTCAAATTTCTGACCACAGTTTGCAAATAGGTCACTTTGGGTTCTAATGCTTCGGTTTGCCAATTTTTGCCTAGCGCGTTCACTTGTGGCAACTCTTCAGAAATATTTTGTACTGCGGCGTTATTGGCAGAAGTCACCACCATTTCGTAGCCAGTCAATTCTTTCTTTAGCACACGTAAGGGTAATGCTTCACCATATCTAAATGGAGCAAGCATTGTCTCTGCCTCAAAAGTATCTTCAACCTTAGCATAATCATCGCTTGCCAAGATCGAAGCCCGAGACACAATATTATGGGCAAAAATATCCCGCAGCAAAGTGGTTTTCCCCGTTCCAGGTGGACCATTGACCGAAAACAACGGCTGATTGTGTTGCTCTTTAAAAATCGTATTGATAGCAAATTGTTGCATCAAACTCATATGATGTTTGTTGTCACTGAACCAATGCCCATGGTTAATATATTGAGGATGTAGGTTCTCAATAATCTTTTTTTTACCTGCTTCCGTGTTATAAAGATCAAGGCGTGTATCAATATGCTGACTTTTATTGCTAAGATACGAGATTAACACCTCGCTCACTTCTTCGCCGTTTTCGCCAGCTCGGATAACATTAGCAAGATCTTTAGCGAAATGGCTATTGATGATAGATACTTGGATCTGCTCTACATCCACAGTAAAAGGTAACGGTGTGGATTTATCCTTTTCCTTCTTGCGCTTGCCTTTAATCGGATAGAAATAAAAATCTGCCAATTTATCAACATTGGTTTGGAAATTCATCCATTCCATTACCAATTTGACTAACGCGGACACATCCGCCCCCTCAAGGGAAGGTAAGGGCTTTTCCTCCGTCACCTTAGAAATGACACGCTTATTCAAAAAATCAGCAATCAACGCTTTTAATTGCTGCATTTGGTTATCATATTGAGCAAAATCCAAACAACCTAAATCGCCATTATGCGCATAAATTTGCCCCAACGCCCAAGGAGCGGTAGAAACCTGAATATTGCCATTCTGATAAGGATCTAAGCAGCCAAATTCATCTAATCTAATTTTTGCACAGCAACTTAAGCCCTTTAATTTGCCACCATCAGCATTACCAATAAAGTTGGCATTTTGATTATCTTCTTCTAATGCCAAACATTTTCTCAACTGCTCAGCAAGCTCTTCTTTTGCATAAACGCCAATAAAAAGCTCAAAGCTAGTGACCACTTCATCTTCACCTTGGTAAGGATTTGCCCATAATTTTTCAGATGAAATAGACGAGATTGCCTCCACTGAAAGCGCTGAATAAATTTGGTTAGATTTTTTTATCTCACTGAGCTTCTCCTGCAAGTCATAAGGAAGAAAAAATTCAATTTTGTGCCAAAAATCTAAAACAGAAATTTGTTCTCGCGTTAATTTATTCTGTTGCATTTTTTATCTCGTCCACATAAATCATAAATGAAATTATTGTAAAGATTCTACTTGTCCCTAGCAAGCAGAAAACCTGAATCCAACCCCTTTCTATGCTACAATCCCGCCATTTCAAATAACCTAAAACATAACCAATGAAAACCAATTTGCAAAAAATTCACAAAAATCGACCGCTTGATAACGCACAAAAAGCCTTAATTGCACAATTAAAGGATCTTACCAACAGCGATTATCGCCGTTTGCGCTCTCGCATTCACGGACTGTCAAACATCAAAAACGACAGCACGAAACAAGCGGTCATTGCAGAAATTGAAGAAAATCTGACCGCTTGTAAAGCGCAATTTTCGCTACGCAAACAGCACGTGGAACAACTCAAGATCGACTATCCCGATCTGCCCGTTTCCGCTCGCCGTGAAGAAATTTTAAAACTGATTGCCGAACATCAAGTAGTAGTGATTGCAGGGGAAACGGGGTCAGGTAAAACCACGCAGTTGCCGAAAATGTGTTTGGAACTTGGGCTTGGGGTGAAAGGGCTAATCGGGCATACGCAACCTAGACGTATCGCAGCTCGCTCAGTGGCGACACGCATTGCCGAAGAGCTGAAATCGGAACTCGGTTCGACTATCGGTTATAAAGTCCGCTTTAACGATCAAGTCAGTGATAACACCCTCGTCAAATTGATGACAGACGGTATTCTGCTTGCCGAAATTCAAAACGACCGCTATCTCAATCAATACGATACGCTGATTATTGATGAAGCCCACGAACGCTCGCTCAACAACGATTTTATTCTCGGTTATCTCAAGCAAATTTTGGTAAAACGCCCTGATTTGAAGGTAATCATCACATCGGCAACCATTGATGTGGAGCGTTTTTCTAAACATTTCAACAATGCACCGATTATTGAAGTGTCGGGCAGAACTTATCCTGTGGAAGTGCGTTATCGCCCGATTGTGGAAGAAGAGGATCAAGACCAACTGCAAGGCATTCTCAATGCGGTGGACGAACTGCAAGCGGAAGAGCGGGGCGATATTTTGATTTTTATGAACGGTGAGCGAGAAATCCGTGATACCGCCGAAGCCTTGCAGAAGCAGGAACTTCGCCATACGGAAATTTTGCCGTTATATGCCCGTTTATCAGCCGCAGAACAACAACGCATTTTTAATCCAAGCAACCTGAACCGCATTATTCTAGCGACTAACGTGGCGGAAACCTCGCTGACTATCCCAAATATCAAATATGTGATTGATACGGGAACGGCTCGTATTTCCCGTTATAGCTACCGCGCCAAAGTTCAGCGTTTACCGATTGAACCGATTTCTCAAGCGTCCGCCAATCAGCGTAAAGGGCGTTGCGGACGTATTTCGGAAGGAATATGTATCCGCTTGTATTCGGAAGACGATTTTAACGCCCGTCCGCAGTTTACTGATCCTGAAATTTTGCGGACAAATTTGGCTTCGGTTATCTTGCAGATGGCGGCGTTGGGTTTGACGGATATTGCTTCATTTCCATTTGTGGATGCACCTGATGCAAAACAAATTCAAGATGGTATTCGATTGCTTGAAGAACTAGGTGCTATCCGTAGGGGTGAATTACATTCGCCCCTACAAAGAAACTATCTAACGGAAATTGGCAAACAACTCGCCCAACTCCCTATCGATCCCCGTCTAGGTCGTATGGTGATCGAAGCAGCGAAAAACGGCAGTTTGCACGAAGTAATGATGATTGTCTCGGCACTTTCAATTCAAGATCCACGCGAACGTCCACAAGAGAAACAGCAATCAGCAGACGATAAACATCGCCGCTTTGCTGATAAAGATTCGGACTTTTTGGCATTTGTGAACTTGTGGCATTACATTCAAACACAACAAAAAGAACTCACCAAAAACCAGTTCCGCAAGCTCTGTCAGAAGGACTATCTCAACTATCTGCGCGTACGTGAGTGGCAAGATATTTATCATCAACTACGCCTTGCTGTGCGTGAAATGGGCTTGCCGATCAATACGCTGGAAGCCAATTATCAGCAAATTCACACCGCATTACTGACAGGCTTGCTATCGCATATTGGTTTAAAAGATAACGAAAAAATGCACTATCTCGGGGCGAGAAATGCGCATTTTTTCGTGTTCCCGAATTCAATGCTTTTCAAAAAACAGCCGAAATGGGTTATCGCCAGTGAATTAGTCGAAACTACCAAATTATGGGCTAGAACAGTCGCAAAAATTGAACCTGAATGGATTGAACCATTGGCGAAGCATTTAGTGAAAAGCAGTTATAGCGAGCCGCATTGGGCGAAGTCTAAAGGGGCGGTAATGGCGTATGAGAAAGTCTCCCTCTACGGCATTCCGATTGTAACAAACCGCTTGGTCAATTATGGTGCAATCGATCCTACGCTCAGCCGTGAGATTTTTATCCGCTCAGCGTTAGTAGAAGGTGAATGGCACAACAATTACAAATTTTTCCAAGAAAATAACCACTTGATCAAAGAGGTAGAAGAGCTCGAACACAAATCTCGCCGCCGTGATATTTTGGTGGACGAGCAAGTCTTGTTTGAATTTTACGATCAACGCATTGGTACGGACGTGGTATCAAGTCGCCATTTTGATACGTGGTGGAAAAAGGCTTCTGCGAAAGATCCTGAACTGCTTAATTTTGAAAAATCGTTCCTCATCAACGAAGGATCGAACAAGATTTCCGAACTCGATTTCCCGAATTTCTGGCATCAAGGTTCGCTCAAATTAAAACTGACTTACCAATTTGAAATCGGGCAAGATCACGATGGCGTAACGGTGCATATTCCGTTGCCGTTGCTTAACCAAGTTGAGCCTGAAGGCTTTGATTGGCAAATCCCTGGCTTACGCCACGAGTTAGTAGTGAGTCTGATTAAATCATTGCCGAAAGCCACGCGCCGTAATTTCGTCCCTGCACCGAACTACGCCGAGGCGTTTTTGGGCAAAGCTGAGCCATTTGCCAAACCGTTGTTGGAAAGTTTAACTTACGAACTGCGCCGAATGACAAGAGTGACTGTTGATCCTGAATTGTGGGATCTATCGCAATTACCGCCGCATTTACGCATAACTTTCCGTGTCATTGATGATAAAGGCAAAAAAATTGCCGAAAGTGAAAACTTGGACGAACTAAAATTCCAACTCAAAGATCAAGTACAAACGACCCTTTCCAACATTGCTGATGACGGCATTGAGCAAAGTGGTGTACACGTATGGAATTTTGCTGAACTGCCGCAATTTTACGAGCAGAAAAAAGCACACTTCAGCGTCAAAGCCTACCCTGCGATTGTCGATGAAAAAGATGCTGTTGGGATCAAGCTGTTTGAAACGGAGTTTGAACAAGCCAAAGCAATGCAAGCAGGCTTACGCCGATTGCTATTGCTAAACGTGCCGTCGCCGATTAAATATCTGCACGAAAAATTGCCGAACAAAGCTAAACTCGGTTTATATTTTGCCCCGTTCGGCAAGGTGTTAGAGCTGATTGACGACTGTATCGCCTGTGCGGTGGATAAGTTAATGGAAGAGTTTGGTGGCTTTGTGTGGTCGGAAGAAAAATTTAACGCCCTGCACGACTACGTTAGGGCGAATTTAAACGACACCACGGTCGAAATCGCCAAACAGGTTGAGAAAAATCTCACCCTTGCCTATGAAATCAACAAACGTCTAAAAGGTAAGTTGGATTTCACGATGGCATTTGCCCTGTCAGACATTAAAGCCCAAATCGACGGTTTGATTTACCCTGATTTTGTCACTAAAACGGGCTACAAACGCCTTGCAGATTTACACCGTTATC
>JBHACP010000042.1:0-17608 GCA_041854605.1 Actinobacillus sp.
GCACCTACAACTTGTAATTCCATCTCTATCTCCTAGACTTATGCTTTAACTGCTGGTTTAACAATAACATCACTATTAGTTGCGCCTGGAACAGCACCTTTAACTAATAATAATTTACGCTCAGCATCTACACGAACAACTTCAAGTGATTGAACAGTTACACGCTCAGCACCTAAGTGTCCAGCCATTTTTTTGCCTTTAAACACACGACCTGGAGTTTGGTTTTGACCAATAGAACCAAGTACACGGTGTGATAAAGAGTTACCGTGAGTTGCATCTTGAGTACGGAAGTTCCAACGTTTAACACCACCTTGGAAACCTTTACCTTTTGATGTACCAGTAACATCGACTTTTTTAACATCTGTGAAGATGTCTACGTTGATTTCTTGACCTAAAGTGAATTCTTCACCTTCAGTACGAAATTCCCATAAACCGCGACCAGCTTCAACACCTGCTTTCACGAAATGGCCTGCTTCTGGCTTAGTTACACGACTAGCTTTTTTAGTACCAGTAGTAACTTGAATTGCAGAATAGCCATCGTTTTCAAGGGTTTTAACTTGAGTAACACGGTTGGCTTCGATTTCGATAACGGTAACTGGAATAGACACGCCGTCTTCAGTGAAAACGCGGGTCATACCAACTTTACGACCGATTAAACCAATCATTGTAATAACCTCTTAAAATTCCCAATTAACCTAGACTAATCTGAACATCAACGCCAGCAGCTAGATCTAAACGCATTAATGCATCAACAGTTTTTTCTGTTGGTTCAACAATATCAACTAAACGTTTGTGAGTACGGATTTCATATTGATCACGCGCATCTTTGTTTACGTGTGGAGAAATCAACACTGTGAAACGTTCTTTACGAGTTGGTAAAGGAATTGGGCCACGAACTTGTGCACCAGTACGTTTAGCTGTTTCTACGATCTCCGCAGTTGATTGATCGATCAAACGATGATCAAATGCTTTCAAGCGGATACGGATTCTTTGGTTCTGCATTAGACCAGAGCTCCATTAAAAAATTTTAGCTAATAAAAAACCAAACTAACACTTAAAGGAAGCCTAATAAGGTAGCTCAGTCACACTTATAACAGTTCCAAGATTAGGAACCTTGTACGCATTACCAAATCGGCAATGCCATTTGATAAATGATTACATCAAACGACTCTTACAATATCTTTTCGCAAAGATATTGCGAAAAAGCCAATGAATTATAGAGAACAAGCGATCAAATTGCAAGCATTTTTTGCAAATTTAGACTTTTTTTACCTATTAATTTTCAAGTAAAATTATTGATATTAATTACCACATCTTCCCTTTCTTTTGAAAGAACTCAAAATTATATGAAGTGATAAATTATTTTTTCTAACTTTTCGATCAAGTTCACATTTTTACAAATTCATTATTGCAACTCGGTAAAAATATCAGTATTTATAATCCATCTTTTTTAGGTCTTACAGGAGTTACTCTATGCAACCAGTACATACTATCGAAAAAACAATCAATGATCTTTTTGAACCAATTATTGGAAAGGTTCGGATTAAAACTTATTTTTCCTACTATGGTTTATTCAAAGATAATCTTATGTTTGCACTTTTTAAAAACGAACAATTGTACTTAAGAAAAACATCCAATCTATCTGATACGATAGAAAAGGCAGATGGCGTTACATTACTCAATGATAAAAATGTAGGTATTTCAGCCAATAGTTTTTATTTTTTACCTAACAACATTGTAAAAGAGCACCCATCTTTTCCTCATTGGATAAAATTGACGATTGAGCAATTGAAAGCTGCAAAATCACAGCAAGAAGATAAATATAAAAATCAAATTCGTTCAATGCGAAATATGAATGTAAAATTTGAACGTATCTTAAAAAAGATCGAGATTAACTCTATTGCTGAATTTAAAGAATACGGCTATCTCAACACATTTGTTCGCCTTATCCAAGCAGGTTCTGATGGTTCCGATTTGTTACTCTATAAACTACACGGTGCTATTTGCGGAAGATCCATTTATTCTCTGACCGATGAAGAGAAATATAATTTAAAAATTGAAGCCAATAATGCACTAAGAGAAGCAGGTCTACGCCAACGTTTCCGCATAACGTCTGAAGCATAAAGAAATACAAGGGCAGATTTTGATGGTCTGCCTTTTCTAAATACAAGACTATAATGAACAAGAATGTTGGTAAAAAGTTAATTGTATTCCCATAGTTTTTAAGTAAAAAAACAAAAACCCCGATGCTTCCATCGGGGTTTTCTTGAACTTAGAGTTCTGGCAAATTAAATCAAAAATTATTTGATTTCTACTTTTGCACCAGCTTCTTCTAATTCTTTTTTCAATGCCTCAGCTTCAGCTTTAGAAATGCCTTCTTTTAAGTTTGCTGGAGCAGATTCAACCAAGTCTTTCGCTTCTTTTAAGCCTAAACCTGTTGCGCCACGTACTGCTTTGATTACAGCTACTTTGTTCGCACCAGCTTCTGCTAATACTACGTCGAATTCAGTTTTCTCTTCTGCCGCTGCTGCTGCACCGCCTGCTGCTGGTGCTGCTGCTACTGCCGCTGCTGAAACACCGAATTTTTCTTCCATCGCTGCAATAAGTTCTACGATTTCAGATACTGATTTTGAAGCAATTGCTTCGATAAGTTGTTCGTTAGTTAATGACATAACAATCAATTCCTAAAGTAAATAAGTTAAACGAGTTGAGAATACGGCGAATAAAAATTATGCCGCTTCTTGTAATTTGTCGCGTAATGCCGCAAAAGTGCGAACAAGTTTGCCTGCCGCAGCTTCTTTCATTGTGCCCATTAAACGTGCAATTGCTTCTTCGTAAGTTGGTAAAGTTGCCAAGAATTCAACATCTTGGATTTTACCTTCAAAGGCTGCACCTTTAACTTCAAACTCTTTGTTCTCTTTTGCAAAGTCTTTGAAAAGACGTGCTGCAGCACCTGGGTGCTCATTAGAGAAAGCAATAAGAGTAGGACCTGTAAACGTATCTTTTAAGCACTCAAAGTCAGTACCTTCTACCGCGCGACGCAATAAAGTATTACGTACCACACGCATAGAAACACCCGCTTCACGGGCAGCTTTACGTAAATCGGTCATTTTATCAACAGTTACGCCGCGAGAATCCGCAACCACCGCTGAAAGGGCACCTTTGGCAGCTTCGTTTACTTCAGCAACAATTGCTTGTTTGTCTTGAAGATTTAATGCCATTGGTTTTAGCTCCTGATACACTCTGCTATTTTCATAGCAAGAATTTACAAAAAATCCCAAAAATTTAACCGCTTGTGCGGCTTATCTTCTTGAGGCTTAGGTGTCCAGAAGCAGAAAATTCTGTCTGTTCACCATCTACGTAGGTTTTTATTAAGAACTTGCGTTCACCTACGGTCTTGGATGGGGCTTGAAAAGGCAAGCACCATCAATTTCTGTGGCTAGCCACAAAAGAGGTGGAATAATAGCTAATTCTTCGCCACTTGTAAAGCAAAAGTTCAGATTTTAATCATCAATTTTTGCTGTACCGACAATTTCTGCCAGTGTATTTAAACGCTCTTCCGATTTCGCCACAAATGGATTCTCGGTATCCCAAGCGTAGCCCGCTAAAATGGACGAAATCATCGCGCGAATTTTCGGATCTGGATTCTTCGCATAAATCACATCTTGGAATTTATGGTTATACCAGCCGTTCACATAAGTACGGAAGGCATTTACGCCCACCATTAACGGCTCTGAGAACTGTTTATCCCAGTCAATTTGCTCACCTTTAATTTGACGAGCAACTAAATCAGCAGCCAATAATGCTGAATGCAAGGCAATGGTGACGCCTGATGAGAACACTGGATCTAAGAACTCTGCCGCATTGCCAAGTAAAGCAAAATGCTTACCGTGCAGCGATTTCACATTGGCTGAATAGCCTTTAATGTCACGATAAGGGAAATCATTTTGCCAATTTGAATTGACTAATAGCTCTTTCAAACGAGGGCAGTCATACACAAATTTTTTCAACACAACTTCATTATCACCTGCGAGAATTTCAGGCAAGCCTACTACACCAATTGAACAGCGATTATCCGCAAAAGGAATCAACCAAAACCACACATCACGATGTTTTGGATGCGTAGTAATTAAAATTTTATTACGGTCAAAAGTCGGATCATCAATATTGTCATCAATATGAGTAAAACGAGCCACACGAGCAGGCAAATGTGATGGAGTTTCTAAGTCTAGCAAGCGTGGCAACACACGTCCGTAACCACTGGCATCCAAGACAAATTTCGCCGATAGTTCATATTCTTCACCCGCTTCTGTACGAATATTTAATTTCGCCACATCGCCTGTATTATCAAAACTTAAGACTTCGTGGCCAAAGCGCACATCGACGCCTTTTTTCGCGGTTTCATCAATTAAGATTTTATCAAAAATACCACGACGTACTTGGAAGGTCGTACCTGGCCCAGCACTGAATTTATCCGTAAAATCAAAATAAGTGTAACGATTGCCCCAGCTAAAGGCCGCACCATTTTTCAATTGGAAAGTTGGTTCAGCATTTACCGCCTCAACCAAACCTGCTTTTTCCAGCACGTACATTGAATAAGGCAATAAACTCTCACCAATCACAAAGCGTGGGAAATGTTGTTTTTCTACCACACAAACCTTTAGCCCTTGTTGTGCTAGCAATGAACCACTGGCTGAACCTGAAGGACCAGCACCAATAATCACGACATCAAATTGCGTTTGCATTTTTTTGCTCCAAATTTTTTGCATAAATTAAGGTAAGAATTAAGCTGAATAATACACCTATCGACACCGAAATGCCAAAACTTGCTACGGCGGGCGTGCTGGAAAGTGCCAATAAAATAAAGGAAATCATTGTTGTCGCCGCCGCAAGGCTAATGGCAAAACGCTTCGCCTGCATTGTTTCTTTTGCTGTTGCCATATAAGCTACATAATCAATACCAATCGCAGAGACCAACAGCAAGCCGAACATCGCAAAGAGGGTAATCGGCAGCCCTAGCCAACCTAACACACCAACGGTTGAAATCATGGCAACTAACGGAATGGCTAACATTTTGGCTGCCATTTTTGCGCCAAATAATCGCCATAACAATAAAAATGCCAAGGCAAACGAAGCCAATTTCAGCCAAGCGGCTTGATTACGTGTTGCTTGAAAAGATTGGTTTAAATGCGACCGCTTGTCTTGCCAAAAACTGGTTTGATTATCAGCAAATTCACCTAAATTCATTTCCGCCGTGGCATTCTGCACCTTGACAATGCTGCCTACTTTGCCTTGTGCTAAATCACCTAAATAGAGCATTCTCCAACCTTGCCCGAGCGTACTATTTAACGCTTGCTGCAGCGAAATTGTCGGTTGATTTTTCAATTCCTCAATCGCTTGTTGAACTGGTGCATTGGGAATGCCAAGCTCATTTAAAATCGCATAATCAAGCGGTCGAATTTTTGCTGAAATTTGCAATGCTCGCTGTTTTTGCGCCTTCTCACTCAGCACCCATTGGCTTAAGGCTTGATAACTCACACCTTTATTCTCCAATTTTTGTGCTAACACTTGATTGCGTTCCAGCAGTTGTTCATCATTTTCTGCCGTCACTAAAAAATATTGTGTGCTTAAATCAATTCCTGTGAGCTTGCCGATTTGCGCAGCTTCTTGCAATTCTTGTTCAGGTAACGCAACCCATTGGCGAATATCATCTTGCCATTGCGAACGGTAAATGCCCCCCCATACCAACACGATTACGCCGATCAAGCAAGGTTTTATATAACGTGACTTTGCAAATTTTTCAGTTTTTTCGACCGCTTGCGTGCCTGCCACGGAAGTCACTAAATAAGGCAAATAATAGATCGTTGCCCCCATTGCTATCACTAACGCCGCAGCCGAAAATAATGCAGTTTGTTTTAAAATCGGCAAAGTGGTAAAAGCAAGCAATCCATAGCCCAACAGGGTGACCAACAAACTGATCATAAAGGTTGGTTTCAGTGCTATCATCGCCTGTTTGCCATTCCACCTAGGCGAGAATTTTGCCCCCGTCAGCCAATGCAGCGGAAAATCAATCAACACGCCAATGAGACTTGTTCCTACCACCAAGGTCAAAATATGAACCTGCCCAAAACAAAGCACTGTGGCAACAATACCCGCCACTAAACCCAAGCCAATGGGTAAAAACAACCAAAGGGCTTTCAGCGTTCTAAACACCCACAACAGTAGCGATAACGTTAAGCCAACGCCCAACACTGACATCAAAATGCTCTCTTTTTCAGCAGACTGCTTTGCCATCGCACCGAAAATGGCTGAACCTGTGAGTAATAATTCCGCTTGGTTTACCTCAACGAACAGCTTGGCTTGCTCAATTTCGTTGAGCAAATTTGCCTGTGGATTGATAAAATCACTCTCGGCAAGTTCGGCACGGATCAACGTCCACGTTTTACCCCCCTCTTTTATAAAGATAACACCTGTTTGAGCGTCCCATTGCATTTTGCTGAGCGCGGAACTCGACGATACGGCAAAACGCCCAAAGCCAAGCCAATCCTGTTCTATCGGCAATAAGTTGCGCTCACCAAAAGGACTAGCCATACTTTCCGCCAGTTGCTGAAAATAGGCTGACGGATTTTCAAGCAGATTTGTGTACACTTTTTCAGGCAAAATTGCCCATTTAAGCTGCTGAATTTCAGCCTGTAAAGCGGTTAAATTTGGCTGGTTTTTTGCAAAAATTTGTGAAAACAGACCGCTTGCTTGTAGCTTTTGAGCAAGGATTTCTGCCAAATGAAAGGAATGCGTTGGCTCTTGACTGCCGACGAGAAAGACGATTTGACGACTAAGTTGATTCTCTTGAATTTGATCGGCTTTTATTTGCGCTGCCGCCCATTTTTGCTCCGTCGGTAACAGGGCTTTAAGATTGGTTTCAAGCCAGTTACCACGGTATAAAACAAACGAGAAGAGCGCCAATAAAATCACTAAGCAAAAATTATAAAATAGGCTTATCTTTTTCATTATTGTTCCAACTCTTTATGGCACTAACTCAAATGGAAAATCGTCTAGGAAAACTTCTTGTATTTCAACTCGATGACAACCCAACTGCCAATCAACTTTTCTTGCATATAATCCAGTCTTCTCATCCTGGCGCCAAACGCAGTTCGTCCTAGTTAAAACTTGTTTAAATAGCCATTTACCAATAGGCATTGTTCCTAAATTACTCACTTCCTGCTGTCGCTTATCCATTCCAATCCAATAAATGTGAGTGTGAGCATATAACCATGGCACCATATCGCCTTTTAATAGCACTACTCGCCTACTTTGTTTTTCTGAATGTTGTTCTTCTAGCAATTGCAAATGTAATTGCTGGCAATGTTGCTCCATTGCAACGGTTAATGAATTTGAGAAACTCAGCCAACGATAAATTTTTAACGGTAAAGTTATCATCTCTGACTGCCAATCCGAAGCACTTAATATCTCAGCGTAATCTTTCATTTGAGTTTAGGTCATTTAAATCATATTTTCAGGTGTTATTTAATCCAATCGTTTTAATGTTTGATTTACTTTTTGATGGCTAAATAAAATCAAAGTGCGGTCGCCTTGGGTTTCAGACAATTCAATTTCATTGACTAAACGGTCGCCCTTAATTTGAATTTGAGTGAAAATTTGTTTCATCAATACGCTGCTTGGAGTGAGTGTCAGTGCCCAATCCTTTTCAGTGCCTGAAAGCGTCGTAGTAAATTGGCTTTCAAGGGCGGAAATATCGCCACTTAACAAACCTAAAAACAGCGCAATCTGTTGTGACTGCCCGACCTTATCGCTCTCCACCCAACTACTGCCATTCCATTGCGCAATGCCATTGGGGGTAACCCGCATTTTGCTGGCAAACGGCTTTTGCATTTCCCACAGCAAACCTTTTCTTGCTATTAGGGTAAATTCACCACTGGCGTTAATCGGATTCGGCAACGATTTTAAGAAACGTTGTTGGGTAAAACTGCCTTGTACGTTTTGAGACTTTTGCAATAAATTCACCAAATCTTGCTGCGAAAAAGCGAAAATTGGAGTAGCAAACAGGGTAAATAATAAAAATAGAAATTTTTTCATCATATTTATTCCAATGGTCTAAAACTTGAATGCGATTCCACCGCCTTGCGCAGGCTTTCGGGGATCATAAATTGCGTTTCTCGGTTTTTCATCGCCACTGCCATTTGTGTAGTCGAGCCTCGGCTAAGCTTCTGCCCCGTGGCTAAATCTTCCACCACATAATCAAATCGCAAGCAGCTTTCATATTCCACCAAATACGTTTTTACCTTAATTTTTTGCCGAAACAGGGCGGGACGAATGTATTTAAGATTCAATTGAACAATAGGATAACCAAAGCCTGAGGCTTTCATTACATCGTAGGTGTAATGAATTTCTTCGAGAAAGTTGCAACGAGCCATTTCAAGATATTTAACATAATGCCCGTGCCACATAATGTCCATCGAATCAACATCAAAAAACGGAATTTCAAAAATCGATTCGTGTTGGCAATAAAGATGTTTTTTAATACGCATAAAAATCAAGCGGTAAATTTTGCTGAAAAATTTACCGCTTATTTTAGCGAAATTATTTTACAATGTCGCCTTTTAATGCTACGCCAGCCATTAAATGACCTGCGTGGCACTCATATTTTGTGGTACTTTTATATTCTTTTTTCTTGTAATAAGAAACTAGATTGCCCACTTTACTTGCCCCTTCTTTTTTAGCACGCTCTTGGAAGTTTTTCACCGCACTTAAAAACGCCCATTGGCAAGCTTCAATATCAGATTTGTTGGCTGCATTAGTTTTTGGGTTAGTCGTTACATTTTTCGCCACTACCTTTCCCGGTGCCGCTTTACCGAAATACAATTTAACACTTGGATCCACAATTTCCTTACCTTGCGGTGAATTCAGTGCCTCGTTAATGTCCAAATGCAATGTATCATTGCGAGGTGCACAAGCTGACATTGCCACCACAAGTGCCGTTAAACCGATAATTTTTGTAAATTTCATAATAAATTTCCTTCTGTTAAAAAGTTGGGAAAATTGGATAAGCTTGACAATAGCATTTTTTTTACAATTAGCAAGTTTAATTTAAAGCCAAAAATCATAAAAATTAAACCATTGTAGTGGATTTTGACGACACTCTTCGGCAAGCACATTAGCGTAATCTTGTATCATTTGCTGAATCTTCGCTTCTCGCACTTTGCCTCGCTCTGTAATCGGTTCAGCAAATTTACGCAATTTCAGCCGATATTTACCTTTTTCTTTCACCATAAAAACGGTGTTCAATTTGGCTTTTAGAATACAGGCTAACAGCCAAACTCCTTCGGGAAATTCGGCAAATTTTCCTAAAAATTCGACCGCTTGTGTTTTATCACCTCGCACAGGCACACGGTCGGCGGCAATCGCAATCCATTCACCTTGTTCGATTTTTTCGCTTAATTCCAGCATTTTTTGCGCATCTAATTCAGAAACCTGAATGAGTGGCAATTCGTCTGCGCCCGCCTCAACTAATGCTTTATTAAAGGCTTCAGCGTGCTTATTGTGTACCAACACATTGAGTTTAAAATTCGGGTGATGCCCGCTATTGACCAAGGCGCGGCAAATCTCAATATTGCCAAAATGTGAACAGACTAAGATTTGCCCTCGCTCTTGTTCGCTGCTATCCATATCAGAATAGAGGTTATCCACATCATCAATGATCAAATCTTGATAGCGAATTTTCTTTTGCCACACAGCAAAACGGTCGGTAATCGCTTCACCAAAAGTAAGAAACTGGCGGAACACCGCAAAGCGATCAAGCGGTCGAATTTGGTAAAAATTTTGCAAATTGGTTTGATATTGCCGCACATTTCGCCGCATTTGGCGAGAGGTCGCATAAAAATAGCAAACCACCAAAAAAGTTGCAGCTCGAATTGCCCATAACGGGAAATGCTGAACGACCAATCGCGTAATCTTCAAAAAAAATGCGGTGCCACGTTCTTGTTGATTCGCCCAATGTGTTTGAGTGCTCATACTTTTTTACCCGTCAGTTTCCGCCACACCATTAGCCAAAAAAGTTTAGTGTGCATTTTGCTAATTAGCCAATTATCTGCCCAACCACGAAAATGCGAAATACCACCTTGTTCATACTTCACTGGCGTATCCACCCAAATCATCGGCACTTGTCGCCAGTGCAGTTTCACCACAATCTCAATATCAAAATCCATCCGATTGCCAATATGCTCTTCTTCAATCAGTTTGACTGTTTCTGCCAGCGGATAGAGGCGAAAACCACACATTCCATCGGGAATATCGAAAGAAAGCGTGTTGATGGCAATCCAAAAGTTAGTAATTTTTCGCCCGTATAAACGAGATTTCGGTGCATCTTCGCCATATACAGGCTTACCACAAATCAATGCCGTCGGATATTGGCGGGCTTGTGCCAACATCGTTAGGCTATCAGCGAGATTGTGCTGCCCGTCGGCATCCACTTGCAAAGCGTGGCTGAAGCCTTGCTTAAACGCCTCTTGAAAGCCCACTTTCATTGCTGCCCCTTTACCGCTATTTTTTACACAGTAATGAATTTGCAATTGTGGTTTGCCTTCAAGTTGTTTGAGTTGTTGAATTTGACTAGGTTCAGAACCATCATCCACAATCAGCACGGGCAAACCCAATTCAATCAATTTATTGGCAACCGAGCCAACTGTACCTGCGTGGTTGTAGTGAGGAATCACGGCGATAAAATTAAACTGCTGCATTGCAAATTTTCTCAATAATTAGACCGCTTCCCGCCAATTCACCGTTAGCGGTTAGAGTAAATTTCACTCGCTGTTTTTCGGCAAGCCAATTCAAGGTGAGAACCAATTCATCATTGGGGCGAATGAACGATTGATATTTCAGATTATCCACACGTTCAATCTCAAAAGTTCGACCTAATAAAACAGGAATTTGCTCCACCGCCCATTGCAATTCCACCACCCCTGGAACCAGCGGGAAATTAGCAAAATGCCCTTTGAAATAAATTAAATCTAATGGCACTTTTGCCTTTAATATCAATTGGATTTCATTTTGTGCTACAATTTGCCAAGCTGGCGTGCGAACGTCTGTGCGGCAAATTTGTTCAAAATCAGTACGCAAAATTTTGGATTGCGCATTACGTGGCAATTCATCACTCAAACGCCAAAAACGTGGCAAAGCAAATTTTTCGGTATGCAAGGCAAGATAAGCCTTTAACTGTTCAATCAAGGCTTTTCGCCCATTTTCTCTCAATACCTCAATACCCTGCTCGCTTAAAGCCAGCCACGCCGCTACTCGTGGATAATCAGGATGTTGCGCCACATAAGCGTCTTTAACTAAGGGGTGCCGTTGTAGTTGCTGTTCAATGCTAACCAGTGATACGCGCTTATCACCTAATTTAATAATACGATCGATACGTCCGTGCAGAATAAATCCTTGCTCAATAAATTCCACACTATCTTCAGTTTGTTCTCGCCCGTTGGTACGCACAGATTCCACCCATAATGCACCACGCTGATCGACACCAAGCGTACAATCTTTGAGTGTTTGCCAATGGGTAGCAGGGTGGCGGTAACCCATCGCCCCCGTTTCGCTGCTACCATAAATTTCAATTAACGGACATTGGGTATTTTGCTCAATTTCAAGCCCCACTTGTTCAGCTAAAGCGCCGCCTGAAGAGATAATACCCGCCAAATGACAATCGGTTAATTTTTTCTCGGTGAGATTGAGGCGACTTAGCAAAGCAGGCGAGCTGATCCAAAGCGACTTGATTTTTTTTCTACTTTCTGCAATTAAATATTCAGGATAGACCAACTGCTCTCGCCCAATAATCCAATCCAATCCTTGCCAACGTTGCCAAAGTGGTAACAACACACGGAAAGTGAGACCATAAAAATGCTGCACCGATACGCTACCAATTACGTGCAACTGCTGTTCACTATAAGGTAATACTTCTGCCACCGCTTTTGCTTCCAGCCAAAGTTGCGTCACAGTTTTTTTAATAATTTTCGCCTCGCCGCTTGAACCAGATGTTTTCAGCCAAACTTCCGTTGAATTTTCCAATTCTACAAGCGGTCGAATTTGTTCAATTTTTTGCAAATTGCCATAGTTTTTAGCTAGTTCATCGTTTAGTAGCAGATCGGCATTTTGCGCCATCCATCGTTGATTTTCAGGCAATAAATTAGGTGGTAATAATACTTTTACTTTCGCTTGAAAACACGCCAATAAGCAGACTGAAAATAGAGCAGCATCTTCAAACCATAGAGCAACTGTTTGGATATTATCGCTGTGTAATTGCGCCACCATTTGATGAACCCTTTGCTCAAAATCTGCCTGTTGCCATTGTGGATTTAGGGCGATTGGGGTGGTTAATTTTTTTATTCTATTCATATTTTTTCTTCACAAACTGCCGAACGATCCATTCAGCCGCCATTACTAAGGCTAAGATTCCATAGGAAATGACCCCGTTATAAATAGCCCACCAAGCGAGCTGGTTTAGGGCGATCAGGGTGATGGTAACGATGATATTAAAAACAAACACTCCGCACCAAAGTTGGGTAACCTTGCGTGTGTAACGCACGCCGCTTACTGGTAAATCAGGTTCTGTGATTCTTGCCAATCGTTCCACAACAGTCTGTTTTGCCCATAAGCTAAAACCAAATAACGTCAGCATTACGCCATTAATAATAACGGGATACCAATACATTAACGCTTGTGTTTTAGTCAGCCAAATGAAGCCAAGCAGAACAGCCATCGCATAAGCAAATTTTTGTTGAAATTCGACCGCTTGTAACGCCTTGAATAGCCATAACACCGCCATAATGAGTGGTAAACGATTGAGCCATTCACTATATTCATTTGCCCATAGCCAAACCAGTGGATAGGCAAGGCTAGCAAGGGTTAAGGCAATGTTAAGGATGATTTTCATCGGTCAAAAACTGCTGTTCAAATTCAAGACGGCTGATTTTCGATTGGCTATTACGGGGCAATTTTTCGCTAAATCGCCAAAAACGAGGCAAAGCGGTTTTTTCTTGAGTTTGGGCTAGATGATTTCTAAAGGTTTCAATCACGCTTTTCCGCCCAAATTCACCGAGTGCCTCAGCACCTTGTGCAGATAGGGCAACCCAAGCCGCTAAACGCTGTTGTTTGACTGGGTGCTTACCAATGTAGTTATCCGCCACCCAATCGTGCGTTGCCAAAGCTTGCTCAATTTGCACCAAAGAGGTGCGTTTATCACCTAATTTGATAATACGATCAGCACGCCCCAGCATCACAAAGCCATCGGCTTGCCATTCAATAATATCTTCGCTTTGCTCTCGCCCTTCAAACCAAGGAGCTTCAGTCCACAGCGCAGAACGCTCATCCACGCCCACGGTCGCCCCTGTCATTGGCTGCCAGACATTGCCACCTTGACGGGTGGCGATTGCACCGGCTTCGGTCGTGCCATAAAAATCAGTCACCGCAAATCCTAAATGCTGTTGAATGCGATTCGCTACCTCGCTAGGTAACATTCCGCCTGCTGAAGTAATCCCAACTAAATTATGGAAATCTAATTGTTGCCAATCAATACTTGCCAACATTGTTGGACTACTGATCAAAATATTTCTAGCCGAATGCTTACAAATGGCAGCAATATCTTCAGGGAAAAATTGTTGTTTGCGTTCCAGTACCCAGCCACTTTGGAAAGCCAACATAATTTGGCAAATCAACCCATAAAGATGTTGAATGCTGACCGTACAAATGGCAGTAACCTCATTTCCTTGTGGGAACGTAAAATCGTGACCACACACCACGCCATTTTTCCACAGCTGCTCCGCCGTTTTCTTGATCGTTTTGGGCGTACCTGTCGATCCTGAGGTTTTCAGCCAAAATTCACACTGTGGATGAAATTCCAGCAAGGACTCATCACTAGCTACGATCGAGTTTAAGGCAAAATCATCAAACTGTTTGATCTCCGCCATTATTTGCTGCGACTCAAGTGCCTGATCAGTGAACCAAAAATCACAATGTGTATTCGCCCAAGTAATGCTTTCGCTGGTTAAATTCGGCACAAACAAAACGCGCACATTCGCGTGCCAAGCGGCTAATAAAGCACAAAGCAGTTTGGCTGAATCACTAAACCAAAAAGCAATGGAACGAATTTGTTGAGATTTAAAGGCGTAAGAAAGCTGAAATGCACGTTGTTCAAAATCGGCATAGCGCCAATCTGGACAACGTGCAATAAGATGATATGGCTCGTAAGCGGTCGTTTTTGCTGGAAAATTTGCCATTATGATTTGCTATTATTCCGCTTGTGGCTGTTCGCTGATATTTTTAACCGCCACAATCACATCCTTCACCGTCCGTACATTACGGAAATCTTCCGCTTTCAGCTTGTAGCCTGTTTGGCGTTTAATGTGATCGATAAGGTCGATGGCGTCGATGCTGTCGATTTCCAAATCTTCGTAGAGATTAGTTTCTAGTGTGATTTGGCTTTCATCCGCTTCAAATAAGGTGACCAATGCCTCAGTTAAGATCTTTTGAATTTCTTGTTCTGCCATTTTTTATCCTTAGGCTTTTTGGCTTTCAATAAATGCTGCCAAAGTTGCCACACTTTCAAAATGCTCACGTAAATTATTTTTTTCGCTATCTAACTGCAAACCAAACGTTTTTTGCACCGCTAATCCAAGTTCTAATGCATCCACGGAATCCAAGCCCAAACCATCGTCACCAAATAATGGCGCATTGGTTTCAATATCATCAATGCTCATATCTTCTAAGCCAAGACTATCAATAATCAGTTGTTTTAATTGTTGTTCTAATGCCATTTTTTACTCCTAGGTAATGTTAATTTGAATCTTGGTTAAAATACGCTTCAAGCTGTGATTTTAAACGTCGAGAAACGATCGGGGCGGGTTTTTCCGCTAATAACGCTTTCACATCAATATCTTCGCCGACAATCAAATCATAGTGTATTTTTCTGTTCGGAATTTTATACCAAGGCTGTCCTTTTTTTAAGCCTAGTGGCGACATTTTTATCCTCACTGGCGTAATCACTTCAGCACTACGTAGTCCGACTGAAATCGCCCCACGGTTTAACACTACCTTGCCGTCCCAGCCTGTACGCGTACCTTCAGGGAAAATCAACAATGGCTCATTACTTAATACTTGATCAATTTTTTCTACCAAATGTTCATCTTCAGTATTCGGCACAAAACCACAAGCAAGAATTGAGCTGCGCATTGAAGGATTGTTCAACAAGTCCGCTTTGACAATACAATTGAGCTCAGGCTTTTGGCTAAACATCAACACCACATCCAATAGCGACGGGTGATTGGCTAAAATCAGCTGCCCTTGCCGCCCTAAACGCTCAAAACCTTGGTAATTCACACTAATTACGCCTGTAAAACGCAGATAATTCACAAACCATAACCAAATGCGACTAACTAATCGCCGAGCTTTTTGCTGAGTAGCAAGGCTATTGTGCTGGTAATTTCGAGTAAAAGGGTACAGCACCAACATCATTGACGCGCCAGCCACCCCAAAGAAAACAAAGCCTAACATCGTGAAAAAAAAGCGTTTAATATAATCTAGCTTTTCAACCATTGCCATACGCCCCCATTACTCGCGTGGGTAAGCCACGAATGCGCTTTTTGATGTTGTTGATGAACAAAATGCAATGCATTATCTACAAAAGCAAGCGGTCGATTTTCACTTAAAAGTTGCAAACGATATTGCGCGCCTTTTTCCACCACTAACGCCAAGGCATAAGAAAATGGCTGACGATACACAGGCTGCGCATTGAATTTCTCTTCCAGTGGACTTTCACTCACCACCACCAACACTCGCTCTGCACCATCATTTAACAGCAAATAGGCTTCCAGCAAAGCGGTTTCAAGATTATCTTTGGAGGCAGTAATCGCATTGGTTTCCGTCGTTACTTGTCGAAATTCAGACCATTGCCCCACTAAAGCATTATGCACCGACAAACTAAATGAAGTCGGCGACACATCCCCTTCGGTTAATAAAGAATGCCAAAGCTCAAAACTGCGGTTAATTTCACCATTATTGGAAGCATACACCACAGGAATGTTGGCATTTTCCCCCACAAGCTCCCACGCCGCTTCAAAAAACAGCCGCGCCGAAGCACTTAAACGACGGCGTTTCATTGCAGGCAAAAAAGCTAGTTGAGGCGCATTATCTGCCCATTCACCTTGCTGTTCAAACCACTGTTGCTCTGTTTTTAACCAATCTTCCGTTGCAAGCGTTTTATTGCAAACCACATTCCAAGCAGAAAGGCTAAAAGAAAATTCACAGACTGTCATATTCGTTTTAATACATTAGACAAAATAACTGATTCAGTTTACACGAAATTTATTTCACGACCAATAAGACACACATCAAAATAACGTGACTTTTGCTTTATCATCCACCAAACACTTTGGTCAAGCGAGTTATCTATAGAATGTTCACAAACCCAGCCGATCAATGCCGTCTGCCCCTTGCTCAAATCCAACGCTGCCAACTGAAAAAGTTGTTCAACTTCTCCTTTTTCTAAAGCAAGAAATATGCTTGAATTTTGCAAATTCAGGCTTTGTGCAATTTGAAAGGTCGCGGCGTTATTGATATTTGCCATAAAATCCAATGGGCTTGGCAAATCGTCTTGCATTAAGTTATTGAACATTTTGTAGAATTTACTTGGCGAATTAAACGCCGCACCGAGATAAAGACGGGTATCGGCGGTTAAATATTCTCGCAGCGACAAAGCCCCCAACAACGCCAACTGGCTAAAGCGACTTAAACGGCGAACATCAACACCCTGTGCTTTCAAACGTTGGCGTAAGGCTTTATCGTCAAGGGTTTCGCTGAGTTCATATTGTGCAATTATTTCCATTTTAGAATCCACCCAATGTTGCTGCCGCCAAAGCCGAGAAAATAGTTCAGCACGGTTTGCGGTTTATCTGATGATTTTAACTGTGCCAAAAGCCACGCCGTTTCCATCACACCACTCGCCCCAAGAGTATGTCCGAACACTTTCTTAGGCAGTGCAAGCGGTCGAATTTCACCAAAATTTTGCAAAATCGCTTGTTCCGTTTCATCAAAATGCGAACCGACAAAATGTGGCTTAATTAAGTCAATTTCAGCTATGTTCAATGCAGATATCTGCAAGATATTGGTAATTAAGCGATGTAGTGCTTTAGGGGTATTATTGGTTAGACTGCCGTTATCTGTTAAGCTGACCACGCTCGAAATTTGGCAATCAGACGACTCATCACTCAATAGCACACAACCAATGCCCTCCCCTAAAATGATGCCTTTTTCGTCCGCACTTTGCGCTAACAAGCCCATCGCCTGAAAATGCTCAAAAGTCAAACGGTTAAACATCTCAAACCCCAACACAATTGCTTTACGGCATTTTCCCTGTTCAATCATTTTGGCGGCATAACCAATGGCTTGCGCTGACGAAGTACAAGAAGTCGCAAAGCTCCACACTGTTGAGCCAAAATGCTGTTTAAGTTGTTCGGCAATTTGCGTAATATTCGGCACGTTTGGCAACTGTTGCCCATTCATAAAACGCCATTCACAATCCGCAATGGTATAAGCCGTTGAGCCGAGC
>JBHACP010000043.1:0-4993 GCA_041854605.1 Actinobacillus sp.
GAATTTAGCCGCCATTTTTTCGGCTTTTTCCTGATCGACTGAACGTTGTAAATCTTCAATCAACGACAGCACATCGCCCATACCTAAAATACGTGAAGCAATACGATCAGGGTGGAACGGCTCAAGAGCATCGGTTTTCTCGCCAACTCCTAAGAATTTAATCGGTTTGCCGGTAATTTGACGAATAGATAACGCCGCACCGCCACGAGCATCGCCATCCACTTTGGTTAAAATCACCCCAGTGAGCGGTAGAGCTTCGTTAAAAGCTTTGGCGGTATTAGCCGCATCTTGACCTGTCATCGCATCGACAGTAAACAAGGTTTCAATCGGGTTTAACACCGAGTGAATTTGCTGGATCTCTTCCATCATCTCGCCATCAACGTGCAAGCGACCTGCGGTATCGACAATTAACACATCAAAGAAATTGAGTTTAGCGTGTTTCAATGCCGCTTCTGCAATTTCAACTGGTTTTTGCGAGGTTTCTGTCGGGAAGAAATCGACTTTTAACGCTTCCGCCAACGTTTGAAGCTGTTTAATCGCCGCCGGACGATAAACGTCAGCAGACACCACAAGCACTTTTTTCTTATGGCGTTCTTTTAAGAATTTCGCCAATTTACCGACAGAGGTGGTTTTACCTGCACCCTGCAAACCAGCCATTAAAATCACCGCTGGCGGTTGTGTCGCAAGGTTCAGCCCTTCGTTTGCTTCGCCCATCGCTTTTTCAAGCTCAGCTTGCACGATTTTCAGGAACTCTTGCCCCGGCGTTAAGCTCTTATTGACTTCTTCGCCAATGGCACGCTCTTTAACTTTATTGATAAACTCACGCACCACAGGCAGAGCCACATCGGCTTCTAGCAACGCCATACGCACTTCACGCAGGGTATCTTTAATGTTATCTTCGGTTAAACGACCTTTGCCCGTGATATTACGTAAGGTTTTTGATAGTCTGTCAGAGAGATTTTCAAACATTTTTGGTTCTCGTAAATTTTTTAGGAAATTGAACCGCTTGCACATAAAAAAGCAGTCAGAATTGCTAAATATTATACAAAAAAACCGCTTCTTTGGGCGGATTTATTACAGATAAAAAAGGCGGTACCAAATTGGTACCGCAAAAAATTGACGATGTTCGAGGAATCATTATTATTTTTGCTAATAATACCCTTTTTGTATTATAAAAGAAAAGAGTTATTTACTCCAAAATGAAAATTTTTTTTGAAGTTAACTAGCATAAAAAACGAAAACCCTGATAACTGCTGTTATCAGGGCTCCTGAATATGGCTCCTCCTGCGGGACTCGAACCTGCGACATATGGATTAACAGTCCACCGTTCTACCGACTGAACTAAGGAGGAATAGATGGTGCCTCGAGGCGGAATCGAACCACCGACACGGGGATTTTCAATCCCCTGCTCTACCGACTGAGCTATCGAGGCAATTAACACAACGTTTTGCTGTGTCATTTACGGGGTGCATTATGCCGTTAAAGCCCCTCTTCGTCAAATGTTTTTTTACAAAAAAACTGTGAAATTATATCGAAAGATTTTTTTTTGTCCACATTGTGGTTTTTAACATCGCATTCACAATCTTTATTGATGAAAGTAGAGAAATTTTATTTTATGCAGAATTTACCCCCCTTAGAATTTGCCTCCTAAAGGTTTAATTTTTGCATTATTATCGGATGGATAAATATTTCTCACGGGCTTTTGATACTTTTTTCAAGTAATTTCTTGCTTGCGCCGAAGGATGTGCGGTAGTTAAAATACGATAAATTGCATCAGGTGATAAATCGTTAATACGATCAACGGCATCATATCGATCATAGTCAAATACTTTCAATACTGCACCTGCACCACTATTATAAGCAGAAATCATCGCATAACGTTTTGCCTCAGGATTTTCGATACCATCTAAATATTCATCACGCAGAACGGTTAAATATAACGTACCCGCATCAATATTATTTTCAGGATTATACAAGTAGGATCGATCAGGCTGCCCCCCCAAACCTTTACGAGCGAAAATATCTCGTCCAGCGGTACGAGGCACCACTTGCATTAAACCGATTGCATTCGCATAGCTGACCGCATAAGGGTTGAAGGCAGATTCCACTTCCATAATCCCTAAAATTAACGAAGGCTCAATGCCATAGCGTTTTGCCATTTTACGCACAAGCGGCAAATATTGGCGCGCACGCACTTCAATGTGTCCTGCCACCATTTTAATTTGCACAAAAGTGGCCTTTCTGCCGTTTTTCAATTTCCGCACTTTGGCGTTTTGCAATAAATAAGTGGCAAAATCATTAGCAATGGCGGTATTAGTGATATCACGTCCAAACTGATCTTGCACCTGCCCTGCTAGGAATGGGTGGCTACTAATCGGCACATCACCTGAAGCAAACAAATCAATTCCTTTCGGATCCGCCCCCATTAAAAGGGTATGTATAATGGAATTACGTAAATAATTCACATCACCGAGGGTTTCAATCGTAATCAAACCATCTTCGAAAGAAATATGGCTACGAGTATAAAATTGGTCGGTATATTTCACATAATCTTTTTTACTAGCAACCAAAAGCTCATTACTGCCCCAAATATCATCAATATTGTGCGAGAACTGCCCTGTTAAAATATCTAAACCATTAGTATCTTTTACATCATAAGTTCTAACTTTACTGCCACGTTTTTTCGCCTTATTGCTTGAACTGCTACTACAAGAAGCTAAAAACGGAATAATTGCCAATAACGGCAAATATTTTGTATATTTTTTCATCTTAATTTATTGCCTTATTGCACAGGTTTATAGCCATCAATCACCACATCTTTACCTTCAAACAAGAAATTTATCATCTCTGTTTCAAGCAGTTTACGATGTTCAGGATTCATCATACTGAGTTTTTTTTCATTCACTAGCATCGTTTGTTTTTTAATCCACTCGCTCCACGCAAACTTACTAATTGAATCAAAAATACGTTTACCTAATTCACCTGGATAAAGCTGAAAATCCAAGCCGTCAGCTTCTTGTTTTAAATATTCACAAAATACAATGCGTGCCATTTTCTTAACCTTTCTTTGCCTGATGAACCAGAGAGAGCTCATCTAAAATTCGTTTCACAGGGGTTGCTAAACCTATTTCGTTCTTAGACGTTAAATCATACCAATAATTCGCCGTTGAAGATATATCAAAGCCATAATTTACGTTTTTTTCTGCCACAACAAGCGGTCGAATTTTGTCAATTTTTTGCAATGCTAAATCGACTAGAATCGGCACTATATCTAAGTGATAATGAGAAAACGTGTGGCGAAATACGTTTAATTGCGCTGAAATTTGTAAATTTTGCGCCGAAACTGACCGCTTCAAATCCTCTAAACTTTCAAACTGCGGAAAAGCATACAACCCGCCCCATAAACCTTTTGCTGCACGCTTTTCTAAGCAAATTTTCGCGCCATTTTTCACAATCAAAAAATAGCCTACTTTTTCAGGTAAAACTTTTTTCGGTTTCTTGGCTGGATATTGCTCCCACGCTTGCAAACGATTTGCCTCACACATTTTCTCCAACGGGCAAAGCGAACATTTGGGCTTGGTGCGAGTACAAACCATTGCGCCTAAATCCATCATTGCTTGATTAAAATCTGCCACTTGCTCGCTTGGCGTAACCTGAGCAGACAGTGCCCACAAACGATTTTCGACTTTTTTCTCACCACTCCAACCGTCGACGGCAAATGCTCGACTTAACACTCGCTTCACATTACCATCTAAAATCGGATATGGCGCATTCAGCACCGAAGACAAAATCGCCCCAGCGGTGCTTCGCCCTACACCAGTTAGCCCAAGAACACTGCCAAAATCGGTTGGGAAATTGCCGCCAAATTCATCACGAATTTGGCGTGCTGCTTGGTGTAAATTTCTCGCTCTAGCGTAATAGCCCAACCCCGTCCACAAATGCAGCACTTCATCTATATCGGCATCGGCTAAATCCGTAACGGTCGGGAAACGAGCCATAAATCGCTCGAAATAGGGAATCACTGTCGCCACCTGCGTTTGTTGCAACATCACTTCAGACAACCAAACGCCGTAAAGGGTTTTATTTTGCTGCCAAGGCAAATGTTTGCGCCCATATTGGACAAACCAAGCTAATACCGCCTTGGCAAAGGACGCATTCGTAGTGGATTGAGCAAGAGGAAAGGCTGTTGTCATCGGCTATCTCGAAAAAATGAAAGGCAAGATGATACTGCAAGCGGTCGAATTTCTCAAAAATTTTACAAATTTCCTTGAAAAAACAAAATATCACCCTATTTAAGGTGTAATTTTCTCAAAAGCAAGGATTAAAAATGACAACGATTGTATGTGTGCGCAAAGATGGCAAAGTGGCTATCGGTGGCGACGGGCAAGCAACATTAGGTAATTGTGTCGAAAAAGGCACAGTGCGCAAAGTACGCCGTATGTATAAAGACAAAGTGGTGACAGGCTTCGCAGGCTCAACAGCAGACGCCTTTATTCTGCGCGACCTGTTCGAGAAAAAACTCGAACTTCACCAAGGGCATTTAGTCAAATCTGCCGTAGAGCTAGCCAAAGAATGGCGTACCGAACGCTCATTACGCAAATTAGAAGCCATGATGATCGTGGCAAATGGAAGCGAATTTTTGCTAGTTTCAGGTTCTGGCGATGTGATCGAGCCTGAGCAAGATGTGTTGGCTATTGGTTCAGGTGGAAATTACGCCAAAGCCGCCGCCCTTGCCTTATTAAGAACCGAAAACAACCTCACTGCGAAAGAAATTGTAGCTGAAGCACTGAAAATTGCTGGTGATATCGATATTTACAGCAACCATAATCACGTGATTGAAGAAGTGTAATAGTTTTTTGTAGCAACTGTGTTCACACACAAAAAAGTTATTCAATTTTAACCCACAGATTCTGTGGATAAATAGCGTGTAGCGTCCCATTTTTCATTGCGTTTAACCAACGTATTCATAATGGTGAGCAGTTTACGCATACAC
>JBHACP010000044.1:0-8990 GCA_041854605.1 Actinobacillus sp.
GAATGGCATATGCGGATTATCCAAGTCATTGCTATGACGCAGGGATTGGGATAATTCCGTTTTCGCCAATGCCGTCAGTTCCGTGTCGGTGTAATGCAACCAAGGACGTTGAATGCTATCCGAATCCATCGGGAACATATACGGTACCTTAGGGCTGTTTCTGCTGACCGAACGGGTATCATTGACATCTTCAAAGGTCGGAAAATTGCCCGTTTTACCAAGCGATACATTGTAGCCGTGAATAAATAAAGTGGCGACTTTTCCGTCGGCGTCTAGTTGCTGAATAAGTCTGTTAATGCTTTCGTTATTGACATCACTCGTCGCTTGTTGGTTAAACCGTAAATTCAGCGTCAGAGGCGGCGGCAAATAGATGGCGTCAATATGACATTCATACCCGCCGTTTTGCCAATGGGCTTCTATCGTTAAAGGATTGCTTAATTGATACTTGGGATTAGGACTGGGGACGCTATTCTTTTCATCTCTCGCCTTTGCCTTAATCAGCACATAACCGTCGCTCGGGTAATGAATAATAGTTTCGTCTTTATCCGCTAATTGGCGACGGATGCCCTCGATTTTTTTATTGGTATGCGCTGAAATCACAGGTGATGTGCTAGGCTCCCGCAGCAACTGCCAGGAAATTTCACCGCAATGCACTTGCGGATTGCCGCCTGTTGGATCCACAGGCCCTACGCCGTGACGACTTACTCCATTTTCATCTATTACCCCTCGATGCACCTTTCCTGTTTCATCATAAACATTCACCACAATACCTGCGGGTAGCGGATATCCCAGTGTATCTTTATGATGGAGTACTACCTCATTTTTACAACAGTTTGTGCCGTCTCGGGTATTTTCAGAAAGATGTTTGTCACAAACCGCATTAAAGCGATCGGCTAAACTCGTCATTAGTATTCTCCTGTAAATTTGTAATCTGTTGCGTTTTTTCTAACACGGTTATCCGCTGATTAATATAGTAAATTTTCTCTTTCTCGGTTAAATAATCTACCGTCAACAGTTGGTTGATAACTTTCTCAGGGTCTAATTGCTCGATGGTTTTTCCATATGATAAGGCAATCAGTGTGAAGAAAATGATAGTGTTGGATTGTATGCACCGATATTTTTCACTAACCTTATGATTATATAGGACAATTTCTGCAATTTCATTTTTGCTGTAATGTTCAAGTAAATCGGGATTACTTTCAATAATGTCATTTGTTACTGTTTCAAATAGATTTTGATTAAAATTATCTCGATACGCATCCATTTCAAATTTATCGAATTGCTTTTTGGCTGTTTTATATTCTGTTAAATCAACTACCGGTTCAAAATAGATAAATTTGTCATTATCAGGCACTAAAATCCCCTGAATTAAATCACCACCGAAGAAAGTATTCAGCTTTTCGGGATAATAAGTGAGACGTTCTAAATATTGCGAAATCACTTTTCCGTCGTAAAAACGAAAGTAGAGCAATCGTTCATTATAGGTCGGCATATAAACGAAATGGCGAAAATGCTCGACTAGCTCATCAAAAGAAGCCGATGAACGGAAGAAAAAGCCAAAGTGACTTAACCAATGCTGTAAAGAGCGATAGCTATCATCTTCTACATTATGAGCTGTAAATAGCGCTTCCGTCAGCTCGCTTTCGCGTGGTAACTCGACAAGATAAGGTGCGCTTTCCTTTCGACGTTCACCTTCCTCACCCTTAAATAAATTGGCAAATTTTAGCTTTGCCTCTTCAAAACGGCGAGGAAAATGCCAATTTACTTGCGCATTGATAATCACATAACACGGGCGCTCGTCATCACCCCACAAATAAGGTTGGACAGAGCGTGGGACGGGTTGATATAAAAATGACGTGATTTCATCTGGCTCACGAAGTGTGCGGTGAATTTTTTGCAAGCAAGGAACATCAGCTTTAAGGGGAAATTGAATCTGATTAGCCGATAATATCATCAAATCATTTTCGTCTGACAGTGATTGTGAAGCCGCTTTTAGCCGCTCAATCATATCATCATTAGAATGACGTTGGATATAAATCTCTAGCGGTAAGAGTTGAAGCGCATAACTTAATCTAATCTGATGAATTTGCTGATAAACCCGAATTTTATTTTCCGCAATTTCAATGTTAGGCGCATAAATCAGTAAAATCACTTTCTCAGCATTATCTTGAATGAGGTTAGTCGCATCAACGGTATAAATTTGAGGTGGCATATTATTCCTTTTCTATTTATCTAAATTTAATTTACCTTCTGACAAGCGGTTAAATTTGACGAAAAATTTACAAATTCAGCGCATTCTAATGATAGGTTTGAATGAATTTTTGATAGGCTTTCAGAAAAGCTTCAAAATCGTCTAATCCGCAAAAGGCGATACTTTCATCATTATAAAAATTAAAGCCATCTTCCATTTCATCTTCATTGAAATGGTCATCGACATTATTCGCTTTTGCCATTACTTCATCATTACTAAAATAAACGCTATATTCTTTGCCTTCAAAAACACATTCATAGCTATTCGGGAAAGCTGCCTTACAGCGTTCGATTTCTGCCAATAGCAAAGCAAGATCTTTGGGATTTCCGCTAATTTCACTATTTAACCAACGAGCAAAAGCTTCGTGATCCATTGAACATTTTGCGATCACGCCGTGCATAGTATGCGTAAATTGATATTCCATATATTGCTCCCTAAAGAATTTTGCAAAATTTTAGCATAAATCGACCGCTTACATTTGCTATAATCCCCGCTAATTTTGGACATAAACCTAACACAATGATTTTCTTTACCGATTTAACCTTAAAACGTGGTCTAACCACGCTCATCAATCAGAGTTCTGCCACTATTCATACCGGACAAAAAGTGGGCTTGGTGGGCAAAAATGGCTGTGGCAAATCCAGTCTCTTTGCTTTAATGAAAAACGAACTGCAAGCCGAAGGCGGTGATTGCAATCTTCCGAAAAACTGGGCCATTTCGTGGGTCAGCCAAGAAACGCCAGCCCTCGACATATCTGCCATTGATTACACTATTCAAGGCGACCGAGAATACACTTCTCTGATGAACCAGCTGGAAAAAGCCAATATTACTAACGATGGCAACCAAATCGCCCAAATTCACAGCCAACTGGATACCATGGATGCGTGGACGATTCAAGCTCGCGCCGCAACGCTGCTAAATGGGTTAGGCTTTACTACTGATCAGCTACAGCTGCCCGTTAAATCATTCTCGGGCGGCTGGCGAATGCGTTTGAACTTAGCGCAGGCTCTACTCTGCCGTTCGGATCTGCTACTGCTCGATGAACCAACCAACCACTTGGATTTAGATACGGTAATGTGGCTAGAAAGCTGGCTACAAAATTATCGTGGCACTTTAGTGTTGATTTCCCACGATCGTGATTTTTTGGATGCGATCGTCGATCGCATTATCCACATTGAAAATCAAAAACTTAACGAATACACAGGTAACTACTCGTCGTTTGAAATTCAGCGTGCGACCAAAATTTCACAGCAAAATGCTGCTTTCCAGCAACAGCAACGTAAAGTGGCACATTTGCAGAGTTTTATCGATCGTTTTAAAGCCAAAGCCACCAAAGCGAAGCAGGCACAAAGTCGGATTAAAGCTTTAGAGAAAATGGAGCTTATTGCCCCTGCACATATTGATTCGCCCTTTGCATTTGAATTTCGTCCACCGCTTGCCTTACCAAGCCCGTTATTGATGATGGAAAAAGTGGCGGCTGGCTATGGCGATAAGGTAATTTTGGAATCGGTGAAACTAAACTTGGTTCCAGGTTCTCGTCTTGGTTTATTAGGTTTAAACGGAGCAGGGAAATCTACGTTGATTAAGTTGCTAGCTGGCGAATTGCAACCATTGGCAGGCTCGCTGCAACTCGCCAAAGAAGTGAAAATCGGCTACTTTGCGCAACATCAGGTGGATACGCTGCGTTTTGATGAAAATCCGCTGTGGCATATGCAACATATCTCGCCAGAAAGCACCGAGCAAGAATTACGTAATTATTTAGGAGGTTTTGATTTCAAAGGTGATAAAGTCAAACAAAATGTCGGTTCTTTCTCGGGGGGAGAAAAAGCACGTTTAGTGCTGGCGTTGATCGTGTGGCAACGCCCAAATTTGCTGTTGCTGGACGAGCCAACCAACCACTTAGATCTTGAAATGCGTCAAGCCCTCACCGACGCTTTAACCTATTATGAAGGATCGTTGGTGGTGGTTGCACACGATCGTCATTTACTGCGTTCCACGGTGGACGAATTTTATTTGGTGCACGATCACAAAGTCGAAGAGTTTAAAGGCGATTTAGACGATTACCACAAATGGCTGACCGAACAAAATGCGTTGGAACTTGCAAAATTATCCGCAAATTCGACCGCTTGCACAACGACAAGCGGTCAAAATTCGCAACAAAATCGCAAAGAGCAAAAACGCTTAGAGGCAGAACTGCGCCAGCAGACGGCTCCGTTGCGCAAGAAAATTACTCAACTCGAAAAAGATCTCGATAAAGCCAGTGAAAAGCTCAATAAGCTTGAGGAAATGCTCGCTTCCAGTGAAATTTACGAAGCGGATAATAAAACGCAACTCACCAACACGCTCGCCAAACAAGTGGAAGCAAAAAAGCTCGTCGAAGCAATTGAGCTGGAATGGCTGGCCGCGCAAGAAGCCTTGGAAACAATGTTGGGAGGAACAGAATGACATTAGCCGAAATTGAGCAGAAATTTGCTGATTGCCAATCTTGGGAAGAAAGATACCGATTGTTAATTCAGCTCAGCCGCCAATTACCAAAATTAAGCGAAGCAGAACTGACTGAAATCCCCGAAATTCACGGCTGTGAAAGCCGTTTATGGTTTCGATTTCAAGCCGAACCTCGCAAAGTTGAAGCCTTTAGCGATGCCCGCTTAATGCAAGGCATCCTGTTTATTGTGGTAACGGCTCTCAATGAAAAAACGCTTGCAGAATTAAAAGCATTTAATCTGCAAGCGTTGTTTGATGAGCTAAAAATTAGCCAAAATTTGACCTCAACACGATTGAATGGGTTAGCGCAGATCCAGCAACTGATTAAAACACCTTCTTAAATGGCTTCACAATCACATCGCCATACACCCCCGCTTCTACATACGGATCTTCAGAAGCCCACACTTGGGCATCGGCAAGTGAATCAAATTCTGCGATCACCGTTGAGCCTGTGACTGAAGATCCATCTTCCGTTGGGTTCGGACCAGCGGTTAATAAACGCCCTTCCGCTTGTAATTTTTCTAAACGAGCCAAATGGGCGGGACGAACTTCTAAACGAGTTTCTAGCATATTTGGATTATCTTGTGCAAAAATAACGTAGTACATAATTTTTCCTTCTATTATTGAGAAATTATTCGGTAACCACACCTTCAGCTTGTAATTTTTCTAAAATCACTAACGCTTCATCAAGTTCTGGGTTGTTTTCACGTGGAATGGGGCGAGGTCGGCCATTTTCATCAATCGCCACATAGGTAAATAAGGCCTCAGTGACACGGAAACGCTCACGAGCGCCTTGGTATACTTGCTTAATGAATACTTCTACTTTTACCTGCATTGAGGTTCTGCCCACTCGCACGAGTGTACCATAACAACAAACCACATCGCCCACTGAAATCGGTAGATGGAAAATCATCTTATCTACCGTGACCGTTACCACCCGCCCTTTCGCTAATTCCTTAGCAAGAATGGCACCACCCAAATCCATTTGCGACATAATCCAACCACCAAAAATATCGCCATTAGCGTTGGTGTCTGAAGGCATAGCAAGGGTGCGTAGAATGAGTTTTCCTTCAGGATCTCGATCATAAGGTTGATTTTTCATTTTTACTTTCCTGTTCTTTAAGGTAAGGATAAATCGTGATACCCGTCAAAATGGTTGCGACCAAACTTAAACCCGTTAAACCAAAGGCTTTAAAGGTGTACCACGCATCATTCGACATATAATAGCTAATGTATAGGTTCAGCAACATACAGAAAATAAAGAACATTGCCCAACCTAAATTTAATTTATGCCAAACGCTATCAGGTAGTTTAATTTCTTTGCCGAGTAAATGCTTAATAATTGGATTCTTCAGTATAAATTGGCTAATTAACAGGGCTAAGGCAAATAAGGCATTCACAATGGTGACTTTCCATTTCAAAAAGGCATCATCATTAAAATAAGCGGTTAAACCACCAAACACGACCACAAAGCCTGCCAAAAAGATCTGCATTTTTTCGATTTTGCCATACAGCACTTTCAACACAATCAATTGGATTAGCGTAGCCACCACAAGGGTAATAGCGGCTTCTTGTGTGCCAAAAAATTTATAGACCGTAAAAAATAGAATCAGCGGAATAAATTCAATTAATTGTTTCATTTAATTACGCCTTACGAATAATTTGATAAAAACGGAAACCGAAAATGGTGGTAAACACACTAAAAATCGTAGCCACAAATAATGATAAAACGATAGCTAATATTTCATTTACCGAAACCAGTCCACGACTTAATAATGAAGTAAGCATTTGCGGTATTAAGCTTGAAATTAAGCAATAGCCAAATACAGCTAAAAATTTCCCTTTGGTAAATTCCCACGTAAATTTGACCGCTTGAAAAACTTCCGTCTCTTCCACTAAATACGTATAAATCGATAAGCTCAACTTAACATAAACCAAAATCCCCATTACTAATAGTGGCAAAGCAAGAATGGAAAGTTCGCCCATCGCCCCCATTTGCACGGAACTTAACGCAAATGCCAATGGAAATAACATCAAAATATAAAGCAACACAATTGGCAATAACTTAGCCACCGCCTTACCCATATTTTGGAAAAAGTGCTGATAATGACCCGCATTAATGGCTTTTATATTTAAAATAATCAACACCATAATCAACAAATTGATTAAAGCGGTAATAATACTTGGCGCAAGTCCACTTAGTACCATTGATAAATCTACACTTTTTCGCCCACCTGCTAAAATTTCCGCTTGCGTTTTTATTAACGATGAAGAGGCTAACAGCCCAACGGCTTGAAAAACTATCAATAAACCCGTTGCATATAAGCTGAACGTTTTTTGGTTGCGCATAAAATTCCAACTATCTTGCAGTAGTTGAAAGAAATTAATTGGCATTTTTTATCCTTGTTACAAAAATGTGATAGAAAACTATGTGAAGTATAACAACAGACAGCTTGAAGTGCATTAAATTTTCGCTTACCCTAGCGGTTAAAATTCACCAAAATTTTGCAAAATGAACGAAACTATACAACAAGGGTTGCGTTACTCAGAAACATTGCCGAATCAGAAGAAATTAGACTTATTTTTTCCTGATGGTCGCGTGATTCGCCTTGTGAAATTTGCGGGGCGTTTTATGCCTGCTTTTGCTTGCTTTGCCATTATATGGCAATACTTTTTTAGCGATCCGAGCCAATCTATTTTAGTTAATGCACTACTCACTGCTATTTTTGCGGTGTCGATTCCTTTTCAAGGCTTATATTGGTTGGGAAAACGTGCAAAATCGCCGCTATCATTATCTTTGCTGAAATGGTATGAAGAACTGCGCCAAAAGCTAATTAGCGAGCAAGTGAATGTGAATATTGATGCCCAAACAGCTCCAAGCTATCAAGATTTCGCCAATTTATTGCAACTTGCCGAAAAAACCTGGGGCAATCAATATTTTGATGAGTTATAATTCTTGTATAATTCGTAAGGGCGGGTTTTATCCCCGCCCTAATAATATCAACATTTTTCGGGCAGAGATAAACTCCGCCCCTACAATTTTTTCTCAATACAATGACAGATTTAACCGATAAAGAAAAAAAACAAACCTACAATTTAAATAAATTACAAAAACGCTTACGTCGCAATGTGGGCAATGCGATTGCGGATTTTAATATGATCGAAGAAGGCGACCGTGTGATGGTCTGTCTTTCAGGCGGGAAAGACAGCTATACGTTGCTTGATATTTTACTGAATTTAAAACTCAATGCGCCAATTCACTTCGACATTGTTGCCGTGAATCTCGACCAAAAGCAACCTGGCTTTCCTGAACACGTTTTGCCTGAATATTTGGAATCAATTGGCGTGGAATACAAAATTGTGGAAGAAAATACTTTCGGTATTGTGAAAGAGAAAATTCCAGAAGGCAAAACCACTTGCTCACTCTGCTCTCGCCTACGTCGTGGCATTTTATACCGCACTGCCACCGAACTGGGGGCGACTAAAATTGCTCTCGGACACCACCGTGACGATATGTTAGCCACGCTGTTCCTTAATATGTTCTACGGAGGTAAGCTCAAATCAATGCCACCGAAATTGATGAGCGACGATGGCAAACAAATTGTGATTCGCCCGCTGGCTTATTGTAAAGAAAAAGATATTGAAAAATATGCGATTGCCAAAGCCTTTCCGATTATTCCTTGTAATCTTTGTGGTTCACAGCCCAATTTGCAGCGTCAAGTAGTGAAAGAAATGCTCAACACTTGGGATCGCCAATACCCTGGGCGATTGGAAACGATGTTCTCAGCAATGCAAGATATTGTGCCGTCGCACTTAGTCGATCCAAAACTCTTTGATTTTAAAGGGATTAAACACGGGCAGATAATAAAAGGCGTGGAAAGTGATTTAGCCTTTGATGAAGCCGACATTCCCAAAGTGCCAGTCGCTCTTGAAGAAGAGGAAAATGAATTTGCCGATAATGGCTTGATTCAGTTTAAGGCTGTGGAATAATTTGCAAATTTTAGTATAGTGGACAAAATTGCAAATATGACCGCTTACATTTTTCCCAAAGGGCTTGTCATTTTTTCTCGTTTATTTTTGGGTTCCCTCACCCCATTCATTTAACAAAAAGGAATCACCTATGAATTTACAAATCGACCTATCCGACGCACAAAAACATCGTTCACTGTTATTACTTTCCCTGTTCCATATTTTTATCATTACCCTAAGTAACTATTTAGTACAAATTGCCTTTGAGATTTCTCTGCCGTGGGGC
>JBHACP010000045.1:0-12836 GCA_041854605.1 Actinobacillus sp.
CTTTCAATCACGGCGTTGTCGTAACAATTACCTCAGCGGCTCATGCTTTGCACTGCCTTGCCTTCCAACATTTTTACCCATTCAGCCGTGCCGTATAACACGCCTTGGTCGCTGTGAATAATCGGGTAATCTGTCGGCTTGAGCTGACTCAGTCCTTGTTCTAACATCCTTTTTACCAACGAGAACTTCGGACGTGTGGCAAAATTATACGCAATAATTTCCCGATTAGCCAAATCCATCAGCGGCGAAAAATAGAGCTTTTCTTGCCCAATCTGAAATTCCGCCACATTGGTCACCCATTTTTGATTGAGGTGTGTTGCCGTAAAATCACGATTCAGCACGTTCGGGGCGACATGTGACGTTTTCCCGCGTTTTCCGTTTCGTTATTTTAACGTTAAAGGACGATAGCCGTCACGCTGCTTGCTCTCGTGATACAGCGACAAAACAGTCTCTTTCGCTTGTGTGTAATCGCGCTTAACCTGTTGATAATAAAAGGTTGAACGCGGCATTTTAGCCTCGCGGATACCAACATCCTGCTCGACGACTAATTTGATAATGTCTAAACGAAATTGATAAGGATGGGACATAATCTGCACCTCAAATTAGGCATCCAAGTTTTGGGGGGTAGATCAACAAGCGGTCATTTTCTGCAAAAAATTTGCAAAATATGACCGCTTGTTATGAGTTATTTTTTAAGCTGTGCTTCTCGGACGAGTTCTTTTTTCACGCCTTGCAAAATCTGTTTTTCTTCTCGGCGAGAAAGCCAAATCAGCCCCGCCATTACCAAGAAAGAAACGCCGTAAGAAAGCCACACATAAAAACCATAATTCCCCATCGCCCAAAAATCGCTGATGGAGGCAAATTGAAATGATAATGTCATCATTGCTCCTTACTTCGTTGCAACAAGGGCTTTTACCCACGGGCGTTTACGCTCATCATTTAATAAGGCAATGCGATAACGCCAAATGCTAAACCAAGCGGTGAAAATCAGGCTACCGAAAATCGCTAATAAGAGCGGAATCAGCATTTCTGTCGCCATAGATGGCTTGTCTAATTTAGTAATGGTTGCCCCTTGGTGCAGCGTATTCCACCATTCCACCGAAAAGTGGATAATCGGCAGGTTGATCACACCTACTACGGCAAGCACACCAGCGGCTTTTGCCCCCGTTTGTTTGTCTTGGAAGGCGGAATATAATGCTATTACGCCAATGTATAAGAAGAAAAGCACGAGGGCTGACGTTAAACGCGCGTCCCACACCCACCAAGTTCCCCACATCGGTTTACCCCAAATGGCACCCGTGGCAAGCGAGATAAAAGCGAACACTAAGCCAATCGGTGCCATTGAAATCATCGCCAAATTCGCTTGTCGAATTTGCCAAACAAGTGCAATCAGCGCTGCTACCGCCATTGAGCCATACACGCCCATCGACCAAATTGCCGCTGGCACGTGTACAAAAATAATGCGATAGCTTTCCCCCTGTTGGTAATCTTTCGGCGCGAAGCCCAAGCCCCACACAAAAGCCGTTGCTAACATTATTAAGCTAAGCCAACCTAAAGCAGGCTGAATTTTCCCTAATAAGCGATACTGGGTTTCAGCTTTCGCATAGGGGTGAAGCCATTTCCACATAAATTTCTCCTAGAAAACACCCCCTCCCCCCTTGCGGGAGAGGGACAGATTGGAGCCTCGTTTAGAGGCGAAAATCAGGGAGAGGGGAAACTCCCTCTCTCTGCAAAAATGCTATACGCATTTTCGCTGTCTCTCTCCCACAAGGGGAGAGAGTGAAAATTATTGCAAACTAATCCGCAACGCCCCCGCAATAGCAAAAGGCGAAAATGTTAGCGTGATCGCTAAAATTGCGCCAATAATCGCCAACTGTCCACTATATCCCATATTGAGCGTTGCTGCTTCTAACACAGCGGCGGCGAAAATTAGCACAGGCAAGAACAGCGGTAAAATCAATAAGCTCAATAGTGTTCCACCTTTGCGCAAGCCGACAGTTAAAGCTACGCCAATTGCGCCTAAACAACTTAAAATGGGGGTACCGAGTAATAAAGTTAGTACTAACGCCCACCAGACGTGGGTTTCCAGTGAGAGTAAAATCGCCGCCACTGGTGAGAGCAAAATCAGCGGTAAACCTGTTAAAAGCCAATGAGCTAGCACTTTCGCCAAGGCAACTTGCGGCAAACCAACGGGCAGGAGCATTAACTGTTCGAGCGAGCCGTCGAGGTAATCGTCACGAAATAATCGCTCAAACGAAAGCAAGGCGGAAAGTAAGGCGGCAACCCACGCAATTCCAGGTGCGATTTTGCTTAATAACTCTGGGTTTGGTCCCATCAACAAAGGAAACAAGGTAATCACCAGCAAAAAAAACCATAACGGATTAAGGATTTCCGCAGGTTTACGAAAAGCAATCGTCAGTTCTCGTTGGATAATATTCAGTAAAATCATAATTTAAATTGGTCAAGCGAAAGGCTTTTCACTTTGTTACTTTCTGCCGTTTGGTGACTAGTAAAAATCACCATACCACCATTGGTGCAATGTTTTTCGATATGGGCAATTAGATCTGCCACGCCTTTTTTGTCAATGGCGGTAAAGGGCTCATCTAAAATCCAAAATTTTTGCTGAGTCAGCCATAATTTCGCGAGTGCCACACGGCGGTGCTGCCCTGCCGATAAATGTGAACAAGGTAAATCTTCACGCCCAACCAATCCAACTTTTGCGAGAGCATTCCACAAGGCTTCATCCTCTAATGGCAAACCTTGAATTTTTTGGTAAAAACGTAAGTTTTCCCACGGCGTCAGTTCGGGCTTAATGCCTGCGTGATGTCCTAAATAAAATAACTCACGGTAATATTCCTCTCGCTGTTTTTGAATCAGCTCGCCATTCCATAACACCTTACCTTCCGCCGGCAAAGCAAGTCCAGCAAGAATACACAACAGGCTAGTTTTACCAATGCCGTTACGTCCTTCGATTTGCAACCAATCGCCACTTGTTACCGTGAAAGAGCAACCTTCAAACAGACGATTTTCGCCACGCTCGCAAGCAAGATGTTGAATGGTTAATTGATGAGTAGTCATAACGAAATTTTAGTTGGTTCAAAATGGGGAAGAGTTTAGCACAAGCGAGGGAATTGTAATAGAAAAGCGGTTACCTATTTATAGGTAACAAGCGGTCGATTTTCATTATTTTTTTGCAAATTTTGACAAGAATCAAACCGCTTGCAACTGGAGAATTTCTTTCACGAAAGGGAGGGTGAGTTTACGTTGCGCTTGTAGCGAAGCACGATCTAGCAAATCCAACGTTTTAAGTAGCACTTTGAGATCTCGATTGCGTTTGAGCAAAAAGTTTGCTACGTCGTCAGCTAACTCTAGCCCCTTTTGATAAGCGGCATGTTGTAAAATAATACGTTTTTGAACATCGCTTAATTTAGGCAAGTAATAGACTTCGCCCCAAGTAAGGCGGGAGCGTAGATCTGGCAATTTAATTTTTAGCAGATTAGGTGGGCAATTTGCGCTAATGAGCAACAATGTTTTTCGTCTAGAATGGAAGAGGTTTTGTTGCTCACGAATTTGATTAAAAAGGTTAAACAGCGCCAACTCCCACTCTTCATTACCTGCCACTATTTGCAGATCGTCAATGCAAATAACATCCAGTTTATCAGCGTTATCAAGCACTACGGGCGAGAAATACTGGGATTTATCCAACGGAATGTAGCTGGCATTGAGATTATTTAAGAGATAGTGATTGCTGACCGCCTTGAGTAAATGGCTTTTCCCCGAATTTTCCCCACCCCAAATATAGAAAAAGGGCTGGTGTACTTCATTAAAATTTTGGCGCAATGAATCTAACAACACTTGGCTGTTTTCGGCGTAAAAATTCTCGAAAGTATCATCATCAATTTGATGAATGGGCAGTGATAATTGCAAAACTTATTTTCTCTATAAAAAGGATAAAGATAGAATAACGGAAAAAATAAAGTTTGGGAAGTAGGCGTACTATTATTACCAACACAGGTTTTTTGTATATTAAGTTAGGATAGCACAAAATGCACTTTTCGTTTTTGTTTTCTAATTATCATTAGTCCATCTAACACTAAAAGTATAATGGCAATAAATAAGCAACTCATCAAAATATAGGCATCTTGGTTTAATTTTTCTCCCATAATAAAAGCAAAGATTAACATCACACAGGGTTCCACATAACCGAGTAAGCCTAATAAATTAAAAGGTAATATAGAGCTTGCCATCGTATAACAAATAAGGGCAGAACCACTGACTAAGCCAAGCAAAGCAATTAAATAATAAATTTGTTCATTTTGACTTTCAATATATTGCATATCAGTTTGTGAAATATAATAAATAGAAATTGGAATTAAAAATAAAATTTCTAACACGAAACTATGTAAATGGCTTAACCCATATTTTTTGCGTAAATAGAAATAAATGGGGTAACCTGTAAAAACAAAAATACCTTCCCAAGAAAAATGTCCTGCTAAATAAAGGTTGCTGGCTACGCCAATAATAGCAAAGGCAACCGCCAACCATTTAAAGAGTGACAGCGTTTCTTTATAAACCAATTTCCCAAATGCCGTCATTGCAATTGGTAAGATTAGATAACCCATTGAAACTTCAATTGCTTTGCCACTATTGGGCGCTGATAAAAATAACCACATCTCTCCGCCGACAATAGCCGAAGTGATTAAAATAATCAGAATAAGTAAAGGTTCTTCTTTAAGTTTTGCTAGAAAAGCTAAAAATTCTTTTTGTTTTTTGAAAATAAGTAAAGCTATAAATAAGAAAGGAATAGTAACTACCATTCTAAATCCAAATATACTTAATCCTGAAAGTGGCTCTAAGAAAGTGGACAAGTAATACATACAGCCAAATAAAACAGAGGCTGATAAAGAAAATAAAACGCCCTTAAGCATAAAAGATCTCAAAATAAGAAGAGCGGAGAATTTCCGCTCATATGTAATAATTAGTTTTGTTTATAGGTTTTTAAGAATCGAGCTAATCTAGTAATGGCTTCTTCCAGCTGATCGACATAAGGAAGTGTCACCACACGGAAATGGTCTGTTTTATGCCAATTGAAGCCGGAGCCTTGAACAAGTAGGACTTTTTCCGCTTGCAATAAATCGTAGATAAATTGCGCATCGTCTTTAATACCATACATTTCTGTATCAATTTTAGGGAACATATACATTGCGCCTTTCGGCTTCACACAAGTAATACCAGGGATCTGTACTAATAATTCCCAGGCTTTGTTGCGTTGTTCGAGTAAACGCCCACCTGGCAGAATAAATTCGTTAATACTTTGATAGCCACCTAATGCTGTTTGGATGGCATGCTGCATAGGTGTATTCGCACACAAACGCATAGAAGAAAGCATATCTAAACCTTCAATAAAGCCTTTCGCCTGATTTTTCGGGCCACTCAATACCATCCAGCCTTGGCGGAAACCGGCGACACGGTAGGCTTTCGATAAACCGTTATAAGTAACACAAAGCACATCAGGCGCAAGAACGGCAATATGATGATGAACCGCACCATCGTAGAGAATTTTTTCGTAGATTTCGTCAGCGAAAATAATCAAATTATGTTGGCGGGCCAATTCAGCAATTTCTAGCAATACCGCACGGCTGTAAACTGCGCCTGTTGGGTTGTTTGGGTTAATAATTAAAATCCCTTTGGTGCGCGACGTGATTTTCGCTTTGATGTCTTCAATATTTGGGAACCATTCATTTTCTTCGTCACAAAGATAATGAACTGCCTTACCTCCAGCCAAGGTTGCAGCTGCAGTCCAAAGCGGATAATCAGGCATTGGAATGAGAATTTCATCGCCTTCGTTGAGCAGAGCCTGCATAGACATCGTGATCAATTCGGATACGCCGTTGCCGATATAGACATCGTTCACATCCATTCCTCGCATCCCTTTCGATTGGTAATATTGCACAATTGCTTTACGCGCTGAATATAAACCTTTGGAATCACAATAACCTTGCGCGGTTGGTAGGTTGCGAATCACGTCCACCAAAATTTCATCAGGGGCTTCAAAGCCAAAAGGGGCAGGGTTGCCAATATTTAATTTTAAGATTTTATTACCTTCTTCCTCTAAGCGAAGAGCCTCTTTGTGGATTGGTCCACGAATATCGTAGCGCACTTGTGCCAACTTATCTGATTTGGGAAAACGTTCCATTCTATTGTCCTGTGTGATTTTTATTAAAATAAAAGTGAATTGCTGAACTTTACTCTTATTTAAGAGGAAAAAAAAGAGTAAATGCGCTAAAATATCCACCTTTTTTTCGGATAGGCAAAAACAAGCGGTCTAATTTTAAAAAATTTTTACCAATGTCAATTTTTAATCAATTAAAACAACAGGTTAGCGATAAGTTAGCACAGCAGCCCCAAACGGAAGGATTGAACTTTGTTCAAGCCTCCATTGAGCTAGGCGAAGAAAATTTGCCATTATTGGCTTGGTTAAAAGCACAAAAAAAGAGTTATCCGCATTTTTATCTCAAAAGTCGGGATAGTAATCAGACAATCACTAGCCACGGCGCAGCTCGTCAATTCAGCACGCTAGAACAGGCGCAAGCATTTATCAATCACACAGGCTTTACCTTAATTGGTGGCGTGCAATTTGAGGGCGAATGCTATTTTGTGTTGCCTCGTGTGATGTTAGTACAGAGAGGAACAACACTGACTGCTTCAATTTACTATGAACAAGCGGTCGATTTAGTAGAAATTTTTGCAAATTTTGCCGAAATTCAAGCGCTTGTATTAGGCGCAAATCGTCGATTAGCCATGGTTTCGGCTTGTGATTTTAACGGTTGGAAAACGAATATTGAGAAAGCGATTAGAGCCATTTCAGCGGGAACTTTTAGCAAAGTAGTGTTAGCCAATGCCAATACGCTAACTTTTGCAGAGCCGATTGCGGGCTATGATTTATTGGCTAAAAGCGAAAAGGCCAATTTAGGTTGTTATCACTTTTTGTGGGCTGAAAATAGCGAAACTGCTTTTGTGGGTTCAACGCCTGAACGTTTGTATTTACGCCAAGCGAAGCAGCTTTATACGGAAGCCTTGGCTGGCACGGTGGCAGTTACGGACAATATTGAGGAAACAGAACGCAATGCGCAATGGTTACTCAATGATGAAAAAAATATCATTGAAAATCAATTGGTTGTAGAAGATATAGCTAGCCATTTAAGCGATTGTGTCACTCAATTTAACGTAGAGCAGGCAGAAATCAAGCAGTTACATAATGTGCAACATCTGCGCCGCCAGATTCAAGCGACTTTGAATGATAATGTGCTAGACAGTGATTGTTTAACTCGCATTCATCCAACCGCAGCGGTGGCGGGTTTGCCTCGCAATGTGGCGAAGCAATTTATTGCGGAAAATGAATCTTTCCAGCGGGGTTGGTATGCAGGCACGCTAGGGATGATGAATCAAGCGGAAGCTGAATTTTGTGTGACTTTACGTTCTGCGCTGATACAATCAACTGCCAAGCAAATTACCGTTTACGCAGGCGCAGGCATTGTGGCAGGTTCTGAACCCGTTTCCGAATGGAACGAAATTGAACGCAAATCGCAAGCGCTGCTTAAATTAGTAGCTTAAAATACAAGCGGTTATTTTCAGTCATTTTTTTACCAAGATCTGAAAATAACCGCTTTTTTATTTTTCGCTTTTCTTATAACATAATGACATAAAAAAATTAAACAAAAGCAGGATAAATATGAAACTACAACAACTACGCTACATCGTCGAAATCGTTAATCAAAATCTGAATATCACCGAAGCGGCGGAGAGCCTTTATACTTCGCAACCTGGGATCAGTAAGCAAGTGCGTTTATTGGAAAGTGAGCTAGGCATTAACATTTTTGAACGTAACGGTAAGCACATTAAAGGCTTGACGCCAGCGGGGGAGAAAATTGTCAGCATCGCGCGTGAACTTTTGGTCAAGGCACAAAGTATTCGCGCGGTGGCGGAAGAGCAAACTCGCCCAAACAGTGGGGTATTACGCATTGCTACGCCGAATACGCAGGCACGTTATGTGTTGCCACAGGTCATCGAAAAATTTAAGGCGCAATACCCAAATGTAAGTTTGCACCTGCATCAAGGTTCACCTATGCAAATTTATGATGCTCTGATGGCGGGGAGGGTGGATTTAGCCATTACTACAGAGGCGCAATATCTGTTTGAAGAGGCGATTTTACTACCGTGCTATTTGTGGAATCGTTCCGTTATTGTGAAACCTGACCATCCATTAGCCCGCTTTGCGAACCAACCGCAGCTTTTGACTGTCGAAGAGCTTGGAAAGTATGATTTGATTACTTACACCTTTGGCTTTACGGGGCAATCGGATTTAGACCGAGCTTTCAACCAAGTCGGCATTTTGCCGAATATTGTTTTTACCGCCACCGATGCCGATGTGATTAAAACCTATGTACGTGTTGGTTTAGGCGTTGGGATTATGGCTTCAATGGCGCATACTGACTTAGATAAAGACTTAGTTGCCATCGACGCAAGTCATTTGTTCCAATCCAGTATGACTCAAATCGCCTTTAAACGTGGCTCATTTTTACGCAGCTATATGTATGATTTTATTAGCTATTTCTCACCGCATTTAACCAAAATGCAGGTGGAAAAAGCAGAGCAGTTAAAAGATGCAAATGCTATTTTACGATTATTTGAGCACACTCAATTAGAAAATAAATAGGAGATTTCGTTAATGAAATTATTGAATAAATTTACTGCCGTTGCATTTGCAACTTTTGCGCTAATTTCGACCGCTTGCGCAGAAAGTTTTAACATTAAATATAGCTCAAATTATTTAATGCCAGCCTATGTGAAATTTGAGAATGGTGGCGGAAAATATTCGATTCAGTCTAAAATCAATGTACCGTTATATAAAATTGTTTTCACGGCGAATGGCTTAGATCGCAATAATCAATTTCAGATGTTAAGTTACCGTGACACACGTAATGGTAAAACGTATGCATCCGCTGAAATTGATTCGAAAACCATTAAATATGGTAAAGCGAAAGAACCATTAAAAGAAGCAGCGGTTACAATGCCAACTTTTGACTTATTTACTACCGCTTTCCAATTAAGTTATTACGATCAATTGCCAACGAGTTTTCAAACTACTAATGGTAAAAAATTATATCCAACGCCGAATGTGAATTTGCAAAAATCACAAAAAGAAGTTACAGTGAAAGGGCAGTCTTTCCAAGAAATTACTTATAAATTTAAAACCAGTGATAATAAGTTTATTACGGTGAAAAAATATCAAGGTGAGAAATTCCCTCGTTATATTTCTTATAATCGAGATGGAGATAATTACGAGCTAAAATTTGATAGTTTTGTTAAATAAAGAAATCGGGGGTAAGTTGATTTACCCCCGATTTCTTTTTTAACGTACAATGGCAAAATTTTCATAAATTTTGACCGCTTGTACCTCCATTTCGACTAAGCGATCAACAACGGAGGTTGGTGGGCCTTTCTGTAGCCACGCTTTCATTTTTTCCACCTGTTCTGCACTGCCTTGCGCAATCACTTCTACGCTACCATCTTCACGATTACGCACCGTGCCGTTAAGCCCAATTTTGCCCGCTTCTTGTAAAGTAAAAAAGCGAAAGCCAACCCCTTGTACTCGTCCGAAGACAATAAATTGTTTGGTTTGCATAATTTGCTCCTTGTTTGATAGGAATTATTGCTTAGTGTAAATAATTTATTCTCAAAAGCGAACAGAAAATCACGCTAGAAAGCGATTCGATTACTAGATAATTCACTTCATTTTTCGTTATTTTTGGTTTTTTATTTTATTTGAATGCATAATTACGCCCTTTTAGGCTAGCTTGGTAGCATAAAAATCGAAAAATATCGCAAAAATAGCGTTTTACTTTCTTTTAGTAAGCCGTTATAGTTGAGCGCACTTACACAAGCGGTTGCCTTTGCAAATTTTTTTGTAATTTTGACCGCTTGTTGTATTACATATGAATAACGATTTATTTTTGAGTGGGAAAGTGCATTATGGCAAAAACATTATACGAAAAATTATTCGATGCGCACGTGGTGGTCGAAGAACCAGGTGAAACGCCGATTATCTATATTAACCGTCACTTAATTCACGAAGTGACGTCGCCACAAGCCTTTGATGGCTTACGTGTGGCGGGACGCCAAGTTCGTCAAGTAAGCAAAACTTTCGGCACGATGGATCACAGTATTTCAACCCAAGTGCGTGATGTAGAAAAACTAGAAGGGCAGGCAAAAATTCAAGTTAAAGAGTTAGCCAAAAACTGTGCCGCAACGGGCATTTCGTTGTTCGATATGAACACCAAAGAGCAAGGTATCGTCCACGTAATGGGACCTGAGCAAGGCTTAACTCTTCCAGGTATGACTATCGTTTGTGGCGATTCTCACACCGCAACCCACGGCGCTTTCGGGGCGTTAGCCTTCGGTATCGGTACTTCAGAAGTGGAACATGTACTCGCTACCCAAACCTTGAAACAAGCTCGCGCCAAAAGTATGAAAATTGAAGTACGCGGCAAAGTAAATGCAGGCATCACTGCAAAAGACATTATGTTGGCAATTATTGGCAAAACCACTTTTGCAGGCGGCACAGGGCACGTGGTTGAATTTTGTGGTGAAGCCATTCGCGATCTTTCAATGGAAGGCCGAATGACTGTTTGTAATATGGCGATCGAAATGGGTGCCAAGGCTGGTTTAGTCGCACCTGATGAAACCACCTTCGCTTATTTGAAAGGTCGTCCTCACGCGCCCAAAGGTAAAGATTGGGACGAGGCGGTTGAATACTGGAAAACCTTAAAATCAGATGAGGATGCGAAATTTGACACAGTGGTGGTGTTAGAAGCAAAAGAGATTGCACCGCAAGTGACTTGGGGAACGAACCCAGGGCAAGTTATTGGTATCGACCAAGTGGTGCCAAACCCAGCGGAGATGATCGATCCTGTCACCAAAGCTTCAGCAGAAAAAGCCTTAGCTTACATCGGCTTAGCACCCAATACCGATATGAAGGATATTCCTGTGGTTCAAGTATTTATCGGTTCTTGCACCAACTCACGTATTGAAGATTTACGTGCTGCCGCAGCGGTTATGAAAGGGCGTAAAAAAGCGGATAACGTCAAACGGGTGCTTGTGGTTCCAGGTTCCGGTCTTGTGAAAGAGCAAGCAGAAGCAGAAGGCTTAGATAAGATCTTTATCGAAGCAGGAGCAGAATGGCGTAACCCAGGTTGTTCAATGTGCTTGGGGATGAATGATGACCGTTTAGGTGAATGGGAGCGTTGCGCCTCAACCTCCAACCGTAACTTTGAAGGTCGTCAAGGACGTAATGGTCGCACTCATTTAGTCAGCCCAGCAATGGCAGCTGCAGCGGCAATGTTCGGTAAATTTGTTGATATTCGTCAAGTCACATTAAATTAAGAAGGAGCAGAAAAATGGCAGGTATTAAACAACATTCAGGTTTAGTGGTTCCTCTTGATGCAGCGAATGTGGATACAGACGCAATTATTCCAAAACAGTTCTTGCAAGCCATTACGCGAGTTGGCTTTGGTAAGCACTTATTCCACGAATGGCGTTATATCGACGCAGAAGGCACAACGCCAAATCCTAACTTTGTCTTGAATTATCCACAATATCAAGGCGCAACTATTTTGCTGACTCGCAAAAATTTAGGTTGTGGTTCATCCCGTGAACACGCCCCTTGGGCATTAGCAGATTATGGTTTTAAAGTGATGATCGCGCCAAGTTTTGCGGATATTTTCTATAATAACAGCCTCAACAACCATATGCTTCCGATTAAATTAACGGAAGCAGAAGTGGAAGAAATTTTTCAATGGGTATGGGCAAATGAAGGCAAACCAATCCACGTGGACTTAGAAGCGATGACGGTCACCGTGGGCGATAAAGTTTATACTTTTGAACTAGATGAATTCCGCCGTCACTGCTTATTAAATGGCTTAGATAACATTGGTTTAACCCTTCAACACGAGGTCAAAATTGCTGAATATGAGAAAAATATTCCCGCATTTTTAAGATAATGTTGAGTGAAACAAGCGGAATTTGGCATAGTAGACAAAATTGAGTCTGCAAAGTGGGTTGAAACCTTGTACTATACGGTATTATGTAGCAGTCGCACAAAACCTAAAATGCAATCTTAACCGCTGTAAAATTTTCGATGCTCTTAACTTCAAAACAGGGTTAAGGGCATTTCTTTTTGTAAATTTTAGCTGATTTTCCCACTTGTTTGTCAATATTATTGGCTTGCGATGTAAATTTTCCCATCAATGGGCGTAGTCAATCTGCTCAACCTTGTCAAAGGTAAGCTGATTTCCCTGTTCATTCTAATTAGTTTTGTAATTAAGAAAACTAGGCTGCTAACAACTCTTGTTCGTACTTCATTCTTTCATTGAGATTTTTGAAGTAGGACTGGGAAATTTCTTCGGGGCTAAATGCGGTCATACCGATAAGCTCTTGCGTGCGATGATTCCCTTGCCAATAACCTACCCATTCCCTTAATGGTAATACCCATAAACAACGTTTGAGAATATCACTAAATAGGTCACCATTAGATTTTTGACGATTGTCTGACATAAACGCTGCTTGGTTGGCATAATGTAGGGCGTATTTGTTATCACATTTGTGATGTACACCACGATGTAAATCACGGAAACGAGCGTTAAAGGATTCGGCGAGATTATTACTCACACCTTTGGCACTATAACATTCTTTATGATTAACACTCCAACGAGTGTAGTGAAAATCCAAACCTTTATAGGCTGGATTTTCATCACACATAATATCGCTACCTGCTTTTA
>JBHACP010000046.1:0-24581 GCA_041854605.1 Actinobacillus sp.
CAACAAGTGGAACTTTTCGATGACGAACATGCGGCAGTGGGACAGCTTTTCGACCATTTAGACAGCGTACCGCTAAATGAAGTAGAACATCGCTGGCCAAAAATCTTGGTTGAAATGATAGATGTACTCTCTTGTGAGCTGGAGCGCCAGCAATTTGCAAAAAAAGAGGCAAAATTAACCGCTTGCAAATTGGTTGGAGTGATGGCGCATTACTTAGGCGGTAACGCTATTTACTTGCCAAGTGGCGATAAGATGGAGAAAACACTACTTGAAGTACAAATGTTTAATGATTTTAACGGCAATAATGTACCTGAGTTGGTGCGAAAATATCGGGTATCGCAGACCAATGTCTATGATATTATCCGCCGTCAGCGAGCTTTGCAACGCAAGCGCCATCAAAGTGAGCTGCCTTTTTAAGGCTTGCTGATTCTGTAAAAGCGGGCAAATGCTCTACCTTGTCTTTAACGATTAAACTCCAGTTATAAAGTAATAATTTATAACTGGAGTTTTTTTATGGTCTTTCCGATTAAAAAGATTGTCATTCACTGCTCGGCAACGGCTAATGGTAAAAGCCTTGCTGGCAATGGCAAAACCGCCGCTCAAGTGATTGATGGCTGGCACAAGCAACGAGGCTTTAAGCGGCTAAACGGCAACCGTAAAGCCTTTAATGCACATTTATCGCATATTGGTTATCACTTTATTATTGATACCACAGGCAAAATCGAAAGCGGTCGCCGTGAAGGTGAGGTGGGAGCGCACGTCAAAGGGCATAACTTACATTCTTTAGGCATTTGTTTAGTTGGTGGGATTCGTCAAGATGGCAAAAACCACGGTGAATACACTGAGCGACAATGGCAATCTCTGCATAAATTACTGTGTGAGCTAGAAGCTAAATACCCTGAGGCACGTATTTGCGGTCATCGTGATTTGTCACCTGATTTAAACGGTGACGGCACTATTAGCCCGAATGAATGGATGAAAGACTGCCCGTGCTTTGATGTGTGGAGCTACTTGGATTCCGAACAAGTGGTTTATCACGAACATTTATACAAGGACTGATGATGAAGGAATTGATTTCAAACTCTGATGGACGGCTATCAACCACTGCCACTATCCAGTTCTTCGGATTCTTAGCGAGCTTATTAGTGATGATTTACTCGGTTTATATGGATAAACCATATGTGCCTGAATTATTCAGCACCTTTCTATTCGCTTGTGTTGGAACGGCAGCGACTAAAGGAGCGGTATCAGTTTTCAAGCGTCATCAGGAGGAGTGATGTTAAATATTCAATTAACAGTGATTGGCATTATTGTCGCCTTACTGGGGGGGTGGGGTGTTTTTAAAAGCGTCCAAGTTAGTCGCGAGAAGAAGAAAAATGAAGCACTCACGCAGAAGAACGAACAGCTAAAAACGGCAAAAGCCGTGGCAGAAACTAAAGTTAAAAATTATCAAGTGAGGCAGAAAAATGAAGAACACGTTAATGCTACTAGCCGCGATGGTGTTATTGACCGCTTGCACGCCGACGGTGACTTACGTGACTAACACGGCGTGTGCGGGGTTCTCAATTATCAAAGCCAGCCGTAAAGACACGACGGAGACGCTGAGTCAAATCTTGGTGCATAACACAACGTATCGCCAAATCTGCCAAGAAGTAGAACAAAAGGAAAAATAATGTCGGATTTTATTGATGATACCGTTGAGCAGGAAGAGCTCATTTTAGCTATGCGGTTAGCCACTCACCTTGGCGCGCCAACTGGAGAGCAAATAGAGCAAATTATAAAACAAGGACGAGACTGCAGTGAATGCGGTTTACCGATTCCAGCGGCACGGCTTCGTGCTAAACCTCAAGCGCACCGTTGTATTGAGTGCCAAGAATATTGGGAGAAAAGACGATGATTGGCGAATTTTTCGATATGGTGCGCACTAACTTCGGTGTAATCTCCACGCTTGTTGCGGTGATTGTAGGTGCATTCTGGCTCAAGTTAGACAGTAAGTACGCGAAAAAGAATGATGTTGGACAGTTGGTTGATTTGGCGAAAAATCACGACAGCCGCTTAACTGCCTTGGAAACCAAGGTGGAGAATTTACCCTCAGCGGTGGATATGGAGCGCTTAAAAACACTTGTCACCGACGTAAAAGGCGATACCAAAGCCACAGGTAAGCAAGTGGATTCAATCAGCCATCAATTAGGATTATTGTTAGAAGCAAAATTAAAGGAATGATATGTCATTACGAGAATTGATTACTCAAGACCAGCGTTTAGTGATTCTTCGTTCACTGATTGAATCAGGTTATGACGCGAATGAAAGCATTTTAGATGATTGCTTGGCGTTGTACGGACACAAGGTAAGCCGTGATTTGGTGCGCAATCATTTGAACTGGTTGGACGAACAAGGATTGGTGCAACTTGAACGACTCAGTAATGGGTTTATTGTGGCAAAAATCACTCAGCGTGGCGTAGATGTTGCCAACGGTGAAGCGATGGTGCAGGGGGTGAAACGCCCTTCTCCCAAAATTTAAACGCCGTTTAAACGGTTTAGAGGAGCCTTTTAAATGAGCGAAAAAACAACACGTGGTCGTGCCTCGAAGGTGGATTTATTACCGCCTAACATTAAAACCCAGCTTGCTGCCATGTTGCGTGACAAGCAATTTTCACAAGCGGAGATTTTAGAAGAAATCAATAATCTAATTATTGATTGCGGCTTGCCTGACGAAATGCAATTGAGTAAAACAGGTTTGAACCGCTACGCCTCTCGTATGGAAAAAATGGGAGCGAAAATTCGACAAGCCCGAGAAGTCGCTGAATTATGGACAAAGCAACTCGGTGAAGCACCTCAGTCGGATATTGGTAAGTTACTGATGGAAGCTGTTAAAACCATGGCATTTGATTTAACCATTACTGCCGATGAAAAAGTAGCGAACGACCCTAAATTTTTGAATCAGCTTGCTTTGATTGCGAATCGTATTGAGCAAGCTCAAAGCATATCTGAAGAACGCGAACGCAAAGTCCGTAAAGAAGTTGCCAAGCAGGCGGCTGAAACAGCTGAGAAAGTTGTGGTACAAGCTGGGTTATCAGCAGAAACAGTCAAAACGATTAAGGAACAAATTTTAGGCATTGCATTATGACATTAATGAATGAACGCCCCTTAAATGAATTATCGAAAGAATGCCAAGACTTTTTAGATAATCTTCATTTATTTGATCCGAAAGAATTATTACTTTTTTATCAAAAAAAATGGATTGCTGACAATAGTCAACTAAAAATAGCTGAGAAAACTCGGCGATGTGGATTAACGTGGGCAGAAGCCGCTGACAATGCTTTAGTCTCTAGTACAATGCGTAAAGATGGGGGCGATAATGTTTTTTATGTGGGCTCAAATAAAGAGATGGCACGAGAATACATTGATGCGGCTGCAATGTGGTCAAAAGCATTTAATTATGCTGCAAGCGAAACACAAGAAGAAGTCTTAACTGATGAAAAAGAAGGGAAAGATATTCTCACTTTTGTAATTCATTTTGCATCAGGTTTTAAGGTTAAAGCATTATCTAGCCGACCATCAAATTTACGTGGTATGCAAGGCATTGTTGTGATTGATGAAGCTGCCTTCCACGATGATTTAGCTGCTTTGATTAAAGCAGCTCTTGCTTTAACTATGTGGGGTTCTAAAGTCAGAATTATCTCAACGCACAATGGAGTAGATAATTTATTTAATCAACTTATTCTTGATAGTCGAGCCGGCAGAAAAGACTACTCTGTACATACTATCACAATTGATGATGCGTGCGCAGATGGTCTATATAAGCGGATTTGTCAGGTAACAAAACAAGAATGGACACAAGAAAAAGAAGATAAGTGGAAAGCGGATTTATTAAAAAATACAGCTTCTGAAGAAGACGCTCTAGAAGAATATTACTGCGTGCCAAAACGCAGTTCAGGCGGTTATATTCCCCGTCCGTTAGTCGATAGAGCTGCGGATAGAAACAAGGTGATTTTACGTTTTGAATGCGATGCTCGGTTTATGGAATGGACCGAAGAAGAGCGTGAAATCTTAACATTGGAATGGCTTTTAAACGAGGTTTTACCTGAGTTAGAAAACCTAAATAAAGATTATCGTCATAGTTTTGGTGTGGACTTTGCTCGCTCAGGAGACTTGAGTGTTTTCGCCGTGGTAGCGACATTACCAAATACTGCTCGCAATGTGGACATCACCATAGAAATTCGAAATTGCCCATACAACCAACAACGGCAGATTATGTTGTTTGTGTTATCCAAATTACCTCGTTTTATCGGTGCAGCATTTGACGCGACAGGTAACGGAGGCTACTTAGCTGAGGCTGCGTTAATTCGGTATGGCTCGTCAATGGTAGAAGCAATTCAATTAAATGATAAATGGTATCGGGAGTGGATGCCGAAATATAAAGCCTTGTACGAGGCGGATTTAATTCGTATTCCTCAAAATGAAGAGATCATCTTAGACCAAGGTCATATTGTCGTGATTAACGGTGTGCCGAAGATTGATAAAAACCGCACACAAGGCAAATCCGGTAAACGCCACGGCGATAGTGCGGTTGCTTATTGTATGGCTGTGAGAGCGAGTTATATGACCGGTGGTGAGATTGATTTTATTCCGTTACCAGCCAAACACTCAGAATCAGACACGGACGACGATTTCGTCCGCTCGGAATGGGACTATTAAAAAATGAAAAACAGTTTTATCTTAGATATCCACGGCAATCCGTTTCGCTTCGAAGAAGCGCTTCAGACTGAAAATGAGAGCCGTTTGTCACCGTTGCGGCAGCATTATAGCGAACATCCCGCAAGCGGTATAACACCTGCAAAAGCCGCTCGCATCTTACGTAATGCGGAGCAAGGCGATTTAGTTGCACAAGCCGAGCTAGCGGAAGATATGGAAGAAAAAGATGCGCATTTGCAATCTGAACTCGGTAAACGCCGAGGGGCTGTTTTAAATGTAGAATGGCAAATCGTGCCACCAGCAAATGCAAGTGAGCAAGAACAACGTGATGCGCAACTGATTGAAGAAATCCTGCGCGACGCGGTGTGGTTGGATGATTGCATTTTTGACGCCACCGACGCGATTTTAAAAGGCGTTTCCTGTCAAGAAATTGAATGGGAACAAGTTGGCGGCTTGACGCTGATTAAGAATGTGCATTGGCGCGACCCTGCGTGGTTTATGACTCCACAGTATGACCGTAATAATTTGCGCTTACGCGATGGTACGGCGGATGGTGTGCCGTTGCAGCAATTTGGCTGGATTAAACACATTGCTAAGGCAAAAACTGGTTATTTAAGCCGTATCGGCTTGGTGCGTACTTTGGTGTGGCCGTTTTTGTTCAAAAACTACTCGTTGCGTGATTTTGCCGAGTTCTTGGAGATTTACGGATTGCCATTGCGCTTAGGTAAATTTCCAGAAGGCGCAAGCGATAAGGAAAAACAAACGCTATTGCGTGCGGTAATGTCGATTGGACATAACGCAGGCGGTATCATCCCTCGGGGGATGGAGATTGAATTCCAAAAAGCGGCAGACGGCTCTGACCAAACGTTCATGGCGATGATTGCTTGGGCAGAAAAGTCGATGAGCAAAGCCATTCTCGGCGGTACTCTGACTAGCCAAGCCGATGGAGCAAGCTCAACCAATGCATTAGGCAAAGTGCACAACGACGTGCGTTTAGAGGTGCGTAACGCTGACTTAAAACGATTAGCAGCCACACTTACGCGTGATGTAGTGTATCCATTGTATGCGCTGAACTGTAAGTCCTTCAATGATGTCCGCCGCATTCCGCGCTTAGAATTTGATATTGCTGAAAGCGAAGATTTGAACTCGTTTGCAGATGGCTTGAATAAGTTAGTGGATATCGGTTTCAGAATTCCAAAGCAATGGGCGCATGACAAACTGCAAGTGCCAATTGCCGGTGAGAATGAGGAGGTTTTAGCAAGAAGTTCACTAAATCCGACCGCTTCATTGAGTGCCAAAAATGGCGGAAAAATGGCGGTACTTTCGGTGCAACGTGACCCTGATGATTTAATTGATGAGCTGGAGCCAAGCGCAGAAGCCTATCAAGAAATTATCGATCCAATGCTAAAACCTGTGGTGGAAGCCTTAGAGCAAGGCGGTTATGAGTTTGCACAAGAAAAACTGGCAACGCTTTACAGTCAAATGGACGACAGCGAGTTAGAAAAAATCCTGACTCGGGCTATTTTTGTGAGTGATTTATTAGGACGCGCCAATGCCAAACGCTAATACAAGCATTGATATGGGTTACGTGCTACGGCTTGAACCTGAATTAGCCGTCGATTATCTGCGTGCAAAAGGCGTTAATATTACGTGGGATTGGCACGAGCAACTGCACGAGGCGCACGCCCGCGCCTTTACCGTGGCGAAAGCCACTAAAGCGGAAGTGTTAGATACGATTCGCTGGGCGACTGAAAAAGCTATTGAAAATGGTACATCGGAACGGGAGTACATTAAAAACCTTGAGCCAATGCTTAAAAACCTTGGTTGGTGGGGAAAAACCGTGGACGAAGACGGCAAAACTATTCAATTAGGTAGTCCTCATCGGTTGAAAACCATTTTACGCACAAACAAGCTAACTGCCTTTCACGCCGCGCGCTATGCGGAGCAGATGGATAACGTGGAAGAGCAACCGTATTGGCAATACGTAGCCATTAAAGATAACCGCACCCGTGTTAGCCACTTAGCCCTGCACGGTAAAGTGTATCGGGCGGATGATCCAATTTGGCAAACGATGTATCCGCCCAACGACTGGAATTGCCGTTGCCGGGTGCGTCCGTTGAGTGAATTTGCTTTGAAGCGACAAGGCTTGACAGTATCAAGCAGTGAAGGACAGATTGAGCAGGTTTCTGCGGTGTTGGGTATTAACCGAGATACCGGTGAAGAAATTCGCACAACGGTGAGTAAAATTAAAACCGGCCAAGGTGAAATGAAAGTGGGCGCAGGTTGGAGTTATAACGTGGGTTCAGCCGCATTTGGCACGGATGTAGCGATAATGCGCAAGCTCCATCAGTTTGATAACCGAGCATTGCGTAAGCAGGTAATTCAAGCTATCAATAATAGCGAAGAACGCCATCAAGCCTTTGCGGATTGGGTGAATACGCATTTAGGTAAGCGCGGAGCAAGCAATCGTTATATTTCAGCAGGTTTTGTTTCAACCGAGATTGCGGAAAAAGTAACCGAATTATCAAACGGAAAAAAAATTTCAGAACGTGTTTTGGTGGTGACTGAGAAAACACTTGCGCACGCTGATAGCCTTAAGCATAAAAATACAGGTATTGCATTATCTGTTGATGAATATGCTCAGATTCCTAAGATTATCAATAAACCGCAGCTGGTAGTATGGGATAAACGGCGAGGGCATAATAATTTGATTTACATCAATAGTGATTTTAATGTCCAAGTAATGGTTGAATTGCAATTTAATGCGAATCGCCTAAAGCCTAAGGAAAGTCTAGATGCTATCGTTAATGCTTACAAAGTAACAAAGAGACAAATTGAGGAAAGTTTAATCAATGGTGAGTTCATCCTTATCCAAGGAGAGTTAAACTAAAGGAGCGGTAGGACTTGAACCTACAGAATTGCACGGTATAACCGCTTGACGCTTACCATTAGCGAACGCTCCTTAGGTTTAATTTAATTAAACGCCATTTTCCCACAAAAGTCAAATCAAAAATGGAAAAAGTTATGAGTATTACGTTTGAATTTGAATTTGACAATGACGAGATTCGTAACGCCTTAAGCCGTGTGGCTGCCTTAAAGCAGAATGCACACATCATGCGCAAAATTGCAGGCGTGCTTAAACAAGAGGCGGAATTTGCCTTTGATAACGAAAGTTCGCCCGAAGGAGTAAGGTGGCAAGCTCTAGCCCCTGCCTATAAAAAACGCCGAGACGAACAAGGCTACACAGGCAAGATTTTGCAAAAGCGTGGCGATTTGGTGCGTAGTCTTGCGATAGATTATGCGGATAATCTTGCGGTGGTTGGAGTGAGTGAACCTTATGGACAATATCATCAATTTGGTACTCAAGATATGCCAGCTCGCCCATTCCTTGGCTTAAGGGAAGCTGGCATTGAAGAAATTAGGGAGATTTTAAAGCGTGAATTAAGTAAAATAGCCAGTGGGTAGTTCTAAAAAAACGCTAAAACGCCTCAAAAGCACGCTAAGCGCATTTTATTTAAAATCCATATCGTTTTATGTCTGAAAAAAATTAAACGCATACAGAGCGATTTAAACGGTATTTAAACGGTATTCTAGATTTTATTTCACTTCTTTTTTTAAGCCTTCGAGAAATCGAGGGCTTTTTTTATTCGTAAAAATAGGCAAACGACACTTGCCTGAAACCTACCTAAAATAGCCACTATGAAAGCGAAACACCCTTTAGCGGTTCTTACCGCTCAACTTACCTCTCCTGACGGCTGGCAACAGCTTTTACCTAAAGGAAACTTTAAGGCAAGAGACGGTCGTCCCGTCGATGTGCCACATTGGTTTTTAGATGAAGCTATTGCTCAGCGTTTAATTCAGCGCGCCAAGGCGTTAAAGCAAGATATTTTAGTCGATTACGACCACGCTACCTTGTTGAAAGCCAAGAATGGCATTGATGAAGGCAACGTGGTTGCCGCAGGGTGGTTTAACAATGTTGAAATGCAATGGTTTGATGATGAGGAAAGGCAGGGCTTGTACATTAAGCCACGTTGGACCCCCAAGGCTTACCAGCAAATTAAAGATGGGGAATTCGCTTTCCTTTCCGCCGTATTCCCTTATGACAATAACGGCGAACCGTTAGAAATCCGAATGGCAGCTTTAACGAATGATCCTGGTATCACAGGAATGCAACGGTTAGCTCTGCTTTCGGCAATCACAGACCCAATGGAGAAAACTATCATGCCTAAAAAATTGCGTGAGCTTCTTGCCAAACTCGGTGTAGAAATTGCCGAAGGCGTAGAGCTAACCAACGAGCAATCCGAACAGGCGTTTAATGCCTTAGAAGCGTTGCAAACGGAGAAAGCCGCCGCAGATGCGCAAGTGGTTGCGTTAAATGCCAAAGTACAATCCGTCGATTTAAGTGCCTATGTGCCGAAAGCGACTTACGATGCAATGGTGTTACAAGTCGCCGCTTTATCCGCCAAAACCGACGAAGCCAGTATTGAAAGTGCGATTGCCAAAGCCCGTAATGAAGGACGCGCAATTGAAGCGGAAGTCGAATATCTTAAAGGCTTTGGGAAACAGCAAGGCGTTGCGGCACTGTCAGCAATGTTAGAGCAGCGTCCACAGATTGCCGCACTCTCGGCAATGCAAACTCAAACCACGCAGGTGGAGAAAAAAACAAAAGGTGAAGCAGTTTTAAGCGCAACGGATAAAGAAGCGGCTAAATTGCTTGGTATTTCAGAAGCGGACTACGCAAAAGAATTGGAGATTAAGTAAGTATGGCAAATGTAACTCCTGAACTGATTAAGTCATTATTCACAGGCTTTAACAAAGTTTTTAAAGATGGTTTGGCTAAAGCGCCTAGCCAACATAAAGAGATTGCGTTTTTGGCAAGTTCATCATCTAAAAGCAATACTTATGGCTGGTTAGGTCAAATGCCAAAAATGGAAGAATGGATTGGCAAGCGCGCAATGACCGATATTCAATCACATGGTTATGCCATTGTGAACAAAGAATGGGCAAACGGTGTTCAAATCAAGCGTACCGATATTGAAGACGATAACGTCGGCATTTATTCCCCGCTAATTCAAGAATTGGGTCAAGCGGCAGGCGAAAAGGCGGATGAATTGGTTTTTGGCGCATTAAAAGCAGGCTTTTCGACCGCTTGTTACGATGGCCAATACTTCTTTGACACGGACCATCCTGTAGGGAAAAACGTGGACGGTACAAATCCGAAATCAGTAAGTAATATTACTGATGATGGCACAAATGTAAGCGAGGATGATGCTTGGTATTTGTTGGACTGCTCTCGCTCCTTGAAACCAATTATTTTCCAAGAGCGCAAAGCGCCACACGTAACCCAAATGACAGATGAAAAAGCCCAGAAAGTATTTGAAGAAAATGTTTTCGAATTTGGTGCCGACTCTCGCTCTAACGTTGGTTACGGCTTATGGCAACAAGCACATGCGGTTAAGGGGAAGTTAAATGCAGATAACCTATGGAAAGCCATTAAAGCTATGCGTTCCGTACGTGGTGACGGTGACCGCCGTTTAGGTATCAAGCCAACTACTATTGTAGTGCCACCGCATTTACAACAAGAAGCCACCGTGCTTTTAGAGCGTGAATTGCGCGTGGAGGGCGGTGCAACTGTGGATAATGAGTTCAAAAAAATGAACTTTAAACTTATTGTTGCTGACTTCCTGTAAATAATATACCAGCGGTCAGATTTGCAGTTAAATTTGCAATTTGACCGCCCTTTAAAACAACGTTAAAGAAGGTTTAAATGAAATGGAAGAACCAAATAAAACAATTAGCGCACTGGTTAAAAACAAAATTAAGAATGGTTATCGCCGTGCTGGTATCAGTTTACAGCAAGGTGACAATCTACTGGAAAATCTCACGTTTGAACAACTCGAACAGCTTAAATCTGACGCTCGCTTGGTGGTGCAAACCGTGTTTGAAAAAGGTGGTGAAAGTGGTGCAAAATGGTTACCAGAAAATGGTGAGACTGCACCTCCACAAACCGAACAGTTATCAGAAGGTGTATTACCAGCCGATTTAACCGTAGAGCAACTTAAAGCAAAACTAAAAGAACTTAACGTGAAGTTTGCTAAAGAAGCAAAAAAAGCGGATTTGGTGGCATTGCTTGAATCTGCAGGTGAGGGTAAATAATGCTGTATGCCAGCCAGGATAGCTTAATCAAACGTTATGGCTTCGATTTTCTGTTGGGGTTGGCTCGCGTTGATGGTGACCGCTTGGACACGATTAAGGTGGCAGAAGCATTAGAAGATGCCTCATACACCATTGATAGCTATTTGGCTGGCCGTTATACCTTACCTCTGAAAAACGTGCCTGCAGTGCTAGAACGTCACTGTTGTTATATTGCTCGCTATTTCTTAGAAAAGAATTTCGCCACGGAACAAGCGCGGCGTGATTATGAAGACACAATTAAGTTTTTAGAAAAAGTGGCAAATGGAGCGGTTTCCCTCGGGTTGTCTGAGGCGGAAGAAGTGCCAGAGTCGAACAATTCAGCGACCATCGAAAGCGGTGGCTCAGTTTGGGCGAGAGAAAAATCAAGGGGGTTCATTTGAGTGTCATTGCTGGCACCAGCCAAGCGTTGATTGCAGAAATAAAAAGGCTTTGTGGTGAACGGTTGAAAGAAGTGGCTGAACATCCTGGGCAATGGGACGACAGCTCGGTACGTCGAATTGTACGCAATCCGCCCGCCGCATACGTAGCGTGGTTGGGACATGCGCGAAGCGATAATCCTCGGGTAGTGAAAGCTACTTGGGCGGTATTCTTGGTGGCTAATGTGTTAGACGGACAACGAGAAAACCAAGTTGGGATTTATCAGCTGGTGGAGATTTTAAGCGCAGGGTTACACCGCAAGCCACTGCCACCAAGCGGCACCTTTGAGCTGCAAGGCGTGAAGAATTTGTGGTCGGATACGCAAAGCGGAATGGGGGTGGCAGTGTATGGGATGTATTTTACTGCCGCGCAACCAAATATTGTTAATTGAGGAAAATCTATGAGAGCAGAAAAATATTCATATGGACAAGGTGCGGTCTACCTTGCTGAACGCTTGCCTGATGGTAGTGCAGGTGTTTATCGCTGGGTGGGTGATGTATCCGAGTTGTCGATTGCGTTAAGCGTAGAAGAGTTTACGCATAAAGAATCATACAGCGGTCAGCGGCAAGAAGTACGCAAAATCATCACGTCTAAATCGGGTGAGGTGTCGGCTAAATTCCACGAAATGAGTAGTGAAAACCTGAGCTTGCTTTTATTGGGTGAGGCACAAACGGTTAAAGCAGGTGCAGTGATCGATGAAGCTTTGCCAGCGGAAATCAAAGCAGGTGACCGAATTGCGTTGGCGCATCAAAACGTGAGTAATGTCGTTATCGGTGCTTTAGTGGCAAACACGGATTATACCGTGGATGAAACTTTCGGTGTTGTTGAGTTCTTGGTGGACAAGAAAAACAACAAGGAAAAAGTGAACTATAGCTACGGTGAAGTGCGCAATGTGGCGATGTTGAATAATAACCCGAAAGATTTGTACTTACGTTTTGAAGGCATCAATTTGGCAGAGACCAACGAATGGTCGTTGGTGGAACTGTACAAAATCCAGTTCAACCCAACGGAGGCTTTAAGCCTTATCAATAATGAGAACTCGTTAGATGCATTGACGGCAAAAGCAAAAATCTTAGCTGACACCAGCAAATCAGGTGATGCTACATTGGGACGTTTTGGTCGCGTAGTTACCATCAATAAATAATGGCTCCTTGCCCCTAGTAATAGGGGCTTTTTTAAACCTAATAAAGGCAGAATTATGCAAAAACAAGATGAATTAAATGTGCTTTTCCCGAATGAGAAACTCACTATTGCAGGCGAAGAAATCGAAGTCAAAGAATACTCGTTAATCCAGCAATTACAGCACCGAGCGTTGTTTATGCCATTTGTGACAGCATTGCGTGGCACCTTAAGCAAATCTGAAGCGGAATTTGGTTTAGATGGGCTGATGAACCTGATTGCCGAACATTATCAAGATGTGTTGCAGTTGGTAAGCCTTTCGGTCGGGAAGTCGCTTGGCTGGGTGCAAAATCTTACTGGCGAAGATGCCGAAGCGGTGCTAATGATGTGGTGGACGGTAAATAGCGATTTTTTTACCCGTCAGGCGGTGCAGCCGATGCTAGAAAAAATGGCGCAGGAGAACCTGAAATTAGCTGGGGAGAAATTGTCGAACAGCTAATTGCAAGCGGTCATATTTACTCGGAAATTTGCCATTACACCGTTCGACAAACAGAGCTTTTTTATGCAAAAGCCCTTAAACGGGAACGGAATTTAAGGGCAAATCGCACAATGGATGTGGCTTATGGGGTAAATGGAGGCAAGGAAACGCAAAGTTATATTGAACAGCTAACAGGGCTATAACCGTCCGCCAATGAAAAAACCAATAAGCACGCCAAGGGGGAGTTTGTTTAATAGCCCTAAGATCGCCGAGAAGACGGCGATTACCGCCAATAATCCCCCTATCGCTCCAAGGCTTTGGGCGAAAGTAAAATCAGTAAAAAGCATAACCAGTAAAGCAACGCCGCATAAACCAAGTGAGATGACACTTAAGCTAATAAAAAAAATCTCTGCGTTGCTGAGTTTGTTTTCAGTCATTGAATAGGTTCCTATGGCAAACAGTGAATTAAATCTAGCGTTAAAAATTAAAGCCGATTTAAATGAGGCGTTAAGCAAGTTTAAACAGCTTGAAAAAGAATTGCAAGCTAATGCGAAGGCGGGAGCTGATTTAGGTAATCATGCTAAAGCAGGCGCAGCAGGTTTAGGGGATTTAGGTAAAAGAGCTGATGAGGCTACTGCTAAGTTAGGTAAAACTCGTGCAGGTGTTGAATCTATTAGTCGTCAATTGGCAGATTTAAAAAAACAAGCAATTGGTTTAACGCTTGGGCAATTTGCTATCGGCAACTTGGTTGCCACGTCAGACAATTTCCGCAATCTTGAAGCGCGAGTTAAATTGGTATCACGCACCAACACTGAGGCAAAGGGCACATTTAGTGGCTTGATGGCAGTGGCTCAAGAGACAGGTACCGCTTTTGCTGGTGTAGCGGAGTTATACACTCGCGTGTTTAGGTCTTTAGGAGACACAGCGAACTCAGCAGAGGTGTTGCGCTTTACTAAAACCGTATCACAAGCCATGACAGTGAGTGGAGCTAGTGCGCAAGAAGCGCAAGCAGTTATTATCCAGTTGTCTCAAGGTATGGCAGCAGGTGCGTTGCGTGGTGAGGAGTTTAATTCGGTTTCAGAGCAAGCCCCAATTATTTTAGAGTTGTTGCAAAAATCACTGGGGAAAACTCGTGGGGAATTGCGCAAACTCGCTGAGGAAGGACAGCTCACCACACAAGTGATTATGACGGCAATAGCTGAAGGTGCCGACAGTATCCAAAAGCAATATGAGCAAATGCCTTTAACCATTGGTAAAGCCGTAACTCAGCTATCTAATGCGTGGCTAGAATTTGTTGGAGGGTTTGGTGGCACTGCCTCTGGTGTGGCTACTGCTATATCCTTGCTTGCCGATAATTTTAACTTGTTAGCAAATGTTGGAGTGGCAGCTGCGTTGGTTTATCTCTCGCGCTTTGTGGCGGGACTTTCCGCCGTGGATAAGGCGCAAAAGGCGTGGATTGCTACTGCGGCATTGGTGACCACTGCAACCAATCTTGAGACCGCTGCAGTAGGTAAGCAAACCGTGGCTTACAATTTGCTTGCGGTAGCTAAATCTGCTGCCGCTCGTGCGGGAGCGGGGTTAATGGCACTAGTTGGCGGTCCTGTTGGTTTGGCGGTAACCGCTATTGTAGGACTGGCTTCCGCCTATGTGTATCTGAAAAACCAAGAAGAAGAGGCAGAGCGCCAATTCACGCAAACCTTAACCACGCTGGACGCTAATATTGATAAAACACAAGCTTTGGTGGAGGCGCGCACCAAATTGAGCGAAATCGGCGGTTTTAGCGATCGCCTCGAACAACTCAAGGTCAATACCGAATCACTAAAAGAAGCGCAAGCCGAATTAGATAAGCTGATTGCCAAACGAGATGAGCTTGTCGAAAGCGCACAAAATGATGTATGGGGTTCGGGCTTTTTTGATGACAGTGCTTTAGCCAAAGTCAATCAGCAAATCGACGAGCTGCAACCTAAAGTTGATGCGATGACGGCGGCAAGTGAAGACCTTGCCAATGTTACGCAAACGCAACTGGCTTTGGCGTGGGACGGCGCAATTGAAGCTGGTGGCGAATTGGCAGAAAAACTCACTGAGCTTGGCGACCCACAACACCCCGAAGCGGTGAAATTGCTCACTGAAGCAATCAAGAACAACGAAACTGAAGCCTTAGCAATGAATAACGAGGTAACCAACCTTGTAGCTAAGTTGCAAAAGGATTTGAGTACAGCAAGCTCTACAGCGGTTGAACAGCTGGAAGCTATGCGAGCTAAATTCCAAGGCGTTGCCGCTCAAGCAGGCTTGTCAGGCGGTGCAGTGCAAGGCTTTATTAACAAAATCAATGAGGCAATCGGCTTACAACAGCAATTAGCGCAAGCTAAAAGCAGTAAAGAAGGGGCGAGCGAATTAGACCGTTTGCGCACGCAAGCACGCCAATCAGGCATGAGTGCGTTAGAGCGCAATCTTGATAATGTCAAAAACAACAGCAATTGGAGCGACGAGCAGAAAAAGGAGGCGGAGGCTCTTTATCGTACGATTGACGCCAATCAAAAACGCCTACGAGCGCAGGCGCAAGCCGACCGCAAAACCGCTTCGGCGGCAAACAAAGCACAGCGCGAAGCAGAAAGCAAAGCCAAGAAGGCGGCAAGTGAAGCTAAACGCACAGCGGAAGAAGCACACAGTAAGGTGCAATCGCTGAATAGCGATTACCTGCGCTTAATTGGGCAGGGGGCAAAAGCAGATTTGCTCGACGTGCAAAGTAAATATAACCAGCTGATGCAGTTATTTCAGAAAGCGAATAACCAAGAAGGCATTAGCTTGGTAAAAAAAATGCTACCGCTCGAAGAAGCTAAGTTACAGTTGAATGCGATTGAGGCTGAGATTGATAAGATTATGCAATCACAGTCCAACAAAGAGCAATCAATTCAGACTCAGGTGCAGACAGGCTTGCTTACGCACTTTGAAGGGCAGGCTCGCTTGCGTGATGTATACGCCCAAACAACGCAAGAGCTAGAAAAACAGGTTAAGTTACTCGAAGAGATGGCTAAACAACCAGGAGCGCAGGGTGAAGCGGCTAGCGCTGCAATGGCGAAACTCAAAGCGCAAATGGAGGCAACCAAAAGCACGGCGAAAAACCTAGAAGATGCCTTTATTCACGGGGTCGGCGCTGGTATTGAAGATTCATTAATGGGGTTGGTGCGAGGCACAATGACTTTAAGCGAGGCAATTAAGAACTTTGCTCAAACCGTGGTAAACAGTATGGCCCAAATGGCTGCGCAAGAATTGGCTATGCAGGCTATGAGCGGCTTAAAAGGTTTTTTTGCGGGTGCAGCAGGTAGTGCAGCAGGTAGTGCAGCAGGTGGTGCGGTAACCGCAGCCACTGGTGGCTACATCTCAGGACCTGGAACAGGGACTTCAGATTCTATCCCTGCCCGCTTGTCCAACGGTGAGTTTGTGGTGAGAGCGGCAAGCGTGCAGAAGTACGGTACGGGATTTTTACACGCCATCAACCAAGGTAGATTGCGAAAATATGCCACGGGCGGATTAGTCTCGGCACCCGTAATGCCAACGCCAAGCAACCCTAGCCTTACGAGTGCTATGCAAGATGGCGTGGCAGGTCAAGTGCAAGCGGTCGCAAGCCCTGTGCATATCCAGCAAACTTTAGCTGTAGATAGTGCGGAATTGTTTACGGCAGGCATTAACACCGTAGCAGGTGAACGAGCGGTGATGACCGTCATCCGTGCGAATAAACAAACATTGAAACAAGAACTAACGTAGGAGTAAACATGGCGTACATCACAGGTACTGCACAGAACGAGCGTGATTTATTGGATAAGCTCAACGCTTTCTTGACCAGCAATAATGAGATGGTTCAAAGCGGACAGGCTTGGACCGCCATTTTTGACCGCACGTTAGCCGCCACACCAACGACTCGCGAGGTACGGCAAATCGTATGGAAAGCCACGGGGACAGGTGTGGAGCAAGATATTTATCTTGCCGCTAGCACCGCTAACTCCATCCAAGCCGATACTTACAATCTTAACTTTTGGGGCGCGACATATTTTAATAAGGACTTAGTCACCGCTGAATCAGTGGTGGAGGGGTTGATTAACCCGTCCCCTGGTGTGGCGTTGTTTGGTGATAGCCGCGCATTTGAGTATCACATTGTTGCAACGGGACGGTGTTGTAAAATCGTGACACGCTTGTCGCAAGTGTGCTCCAGTGCTTACTTAGGGTTCATTTTGCCTACGGTACCGCCAAGTGAGTACCCTTATCCCCTTTGCGTTGCAGGCAGTGCTCCGATAATTGGCGAGAGTAAAAAAGCCGTGATGGTGAGATACTCTGATGTAAGCCTGCTGCACTCAAATATAGTTGATGCAACTTATGGTAATTTTTGGCTATTAAGTCCTGACCAAGCATGGCGGGATTTTTATGGTAGCGACTTTATGCGATTAACGACTGATTCGGCTCACCAAAAGCTATACCCATTGTGCAATTATAAAATGTTCAGTGCTTACACCATCCCTTTTGTGCAAAGTTCAATAGGTGCCGCTCTCGGTGGTAGTTATCCATTATATCCTGTGGAACTATTGAGTACTGCCGACTCATCGCAGGGGGCAAACCGTTGGGGGGGGTTAGATGGAGTTTATTGGGTGCCAGGATTACAACGAGCGGTAGGTGATACCGTGACAATGGGTGATGGCCGCACTGGCATCGTGTTTAACAATGGTTCAAAAACCTCAACGCGGGATTATTTTGTATTGGAAACCACAACGGAGAATTAAATGGCATATCAAACAGGCACCGCCAGCGATATTTATCAATTATTAAATAAGCTGGAGAGCTTCGCCGTCTCACTCGGCTGGCAAATAGATGATAGTTACAATGGCGCATTGTTGCTGCATAACAACGAGGGGTACTGGTCCATTGATTTCGATAGTAGCAATAAACAATTATTTGTTTATGCCAACACAGGCTACGACCGTAGTAAAAACACAGGCTCACAGCCTGGTTCACAGGCAACCAAAGGTAATGCTGTCACACAAGTTAAGACAGCGACCTCGCACCTAGATAGCGGTAATTACACAACTTATGATTTTTTGGGTACAGGCGACTATTTGCACGTGGTGGTGCAGATTGAGCCTAACCGCTTTCGGCATTTTGGCTTTGGGACGGTGGTCAAAGAGGGTGAGTATGTCGGCGGTCAATACGCTTTTGGAACCTATTTAGACGATTACATCCATTACAATGAAAACACTCACTGTTTTGGATTCTCCACTACAAGTAACAATAACTATGCCGCCGTCGTGCGAGCAGATGGAGTGAGCGCTGATGTGCGGTCGCCGTGGTATTTCTCTTCTTTCGCGGTGAGTGATTATTCCTATTTAGATAAATCAAAAAATGGCAATTATGTTTTATGCTTGGGGCGGGCGGCAATGCCGCGAAACGCCAACGCACATCACCCTGAGGCATTATTGGTCTCACAGAGCCAATCTGTATTTGGTCAGCGTTTAATACCGCAGCCAAATAGCTTAATGGCACATGGGTTAGACGGTGTATTTTATCGGCTAGGCACACTCCCAGACCGCTATGAGTGTACTATGCGTGGCATTTCGCCGCGCCAAATTTTAACCATTAATGATGAGCGGTGGATGATTATCCCAAGCGCAGGTTATGACGAGCGCAATCAGTATCAAATTGAGCAAGGTAAAGATAACTCAGGGATTCAGGGTGTAGCCTACCGTATAGTGGATTGATTATGGCAGAAATTAAGGCTTTTTTGGTTCCCCAAAGCACTGTGTTGGCTGGTAAAAAAACAGCGTATTTAGAACGCTTGCAGACCTACCGTGCGGCACAGCAACGCATTCAATTACCTCAGCGCGTAATTTTGGCGCAGCAAAGCAAAGCGGGTGAAGTGTTGCGGTTATCACAATACACCCGTGCTTATGTGGTGCCGAACTACTACACCGATTTATATCGCGGTGTTAAGGTGATACCGCATGTGGTGAGTTTAGGCAGTATATCCACCACACAGACTATCGAAGTAAGCGTATGGAATGCTAACCACCATGCTGTACAGTTGGCTGCTGTGGAATTAGACAACGGCGAGGGTATTAGCCTTAGTGGTGCTAAAGTGCCGAGCGTATTACCCCCACTCGCTTTGCAGAAATGGGAGATCAAAGTCGGCATGAATGGCGCGGCAAACATTGATTGTTTGTTTACTCTTCACGTCAGTGGAGAACACTCTGTCACATTGCGGATTACTGGGTCACGCTCAACAGATTGGCAATTTTTTCCAGATTGGTCGGATGACGTGGTGGAAAATCTTGAATTTTTAACCACGGTGCATCAGTCCTTGACTGGTGCCGAACAACGCATAGCTAAACGTCTCTCGCCACGCCGTACCTTTGAATTTAAAATTTCCTGCGAGGGAGCCGAGCGTCAGCGCTTTGAGAATGCGTTGTTTGCGTATGGCGTAAGGGTGTGGTCTATGCCAATCTTCCCGCAACAAACTCATTTAAGCCATTCCGCATCGTTTGGCGACAAAAAGCTTTACTTATCTACAGAAGGTTTTGAGTTTGAAAGCGGAGGTCGGGCCATCCTTCTTGAGGCGGAAAAAAAAGAAATGGTGGAAATTGAGAGGGTTGGGGTTGATTTTATTGAGGTGAAACGCTCATTAGGAAATGCTTTTAGCGTGGCTGCTAAGGTTTTCCCGCTTCGCGCCGCTGTGCTAACTGATATGCCGCAAATTAGCCGTTTAAGTGATAGTATGGCAACCGCTCAAGTGCGCCTGCAAGTTTACGAGCATAATAACTTCTCTGCTGATATTAGCCATCTGCCCGTATATCGCGGACACCCAGTGTTAGAGCCTACAAGTGAGTGGTCTGACAATGTGACGGCACAGTATCAACGCTTGCTTAAAACCTTAGATAACGGCACAGGCTTGCCGCATTATGTGGACACCGCGCAAAATGCTTTTCAGGTAACGAGCCATCGTTTTGTGTTAAACGGTGTGGAAGAACAACGCAAATTGCGACAGTTGTTCTATTATCTTCGAGGGCGACAAAAAGCCGTTTGGGTGGCAAGTTCTACTACGGATTTAATTGTGGTGGAAAATATTAAAGGACACAACATTAGTGTACATGCTGTAGATTATACCAACAGTCTGTTAGGTGTGGCGGGGCGACAAGATGTGCGAATTGAACTAATTGATGGTAGCGTGTTTTACCGTCGTATTGTCTCGGCGGTGGTAATCAATAGTGATGTGGAACAGCTCACCTTTGATGGTGATGCGCTGGACGTTCCAATAACCTACGTGGCTAAGATCTCGTTTTTAACCCTTTCAAGGCTAGAAAGCGACTCAGTCAGCTGGGTACATCAAACTAATAGTGTAGCCACGGTGGCAGTAAGTTTCCGTGGCTTACGCGATGAATTAGAGGTTTAAAGCCTGTTTAAAGAAGGTTTAACAATGAGTTACAACGAAAGAACAAATTCTATTGCTGATGGGCAACCCATCACGCTTTATCAATTTACCCGTGGCAATAATGAGAAAATTTGGCGTTTTTGCAATGCCGACCAAGATATCGTAGTGAATAACGAGAAGTGGACCGCAGCAGCAATCAGTGATACGGGTCGGCGAACTGGCGAGAATATGCACATAACTCTCCCTAGCAGCAATCCCGTGGCGTTGCTTTATCGAGGTATGCCGCCAAGTCAAACGGTTAAAGTAACGATTCTGCGTCTGCATTATCAAGAGCAAGAATTGCGGGTTGTTTGGATAGGCACGATTACCGAAGCTAAACGACCTGACACCCATCAGACGGAACTGATTTCAGCGAGCCTCTCTGCTACTATGCAAAGCGCTGGTTTGCGCCTCACATGGAGTAAAAACTGTCCTTACACTCTCTACGACCAAGATTGCAGAGTCAATCCGAAAAGTTTTGTACTAAACGGTTTAGCAATCAGAGCTCTAAATGGAACCTCCATTACGCTAGATTTGCCTACAGGTTTTGCGGAAGGTTGGTTTAATGCTGGCTTTATTGAATGGGTTGATGACGACGGTGTGCGCGAAGTGCGAGCGGTGATGGTGCAACGACACAACCAACTCACTTTGATGGGGGGCACACAAGGATTATCTGTGGGGGCAGTAATAAACGTCTACCCTGGCTGTGATGGCACGGCGACGACGTGCTGGAAGAAATTTAACAATATGCTGAATTTTGGAGGGATTCCGCATATGCCAAACAAATCCCCTTATGATGGTTCACGTGTGTTTTAAAGGAGAGAATTATGTCTTATGCTGCAATTGGTTGGGCAATTTTGAAGTTCGTTGCCACTTTAGTGGTGAGTTATGCTATCAATTACGCATTAACGCCAAGACAACGAAACAATAATAATTTAGCCGCTGTTTCTAGCGACGAGTGGAATTTTCCACAATCGGATGAAGGTACGCCACAGGCGGTATTTTTCGGGGATTGCTGGACGGAAGATTGGCAAGTGTTGGCTTATGGCAATTACCGCAGCGATGAGATTAGGAGGGGGTAAATAAATGGTTATCACTATGCAAGATATGCGCCGTGTAGATTTTTGCAGCTCTGGCGTACAGGCGTTTTTTGAGCGCGAAGGGTTAGATTTTGATGACTTTTTGCAAAATGGTATTGACTCCGAAGTATTATTAAAAACGGGGAGCGTATTTGCGCGCAAATGCATACAAGCAGCAGAACAAGCAAGAGTGGGGGGGTGAATAATGGGGGGGAAACGTGGTGGTGGCTCAGTTGTTGTTGGTTACAAATACAGCTGGGATATTCATTCAGGGTTGGGACGGGGACCTGTGGACGAAATTGTAGAGTTGCGTGTCGATGATAAAACCGCTTATGTCGGCAAGCCGGGAGAATTAACGCGATCGCAGGCTATTTTTATTGACAAGCCGAATCTGTTTGGCGGTGAAAGCACTGGCGGCGAAGGTGGTATTCAAGGGCGGTTGGAGATTTTAATGGGTGAATCAGACCAAATGCCATCGCAAACACTGGTGAATTTATTAACAGGTAAAGAAAACCCAAGCCTAAAAAACTGGGGTAAGGAAGTTAGAAAAGCCTATAGCCAACGGAACATAGCTACACCATCTGAAGACTTCTTTAAAGGAAAAGATATCCCTAAAGCAAATTATAATCCTGAAGATCAAATCCCTGGTTTCCGTGGCATTGTTACTACGGTGTTTAGTGGACTAATCAGCGCCTATAATGCTTACCCGAAGAAACACAGCTATCGCGTGCGTCGCGCCTTAAAAGGCTGGCTTGGTGGTGCGCCGTGGTATCCAGAAAAATGCAAAATTATTCTGCGTAATGATAGTCTAAAAATTTCAGGATTAACGCCAGAGCAAGAGGATAATGTCCGACAAATCCACGCAATGAACCCTGCACATATTTTAGTGGAGTGCGCGACTAATAAAAGCTGGGGTGGAAAAAAAGAGTTGTCAGATTTAGACTTGGATAGCTATAAGAAAGCGGCTGATACATTGTTTGAAGAAAAATTTGGCATCTGTATTCGCTATAATCGTCAGGGCTCAATTAAAGAGTTTATGCAAGAGATTATCGACCATATCGGCGCCGTACAATACGACAATGTTCGAACAGGCAAACAAGGCATTCGCTTGTTACGCAATGATTACAATCCTGATGATTTGCATACGTATCATTACGACAATGGGGTGTTGTACGTACAAGATGATGATAGTTCCGCCACTGACAATGCGGCAAACCAAATTATCGTCAAATGGCACGACCCTGTAGCCAATAAAGAACAGCAAGCAATTGCTAATAATATCGCCGCTATTCAAATGCACGGCGTAATCGCTAAAACAGTAGAGTATAAAGGTGTGCCTACCTTTGAACTGGCAGCACGTTTGGCTCAGCGTGATTTAGAAATGACCGCCAGCAACTTGACACGTCTTAAAATTGTGTTTGATTCAAGAGCAAGTGATTTTATTCCAGGAGACGTGATAAAAGTTAATTTACCTGACAGAGGTATTGATAGCGCGATTTTTAGAATCGGTGCTATTGAAAATGGTAATGAAGACGAAATCATTGTGACCTGCATGCAAGATGTGTTTGGGCTATCTGCAACCAATTATTCCACAAACCAAACGGAATCACGCTTTCTGCCGCAGGATTACAGTGCCAAGTCAATCACAAATAGTCGGTTGATTGAAGCGCCTTACCACGTGTTCCCATACGTTTTTAGCGAAGCGGATTTGGCTTTTATTAAGCCAACCGACTGTTTTGTCTTGCCATTGGCGGCAGCGCCAACCGCATTGTCGATTGGTTATAACGTAGTCACCGATATGGGAGCAGGCTTTGTGCCAACGGCGGAGATGTCATTTGTTCCTTACATCACGCTGAACGAAGACCTTGCGCCGTATCAAAAGGAGGTTAAGTTCATTGCCGAAGGCGATTACTTGGCGCTTGGCAATGCCGAAGCATTGTTGATTGATGAGGAGATTGTCAAAATTGAAGCGGTAGATTTTAAAACTAATACACTAACGCTTGGCAGAGGGTGCGCAGATACTATTCCGCAGGCTCATAAACAAGGCGCACAGGGTTGGTGCTACCTATTCTCGCTTGGTAGCTCAAACGTCAAATATACAGCAAACGAGAAATTAAAAATGAAGCTGCTCACTCGAACACAACAACAAGTGTTGGAAGAAGAGAAAGCTGAAGAGCTCACTATTACCACGCGGCAACGTCAAGCTAGACCGTATCCTCCAGCCAACGTGAAGGTGAATGGGAGCTTTACAAGCAGTATTACAACGGCAAGCCAATTCAAACTCACGTGGTCGCACCGCGATAGAGATGTTCAGGCAGATAAGTTGATTGCGCACGAAGAAGAAAGCACGATACTCGGTGAAGGCGTGAGTTATCGCGTGGAGTTAATACAGAATGGTGACGTGGTACGCACTATTCAAACCACAGAGACGGACTTTGCTTATCCCGATACCGAGCAAGTTGCAGGCGAAGCATTTACCCAAGTTGGGTTGTATAGTGTAAAAAATGGCTTGTCAAGCCTTCAGCGTTATATTTTTGAAGTAAAAAGCTAGGAGGAGGATATGAGTAAAATTAAGGTTCCAGCATTAAATTTTAATTTATATCGTGGCGACGACCAGTCAATCCTCCTTACTTTAAAAAAAGTAATGAAAAATGAGTATGGCAGTCTAGTCACCACGCCACAAGATTTGAGCTATATCAAACAATTTGATATGGACATCAAAAATTTGAATGGCGAGGTTGTGGGTTCACTATCTTCAAAAGATGGTAGTATTTCAGTTCTTGAACCAAAGGAAGGCAAGGTTTTAATGATTTTTAACCATAATTTAACCAAGAATCTTAGTGCATCAGTGGTGTTCTACGACTTACAAGCAGTCACGGAGCAAGGGGGTGTAGAGACGAAGGTCAAAGGAAGGATCACTATTGAGAGCGATATCACAGTGAGGGGATTATAAATGTTAATAGAATTGACGGCGACGGCAGAGCATGTTGAGGTTTTTACGATAAATGGAAAATCTGCTTACGAGTTAGCGGTTGAAAATGGCTACGTTGGAGACGAGCGCAGCTGGCTATCGAGCCTCAAGGGAGAGGCAGGCAGTAATGGCAATGATGGTGCAGCAGGAAAATCTGCTTACGAGCTAGCGGTTGAA
>JBHACP010000047.1:0-12684 GCA_041854605.1 Actinobacillus sp.
ACTGTTCGGTTTTGCTGATGAAGTTATCCACGCCTACGCTACAGAACGAGTTTTAGCTCTAGGGGCGGTCAAGCTGTGGATAACATTATGCTTTGGGTTGCTAGTTTACTATATTTTTAACATACAAGGGGCGGGGTTTATGCCCACCCGAGGTAAATTTAACACTGTTTGGGCGGTATAAAACCCGCTCCTACGCATCAATTGATATTGTTTTCCAACACATCCACCACCGCTTGTGCTGCTTGTGAGTCAGCATCGCATTGAATTTGTTTATGTAAGTCTGTGAAACGCTGCTTGAGTTCATTTTTTTGACGTTGCGATTCTGCATCGGTTGCCAAATAATTACCCAAATACCACGCCAAATTTTCAGGGTTACACTCTGCTTGAATTAGCTCTGGTACAAGCGGTTCATTTGCTAATAAATTTGGCAAACTAATGAACTCGGTTTTAACGAGGCGTTTTGCCAGCCAATATGTAATTGGCTTCATTTTGTAGCCTACTACCATCGGCGATTTGCAAAGCATCGCTTCTAATGCTGCGGTACCTGAAGCTAATAATGTACATTCAGCCGCAATCATACAAGCTCGGGCATTGCCTTGGAAAATTTTGACTTCTAACTTTGGCGCAATTTGTGCTTTAATTGTTTCAAATTGCGCAATGCGCTGCTCATTGACCATTGGCACTAAAAACTGCAAATCAGGGTATTTTTCTTGCAAGATTTGCGCAGTTTTTAGAAATGGCGCGGAAAGAAAATTAACTTCACTGCTACGACTGCCCATTAGCATTGTCATATAACGTCGATTTTCCTCAATACCTAGTGTCGCGCAAGCCTCTGAGCGGTTTGGCTTCAGCGGAATGCTGTCTGCCATCGTATGTCCAATAAAACGGCAAGGGGTATCGAAACGGTCATAAAAAGCTTTTTCAAACGGCAAGAACGCCAGCACTAAATCGGTAGCTCGCTTGATTTTATGCACCCGATTTTGTCGCCATGCCCACACCGAGGGGCTCACGTAATGAATGGTTTTAATACCCTTAGCTTTAAGTTTTTCTTCCACCGTCAAATTAAAATCAGGCGCATCAATGCCGATGAAAATATCAGGCTTCATTTCGAGCATAGTGTTAATCACTTGCTTTCTGCGATTGAGTAAGCGAGGCAAATGTTTAACCACCTCTGCCAACCCCATCACAGCCAGCTCTTCCATATCAAACAAGGTTTCGCACCCTGCTTTTTGCATACGCTCGCCCGCTACGCCAATAAAACGAGCATTCGGGTAATGAATTTTTAGCGCATTGATTAAGCCTGCGCCTAAAATATCACCCGAAATTTCGCCTGCCACAAGGGCTACAAGCGGTTCTTTTTCTGTCATTTTTTACAATCTCCAATGCAAAAACGTGTTGGCTATTATAGGGAGAATATGGCTAATAGCAACTATAAACCACTTAGCGAAATGGTGTGCTGAGCGCTGGTTGATTGTGGCTGATTGTCTCAAATAACTATTTGAAGTTATTGAGAATAATTTTCATTTAAAACCTTTCATTAAGTTGCTAGAATCCGCCAACAATTCAGTAATTATAAAAATAACCCACATTGCCTTCTCATGAAGTTTTCAACACTTACCTTATTGTTATTATTGGTGTTCTCAACATCATTTGCTTCTGAGATCATTGTTGCAGAAAGCCATACTGGCGATAAAATCGTTGAAAAATTCACACCTGAAAAAGCGGTAGAAAAGGCAGAGCTTATTCGACAAGTGCAGAAGTTGCCAGATATTACCACAGCAGCCACTCTGCAAGCGGATTCTATTACAGACACCCAACTCAAACGAGATAAAGATTTAACTGAACGTTTGCTCAATCAAGCGATCGAAACAGGCAATGTACCTGATATTTCTCATTTGCTTGAGATTTATCAGACATTTTCCAATAACGATCCCATTTTGGTTTTATTTGCCCAAGCACAAATTGCAAAAAAACAGGAAAATTATACCGCTTCCATTCGATTGTATCGTGAGATTTTAGCACTTCGTCCAGAACTTACCCCTGTGCGGGTACAGCTTGCTACCTCACTTTTCTATGCGCAGCAAGATACCGCTGCCCGTGATCAATTTGAAAAAGCCTTAAGCGATGAGCAATTGCCCGCAGATATTGCTCATCTTATTCACCAATATATCTCCGCCCTTGGTAAACGTGGTGAATGGCAGTTCTCGTTATCCGCCAATTATTTGAATGAAGGTAATGTGAATAATGCTTCAAGCTCGGCTTATATTGAGAATACTGCCTTTAAAAAAGGCGACGCAATGCTGCCACAAAAGGCTCACGGCGTGGGTTATTACGCAGGCTTAGAACGGGATTTCAACCTGTTTAACGCCTACTATTTGCATCTTGAAAATACATTTTACGGTAAGAGCTTTTGGGATAATCACGATTACGATGACATCGCTAACCGCAGCTTGCTCGGGCTGGTGCATAAAACCGAACGCCAACGGCTCGCCCTTTTGCCGTTTTACGAACAGCAATGGTATGGCGGACACCGCTATAAACGCACAACAGGCGGACGTGTTGAATTTAACCGCTGGCTTACGCCAAACTGGCAGCTTTCAGGCGCGGTGGAATATGGCTCGAATTTCTACCACGACAATCCAAATTTAGACGGCACGAGCAAGCTGACAAGCGGTACGATTTTATGGCGACTAAGCTCACGTTATTTTCTCTACTTAGGAGCAGATTACAGCACCGAACGCACCAAGCTGCGCCATCTAGACTACAATTTAAAAACCGCACGCATTGGTTGGGGACATGAGTGGAGCTGGGGCATTTCCACCCGTTTGAGTTTTTCAGTAAGCAAAAGAGATTACCAAGCTAATTTGATTTTAGGTTCAGCCTTTAAATTTGATCGCCGTCGAGAAGATGCAATTTATTTAGCAAATTTGACCGCTTGGAAGCGAGATTGGCACTTTTTCGGCATTACACCTAAAGTAAATTTTAGATGGAAAAAGCAGGATAGTAATTTTGATACGCTTTATTCCTACTCGGATAAAAGTATCACAATATCGTTAGAAAAAACGTTTTAATTTCATTTAATAAGGGCATTCCAATGAGAAACATACTTAACAAACAAGTGTTAAACACAGCGATGGTGATTTTATTTACATTAGGCGCAACCGCTTGCTCGGTAAATTCAGGCAAAGGAGATTTAGGTACTCCTGTTACGCTCACAAATTCAGAATCTGCGGCTAGCTCAAATACAGCTTCATCCAATAGTTCTACGACAGACAATAATACGGCTACAAACAATACCTCGACGACTTCTGATGAGCAGAAAAAAGCAGAAGAGGCTAACAATACAGCAGAGGCAGATGCCACTAAAGCAACGGAAGAAGCTACTGCCAAAGCCGCCGAAGAAGCCACAGCCAAAGCTGCAGCGGAAAAAGCTGCCATTGGAGCTAAAACAGCTCGTATAAATCAATATACTAATACTTATTTTGCCAACCAAACCGATTCTTACGCCTATAAACGCATTAGTGATGAAGCGGAATATACGAAACTAGTCGCTGAGGCTAAAGCAGCTCCAGTCCTTTCAGGCAACTGTTTAAATAACGCAAGTTCAGGCTGTCGAGGCCAAGGTGATGGCGCAGCCGAAGCAGGCAAAGTGATGAAAGCCTATCAAGCAAGCTATTCGGGTTACGCTACATTGCGTGAAACTTACGCTGATACCAATGCAGACGCAGGCATTCCAAATAATGCTTATTTCTACTATGTTGATACGCCAACTACCGATAAATCCAAAGTCGTGGATGCAACTTATACGGGGCAAGTTTCTTATTCAAAAGGAAATGTCCCAGCCATCAATGGCAGTGGTGCTTCTGGCATTGACGCGCTTACGATGACAGTTAAAGGCGACACTATTTCAGGTAAGGTCACTAAAACCTATGGTTCAGCAAATAAAACCACTATTGATATGATTACCTTTAACCAAGGTGCCATTAGCGTAGCTACAGATGGTACGGTCGGCTTTAGTGGTACTACAGAATTTAACGGACAAAAAAATGCATTTAATACCAAAGGTGAAAAGAATTTTACTGGCACTTATAAAGGTCAATTTGCGGGAGAAGATGCTAAAGAAATTGTAGGAACCTTTGAAAGTGATAGCACGGCCAAAGATGTTTCCGTACAAGGTGCTTTTTCTGCAACTAAATAATCGCCATTGAGTGCGGTTGAATTGCCGCACATTCTTATTTACTTAGGAATTACATTATGCAAAAAACAAAAATTACGCTATTGGTTAGTAGTTTTATCGTCAATCTTGCCTATGCAAAAGAGAAAGTAGAAGAAAAAGAAGAGACGATTGTACTTGATGAAGTAAAAGTTAGCGCAGGCTCATTTAGCCAACAAATCGGTACACAAAAACTCATCGAAGCCCAAATCAAACGTCGTGCCGCAACAAACGGTAATATCACAGAATTATTAAAAACCAATCCAAATGTCCGCTTTTCTACTTCATCGGACAACTCTACCTCTGGCGGAGAAATTGCACCTAGTGAAGTCTCTTTCCACGGGGAAAAATTCTATAACAATAATTATGTGCTAGATGGTATGTCGAACAACGATAATATGAACCCAGGTTCATCCGCTGGTTTAACTGCCGATACTCAGCCATCTGGCACTAATGCCTACGATCTACCAGCAGGCGGAACTCAATCATTTTGGGTGAATACGAACTTGCTAAAATCGGTCGAAGCCTTTGATAGCAATATTTCTGCCAAATACGGAAATTTTACGGGCGGTGTGATTGATGCCAAATTAAAAGATCCTGAATTTAAACGCACGGGAAGTGTTTCTTATCGCACAACCCGTGATGGCTTGGCAAATTTCCACGTTGATGACGATAAAACATTTGAAGAAGCCAGTGAGTTAAATAATCAGCCTAAATTTAAGAAACACCAATATGGCTTAGTGGTGAATGAGCAAATTAGCAATAACGCAGCAGTACGTTTTAGTTACCAAAAAACGGAATCCGATATTAAGTATTACCACCCGACATTAAAAAAGCGTAACGCAGATGGTTCTTTCTCGGAAGCGAAATATGCGGACAAACAACGCCGTACGAATGAAACCTATATGCTGCAAGGGATTTATTTGCCTGATAATGGTGATATATGGCGTAGTAATATCATTTATTCACCACATACGGCTAAATACTTGAAAAAAAATACTTTGAACGGAGCTTTTACTAATCGTGGTGGCGGTGTTCAAGCTAGCCTTGAGTGGGAAAAACAACTTGAACAAGTGAAAATGACCACCTTCTTAGGCTATAAAAAAACAGGCAACAAGGTGCGCCACGATGCGGATAATTACTACCGCTATCAAGTAACTGATTCTTTCGATTGGCGCAGCACGGCTGATTTTGCCCAATATGGTGGTTTTGCTACTTTCCGTGATGAAAAAACAACCTATACGGTGAAACAAGATTTTACCTTCACTGAATTTGACTGGGGAGCCGTTCAGCACAAATTTATTGCTGGTTGGAAAATGGATTTTTCCCAAGCAAAGTATGTACGTGATACAGAAAGCATCAATTACACCTTTATTAAACCAACGAATAGCATTGCTTTACAATGTAATGGCGCAGAGGCGTGTATTAATGGCGAACAATATGCCAATGTGAAACAGGTTTTCTATGCCCGTAATGTTAAAGCCAAAGACAATAGCTATAGTGCCTATATTGAAGATCAAATGAAATGGAAGCGGTTAGAATTTACCGCAGGTTTACGCATTGATTACAACCAATATTTAGGCAAAACCAATTTTGCTCACCGCTTATCTACTACCTACGATCTTTTTGGCGATGAAAGCACTCGAATATTTGGTGGTTTAAACCGTTACTACGCAGGCTCAATGTTAGCCTCCAAAATGCGTGATGGCATAAGTAATAACTTACGTTACCGTCGAAGATTAAACAGTGATGGCAGCGTAAGTGAGTGGTCGGAACCAACCAATACTTCCATTAGTGTCCATAAAAGTTCTCAATTAGATAACCCATATACCGATGAAACAGTGTTAGGTTTATCGCAACATATTTTGGGATCTAATTGGACATTCAAATGGGTACGTCGTAATGCAAGAGATCAATTCGTAACTAAGCCCGTCTATTACACTAATGCCAATGGCGCACTAGCTTATTACAACACTATGAGTAATGATGGTTGGTCAAAAAATGACTCCTTTACGCTTTCATTTTCGCCATTAAAGCTGTGGGAAACTCGATATGCTAAAGTAAATTGGGATATTGGCGCTTCTTATAATCGCACTAAAACTAATTCTCGTTGGTACAATGATAATAAAGACAATACGATTGAATATAGCATCTACAATAATCAGCTTTATCATACACCAAATGGCGCAACGCCACAGGATTTCAACAACCCTTGGCAAGCATTTATCAATATCAACACCGAGTTCCCCAAATGGCGTTTAACTTGGGATCAACGGATTAGTTATATTGGCGGTAAAGATTATATTTATAGTAATGACTCAATAAACTGTAATGGGGCAAATACCAGTTCTTCTATCTATCGTGCAGCTTGTCAAAGCTATGTAGGTGAAGTGAATGTGTTTAAAGATGCTCACCAAGCCAGCCATTTACTGGTGGATTGGCGTATCACTTATAAACAGCCAATTATCAAAGAGCAATTCATTGAGCTGTCTCTAGATATTAATAATGTATTAAATAAACGAGCCGTCGCTAAATCAACTGGTGGCAATACAGTTTACAAAATGGGGCGTAACTTCTGGCTAGGCGCAAGCTATACCTGGTAAATACAAACGGTTAAATTTAGCGAAAAATTTGCAAAATTTTGTTAAAATTTGACCGCTTATTCATTCTCCTCTCGTTTGAAGTCCAAGCGAGGGGCTTTTCATTTTTTAGAAGAAATAGAAAATAAGGATTTTTTATGCGTTTTCTCAAACGGTTTACTTTTTCAACGCTTGCCTTTTTGATGGCAAGTTCTGCGTTAGCGGAAAAGTCAGCACCAATTCAAGGACAACTAGACAACGGCTTGAAATATACCATTTTGCCCCTGCACGATGAAAAAGGGCGAATGGAAGTGCGTGTGCGTGTCAATGCAGGAGCAGTTGATGAAGATGATAATCAGGCCGGTGTAGCGCATATGCTGGAACACCTTGTATTTCGTGGCACCAAGGCGCATCCAAATGGTTTAATGCCGTATTTACACGAGCAAAAGTGGGTACGTGGGCGTAATTACAATGCTGTTACCACCATGGATAATACCACTTATATGATGACCCCGCCCGTTAAAGCCGACTTGGAGCAAACTTTAGATACTTTGTCTGAAATGCTATTTGGGGCAAACCTCACCCAAGCAGATTTAGATGATGAGCGCAAAATCATTCTCGAAGAGTGGCGTCAAGGGCTGGGTGTGGCAGCCTCAATGAATGAGCAACGCACCGCTTCAGTACGAGCCAACTCTCGTTATGCACGCCATCGTGTAATTGGTACGGAAAAAAGCATTAAAACAATGCCTGCCAGCGAATTACAAGCGTTTTACCAAAGTTGGTATGCGCCGAATAATATGAATTTACTGATTGTTGGTGATGTCGAGCCTGAACAAGCAATAGCGGAAATTCAAAAGCAATTTGGGCAAGAAGCGAAGCGAGAGTTACCAAAACGTGATTATTTAGAACCAGCCTTGGCAGATCGTCTGCAAGTGAACAAGTTACAAGACCCCCGCAGTGGCGTGAGTCAAATCGCTTATATTTTGCGTTTTGATGAAAGTAAAAGCCGTGAACAAACGGAGGCTACTCGTCGTGAGCGCTTAATCGACCGTCTAACGCTATCTGTGCTTACCCAACGCTTACGTAATCAAGCAGAAAGTCTCCCTAAAGGTGTAACAAGTCTTACGGTACGCAAATCGGATATTGGGCGCAATACCACCGCTTTGGGCTTGTTTGCTTCAGTGGCTCCAACCGCTCATCAAACGGGCTTAAAGCAAATTTTTGAGGAAGTTGAACGCCTAAAACGTTTTCCGATAACCGAAGAAGAATTAGCGAAACAGACTAAGCCATTGTTGGAACAAATTGAAAATGCCAAGAAACACGACGGCGATCGTGATTTCAGCCAATGGATGCAAGTGATGATCGGAACGGCTCTGCTAGAAAAACCTTATTTGACCCAGCCTGAAATTGCGGTGCGTACTGAAAAAGCGCTCAAAACCATTAGCGTAAAAGAGGTAAACGAGCGTTTAAATCAATGGCTTTCGGAAAAAGACCGCATTGTTCAATATCAGCCACCTCGTGAAACTAAAGTTGAGCCAATTACTGAACAAATGGTGCTAGATTTACAGGCGAAAGTGGCGGCAGCTGAAATTGCCGAACCACAAAAAGAGAAAGAAATTGTGCCGATGTCGTTAGAAAATCTCAATGGCAAAGGTTCGATCACGAGCGAACAAACCTTTGAAGCGCAAAATGTGAAGCATTGGACACTTTCAAATGGCGATAAAGTTGTGTGGCTTAAAACTGATCTCGCCAAAGACAAAACCTATTTCCAAGCGCAAAGTTCAGCAGGCTTTAAGGCAGAAGGATTAGGGACGTGGCAAAGCCAATTGGCTTCGCAACTTATTGCGCAAAATGCACCGCTTGACTGGGAAATTGAGCAACTCAACCGTTGGAAAGAGTTGAACAAAGTCAGCCTTAGCGTAAAACAAACGGCAAGCAAGTTCCATTTTGATGGCACGGTGGATAACGCCAAATTGGCGGATTTACTCCGTTTATTCTACGCCTACCAAGCTGAAACTAAAGTGAAAGATGGCTTAGATGAAACCAAGGAAAGCATTACTCGTGCGATCAATCTGCAAAACGAAAAGAACGATGAAAACGAGCGTTTGAAGGCTGTATCTAAGTTACGTTATGGCATAGAAAAAGTGGATGATCTACTGCCAAGCAAAGCAGAGTTGGACAAGCTCACAGAAGCAGATTTAAATGCGCAATGGAAAACAATGATGACTGCGCCAACAACTTATTTCTTCGTGAATAATGTAAACGAAGAGGAAATGAAGCCGTTGGTTACGCAATTTCTTGCAGATTTGCCTCGCCACAAGCGGTTAAATTTAAGCAAAATTTTACCCATTTCGGGCAAAGGCGAAAGTCGCCTTGCGATTAATCCTGAACCGAAGGCAGACATTCGGATGTGGACATTTACCGAGCAACAATGGCAAGGAAAGGATGCTGTGTTGGTTTCTCTGTTGCGCAATATTGCAACGAACAAGCTCAAACTATCGCTACGTGATGAGCAGTTAGGGGTGTACAGCCTGCGTTTTGACAGCTATTTAAGCCAAGACAACCAACGGGTAGAAAGTGAGCTTGCTTTCACCGCAAATCCTGACAATGCTGACAAATTGGTGGCGCAAGCCCGAAGCGTATTGGCAGATTTAGCGAATAACATCAGCGAAGAGGATATTGCCCAAGCGAAAAGCCAATTCCAAAAAGCCGAAATGGAACGCTTGAAAGAACCAAGAACGTGGTTAGCTCGTTTAATTCTGAGCGAAAATCAGTTTGAGAATCCACAATATCTGAGCGATATGCACACCTTAGCAGACAGTATCACTTTGGAAAACCTAAAAATCATGGCAGGTAAAATTTATAACGCTGAAAATGAAAAAGTATTTATTATATTACCTAAGACTAAATAACTAATATGAAACAATTTCTCATAAATTTTTATTCTCTCTGTAAACCTTATTGGGGCATAAAAGCCAACTGGTTGGCGTGGTTAATTGCCGCAGTGGTAATTGGTATTGGTTCAGTTATTACTTACCTAAACGTACAAATTTCTAATTGGTCGAAAGGTTTCTACGACGCACTTTCTAACCTTAAAATCGATAAATCCTATTCACTATTAGGTGAATATTTCACCTATATTGCAATTTTTATCGTGATCAATGTGTATCGTATTTGGCTTAGAAAATTACTCATCATCCGTTGGCGTGAATTTATGACCAAGCAATTTCTTGACCAATGGCTATCTAAGCAGATTTATTACCGTTTGGCGCATCGTAAAAAAATGGATAACCCAGACCAACGTATTGCGGAAGATATTAGCATTTTCATTGAATACACTATTGAACTCACGCTGTCGTTTATCTTCAATGTGATTCAGCTTTGGGCATTCTTTATGGTGTTGTGGAATTTAGCCAAGTCGCCTGAATTTACCTTGTTTGGCAAAACGTTTGTGATTGATGGCTATTTAGTTTGGGTGGCGGCTATTTATGCCACTTTAGGTACGATTATTACCCATTTAATCGGACGCAAATTGCACAAACTAAATTATCAACAACAAATGTTTGAGGCAAATTTCCGTGCTAGCCTGATTCGCAAGCAGGATAACGCCGAGCAAATTGCACTCTATAAGGGCGAAGAGGTGGAAAAAGTCACGTTAAGCAACGAATTTAAGGAGATTGTGAAAAACTGGCGTTTATTGATGGACAAAGAAAAACATTTAGGTTTCTTTACCGTCGGCTATGATCGCTTTGCGCTGTTAATGCCCGTATTATTTTCGATTCCGTTGCTTGCTGCAAAAGTGATTACCTTCGGCGGTATTATGCAGATCCGTACAGCATTTGGTGTGGTATTTAATGCATTTAGCTGGTTTATTTTTGCTTATTCGAGCTTGCCAAAATGGTCATCATCCATTTCACGTTTAAGTCAATTGAAAAAAGAGATGGATGAACTGGAAGCGGTAATCAAAAGTGAAGTGAAATCCACCGATAAAGCGATCGAGACCGATAAACTTTGTATTTTTACCCCAGAAAATGACCGCTTGTTTGCCGCTCTTTCGCTCAATATTGACCATAGCCAATGGATTCGCTTGAAAGGGAAAAGTGGTTTAGGCAAATCGACCTTTTTGCGTGTACTAAGTGGCATTTGGGATTATTTTGATGGCAGCTACAAACAGCCCAATCGTTCAACGCTATTGGTTCCACAACGTTCTTATTTGAATGAAGGGACCCTTGCCGAGGTGTTAAGTTACCCGAATCCTGTGACACATACTCATAAAGAAATTAACGAAGTGCTACGTGCAGTAGGTTTGCCACAATGGCAAGATCGTTTGAGTGAAAAACATTCTTGGCACAATGTTTTCTCTGGCGGTGAGCAGCAGCGTATTGCTTTTGCCCGAGTATTGCTGAATAAGCCTGAAGTGATTTATCTTGATGAAGCCACTTCCAGCCTTGATGCTGATTCAGCCAAAACGATGTTTGAATTGATGAAAGCACGACTGCCAAACAGTTCAGTCATTTTCATTAGCCACCAAGCAGAACTAGACGCATTTGCCGAAGTGGAAGTAGATTTAACTCATTATAAAGCGGCAAATTAGCCAAACAAAAAACCTCGTTTTTAAACGAGGTTTTATTTTATCGAAAGATTATTTATTCGCACGGTATTTGGCGTGCTGTTTCACTGCCTTGCGAATTTGGTGGATATTTGTACGACGGCGGTTTTTCGTTGGGTCTACCTTGGTTTCCGTTTCCACTGGTAAGCCCACTAGTTCACGCAAGTAATTGACTTGCTCTAGCCCCATTTCTTCCCAACCGCCACGAGGTAAGCCTTTATCCAGCTTGATATTGCCGTAGCGAATACGAATCAAACGGCTCACTTCCACGCCTTGCGATTCCCACAAACGACGAACTTCACGGTTACGCCCTTCGGTTAAAGTGACATCAAACCATTGGTTTAAACCTGTACCACCGACGGTTTTGATTTGTTTGAAATTCGCGGGTCCATCTTCCAATTGCACGCCTTTACGTAAGCGATTTAACATTGTATCGTCCACGTTACCAAAAACACGTACCGAATATTCACGTTCTACTTCGCGGCTTGGGTGCATTAAGCGGTTCGCCAATTCACCGTCGGTAGTGAACAATAATAAGCCCGAAGTGTTAATATCCAAACGACCTACCGCAATCCAGCGGCTACCAACTAGGCGGGGTAAACGGTCGAATACCGTGGCACGCCCTTCAGGATCGGAACGAGTACAGAGTTCGCCTTCAGGCTTGTAATACATCAGCACTCGGCATATTTCTTTTTGAGTGGGAATGAGGTTAATCAGATGACCGTCAATACGAATTTTGGTTGAACTGCTTAGTTGCACTCGATCGCCAAGCGTAGCGATTTTGCCATCGACGCTGACACGTCCCGCAGCGATCACTTCTTCTAATTCACGACGAGAGCCTTGTCCCGCGCGGGCGAGAATTTTTTGTAATTTTTCCCCCACCACTTTTGCATTTTTTTCACTATTTTCGACCGCTTGTAAAGCGGTCGGATCCGCTGATTTTTTTACCAATAACTTTGCAGTAGGGCGAGCTGCTCGTTGTTTATTGTGTTCAGCTAAACGAGAGTTTTTGTTTGCACCAGTTGTTTTGTGGTTGGCGCCTTTGGTTTGAAATGTTTTCATAATATTCCTTTGTCGCTTTCACAAGCGTCGTAAATAAACCTCTCCCACTAGGGGGAGAGCGTGTTATCAATTAAACGGTGTTAAATCGCCTGAGCCTTCACGAATAATCACAGGGCTATCATCGGTTAAATCAATCACCGTGGTTGGTTTCTGCCCTAAATAGCCCCCGTGAATAATCAAATCCACTCGTTTCTCTAAATGTTCACGAATTTCATCAGGAT
>JBHACP010000048.1:0-4880 GCA_041854605.1 Actinobacillus sp.
CACAGCAAAGAAAGTGACAAAAAAGAAAGCGGTAAAATTTCCGCAAATTTTTGCAAAAATCCTACCGCTTGTAAACTAATTACGCTTCACCGCTTCCACGATTTCTTCTGCGCATTTTTGCGCTAGCGCACCATCTTCACATTCCACCATCACACGAATTAACGGCTCTGTGCCTGATTTACGCAATAAAATTCGACCTTTACCTGCTAGACGTTTTTCTACGTCTGCGGCAACTGCTTTCACGCTCTCGCTTTCTAACGGATTTGAACCGCCATCAAAGCGTACATTCAATAGCACTTGAGGGAACAGTGGTACAGCTTTGGCTAGGTCGTTTAAGCTCAATTTATGCGTAACCATCGCTGCCAGTACTTCTAGCGAGGCAATAATACCGTCACCTGTGGTATTTTTATCTAATACAATAATGTGTCCAGAATTTTCACCACCTAAACGCCAATCTTTTTCTTTCAGCTGTTCAAGTACATAGCGGTCGCCCACATTGGCTCGAGAGAATGGAACGCCTAAACTTTTCAACGCAATTTCCAAGCTCATATTGCTCATTAACGTTCCAACCACGCCACCTTTTAATTTACCAGCACGTAATGCTTCGCGGGCAAGAATAAACAAAATTTGGTCGCCGTCCACTTTATTACCTAAGTGATCCACCATCATAATACGGTCGCCATCACCATCGTATGCCAAACCTAAATCAGCACCAGCATCAATCACGACTTTTTGTAGGGCTTTGATGTCGGTTGCCCCACATTTTTCATTGATATTCAAGCCATTTGGACGAGTACCAATTTCAATCACTTCTGCACCCAATTCACGCATTACGTTTGGTGCGATATGATAGGTTGCGCCATTGGCACAATCTAATACGATTTTATAACCCTCAAGGCTTAAATGCGAAGGGAACCCTGCTTTACAGAACTCAATGTAACGACCTGCGGCATCGTTGATACGGCTTGCTTTACCAAGATTAGCAGAATCGACACAATCCATTGGCTGATCAAGCATTGCTTCGATCGCCTCTTCCACTTCATCAGGCAATTTTTCACCCACGGATGAGAAAAATTTAATGCCATTGTCGTAGTACGGATTATGTGAGGCTGAAATTACAATTCCTGCTTCCGCACGGAAAGTGCGAGTTAAATAGGCAATCGCGGGGGTGGGCATTGGACCAACAAACACTGCTGATAACCCCGCTGCCGTTAAACCTGCTTCTAATGCAGACTCTAACATATAGCCAGAGATACGGGTATCTTTACCGATTAACACTTTTTTCGTGCCTTGCGTCGCCAGCACTTTACCAGCCGCCCAACCGAGTTTTAATGCAAATTCAGGGGTAATAGGAAATTTACCAACTTCACCACGCACCCCATCGGTGCCGAAATATTTACGAGCCATGTTGTTCTCTCTTGTAAAAAGTTAAATAAATTAAACCGCTTGCGCTGCCAACTTTTGGCGCACAATTTCAAATAAACAGACACCCGTTGCCACTGAAACGTTCAATGACGAAACCGAACCTGCCATTGGAATGCTGATAAGTTGATCACAATGCTCACGGGTTAAGCGACGCATTCCATCGCCTTCCGCCCCCATAACGAGAGCGATTGAACCTGTGAGCCTTGCTTCATAAATGCTTGAAGCCATTTCGCCTGCGGTTCCCACAATCCAAATGTTATGTTGTTCTTGTAGCTCTCGCATTGTGCGAGCCAAATTCGTAACACGAATGAGTGGCACCGTCTCTGCTGCTCCGCACGCTACTTTGCGAGCCGTTGATGTCAGCTGCGCTGATTTATCTTTCGGCACAATCACCGCATCCACGCCTGCTGCATCTGCGGTACGTAAGCACGCGCCTAAATTATGTGGATCGGTTACGCCATCTAAAATTAGCAGGAATGGATTTTGTCTTTGGGCTAAGATCGCATCAAGATCATGTTCATTCAGTTCTTTTTGCGGCACAACACGGGCAATAATACCTTGATGCACTTCACCTTGGGCTTTGTTATCTAGCGTTTGGCGATTGACCTGCTGAATCGCAATGCCCAAGCGTTGTAGTTCATTGATTAACGGATTCAAACGCTTATCTTCACGCCCTTTTAGTAGCAGCACTTCGATTAAACGCTCGGGTGCATTGTCTAAAAAAGCTTTCACAGCGTGAATGCCGTAGATTTGTTCGCTCATACTTTTCCTTTTATACACGTTCTCCCCTTGTGGGAGAGTGCTTAAAGCAGCATCTTCACAATCTTATCCAACTTCACCCGCCCAAATTTTTTCAGCAATTTCCGCACATTTTCAGGATAATCGTGCAACTGATCTAAATCACTGTAATGGGTCAGTACGGTAGTGTAAGTGCGGATTCGCTCTAATTCTATTTCCGCTTTTGCCTGTAACTCTGCTTTGGGATCCGAAATCAAGATCGCATTTTCTGCATCCAACGCCCATGCTCGGGGGTTAAGGTTATTACCTGTCAGCAGAATATAACGATTATCGACCCATACCCCTTTCAAGTGATAACTGTTTTCTCCATCTTTCCACAAACGCACTGTAAGTTGCCCATTTTGGATGAAGGCATCAAAGCGTTTAGCAAAAGCTCGTAGATTCTTTTCATACAAATATGGCAAGGCGGATGCCATCGTAAATTTTTCCTCGGGTGTTGTATAAAAATCATTGGCGGTTTTATCACCCACAACAATCTCCACTTGTTTGCCTTGCTGGAGCAACCAGCTCAGACGACTTTGTAACGAACGAGGGAAATTGAAATACGGCGTACAAATCGTCAATTTTTCTTGCACTTGGTAGAACAATGCCTCAATCGTTTTATTTAAACGATTGCCTTTACGAAGCCCTACAATGGGTGAAACACAAAGCTCAGATCCTTGTGGCAAGCCTTTAAATTCATAGCGTTCGGAACTTAACTGTTTACGAAAGGCTTTGATAAGCGGTCGAATTTCGGCAGTTTTTGCCCGATTGGTTTGATCCAAACGTTTTACCGCACGATTATTGAGGATATGTAAGTCAATAAACTCAACCAAACTATCCGCCAAAGCTTGGTTTTCAATCACGTGATAACGGTCATAACGATAACGATCAAATTGATGTAAATACACATTATTGATACTTGCTCCACTGTAAAGAAGACTGTCATCAAATACAAAGCCTTTTAAATGTAGCACACCAAAAATCTCACGTCCGTTAATCGGCACACCCCAAAATTCGATGGATTTTACTAAATTGTGTTCTGCTTTTTGCTCCGCATACCAATCAGCGTTTGAACTTGCTGCTTCTTCGCCAATCCGACCACGTTGTGCGCGGTGCCAATCGACCAAAATTTTGATTTCCAGCGCAGGATTTTCCTGTTTGGCTTGATAGAGCGCGTCTAGTATTTCTTGCCCTGCTTCATCTTTTTCGAAGTATAAAGCAGTCAAATAAATGCGTTTTTTTGCATTTTGGATAAGCTGTAAAATGCAACTTTTGAACGCACGACTGTCGCTCAAAAATTCCACTTTATCCGCCTGCTGCGGAATAAAACGGAGCTTTTCTAGCTGTTTTTTAGCGTGGTTGGGTTTGTTTAGAATGAGCATTTTACTTCCTTCATTTATTACCCCTACACGAGTCGTGTAAGACTAAGTAACTGAGCCACTTTGTGACCCCCAAGCCCCCAGTGAGGGCTTAGTTTCTAGCCTAGCACGGCTCGTGCTAGGTTATCTTATGCAAACTGACGTTTTTCGCCCTGTCCATTCACATTCTCTTCACAGCGTGAACAGAGTGAATTTTCATCTTTACTGTCAGAATAGTGCCAGCAGCGAGGACATTTGTGGTTTGCCGAACGAATGGCTTTAATCGCTAAGCCTGCCAGCTCACCTTCAGCAACATCGGCTTGTGCTAATGGTTTCACTTCGGCTTTTGAAGTAATCACTACGAAGCGTAATTCATTTTCTAGCTGTTTAAGAAGCGCTGCGTATTCATCATTAGCAAAAATGGTCACTTCTGCTTCCAAACCTGCGCCAATCACTTTATCTTTACGAGCCTGTTCCAACACACGGTTTACTTCCGCACGCACTTTTAGCACTTGTTGCCAGTACACATCGTCCAATTTATCCGCTTCAGTTAAACCGAATAAACCAGTATAAAATTCTTCGGTAAAGACGAACTCTGATCTGCCTTCCACTTTCGGTAAATAACCCCAAATTTCATCTGCTGTGAACGAAAGAATTGGTGCAATCCAACGTACTAAGGCTTCTGAAATATGCCATAAAGCGGTTTGGCAGCTGCGACGAGCAAGGCTATCCGCTTTGGTGGTGTATTGGCGGTCCTTGATGATGTCGAGATAGAACGAGCCCATTTCAATCGAGCAGAAACGCATTAAGCGTTGCACTACAGAGTGGAATTGGTAGTTGTCGTACGCCTCTTTGATGTCGTTTTGAGCATCTAATGCACAGCTTACCGCCCAACGGTCTAAGGCGATCATCTCTTCAGGTTGTACTAAATCACGTTTTGGATCGAAGCCGTTTAAGTTCGCTAACAAGAAACGTGCCGTGTTGCGGATACGGCGGTATGATTCGCCCGCACTGTTTAAAATGTTGTGCGACACGGCAATTTCACCCGTGTAGTCCGTCGAAGCAACCCATAAACGTAAAATATCTGCACCATTTTTGTTCCACACTTCACTTGGCACAATCACGTTACCGAGTGATTTTGACATTTTGCGACCTTTTTCATCGACGGTGAAACCGTGCGTAAGTACTTGATTATAAGGTGCTTTATTATCGGTTGCCGTAGAAAGCATTAATGATGACATAAACCAACCACGGTGTTGGTCTGAACCTTCAAGGTACATATCCGCAGAATTGCCCTTAAACTCTGGGCGTTGTTGC
>JBHACP010000049.1:0-10151 GCA_041854605.1 Actinobacillus sp.
TCTCTTCAGGTCAAACCACGATTTTTGAAGGTGTAGCAAAAGTAAAACTTTGGAAAGCAGGTCTTCGTTCTAATACTATCGATCCGAACGCACGTCACTGTATGGCATCAGCAGCAGTTGCCTTCCTTCGTACTTTCGGTATGGATGAGCCGATGGGCTGTTATAACGACATTGAAAAAACCAACGCTTTCGTGCTTTGGGGTTCCAATATGGCGGAAATGCACCCAATTTTATGGAGCCGTATTTCAGACCGTCGTTTATCAGACGATAAAGTAAAAGTGGTGGTAATGTCTACGTTTGAACATCGCTCATTCGAATTAGCTGATACGCCAATTATCTTCAAACCACACTCAGATTTAGCGATCTTAAACTACATTGCAAACTACATTATCCAAAACGATAAAGTAAATTGGGATTTCGTCAATAAACACACTAAATTCAAACGTGGTGAAACTGACATCGGTTACGGTTTACGTCCAGAACATCCGTTACAAAAAGTGGCGAAAAATGCGAAAACTGCTGGCAAAATGTACGATTCTGACTTTGAAGAGTTTAAGAAAATCGTTGCGCCTTATACCTTAGAGGAAGCGCATCGCATTTCAGGCGTGCCGAAAGATCAGCTTGAAACTTTAGCGAAGATGTACGCTGATCCAAACCAAACAATGGTATCGTTCTGGACAATGGGCTTTAACCAACACGTGCGTGGCGTATGGGTGAACCATATGATTTACAACGTACACTTGCTTACAGGTAAAATTTCTATCCCAGGTTGTGGACCATTCTCTCTCACAGGTCAGCCATCAGCTTGTGGTACGGCACGTGAAGTGGGGACTTTCGTTCACCGCTTACCAGCGGATATGGTGGTGACTAATCCAAAACACGTTGAAATTGCAGAAACTACGTGGAAATTGCCAAAAGGAACAATTTCAACCAAACCGGGTTACCCAGCGGTGCAACAAAGTCGTGCATTGAAAGACGGTAAACTTAACTTCTTATGGCAGTTATGTACCAATAATATGCAAGGTGGTCCGAACATCAATGAAGAGATTTTCCCTGGCTGGCGTAATCCTGACAATTTGATTGTGGTATCAGATCCGTATCCATCAGTATCTGCTGTTGCTGCAGACTTGATTCTTCCAACCTGTATGTGGGTGGAAAAAGAAGGGGCTTACGGTAATGCCGAACGTCGCACCCAATTCTGGCGTCAGCAAGTGAAAGGACCAGGTGAGTCACGTTCAGATTTATGGCAAATTGTTGAGTTCTCTAAATACTTTAAAACAGAAGAAGTTTGGAGCGAAGAATTATTAGCCCAAATGCCAGAATATCGTGGCAAAACCCTTTACGAAGTGCTTTACTTAAATGGCGAAGTGAATAAATTCCAAGTGCCAACCAATGTACCAGGTTACCTCAATGATGAAGCCGAACATTTTGGTTTCTACTTACAAAAAGGATTATTCGAAGAATATGCGAGCTTTGGGCGTGGCCACGGTCACGACTTAGCTGACTTTGATACTTATCACCAAGTGCGTGGCTTGCGTTGGCCAGTCGTAGACGGTAAAGAAACCTTATGGCGTTATCGTGAAGGCTATGACCCTTATGTAAAAGAAGGTGAAGGCGTATCTTTCTATGGTTACCCTGATAAGAAAGCGATTATTTTAGGTGTGCCTTACGAAGCACCAGCGGAAAGCCCTGATGAAGAGTACGATTTATGGTTATGTACAGGTCGTGTGCTTGAACACTGGCATACCGGTACGATGACTCGCCGTGTTCCTGAATTACACCGTGCCTTCCCAAATAACCTCTGTTGGATGCACCCAGCAGATGCGAAAAAACGTGGTTTACGTCACGGTGATAAAGTGAAATTGATTACCCGTCGTGGTGAAATGATTACGCACTTAGATACACGTGGTCGTAATAAAGCGCCTGAAGGCTTGGTGTATACCACCTTCTTCGATGCTGGTCAGTTAGCGAATAAATTAGTGTTAGACGCAACCGATCCAATTTCAGGCGAAACCGACTATAAAAAATGTGCGGTTAAAGTGGTTAGGGCTTAGTACGTCACTCTCCCCTTGATGGCAGAGAGAGGATGAGACTTACAAGCGGTCATATTGCGCAAAAAATTTGCAAAATTCGACCGCTTACAAAAGGAAAACCACTATGAAATTGGATGCAAACCGTCGCCAATTCTTAAAGAATGCGACAAGAACCGCCGCAGGAGTGTGTGGTGCTGGGCTGATTTTAGGCTTACAGCAACAACAAGCCAAGGCAAAAGAAGGGGTTGCGCTTCGTCCACCAGGTGCATTGCCAGAGAGTGAATTTCTCGCTGCTTGCACTCGTTGTGGGCAATGCGTTCAGGCTTGCCCTTACGATATGTTGTATCTTGCCTCGCTCATTTCGCCAATGGAAGCTGGAACACCATATTTCATTGCACGTGATAAACCATGTGAAATGTGCGTGGATATTCCGTGTATGAACGCTTGTCCAAGCGGTGCGTTAAGCGAAGAGCTAAAAGACATCAACGATGCTCGAATGGGCTTAGCGGTGTTACTCGACCACGAAACTTGCCTAAACTGGCAAGGCTTGCGCTGTGATGTGTGCTACCGTGTTTGTCCGCTCATTGATAAAGCAATTACGCTTGAAGATATTCACAACGATCGCACTAAAATTCACGCTAAGCTCATCCCAACTGTCCATTCAGATGCCTGTACTGGCTGTGGTAAGTGTGAACAAGCCTGCGTGTTGGAAGAGGCGGCAATCAAAGTATTACCGATGGATGTAGCTAAAGGCGTACTAGGTAGACACTATCGCTTAGGCTGGAAAGAAAAACAAAATGCGGGAAAAGCATTACTGGAAGAGCAACACCCAGATGGCTTACGCGAAGCCTTTGAGGCAAGAATGCCAGAAGGTCAAGTCGAGCCGACTTATAAAATGATGAAAGTGGAACCTAACAAAAAAGTGGCAACGCCAATTACAGTTTCACCTGACTACGTGCCAAGTTCAACCACGGTGCCTGAAGCGGAACATTTTCCAAATTTAGACTTGAATCTTAAGGGGGTTAAATAATGGCTACACTAAAAACAACGCCAAATCGCCCTCAAGATGCAGGTTTGGAAGCAAGACAAAAACTCGGCTGGTGGCGAGCTTACCGCTTCTTAATTTTAAGACGTCTAAGCCAGCTAGCGATTATTTTTATGTTTCTAAGCGGTCCATTTTGGAATGTTTGGATTTTAAAAGGTAACTATAGTGGGAGCCTGCTATTAGATACTGTGCCAATGACGGATCCACTGATGACGGCAGAGGTCCTCTCTACGGGGTATTTGCCTGAATGGGATGTCATTATCGGCGCATTAGTGGTAGTCGCTTTTTACGCTTTTGTTGCGACCAAAGCCTTTTGTAGCTGGGTTTGTCCAATGAATATAGTTACCGATGTCGCCGCTTGGTTACGTCGCAAGCTAGGTATTCGTCAAACGGCAAAACTTTCTCGCCATTTGCGTTATGGCATTTTAGCGATGATTTTAGTCGGCAGTGCGATTTCAGGTACATTGTTGTGGGAGTGGATTAACCCTGTTGCTGCATTAGGACGAGTGTTCATTTATGGCATTGGTGCCACTTTATGGCTAGTTGCGGTAGTGTTCTTCTTTGATTTGTTAGTGGTAGAACACGGCTGGTGCGGTCACCTTTGCCCAATTGGCGCAACTTATGCGTTGATTGGAGCGAAAAGCCTAGTGAAGGTGAAAGTGGTTGATCGTAATCGCTGCGACCGTTGTATGGACTGTTACAATGTCTGTCCAGAACCTCAGGTGCTGCGTTTGCCGCTACACGGCAAGCCTGAAGATAGCCAAATTGTGCTTTCAAAAGATTGTATTACTTGCGGACGTTGTATTGATGTCTGCCCAGAAAATGTTTTTGCCTTTGGAACTCGTTTTCAAGGCAGTGTTGAAGTGAAAAATGTGTAATGTACATTGGGCTTTATACTCGATTACAAGCGGTCAAATTTCTCACATTTTTTGCAAAATCAAAAACGGAGTGAATTCAAAATGAGAAAATATCTCACCCTATTATTTGCTACATTTGCAAGTTTTGCGGTGGCAGAAATAACTACGCCACAAATTGCCAAAGATATTAACAGCACGGCGGAAAGTGTTGCGCCTGCGTATACAAATCCTATTAGAGACTCAGGCAATATTGCCACCACTTTCCCATTCCAGCCGCCCCTTGTGCCACACAGCATTCGTGGTTTGCAGGTAACCAAAAACACCAACCAATGTTTAGGTTGCCACGCACCCGAAGTTTCATCAACCACGGGCGCAACTCGTGTGCCTGAAACACATTTTATGGATCGTGATGGTAAACGTACGGAAGGCACTTCGCCGCGTCGTTACTTCTGCTTACAATGCCACGTGCAACAAGCTGAAGTAAACCCGATTATCCAAAACAAATTTGAAACCATTCGTGAACATCAAGATAAATAAGGAGCTAGACAATGTTTAAGAAATTTTGGAACTGGTTCCGTACACCAAGCAAAATGGGCGCAGGTGCGTTAATTTTAATTTCTGCAATTGCAGGTATTTTAGCGTGGGGCGGCTTTAACAAAGGCTTAGAACAAACCAATACCGAACAATTCTGTTCAGACTGTCATATGAACGATGTGGTGCCTGAATATCAAGCATCGGTTCACTTTTCCAACCGTAGCGGTGTGAAAGCCATTTGTTCTGACTGTCACGTGCCACACGAATTTTTCCCAAAATGGAAACGTAAAATCATTGCAAGCCGTGAGGTTTATGCACACTTTGCCGGTAAAGTAGATACCAAAGAAAAATTTGAAGCACACCGTTTAGAAATGGCGGAGCGTGAATGGGCAAGATTGAAAGCCAATAATTCACAAGAGTGTCGTAACTGCCATAATTTTGAAGATATGGACTTCACCCTACAAAAAACGGTGGCGCAACAAATGCACGCAATGGCACAAGAACAAGGCAAAACTTGTATCGATTGTCATAAAGGTATTGCACACAATCTGCCGCATATGGAAAAAGTACAAAAATCTTTTATTCCTGAGGATATGATTGAGAAAAAATCAGAGCAAAAATAGTTGTCTCTCACCATATAACGCGTGAATCTGCACCTTAGCCTTTGGTTAAGGTGCAGATTTTTTATTGAAGTGGATGTGCTATACTTGGCAAAATTTTATCGAAAAATGACCGCTTGCAAGGAATTACAATGACAGCCGATAACCCCATTCTTACCTTTGAAGAACTCGATCTTGCTCCTCAACTTTTAAAAGCCCTCAACAAAAAAGGTTACAAACGTCCGACCTCGGTGCAAGCTCAAACTATTCCACACACCCTAGATGGACGTGATATGTTGGGTTCGGCACCAACAGGAACAGGCAAAACAGCCGCTTTTTTATTGCCCGCTATTCAGCATTTACTCGACTATCCCCGCAAAAAACCAGGTGCGCCCCGTATTTTGATTTTAACTCCCACCCGTGAATTAGCGATGCAAGTGGCGGAAGAGGCTGAAAGCTTTGCTGAATTTACGAAACTCAGCATTGCTACTATTACAGGCGGTGTGGCGTATCAAAACCACGGCGAAGTGTTTAACAGCAATCAAGACATTGTGGTGGCAACGCCAGGGCGTTTAATGCAATATATCAAGGAAGAAAATTTTGATTGTCGTGCGGTAGAGATTTTAATTTTTGATGAAGCAGACCGAATGTTACAAATGGGCTTCGGGCAAGATGCGGAAAAGATTGCCGCCGAAACTCGTTGGCGTAAGCATACGTGGCTATTTTCCGCAACATTGGAAGGCGAATTATTGGAAGATTTCGCCGAACGTTTGCTTAATGATCCTGTGCAAATTGAAGCCGAAGCTAGCCGTCGTGAGCGCAAGAAAATCCAACAGTGGTATTACCACTCTGACAACCTAGAACACAAAACCAAGCAGCTTGCTCGTCTCATTAACAATTTTGAAATGGAAAAAGTAATTGTGTTTGTTCGCCGCCGAGAAGATGTACGTGAGCTGAGTGACACCTTGCGCAAACGAGGCTTACGTTCAACTTATTTAGAAGGTGATATGGCACAAACCCAACGCAATCAAGCCATTACCCGCCTCAAAGAAGGTGTGGTAAATGTATTAGTGGCAACGGATGTCGCCGCACGTGGAATTGATATTGATGACGTGGATTTTGTGATCAACTTCGACTTACCATACAGTGCCGATACTTACTTACACCGTATTGGACGTACTGCTCGAGCAGGCAAAAAAGGCTCCGCCATCTCGCTAGTGGAAGCGCACGATTACAAATTACTTGGCAAAATCAAGCGCTACACCGAAGAACCATTAAAACCTCGAGTGATTGAAGGTTTAGAGCCGCGTACCAAAGCCCCCAAAGACGGCGAATTAAACACCACCAGCAAGAAAGAAAAAGCTCGAATCAAAAAACACAAAGAAGCAAAACGTGAGGCAGCTAAAACAAAAGTAAAAATACGCCACAAAGACAGCAAAAACATTGGTAAACGGCGTAAACCAAGCGCTGAAAAGGCTGCTGAATAATAGGAAGAACAATTTTGTTGTACTGTATTGAAGCTATAGAGGAATTAACCTGCAGCCCTTAATGACATTTCGCCAATACCAAAAGCATTGATTTCTTCACCTTGAAGCAGCAGCAATTCACCTTTCGCATTGATGCCTTTAGATATGCCGTGAATTTCATTGCCTTCGGTAACTAATTTGACGGCTTTCTCTTTGAAAAGATCAAAGGTTTGCCAGCGTTCTTGATAATGTTTAAAGCCTACAAGCGGGTAAATTTTTAACATTTTTTGCAATTCGCTTGCTAAACGGCAAGCAAGCTGATTGCGATCGAAATGAAATTGCGATAAGTCTGACCAAGCCTGTGTCACCACCTTTTTATCCACATTGGTCATTCCTAAATTCAAGCCAATACCAATCACTAAATGTACGCCCGCATGATTGGCAACCGTTTCAATCAAAATCCCCCCCATTTTTTTACCTTGAAAATAGACATCATTTGGCCATTTGATTTGAATATCTTGCACCTGTTGTGCTTGCAAACTTTCAGCAATAATGACGGAAACAACGAGGCTAAGGGCTGACAAATCTTCTATGGCATTGGTTTTATAATGCCACAAAATAGAAAAATAGATGTTCTCACTTTCAGGTGAATACCACGTTCGCCCACGTCGCCCTCGTCCTGCCGTTTGTTTTTCTGCCAGACAAATTGAACCAATAGGAAGGTTTCGGTAATGAGTAAGTAAATATTGATTGGTGGAATCAATTTCGTCAAACACAAAAGCTTGCCCGCAGAGTAACGCAGATTGGATTTGGGATTGGTTGAGTTTTGCCATTGTAATATAACCTTAGAATGATTTTTCCTTCTCGCCCGTTACAGGAGAGAGGCAGCCCAAATTGCGGCAGGTAATTGGAGCAGAGAAGGAAAAAATGTTAGCGAGTAATTGCCTCACTATCTACTTCACCATTTTTGCCTATAAAACGGACTTCTGGGTGCAATTCCACACCAAATTTTTCACGCACTCGGCGACGCACTTCTTTGGCAAGATTGGCGACATCCATTCCCGTCGCATTTTCTTTGTTAATCAACACCAACGCTTGTTGAGTATGCACTGCAGCTCCGCCTAACTGAAAGCCTTTAAGACTACATTGATCAATTAACCAACCAGCAGCTAATTTCACCGTACCATCTTTTTGCGGATAGTTTGGAATATTCGGACAAGCGGTCTGAATTTGCGCAAATTTTGCAGATTCAATCACAGGGTTCTTGAAGAAACTGCCTGCGTTACCAAACTCGTCAGGATTCGGCAATTTGCTCGAACGCACCGCACAAACCTCATCAAACACCTGTTTGGGTGTAACCGCAGCAGGGTCAAATTGTGTTAATGAGCCGTAACTTAACACTGGTTGCCACGCTTTAGGCAGTTTCAGTCCTACAGAAATAATCGCAAAACCCTCAGCATATTGATGTTTAAACACACTTTCACGATAGCCAAATTCACACTCCGTTTTACTTAAACGAAAAATTTCGCCTGTGCGTAAATTGAGAACTTCGACAAAATCACAAACACGTTCAAATTCCACGCCGTAAGCGCCGATATTTTGAATCGGTGCTGAACCTGCCACACCTGGAATCAAGGCTAGATTTTCTAAGCCTGCGATATTGTGATCCAGCGCCCATTTCACCAGCTCGTGCCAATTTTCTCCACCTTGCACGTGCAGATAATGGAATTGTTCATCTTCTTTATGTTCAATGCCCTTTAATTTATTGACTAGCACAACGCCGTCAAAATCATCAAGAAAAAGCACATTGGAGCCTTGCCCCAAAATGAGGGTTGGCTGATTTGCCTGATTGGCTTTTTGCCATTCGACTAAAAGCTGTTTCGCTGTGGTGAACTCAATAATTTGAGTAGCTTTAGCGGGGAAGTGAAAAGTGTGAAATGGAGTTAAAGATTGCATAATGGGATCCATAAAGAAAGCGATCATTTTGTAAAATTTTTACCAAAAATGACCGCTTGTCAGATTACCTATTCATCATTTTATCGTGGTACACCACGATAGTTTTGCCGTGTGCTGAAATCAGACCTTCGTCTTCCAACATTTTCAAAATACGCCCAACAGTTTCGCGGGAACAGCCGACCATTTGCCCAATTTCTTGGCGAGTAATTTTGATTTGCATCCCATCTGGATGGGTCATTGCATTGTGTTGTTTAGATAAATTCAGTAAAGTTTGTGCAATACGTCCAGCGACATCTAAGAAAGCAAGATTGCTCACTTGACTTGAAGTTTGACGTAAACGGCGTGCCATTTGGGTCGCCAAATAAATCAAAATATCAGGGTTTAAATGCACAATTTGTTTGAATTTTTTATAGGAAATTTCTGCAATTTCGCAAGTTTCTTTGGTTTTCACCCAAGCGGTACGTGGCTGTTTTTTCTCTTCAAATAAGCTGATTTCACCTAAAAATTCGCCAGCCCCCAAATTGGTTAAAAGCATTTCTTTATGTTCATCATCTTTAATAAAGACCGATACAGAACCGCTGACGATATAAAAAAGAGACTCTGCATCCTCACCTGCGTGAATAAGTGTGTATTTTGCTGGATAGCGATGCACATGGCATTGTGTTAAAAACCATTCGACAACGGGGGTATGTACCGATGGCGTTGGTGTAAGATCGTCAATAGGCGCAGTGCACAAGGTCATATCTTGCATTTAAAGTCCCTTTTATGTAGTAAATTATAGTTATAAGTTAGAAAATTGTAACACAGATTTGTTCTCAGCCTAACAAGGATTTTTTATCTTTAATGTCTAGACTTTCGTGGAGTTCTGACCAAACGATCACAACTTTTTCCGCTTTAAGCTGCGCTAATAGGCGTTCTCGTTTCTCTTCTAGAGAGAGTTCTCTTGCACCGTAATCCGTTCCCTCTCTTAAAATAAAAGAGTCTAATACGTTGTAGAGTGTGCTTTCTTCAAGCGTTTGCCAAGGAATGATCACTTTCTTTACTCGAATAATGGCTTAATTAACGCCCATTGCTTCTCAAAATTTTGATGTGCGCTGGAATTAAAATTAGAGCGAACCAAACGTAACAACTGCCCTTCACAAAAATTCACTAAATAGCTGGCTAACGCACGCTCATCATCAAAGGATTTCTGTTCGCGTAATTTGCTCATTTGTAAAACATTCGCCACTTGAAATTCTAAACCATCGAAAAACTTAGCAATACGTACTTTTAACGCCTCATTTTCAAACATCAAGGCGTGTCCTGTCAAAATACGGGTTACTCCTGGATTTTTACGAGCGAACTCGACTACTGTGTAAAGAATCGATTTAATAACCCCAGAGGTCGTGTGTTCTTGCCGCTTACTTTGATTGATATAGCCATTAAGTGTTTGCTCAATACGCTCAATTAACGCTTCAAACATTTTCGTTTTGCTGGGGAAATAACGATATAACGCCCCTTCTGATACACCAACGGCTGCCGCCAAGCGTTCAGTTGTTACACGTTGCATACCGTCTTCTGAATTGAGCAAGCTAATTAACACTTCAAGCACTTGCTCTTTGCGTTCTGCCACACTTTTTTTCGGCATTTTAATTTTTGGCTGTGTCATAGCTATCCTGGAA
>JBHACP010000050.1:0-16771 GCA_041854605.1 Actinobacillus sp.
GCAACACCGTTTTTTACCCCAATTAAGCTGACGATTGTCACTTCAATTTTCTTATCTGTACCGTACATTTTGTACCAAATTTGGGCTTTCGTCGCACCAGCTCTTTATCAAACGGAGAAGCGTTTGATTTATCCGCTGTTGATATCAAGTACGCTGTTATTCTACGCAGGCGTAGCATTTGCTTATTATGTAGTGTTCCCTTTGGTATTTGGCTTTTTAACTAGCACCGCTCCAGAAGGTGTGCAGATGGCAACCGATATTAGTAGCTATCTTGATTTCGTGCTGACCATTTTTATGGCATTTGGTATCTGCTTTGAAGTACCAGTGGCAATTATTCTGCTTTGTTGGGCGGGAGTTACTACGCCAGAAGATTTGAAAGAAAAACGCCCATATATCATCGTAGCTGCTTTTGTAATTGGAATGTTGCTTACGCCACCAGACGTTTTCTCGCAAACACTGCTAGCAATTCCAATGTGTTTGTTGTTTGAAATTGGCGTAATTTGTGCCAAATTTTACAAGCCACGCGAGGATGATGAAGCGGAAAAAACAACTTAATTCTCAACTTAACCCGCTTACAAGCGGGTTATTTTTTAACAAAATTTACAAGGAATAACGATGACTCAATTTCTCAATACCCAATTCCCCCAAACTCGTAAACGTCGCTTACGCAAGCACGATTTTAGCCGTCGCTTAGTGGCAGAAAATCAACTTACTGCGAATGACTTAATTTATCCTGTGTTTGTGATTGAAGGCGAAAATCAGCGTGTTGCCGTTCCTTCAATGCCAGGTGTGGAGCGTTTAACTATCGATCAGCTTTTAGTTGAAGCGGGTTTATTAGTGAAATATGGTGTACCAGCCGTTGCTCTTTTCCCAGTAGTCGGTGAGACAAAAAAATCGTTAATGGCGGAAGAAGCCTATAATCCAGAGGGCTTGGCACAGCGTGCAGTGCGAGCGTTAAAGGCGGCGTACCCTGAATTAGGCGTGATAACTGATGTGGCATTGGATCCTTTCACCACCCACGGGCAAGATGGCATTATCGACGAAGAAGGTTATGTACTAAACGACCTCACCACTGAAGTGTTGGTAAAACAAGCCTTATCCCACGCCGAAGCGGGGGCGGATATTGTTGCTCCAAGCGATATGATGGATGGACGCATTGGTGAAATTCGTAACGCATTAGAAGCCAACAGCTTTATCAATACGCAAATTATGGCGTATTCAGCGAAATATGCCTCTAATTATTATGGACCATTCCGTGATGCTGTTGGCTCGGCGGGTAACTTAAAAGGCGGCAACAAATTCACTTACCAAGTCGATCCAGCGAATGGCAATGAGGGCTTGCACGAGGTAGCAATGGACATTCAAGAAGGGGCGGATATGGTGATGGTGAAACCTGGAATGCCATATTTGGATATGGTTTGGCGGGTGAAAGAAACCTTTGGCGTACCGACCTTTGCTTACCAAGTCTCAGGCGAATATGCAATGCATATGGCAGCGATTCAAAATGGCTGGCTGAAAGAGCGAGAGTGCATTATGGAAGGTTTGCTCTGCTTTAAACGCGCAGGGGCAGACGGCATTTTGACTTACTTTGCCAAGCAAGTGGCGGAGTGGTTATATAACGATGTGCACTGCTAATTGCTAAATTTTGTCCCAATTTGACCGCTTGTTTTTCTGCTACAAGCGGTCTATTTTCCTCAAGTTTTTGCACAAGGACTTTCTATGTTTCACGTTTATTATTCTAACGATCTGACCGCTCTTGCAGAAATGCTGATTCAGCATCAAAAAGTGGATCCGAATAACGATCCTTTTAAACCTGAAACCATTCTCGTGCAAAGTAAAGGAATGGAGCAGTGGTTGCAACTCAAAATTGCTGAGGCATTAGGTGTTGCAGGACATTATCAATTTCCTTTCCCGAATAGTTTTGTGTGGGAGCAATATCGCCTACTTTTTCCTTATCTGCCGCAAGAAAATATTTTTGAACGTTCACAAATGAGTTGGCGTTTAATGCGCATTATTCCGCCATTATTGGATAATCCAGCATTTAGCGCATTAAAACAATATTTGCATCACAGTGAAACTCAATTAAAACGCTATCAATTAGCCGATAAAATTGCCGATCTATTCGACCAATATATGGTTTATCGTCCGGAATGGTTACGTTATTTTGAAACTAATCAATTAGAAAATATTCTGCACGATATTCTTGCTTCTCCTTCTAATAAAAATAAAAACCAAGCTGATATTACAGAAACGATAAAATGGCAAAGTATTTTATGGAATAAATTATTAGCAGATGTAAAACAAGATGAAAATTATCGAGAAGAATTATTAATTGCTTCACATCGTGATTATTTGCAAAAACTCTATTTTGCTAAATTAGAAAATTTAACCGAACAAGAAAAAAATTTATTACCAAAACGTATTTTTATTTTTGGTATTTCTTCGTTGCCTGCAACTCAACTAGAAGTATTGCATAGACTCAGTCAATATTGTGACATTCACCTCTTTTTCTTAAGCCCGAGTGAAAAAGATTGGTGGAATAACGTAGAAGATAAAACTATTGAAAAAATGGCATTAAAACAGCATTTTTCTGAAGCTGAAGTAGCGGAGTTATTAAAACAGCAAGGCAACAAATTACTTACTATGTGGGGTAAACAGGGCAAGGATTTTATTTCACAATTAATTGAAGCAGAATTTGAAGATACTTTTGCATTTATTCCAAATACGCGAAATAGTAATTTAGCTAGCGTTAAACAAAGTATTTTTGATTATAACAATGATCAGGCATTTTATTTTTTAAATAAAACAGATAATTCTATTCAAATTCATTCTTGTCATAGCATAATGCGTGAAGTTGAAGTTTTGCATAATGAATTATTACGTTTATTTGACCAGGACAAAACTTTAACTCCAAAAGATATTATTGTGATGTCGGCAGATATTGATCAATATGCCCCTTATATCAATGCCGTCTTTTCACGTTATACAAAAGGAGATAAGCGCCATATTCCGTTTACCATTTCTGATCAGCGTTCAAGTGCTATCGATCCAGTAATTGCCAGTTTCACCGCATTACTTACAATAAAAGAGAACCTTTTTAGTGCGGAAGAGTTATTGGAATTCTTTGATGTGAATGCGATTCGAGAGCAATTTAAATTAGCGAACGAAGATTTAAATATATTAAAACATTGGATTAAAGCAAGTGGGATTCGAGCTGAATTAAATATTGAACAAGCCGAGGGTTGGCGAAATTATAATTCTTGGGAAAATGGCTTAAATCGTTTGTTATTAGGCACGAGTTTAACTGAAGAGAATGGTATTTGGGAGAATAGTTTAGCCTTTAATGAAAGCTATGGTTTAAATGCAGAATTAGTTGGCATTCTTGCAAATTTTATTGAAAAAATAACCGCTTGGGCGCAATTTATTCAAGCTAGCCATTCTATTGCCGAATGGCTAGCAGAATTACTAAAGTTAAAAAATGCGTTATATCAAGACAATGATAAAACCACGTATTCTTTAGCAAAAATTGAAGATGAAATTCATAAATTAGTTGGACTGATTGAAAATGCAAAATATCAAGAAAAACTAGATATTGAAATTATTGCCGCATTATTAACGGAAAAATTAGGCAATGAGAAAAATCATTTGCACTTTCTCGCGGGCAGTGTGAATTTTTGTACTTTATTACCAATGCGAGCTATTCCATTTAAAGTGGTTTGTTTATTAGGAATGAACGAGGCAGATTTTCCTCGCCAGCATTCGGTGAACAGCTTTGATTTAATGCAATTTGCGCCAAGAAAAGGCGATCGAGCCAAACGAGATGATGATCGTTATCTCTTTTTAGAAGCCTTGCTCTCGGCGCAAGATTATTTTTATATTAGTTATATCGGGCAATCTTTAACGAATAAAGAAGAAAAACATCCTTCGGTATTAGTGGCTCAATTAATAGATTATTTAATTGAATATGCAGATATAGAGCGCAAAGAAGAGCTAGTTCAATTACATCCAATGACGATTTTTAGCCCGAAAAATTTTACTAAAGAATATGGTTCTTATCAGGCTGAATGGCAAAATTTAAGCCAAGAAAATAATCAATTTACTCCATTTTTAGCCGAAAATCTTGAAGATAAAGCTGAAATTAAAACCGATATTGAATTAGAAGAGTTAATTAAATTTATTCAATTTCCTGTGCAATATTTTTTTAGAAATAGATTAAATGTTTACTTTAATGATATTAAGGAAAATATTGAGGAAAGTGAACATTTTGCTTTAGATAATTTGGAAAATTATTGGCTACGAGAAGGGGTATTAAATAGCGAAGATAACGATTTATTTTTTGCAAAGGCTCGCCTAAAAGGAGAATTATCGGTTAATCATTTTGCTGATCTTGAACAAGAAGTTATTTTGGCAAGAGTAAAAGCCTTAAAGGAAAAATTGGCGGAGAAAAATTATCTACAACAAGAGAAAAAAGTGCTAAATATTGATTTACCTCTGAATTCAATCCGTTTAATGGGGACCATTAGCAATCAATTTGGGAATGAAATTGTCTTATGGCGAGTGGGTTCGTTACGAGATGAAGATCTGATTCGTCTTTGGATTTATCAATTAGCCTTAATTGCGTCGGAGCAATCATTGCCGCTTAAGTTTTATTATATCAATGGCAATCAGTGTGAATGCTTGCACTTTGAACTTGTAGAGGCAGAAATTGCCAAACAGACTTTAAATGCTTATGTAGAAGATTTTATTGCGGCACAACAAAAACCGAAAATGGCTATTACGTATCATATTGAAGCCTATTTCAAAAATTTACCTGAAAATATTATGCCGTATTGTCAGGCAAATTTTGAGAAATTATTCACTGAAGATAGATTTAGCGCTTCTCATCAAAGTAAGGAAGTGATTTATCTGCAACGTATTATTGAGCAATCTGACATGCTAGATTACGCTGATATTCATTCCACAACGGTAAACTGGTTTGAGCTAATGAATCGCAGTAAACGAATTGAAAAATAGATCAAGGGAAATGATGAAAAAACAAATTTTACGCTATGCGCTTGCTGCACTATTAGTCGCAGCCACATTACAACCGACTTTTGCAAAAAATAATGAAAATTCGACCGCTTACACTCAACAAGCAACGGAGAATTTAGGCTTTGAGCTGATTAAAACCTCTATCAATAAAAGCCCAAATGATAAAGCGATTTACCAAGGCATTAAACTGGCTAACGGAATGACAGTGCTGTTGATTTCCGATGAAAAAGCGAATAAATCGTTGATGGCAACAGCATTGCCGATTGGTTCGATGGAAGATCCAATGGAACAACAAGGCTTGGCGCACTATTTAGAGCATATGATCTTGATGGGATCGAAAAACTACCCCGAAACCAACAGCCTTGAGCAATTCTTAAATAAAAATGGGGGTTATAACAATGCCTCCACGACAGCTTACCGTACGGCGTATTACTTTGAGGTGAACAATGATGCCTTTGATGAAGCGGTGGTACGTTTTGCTGATACCTTGGCTTTCCCTTTGTTAGCAGAGGAAAATGCTAAAAAAGAGGTGAATGCGGTCAATGCTGAAATGGTGCGAGCTAAATCCAGTGATGGGCATTTATTAAATAGTGTTAATCTAGCCACCAGTAATCCTGCGCACCCGATTACTAAATTTACCGTAGGTAATAATCAAACTTTATCCGATAAACCAAATAGTAAATTACAAACTGAATTACTGAAATTTTATCAAACGTATTATTCGGCGAATTTAATGAAAGCCGTTTTATATTCTAATCAGCCGATAGAAAAATTAGCAAAATTAGCTGAAAAAACCTTAGGTAAAATGGAAAATAAGCAGCTTTCCGCCCCGCAAGTGAGCCAAGCATTATATCGTCCAGAAGATAAAGGTGTTATCGTTGAATATAAACCGCTTCAGCCGACCAAATTATTGGCGATTTCTTTTGATATGCCCAATGATGAAGCAAAATTTGCCAATAAAACAGGCGAATATTTAGCCTATATTTTTAATAACAATACTGAGGGGACGCTTTCTGATTATTTAATCAAACAAGGCTTATCGGATAGTGGTATTTCCTCAACCAGCAGCGCGAATGTTAGTCGTAACCGTGGCGCTTTTACCTTTTATGTGGCTTTAACCGAGAAAGGTTTAGCGGAAAAAGACAAAGTCATTTCGCTGATTTTCCAACAAATTGAGAAAGTGAAAAAAGAAGGCATTCAAGAAAGTTATTTCAAGGAAGTGCAAGAGAGTTTAAAACAAGCCTTTGCTCATTTGCAGGTCGAAAAAACAGGAAACTACATAGAGTCCCTTGCTGAACAAATGTTGTTTTATCCGCTGGAGCATATTTTAGATGAGGGCTTTGTAACAGAAAAAATGGATAAAGCAGCCATCAATGAAAAGCTCAATCTAATGACGTTGGACAATGCTCGGATTTTATTGGTGTCAGAGCAGGCAAAAACGGATAAAAAATCGCCATATTTTGAGGCAGGCTATGCTATTACGAAGATCAATGATGCACAGAAAAAAGATTGGTTAAATTTCAGCAAAAATCCACCGCTTGTATTGCCTGAACTAAACCCTTATTTTGCGACGGATTTTTCCCTCATTCAAGAAGAAGCACGTACCATTCCAAAGCAAGTTGAAAAGGATAAAGGCAGAGTAATTTATGCCATGCCAAGCCATTATTTTGGTCATGACCCTAAAGCTCGCATTGTATTAAATTTATCTATTATGCCGAGAGTGGATAACTTAAAAGAAAGTGTGAGCGCTACCTTACTTAATTATATGAGCGCCTTAGCACAAACCAAATTGGATTTCCAATCTACTGTGGCGGGGATGGACACAAACTTGATCGCATCTGGCAATGGTATTTCATTGCAAGCGGGCGGATATACGCAACATCTTGCCAAATTGCTACAAGATCACTTAACGCAATTTAGCCAATTTGAGTTGAATGAAAAATTCTTAGCACAGGCAAAACAGCGTTATATTGAACTATTAGATGGTGCCCAAAAAGCCAATAGCTTAAGCCAAGTGAATGAAGTATTTGTTCACTTTGCTCGTTACCCTTATTTTGAGGAAGATAAGCAACGCCAAACTATACAGGAAATCACACTTGAAGATATTCGCCAAATTCGTGAAAAATTATTAACGAAAGCAACGGGTTTATCCGTTTTATCTGTGGGGAATTTTTCTGATGAACAAGTGAAAGAATTAGTGCAAAAGATAGAGAAAATTGCTCAAAATAAAAATAGCGAATTAGGCAAATATCGTTATTTAGACGTGAATCAAAGCAATCGAAAACTAAATTTCGTGAAAAATGTGCCGAATGAAGATAATGCGCTTTCCATCGCTTATATGTCGAAAGGGTATGAAGAATTAGCAGGTTTTGTGCGAGCTTCTTTATTGCAGAATATTATTTCTCGTTGGTACTTTGATGACTTACGCACCAACAAGCAATTAGGCTATGTGGTATCGGCAACCAATTCTAAAATAGGTAAAACTTCAGGTTTGCGTTTTATGGTTCAAAGCCCGAATAGTACGCCGAAAATGATTATGGAACATAACCAACGTTTCTTTGGTGAAAGTCTAGCTAAATTACAGGCACTAACCGAGGAAGAGTTCAGTAAGTTTAAAGCTAGTTTAGTGAATAAATTAGAGCGTAAGCCTGAATCATTAAACCAAGAATTTGAGGAATTTACTTTTGATTTTGGTCGTCGTAATAATGCGTTTGATCAGAAAGAAAAAACTATTGCCGCTGTTAAGCAATTAACCAAGCAAGATATTGTGACGTTCTATCAAAAAACCGTGATTGAGCAACAAGGGTTGGTTTTGGTGAGCCAAGCGTTAGGCACGAAAGCGAAATCGGACGATGCCGCTCAATTGACTGGTTTTGAAAAAGTGGAAAACATAGAGGTATTACAAAAGCAATTTGAAATCAAATTCTATTGATTTATCTAAAAACAACCCTAGTCTGAGGCTTTAATTCTTTGAAAGGATCGAGGCAGATTAGGGTTGATCTTCCATAACACCTACAAATTCCCCTCAATTCAAGCTATAATGCGCACAATTTTTCGAGATTAAATAGAGAATAACACAGAATGAACAGCAAAATTTTAGCGACGGGCAGTTACTTGCCTGCTCAAATTCGTAGTAATGCTGATTTAGAAAAAATGGTAGATACTACCGATGAATGGATTTTTACCCGTTCAGGAATGAAAGAACGCCGTATCGCCGCTGAAGACGAAACCGTGGCAACCATGGGCTTTAATGCCGCTCAAAAAGCCATAGAGATGGCGAATATCGATCCGCAAGAGATCGATTTAATTGTGGTTGGCACCACAACAAACTCGCACGCTTACCCAAGTGCAGCCTGCCAAATTCAAGGAATGCTAGGCATTGACGATGCCATCGCTTTCGACATAGCCGCAGCTTGCACAGGCTTTGTCTATGCGCTGAGCGTGGCGGATCAATTTGTGAAAACAGGTAAAGTGAAAAAAGCGCTCGTTGTTGGCGCAGATTTAAATTCTCGAGTGTTAGATCCTACCGATCGTAGTACCATCGTGCTATTTGGTGATGGCGCAGGGGCGGTGATTATAGAAGCTAGCGAAGAAGCAGGGATTATTTCCACCCACTTGCATTCTTCCTCAGACAGCGAAAATATGCTGGCCTTGCCAGCTCAACGTCGTGACGATGAAAATTCTGGCTATATTTCAATGCAAGGCAACGCCACGTTTAAATTAGCGGTGGGGCAGCTTTCAAGCGTGGTGGAAGAAACCTTAGAAGCGAATAATTTGCAGAAATCAGATATTGATTGGCTGGTGCCACATCAAGCAAATATTCGTATTATTGCGGCAACGGCGAAAAAGCTCGATTTAGAAATGTCGCAAGTCGTGCTTACTGTAGAAAAATATGGCAATAACAGTGCTGCTACAGTCCCCGTCGCATTAGATGAAGCGGTGCGTGACGGACGCATTCAACGTGGTCAGCTTCTGCTACTAGAAGCCTTTGGCGGCGGCTGGACGTGGGGTTCGGCACTGGTTCGTTTCTAAGCTAAATTTTACAAGCGGTTAGATTTTGCAAATTTTTTACCAAATCTAACCGCTTGTTTATTGGAGAAAAAATGCTCACATCCCAAAGCTGTGAATTATTCGATATTCCCTTCTTTCAATTTGCCCAACTCAAGAAATATTGTCCCGAAGAAATTCCGTCCATTAAGGCACGTTATAAAGCGCAATGGCAAATTTGGAAAGCGCTTCATCTCGCAATCGCCCGCCAACTTGGGCAGCCTTTTGCCGAACCACATATCGAAAAATGGTGTAATGGTTGGCAGGTGCGTGCGCATTTTTTCGCTTATTATAAGTATGAATTTCATCAAAATTCAGCAGCGATTTTATCCGTCATTTTAAATCGCCGTCGCTTGCAAGTAAGTTTAGATTGGCATTGCTACCGTGCCGATCGTTCACAAATCAACGTCCAGCAATATAATCAATGGCTTGAAAAACTAGATCGAGAAAAATATCAAAATTTCGAGGTTTGGCAGGGAAAAGAAAGCGAATATGCCGATTTTAAAAAAGTCCGAGAATTGTCTGATTTTCCGCTCGAAAATGAGGAAGACTTTTGGTGTATTGGTAGAAATCTGGAAAAAGCCGAGTTAGAAAAAACGAATGTGCTGGAGTTTATTTATCAAACAATTCGGGATTTATTACCATTGTATGAGGCTTGCCACCAAGAATTGGCTTAAAATAATCGCAAAATGCTGAAATAAAGCTCAAACGATAATTTTTTTACATTTAGCATTTGACACTGTTTGGTGAAATCCCTATAATGCACCTCGTTGTTTAGCGCAACCTTATGCGGGAATAGCTCAGTTGGTAGAGCACGACCTTGCCAAGGTCGGGGTCGCGAGTTCGAGCCTCGTTTCCCGCTCCATTTTTGCCCGAGTGGCGGAATCGGTAGACGCAAGGGATTTAAAATCCCTCGCCTTTCGAGGCGTGCCAGTTCAAGTCTGGCCTCGGGCACCATTTAATTCGAAAAATAAAGATAGCACCACGAGGTGCTTTTTTTATGCCTGAAATTTGGCTAATGAATAAATAATAGCTCTCCCAAAATTTAGGCATAGCAAACTCTTGGTCTGCTATGCCTTTTTATTTTCCTAATTAGGCAATTGGCGGCGTATAAGTGCCATTTGCAATACTATCTTTAATGCGATTAGCTTCTGCTAATACTAAGTTTAGCAATGCTTTTACGTTTTCTAGCGTTGCAATTGGGCTTAAGGTGGTCATTTTAAGCGATTGTTTGTCGCCAACTTTAGTTACGCCAATGTTCGCTTCTCCTCGCGCGAAAAGTTCATCTGCCACGTTTTGGTTTAACGCATCGACAAATTCTGCTGGGTAGCCGTTTGGCACCACTCGGAATAATACCGAAGCAAATTGGCTTGGCACGAGCATTTCCAATTCGTCAGCCGCATTGATGTAGCCTTCCACTTCTTTGGTCAATTTTACGCCGTGATCAATCATTGAAGCGTATAAATCTTCACCCAAGGCTTCCACCGTAAACCAGAGTTTTAACGCGTCAAAACGGCGGGTGGTTTGCAGAGACTTCGCCACCAGATTCGGCACGCCGTGCGCTTCATCGTATTCGGAATTTAAGTAATCCGCTTTGTAGTCGATAAAGCGGTAATTCGCTGGGTCTTTCAACAAGAATGCACCGCACGAAATCGTTTGGAAGAAATGCTTGTGGAAGTCGAGCGTGATCGAATCAGTCAGTTCAATACCATCTAAGAAATGGCGGTAATCCTTTGATAATAATAGCGCTCCGCCCCAAGCGGCATCGACGTGTAACCACGCTGAATACTCGTCGGCTAATTTGCGGATTGCTTTGAGATCGTCAATCGCCCCAGCGTCAGTTGTGCCTGCGGTCGCCACAATACAAGCGGTGATTTTTCCTTCATTTTTTAACTGTTTGAGGGTTGCTTCAAGTGCGGTCAAATCCATTTGCGCATTGGCATTTGACGGCACCGTGACGACCGATTGGAAGCCCATTCCCATCATCGCCATATTTTTTTGCACCGAGAAGTGAGCATTTTCTGAGCAAATCACTTTCACTTTTTTCATTGCGTCCTCTGGAATGCCATCACGTTGCACCGACCATTCCGAGCCGTCTTCGTTTTTCCAGTTGTTCGCAATCGCCCAGTCACGCGCAAGCAACACGCCCATCAGGTTCGACTGCGTACCGCCCGAGGTAAATACACCCGAGGTGCCTTCGCCATAGCCTGCTTTTTGGCGGAGCCAGTCGATCAAATGCTCTTCCATAATCGAACCCGCAGGACTTTGATCCCAAGAGTCCATCGATTGGTTGGTGGCGTTGATCAACACTTCGGCAATTTGGCTTGCTACCATGGTTGGGCAGTGCAAATGTGCTAAGGAATGTGGGTGATGTACTTTTAGGCTTGGATTGAGGAAAATTTCCACCAAATGATCGAGCGATTTTTTTACGCCTACGCCGTCTTTGCTTGGTTTAAAGCCGTCCACCAACGATCGCATTTGCTTGATGGAACCACCTGTGTACATTTTGTCATTCTGAAGCCAGTTTGAAACCGCTTTTACGGCGTTGTGCATTGCGCTTTCATAATCTGCGATAGCTTGCGCATCATTACAGAAAAGCGATTGTCTGTGTTTTGAAATATCTGCCATAGTTGTTATTCCGTTTTCTTCCTCTCTCCTTACAAGCAGGCGAGAGTAAATTTATATTACTTATTAAAAAGGTGGGAAATCCCACCCAGTTTTATTTTCGTGCTAAACGCCATTTCTCAATACTAAACATTATCAATAAAATAGTAATGCTACCAAGAAGCCCGCCAAGGAGCGTACCGAGTAGAATAACTTCCCAAGAACTATGTACAATAAATAAGCTAATAAAAATCAATAGGGACAATGAACCCCATAAAATAAGGCTTATTTTGTGATATTTATTGAAAAGATACTCACCAACAATTTGAACAACAAGTTGAATGATAATTTCAAGGAGAAATTGCATATTGTATTGAATGCAAGCGGTCAAATTTTGCAAAAAATTTACCAAATTCGACCGCTTATTTTATTTAGCCTCGCACTGCCTTCAGAGCATCCGCCACCGATTGTTTAAAGCGTTTGATGAACTCTTCACTCTCGGCTTGCGAGATATTTACCGCACAAAGCACTCGTACCACGTTGCCACCACGTCCGCCACGTTCTAACAATAATTTGTTGTTAAAGCACGCTTTTTGGATAGTCGCTGCAAGCTCGCCATCACGCGGATAGGCACCTGTAGCATCTTGCGCTTGACGTTCATCGACGATGTCGATACCCATCATTAAACCTCTACCACGCACGTTGCCGATACAAGGGAACTCTTTGCTTAATTCACGTAGAGCTTGCGTTAAATAAGCACCACGATCTGCAGCGTTTTGCGCTAAGTTTTCTTCACGCATAATTTTCAGTGAAGCATAACCTGTTGCCATAGCTAATTGGTTGCCACGGAATGTCCCTGTGTGACCTGCTGGTTGCCAAGCGTCGAACTCTTTGCGAATAGCTAACACTGCTAATGGCAATGAACCACCGACCGCTTTTGACATCACCACGACATCAGGCTCAATACTTGCGTGTTCAAAAGCGAACATTTTGCCTGAGCGGCAGAAACCTGCTTGCACTTCATCCACGATCATTAAAATGCCGTGTTTTTTGGTTACTTCACGCACTTTTTGTAAGAATGAAATAGGCGCTGGCACTACACCACCTTCGCCTTGGATTGCCTCTAAAATCACGGCTGCTGGTTTTACTACGCCGCTTTCAACGTCTTCGATGAAGTTTTCAAAATAACGCTCAACTGCTTTTGCACCCGCTTCGCCACCGATGCCGAATGGGCAACGATATTCGTGTGGATACGGTAGAAATTGCACGCCCGCCATCAAGTTTTGCACGGCATTTTTGGCACTTAAGTTACCTGTTAAGGACAATGCACCGTGGGTCATACCGTGGAAACCGCCAGAAAATGCGATGACGTTGCCACGACCTGTATAGGTTTTAGCTAATTTGATGGCTGCTTCGTTGGCATCTGCCCCCGATGGTCCCGTGAACTGAAGGATGTATTGATCTTTAGGGAAGAATGAGAGTAATTCTTCGCTAAATGCGTCCTTAAGCGGTGTGGTTAAATCTAATGAATGGAGTGGTAAACCGCTCTCTAAAACGTCTTTGATTGATTGCATTAACACTGGGTGGTTGTGACCAAGTGCTAATGTTCCTGCGCCCGCTAGGAAGTCGAGGTATTCGTTACCTTCAACATCTGTTACCCAACAACCTTGTGCTTTGGCGTAAGCAAATGGCAGTTTACGTGGATAGCTACGAACATTTGATTCCATCACATCTTGACGATCTAAGAAATGTTTGTTGGATGCGAGGATTGCTTTTACAGGAGTGGTAATTGTCATTGTTGATTAAAACCTTCTAATTGAGGTGAAAAAAATAAGTCGGGTGCCTTGCGGGAAGCCTGAGCTTTCTTATCCTGAGAGATAAGTGCCTTGGGGCATTTGACTCGCTACTTATTAAAAAAAGCGTTTCAGCTTTTTTGTTTTTACCCTAATTGCCCGAAGATATGGTGGGCTAGGTTGGAAACAAATTTGATGTAGGGCTACATCAAAGTTGGGCTATTGTACATTTTTTTTGCAAAATTTAAAGCAAATTCTACCGCTTGTAAGTTAATTGACTAATTGGTGGGCAAGAAAAAACCCAAGCCAAGACTTGGGTTCTGAATACTTAAATCAATATTATTTGATTTTCGCTTCACGGTAGATAACGTGTTTACGCACAACGGGATCAAATTTTTTGATTTCCATTTTTTCTGGCATATTACGTTTGTTTTTATCTGTTGTGTAGAAGTGACCAGTTTCTGCTGAAGAAACTAAACGGATTTTCTCACGATTACCTTTAGCTGCCATTTTCTAGCTCCTTAGATTTTTTCGCCACGAGCACGGATTTCAGCTAAAACTGCATCAATGCCTTTTTTATCGATAATACGCATACCTTTCGCTGTTAAGCGTAAAGTTACGAAACGGTTTTCACTTTCTACCCAAAAACGGTGAGTGTGAAGGTTTGGAAGAAAACGACGTTTAGTCGCATTCATTGCGTGTGAGCGGTTGTTACCAACTGCTGGACGCTTGCCGGTTACTTGGCAAACTCTTGACATTTTAATTCTCCAATTACTTAAGTAAGTTTTATGGTTCGGGCTGTTCGGGCTATGAGTGCTGACTCAACACAGCGTACTCACTACCTCGTCAGGTATCCACCCGACCCAAGTCATATTTAAAGGCTTGCGATTATACAGACAATTTCAATCGCTTTCAAGTTGATTGTTAAATTCCTCAAGGATTTTATCTTCACTAAAGGAGAAATAGTCGCCTTTGCCGACAATAATATGATCGACAAAACGGATATCCACCAAATTACAAGCCATTTCGATCTTTTTGGTCATATAAATATCAGATTCGCTGGGAATACAAGAACCTGATGGGTGATTGTGAGCAACAATGATCGCCGCCGCATTACAACGCAGAGCTTCTTTAATGACTTCTCGTGGATAAACATTCGCTTGATTAATGGTGCCAAAAAACATTTTTTCGGTACGAATTAACCTATGCTGATTATCCAAAAATAGCACCATAAAAACTTCTCGTTCGTGAGATTCCAATTCCGCCTGAAAATACATAATTGCTAAAGCAGGATCGGTAATCGCTTCGCTCACTTGCATATGCTGTGAAAGATAACGCTTGGTCATTTCTTTACAGGCTTGTAATTGCACATATTGTGATAAACCTAAGCCGTATATTTGGCAAAATTCTTCTCGGCTGGCACTTAATAAAGCTCGGAGCGAGCCAAAGGCAATTAGCACACTTTCGGAAAGCGCCATCACAGGCAAACTTTTTGTACCTGTGCGTAAAAAAATAGCGAGTAATTCTTCATCACTTAAAGATTCTGCGCCATACGCCAAGAGCTTTTCGCGGGGCATCATTGCGGTTTCGGTCGTTTCCATATTTTTCCTTTACTTTTTTCTTAAAGCATAAAAGAGTGGAAAAATAAGCGCAAAATGCAAATTTAAAATTTTCGATCGCGATCGCAAAAATATTTTTGTTGTGAGCATTCACTTGTTTCGGTAGAATACTGGGATTATTTTCACGCCTAATTTTTAGACTATGTTAAGTAATAAAAAAATTCTTGTCGGAATCACAGGCGGCATCGCTGCTTATAAATCGATTGAGCTGGTGCGCCTTTTTAAAAAAGCTAATGCAGAAGTCCGCGTGGTTCTTACCCCCGCAGCAGAAGCCTTTGTCACCCCTTTGACGTTACAAGCAATTTCAGGTAATGCAGTGTCAAATTCCTTGCTTGATCCGCAAGCCGAACTGGCGATGGGGCATATTGAATTAGCAAAATGGGCGGATTTAGTGGTGATTGCTCCTGCCACAGCGGATTTTATTGCTCGCTTACGAGTGGGGATGGGCAATGATTTGCTTTCAACCCTTTGTCTTGCTACTGCCGCACCAATTCTACTAGCTCCTGCAATGAATCAGCAAATGTATAAACAGGCTGCTACACAAGAAAATTTAGCGGTATTAGAAAGCCGTGGAGTGATGACCGTTGGACCTAATTCAGGTTTTCAAGCTTGTGGCGATGAAGGGGTGGGGCGAATGTCTGAACCTAGTGAGATTTTCCAAGCGATTCGCAGGCATTTTTCTGCTTTGCAAGATCTCGTTGAATTGACCGTAACGATCACTGCAGGGCCTACCCGAGAGCTTATCGATCCTGTGCGTTATATTTCTAATCATAGTTCAGGGAAAATGGGCTTTGCGATAGCCGAAGCCTTTGCCAAACGTGGAGCTTGGGTTAATCTTATTTGTGGACCTGTTAATTTACCGACTCCACCGTATGTGAATCGCATTGATGTTCAATCTGCCATCGAAATGGAACAACAAGCGGTCGAATTTGCCCAAAAATCTGCAATTTTTATCGGCTGTGCCGCAGTAGCGGATTATCGTATGGCAGAAGTGGCTTCGCAGAAAATTAAGAAAACTGCTGACAGCGATGAATTGGTTCTAAAATTAGTGAAAAACCCAGATATTATCGCGAACGTCGCTCACCTTACACAAAACCGCCCGTTTACAGTGGGCTTTGCGGCAGAAACGCAAGATGTAGAAAATTATGCCAAAGACAAATTACAACGCAAAAACCTCGATATGATTTGTGCCAATGATGTTTCAGATGGGCAAGTGTTTGGGCAAGACCAAAATTCGTTGCACCTCTTTTGGAAAAACAAAGAAGGGCAAAATGGTGACAAAATTCTACCGCTTGCAGAGAAAGGCAAATTGGCGGAGAGCTTGGTGCAGGAAATTGTTGAGCGATATAAATCGCAATAAATCTCCCCTACCCCTCTTAACAAAAGAGGGGAACTTTCTTTAAATCTCAACAGATAGTGAAAAATGCTCGCTCAGCTCCCCTCTTTTGTTAAGAGGGGCTGGGGGAGATTTTAAAGGAGAAAATAATGAAACAAATCGATTTAAAAATTTTAGACAGCCGCATCGGCAGTGAATTTCCATTACCAGCCTATGCCACTAATGGCTCGGCTGGCTTAGATTTACGAGCCTTGATTGAGGTCCCCATGACTGTTGAAGCAGGACAAACTGTGCTGATTCCAACTGGCATTTCGATTTATATTGCCGATCCAAATTTAGCA
>JBHACP010000051.1:0-54615 GCA_041854605.1 Actinobacillus sp.
ATCACTAATTGTACTTGATAAGCTCAATCCTTTATTCATCGCGGCCATATAGATAAATGGTTTAATAGATGACCCTACTTGAACTAACGATTGCGTTGCTCGGTTAAAGTTACTTTGTTCATAGCTAAAACCGCCAACAACAGCTTCAATCGCACCATTGTCACTATTCAAGGAAATAAGTGCCGAGTTCACAGCAGGAACTTGCCCCAAATGCCAGTCAGAACCATTTTTTGCTTTACGCACCCAAATCTGATCGCCCGCCACTAATGCTATTTGGCGACCACCAAAAGTTGCATTTGTCTTTTTAAGGTCTGCTTTATCGCCATTAGGCAACATTAGTGCATAACCTGATTTAGCGCTACCAATCACCACCACGGGGGTAAAAGGCTCGGAATTAGGCAATTTACTTAAATGTTCAACAATCTGATCTTCATTCCAAGCATCTTTACCTTCCCATAATTTTTCAGATTTACGCCAGCCGTGACGGCGGTCATAATTGATTATATTTTCACGAACGGCATCTTGCGCTGCCTTCTGATCAGCAGAAAGCACGGTGGCATAGACTTTAAAGCCTTTATAAAGGGCTTCCTCGCCATAACGCTTAACCATTTCTTGACGCACCATTTCTGATACATAATCTGCTCTGAAATCAAGTTGAGTACGATAACGGCTTGCTACCACAGGTTCTTTCTTAGCCGCTTCATATTGCTCTTTGGTGATTTTGCCTACTTCTAACATACGACCAAGCACCACGTTACGACGAGCTTCAGCACGTTTTACCGAATAAATTGGATTCATTGTAGAAGGAGCCTTTGGTAAGCCAGCAATAATTGCCACTTCACCAAGGGTGAGTTGCTCAAGCGTTTTGCCAAAATAAGTTTTAGCTGCTGCTGCCACACCATGTGAGTTATAGCCTAAGAAAATTTTATTGAGATATAGCTCTAAAATTTCATTCTTGCTCATCACTTTTTCGATTTCAAAAGCAAGCACGACTTCCTTAAGTTTACGCTCAATGCTTCGCTCTGGCGTTAAGAAAAAGTTACGAGCCAGCTGTTGGGTAATAGTACTCGCTCCTTGTGTATCCCCTTGGCTCGATCGATAGACAGCGCGCATAATTCCTCTTGGATCCACACCTCTATGTTCATAAAAGCGCACATCTTCTGTGGCAAGCACAGCATCTTTTAATTGCTGAGGAATATTCTCTAATTTAACAGGAATACGATGTTCTGCACCCACCTCACCAATTAACTTACCATCAGCAGTATAAATCTGCATAGGTTGCTGTAATTCCACGCTTTTTAGCAAGGTTACATCAGGTAAACCTTGTTTTAAGTAGTTGTACCCAATGACAGCCGCAATACCAATCACAATAGTAAAGGTAAGTAAAGCACTAAATATTATTTTTGCGATCCTCATCGAAAAAATCTCTTTTGGTAAATGACAAATAAAACCATACCGTCCAATATAGACGATATATAAGCCTCGTAAGTATAAACGAAAAAATCATTTTTATCGTAAATTAACGTAATAAATGGGGGGATTTATGTCATATTTTAGATCGCTTCTTCGTAAAAAAAGTTCAAAACTACCGCAAATTGGCATTGCCGAGAATGAAAACTGCTATTGCTTAGTTTATTTTGAGCAAGAACGACCTATGATAATTTGGCAAACCAAACCTTTTGATATACAAGATTTGCTGCAACAAGCGGTCAGAAATAGTCAAGATTTTACCATTATTCGTCCCATTCCTTATCATTATATTTGGCGTAAAATTCTCGTTTTGCCACAAGATATTGAGGGAATATCACTACATCAGAAAATTTTACAAGCGCTCCAGCAAGAGCTGCCCATTCTATTAACCGAAATTTATTTTGATACCTTACAATCCCTATTGCCTGAACAAAACCTAGTTAAAGTGCAAATTTTTGCCTTAAAAAGAAGTTATGCGGATCCATTGTTACTCACACAAAATACTATTTTAGATTGTGAATTACATTGCTATCAACGAGGTTTGTTATATGAAAATAATGAAAGTAACATCGACCAATTTCAGCTACACAATAAACAATTTGAATTTAAAAATAATGGACTTGAAATATCATCATCCTCTCAGGCTACTTCAGCCGAGCAAGAAAAACATAATCTATATTTAACAGCTTTAGGAGCAGCATTATGGTCAGCCGCATAAACGGAATAAACCTCTCTAATTTCAATGAACAACAGTGGGAAAAACGAACTATTGCTCAATTTATAAAAATTAGCATTATTTTTATATTTTTATTCTCTTTAGCCATTCTGCTTCAATTATTCGCTTCATCAAAAAAACAAAACATCAAGCAGTTATTAGAACATAAAAATAACATCGAACTAAAATTAAGTGAAATTGAACATAATATTGCACAATTAAACCAACAACAAGCGATCGATTTATCACATTTTTTTACTAAAAATACCGTTCTATCATTCAATCAATTGATGAGACAAATTCCGATTAAAACAGGGGGAATAGAAGTTATACATTTTTATTTTGATGACAAAGAAAAAATAAAAATTGCAGGTAAATATGAAAAACAAACTGACTTTGAATTACTTGAAAAATATTTCAAGAATCAAGGTTTTAAAATCACTATTGAATACTTGCAAAGCAATGGAAAAATCAAAGCTGACTTTAGTCTTGTTTTAGAAAAGGAATGAATAATGAAAGCGTGGCTAAATAAACAATACCTAAACCCCAAAGGGATACCCTATAGAATAATTGAAACCCTAAATCAATATTTTATCTTAATTGCTGGACTGATAGCTTTATTTCTCTTGTTAATACCAACATTTAACTTAATTAGCAACAGCCAACAAGAAAAACAACTTCAGCATAAAAATCAGCAGCTTAATGATACTTTACAGCAAAAAGAAAAATTATTTATCTCTATACAAACAAGACAAAAAAAATTAAACAGCCAAGATACAAATATTAGTCAAATCAATCAAAAGTTAGATGAATTATTTAATGCATACCATATTGAAAATGAAAACATCCAATGGGATTTTGAACAAGGAAAAAGCATTACAATGACACTCACCCATAAAACTGCCTCGCTATTTTCTTTAATTGATAAATTAACAACATTTACCAATTTACGCATAAAAGAATTAACACTACGCAAACTAGAAGAAAATCGCCTAGTACAGTTAAATATCACACTACAATTAGTTGCCTTTGAGGAGGAATAATGAAACATTATTTTTGGATCTTATTATTTTCTCATTTAGCATTTGCCGATCCTTTCTATGGCGAATTTTCTAGCACTACACAAGCAGTCGAAAAAAGCGAAAAATTTGCAAAAAAATCAACAAATTTTACCGCTTGTGAATTACCCAATAATCTGAATGATCTAAATCTTTCTACTGAATTTGAAGATCTTAAATTAGTGGGTTTAGTAAAAATTGAGCAACAATTTCGAGCCTTATTTATTGATAAAGAAAATAACCTTTATGAATTTAAAGAAAATGATTTTCTAAAAGAAAAACTTATTCAATTTAGTTCTATTAATTTAAGACAAGTACAATATATTCATTGGGAATTAACTGAAAATTGTCACCATCCATTTATTATCACTAAAAAATTATAAACATAAGATGAACTTGTTATGAAAAAATGCTATTTATTATTTGGAATAATATCTTTTCCTTTGCTTGCTAATCAAATTTCTTTGTCACTGCGGAATGCACCCACTACACAAATTATTTCTTACCTCGCTGAAGAAACAGGAAAGAACATTGTCATCAACCAAAATATTGAAGGTTCCACCACGCTGAGGCTCGAAAATAGCAACTTTGATAACATTCTAAAAAGTATTTCTAAAATCAATCAGTTAGCCTTAAATCAAGAGAACGGAACTTATTACGTTAATCATAAAAAAGAAGAGGAAAATATCCCTAATATTGCAAAAGAAAATATGATTCCTATACAAGCTAAACTTGTGACTAAAACCATCAAGCTACATTATGCCAAGGCTTCCGAAGTGATTGAATCTTTAACCAAAGGCAGTGGCAATTTTTTATCCGAAGCAGGCTATATTCATTTTGATGAACGCTCCAATAGTTTGATTGTGAAAGACAGCACTTCATCTATTAAAAATATTATAAATTTAATCAAAGAGTTAGATAAGCCAACTGAACAAATTGCGATCGAAGCTCGAATCGTCACGATCAGTAGTGAAAATCTGCAAGAACTCGGTGTGCGTTGGGGAATGCTCACTTCTGATAATACTCATCATAAAATCGGCGGGACATTAGAAGGTAATGGCATTAGTTCTACTAGCAATTTAAACGTAAATTTTCCTGTGTCAGGTGGCGCATCCGCTGTCTTACAGGTTGCAACTATCAACTCTAAAGTATTGGATCTTGAACTATCCGCCTTAGAGCAAGAAAATGATGTGGAAATTATTGCCAGCCCTCGCTTGCTCACTACCAATAAAAAGCAAGCCAGCATCAAGCAAGGTACGGAAATTCCCTATGTGATGTACGACCGAAAATCTGAAACCTATGATGTTTCTTTTAAAGAAGCAATTTTAGGCTTGGAAGTGACACCGCACATTTCTAAAGATAATCAAATTTTGCTTGATTTAGTAGTGAGCCAAAACTCACAAGGTAAAAGCGTGACTACAGCAAGTAGTGGCACGGTGGCTGTAAGTATTGATAAGCAAGAACTCAATAGCCAAGTATTCGCCAAACACGGCGAAACCATTGTACTAGGCGGTATTTTTCAGCACTTAAAAAGTAAAGATAGCGATAAAGTGCCAGTGCTAGGCTCAATTCCAGTGTTGAAACATTTATTCAGTTATAAAAAAGATCAAATTATTAAACGTGAACTCGTGATTTTTGTTACGCCTTACATCGTAAAATCAAGCGATATGGCTGTAGATATGAAGAAATCTAAACCCAAGGAACGGAAAATATGATAGAATCTCCACTGTCTTTCGTAAGATGGGCTTTAGCCCATCATCTCAATAAGCAATATACTTGAAGGGCTAAAGCCCATCCTACAACATTAGAGGTTATATGAAACTTTCCCCTCGCCGCCGTGCTAGAGAATGTGCAGTGCAAGCATTGTATTCTTGGGCAATTTCGCAAAATAGCGTAGAAGAAATTGAGCTTGCCTTCCAAACTGACGCTTTCAAATCAGAAGATGATATAGATGAAGGCAAAGTAGATAAAGCCTTATTTAGCCGTATTTTGCGTGGTGCAGTGGCAAATGTAGCAGAAATTGATGACTCCCTTCGCCCATTTTTAGATCGTAATGAAAGCGATGTTGATCCAATTGAACGCAGCATTTTGCGAATGGCAGCTTATGAACTTCACTTTGAACAAGATACGCCATATAAAGTGGTGATCAACGAAGCGATTGAAGTAGCAAAAGCCTTTGCTTCGGATGATAGCCACAAATATATCAACGGTATTTTAGATAAACTGGCGCCTGCATTAGGTCGTAAGTGAATCCCTCTAGAGCGAGCGAAAGCTCGCTTTTTGCATTTTGAGTGAGAAAGAAAATGGGCGAATTTGACCTTATCAAGCAATACTTCAACCGCCAGCCAAAGCGTGCCGATGTGGAACTTGCAGTGGGTGATGACTGTGCGATTGTCACTTTACCTGCTAATCACCGTCTTGCCATTACCACCGACACCTTGGTTAGCGGTACACATTTTTTGCCTAATATTTCACCCTCTGATCTTGCCTATAAAACTGTTGCTGTAAATCTTAGTGATCTTGCCTCACAGGGTGCAGAACCTGCTTGGGTATCACTAGCTTTAACATTAGAAAAAACGGATCCCAACTGGTTAGCAGAATTTAATCAAAGTCTATTTGCCATTTTAGATCGTTATAACGTCGATCTGATTGGTGGCGATACTACGTATGGCAAGCTCTCACTAACCCTTACTACTCAAGGTATTTTACCGAACAATCAGGGGTTGTTTCGCCATAAAGCCCAAGTGAGCGATTGGATTTTTGTGTCAGGGACATTGGGCGACAGTGCGGCTGGCTTAGATCTTCTACTGAAAAATGGCAAAATTTCAACGGAATCCGACCACTATTTAGTGCAACGCCATCTTCGCCCAACTCCACGAGTTGAACTAGGTTTAGCATTACGCTCTTTTTCCACTTGTGCAGTAGATATTTCTGATGGTTTACTTGCCGATCTCGGACATATTTTAGAACGTAGTCAAGTGGGAGCGGAAATTCAGTTGGAAAACTTGCCACTGTCTCACCATCTACTTGAATGTTTTGATGAAAATCAGGCAGAACAATTTGCCTTAACGGGTGGCGAAGATTATGAACTTTGCTTCACGGTAAGCAATGAAAAACGAGCAGAAATGGAGCAAATCCTTCGTGCGCAAGGCATTAAAGTCACCTGTATCGGCAAAATTTTAGAGAAAACAAGCGGTCTGATTTTGCAAAAAAATAACAAAATCCAACCGCTTCCCAATAACATTGGCTTTGATCATTTTAAATAATTATGCATAAACCCAACCTTAAAAATCCTATTCATTTTTTAGCCTTTGGCTTTGGCTCAGGCTTAATTCAACCCGCTTCTGGTACTTGGGGGAGTCTTATGGGAGTATTACTTTCCATTTTTTTATGGCATTTAATTCCTAGCCCGTTATTTTTTATTTTTTTAACGGCTATAACTTTTATTTTTGGCTGTTATATTTGTACTCAAACTAGCAAAGATTTAAATACTCACGACGATAGTAGAATTGTTTGGGATGAAATTGTTGCTATTTTTTTAATATTCGCCTTTTTACCCGAATATAATTTATTCAGTTATATTTTAACTTTTATTGCATTCCGCTTATTTGATATTTTAAAACCCTATCCAATTCATCATTTTGATGAAAAATTAGAAACGGGTTTAGGCATTATGCTTGATGATATTTTAGCAGCAATTTATGTACTAATTAGTTTACATCTTATTTATTATTTTATTTAAGGAAGAACAATGCTCACTACTATTTTTATCGTACAACTTATCGGTTTAATGAGCCCAGGACCTGATTTTTTCTATATTAGTCGTAAAGCCGCCAGCGACACCACTCGCAATGCCATTTGTGCCTGTATTGGTATCTCCATTGGTGTTGCTGTTTGGGCAATAGTAGCCGTTTTTGGTTTATCGATATTAGGCAAAACTGCAGAACCTATTCACTATCTGATTATGATTTTGGGCGGGGGTTTTCTCGCTTATATGGGGTCGAAAATGGTGCGCGTGACCCAAAATGCAAAATTTGATGAAAGCAAAGCGCTTCAAACTACAACAACCGTTAAACAAGAAATTCTAAAAGCCTTGAGCGTGAATATCGCCAATGCCAAAATTGCAGTATTTTTTAGTAGCGTATTATCAGGCTATGTGGCAAAACTATCCAACTGCTCCGATTTATTAGCGGTATTGGCAATTTTGGTTTTTAGTTCTTTCTTTTATTTTTTATTGGTTTCATTACTCTTTTCCAGAAAACCAATTCGCCAATTCTACTCCCAATATAGCCGTTATATTGATAATATTGCAGGCGTTATTTTTATTGGCTTTGGTTTAAAATTAGTCGTGGATGGCATTTCATACTTTATTTAATTGGATAGAACTATGTCGTTTTTATTTTGTTTATGTGGCTTTATTGCCTACATTTATTGTGAAATATCGTTACTTGTTTCTATTGGAACCAAGATCGGCATTTTGCCAATGATATTATTGATGGCAATTTCTTTTCTTGGCTTATGGTTTGTTAAACTAAGAGGGCTTTATACGATTTATAGCATTCGCCAAGAAATTGCCCAAGGAAAAATGCCCACCGAAGCCTTAACAGGTTCCGCCTTATTTATTTTGGCAGGCATTTTGTTAATTATTCCTGGCTTTTTAAGTGATATTTTAGCGATACTTTGTGTATTGCCTTTCACTCGAAAGTTTGCCGAAAATTTTATCTTACGCTTTTTCAAAGCGAGAATTTCATTTATCAGCTTCGGTAATACAAAATCATACGCGAACCGTGATGACAACGTTTTTGATGCCGATTTTGAACGCAAGCAAGATTCGGACAAGTGGATTAAGTAATGGATAATCGTTCTCTTGCGCTGCTTGGGCTAATTTGAAGAAATAAAACCACCTCTGGTGCAAAGCTTAACCTTGCACCAGAGCTTGAACACACAACGGACATTGATAAATATTTTGATTGCAAATTATTCGTCAGATTTCACCGCTTGTTTTTCTTTCGGTAACACCAAGTTCATCACAATAGCCGCTATTGCACAGAGGCTAACGCCTTTCAACGAAAACTCACCGACGTTAATCAGCATTCCGCCAATGCCGAAAGTCATCACCACTGACACTATTACAAGGTTGCGGGCTTCGCCCATATCGACTTTCGCTTTAATGAGCGTACTCATTCCCACCGCTGCAATGGAACCGAACACGAGCATCATAATGCCACCCATTGCCACCCCTGGGATAGTTTGTAAAAATGCGCCTATTTTGCCACAGAAGGAAATGGCAATCGCCCAGCAGGCTGCCCACGTCATAATTTGGGGGTTGAAATTTTTGGTGAGCATTACAGCCCCTGTCACTTCCGCATAGGTGGTATTCGGCGGACCGCCCAACAATGAAGCGGCGGTGGTCGCAATGCCATCGCCTAGCAACGTGCGGTGTAACCCTGGTTTTTGTAGGAAATTTTTGCCCGTCACTGAACTAATCGCCATAATGCCACCCACATGTTCGACTGCTGGTGCAATAGCAATCGGCAGCAAATACAGAATGGCATCTAAACGAAACTCGGGCATGGTAATTGTCGGCAAACTGAACCAAGCGGCTTGGCTGATTTTGCTGAAATCGACAATGTCTAAGAAAATCGACAGTACATAACCTACTGCAATGCCAAACATTATCGGCACTAATTTCATTAAACCTTTGGCAAAGACAGCAACAATCACGGTGGTAATCAGCGTTACCATAGAAACAAGAATCGCCATATCCTGCGAAATTGCCCCGTTACTGTTTTTACCCAATGCCATATCCACCGCCACAGGCGCAAGCCCTAGGCCAATGATAATGATGACAGGACCTACCACCACAGGCGGGAAAATTTTGTCCATAATCTGCGCGCCTTTCCATTTCACCAACAAACTCAAGGCAAAATAAACCAAACCCGCACAAGCCAAACCGCCCATGGTCGCCGAGATGCCCCATGCTTGTACACCGTATTGAATCGGGGCAATAAAAGCGAAGGAAGAAGCTAAGAAAATCGGCACTTGGCATTTAGTGCAAAGTTGGAAAAGCAGTGTACCAATCCCTGCGGTTAGCAAGGCAGTGTTCGGGTCTAATCCCGTAATAAGAGGCACTAATACTAAAGCACCAAAGGCGACAAATAACATTTGTAAGCCAACGAATGCTTGTTTAGGTGTGCTAATAGTTTGATTTGACATCGTTTTTATTCTCTATTTAAAAGAAGACCTTCTACTGAAATATAACTGAAATTCCCCGTAGCTACTGCATTTTTTAGGAAACACAGTAGCTACGAAAAAATCAGCGAATGCTATTATAGTCAATCCATTTCACTCATTAAAGTGGCATTACCACCAGCTGCTGCCGTGTTAATGCTGATGGATTTTTCGTGTACCAGTGGCAAGAGCGAAAGTGCTAAATCAAGGTTTTCCACAAAAGTGAGAATAGCGCCTTCACGTTTAGCGTAATGCGCTTTTTCTTCTTGCGAAAGTGGCTCAAGGACAATCAGCGTACTTAAAGACGGCAGGGCGTTGAAATCCTCCACCACTCGCAATTTGCCTGCGAATCGGTTAGCCAGCTCGGCAATCGGTGTATCTTTTTGCACCACCGCTTGGCTGCCACAAACCAACACAGCAAGCACCGCTTTCAGCTGTTCATCCAACGAACCATTGCCAATCGCCACCATCGGGCGAGCCACAAATTTCAAATAATTCTGCTCCCCCGTAATGCCCTGCAATGGCAACGTGCCTGCAAGCGGTGTTTTTTGGGCTAAATTTTGCAAAAGAGACAACACTTCCGCTTGGTTGGTAATTTTTTCGATATTTTTAACCACTTGTTGTAACGGCGAAATATCGGTTGGAGCGGCGTAATTTAGATTGTCCACTTGCCACGCATTGCGATAAACTAATCGTTGCAAATAGAGTGGTCCGCCTGCTTTCGGTCCTGTGCCTGACATTCCCATACCGCCAAATGGCTGTACGCCTACCACCGCACCAACAGTATTGCGGTTTACATACAAATTACCTGCGTGAATCACTTCCAGCCATTGGTTTACCGTTTCATCAATACGACTATGCAAACCACTGGTTAAACCAAAGCCCGTTGAGTTAATGTCATTCATCACCTGCGCTAAATTGTCAGCTTCAAAGCGAATCACGTGCAACACAGGACCAAACACTTCTTGTTCAATTTGTCGAATGTGGTCGATTTCCAGCAAGGTTGGTGGTACGAAAATGCCGTTCTCGTCGATTTCAGAGTCAATCGGCGTTTGGTAGTAGGATTTGGCGGTTTTTTTCATCTTATCGATATGCGCCAAGAGCAAACTTTGCGCATTGCGGTCAATCACAGGCCCGACATCGGTATTAAGTTGCTGTGGCCGCCCGACTTTTAACTGTGCCATCGCCCCTTTAATCATTGCCAACATATGATCGGCAAGGTCCGCTTGCAGATATAGCACACGCAATGCCGAACAACGCTGCCCTGCCGAGTCAAAGGCAGAATTGAGTACATCTGCCACCACTTGTTCGCTAAGCGCCGAACTGTCCATAATCAGCGCATTTTGCCCGCCTGTTTCAGCCACAAGCGGTAGAATTTTCTGATTTTTTTGCAAATTAGCGTTGATCTCTTTGGCGGTATCGGTCGAACCTGTGAAAATTACCCCATCAACCCGAGGATCTGAAGCTAATTTTGTGCCGATTACTCGCCCGCTACCAGGCAAACATTGCAACACGCCTTTTGGCACGCCTGCTTGGTGAAAGAGTTCTACAGCAAAATGCGCCATCAACGAGGTTTGCCCAGAGGGTTTGGCAATTACGGCATTACCTGCCACCAAGGCGGCAGAAACTTCGCCTGTAAAAATTGCCAATGGGAAGTTCCACGGGCTGATAGCAACAATAATGCCACGTGGATTGAGATAGCCATCAGGATTCGCTTTGACTTGATTGGCATAATAACGGCAAAAATCGACCGCTTCGCGCACTTCGGCAATCGCATTGTTGAGGGTTTTGCCTGCCTCACGTACCGCCAAGTCAAACAAGGTTGGCATATTGGCTTCCATTAAATCTGCCACTTTCTCTAGCACTGCCGCCCGTTTCGCAGGTGCGGTCTGCGCCCATTCGGCATGACTTTGACTGGCAAGTTCAAAGGCACGATCAACATCGGCTTCATTCGCCAACACCACTTCGCCCACCAGCTGTGAAGTAAAGGCGGGATTGTAAACTTTGCGACTTTCGGTGCCACTATAAAAGGCTTCCCCCAACTGTGGCTCGGCGTGGTAAGTATTTTTCGCCAACGCCACTAAATTTTTTTCCAATGCTTGCAAGTGCGTACTATCAGTTAAGTCGTAGCCTTTTGAATTTGGGCGATCGGCAAAGAGGTTGATTGGCAAGGGGATTTTCGGGTGCATACTGCCTGCGTTTTTTTCCGCTTTGGCAATCGGATCTTCGGCAAGCGAGGAAACACTAACTTTTTCATCAACAATTTGATTAACAAATGAGCTGTTTGAGCCATTTTCTAGCAAGCGGCGCACCAAATAAGCCAGCAATGTTTGGTAAGAACCCACAGGTGCGTAAATGCGGCATTGCACATCTAAATTGGCTTTGCCAACCACTTGATCGTATAGGGTTTCGCCCATACCGTGCAGGCATTGAAATTCAAAATGTTTGCCTTTGGCAAGGTGGTAGATTGTCGCCAATGTTTGCGCATTATGTGTGGCAAATTGTGGATAGATCACATCTTGTGCGGCGAGTAATTTTTTGGCACAAGCGATATAGTTCAAATCGGAATGTACTTTGCGTGAGAACACGGGATAACCTTCGGCACCATCGGCTTGCGCCCGTTTGATTTCAGCATCCCAATAAGCCCCTTTCACCAAGCGAATCATCAGTTTGCGGTTGCTTTCCCGTGCTTTTGCGATCAGGTAATCAATCACAGACAAGCAACGTTTTTGGTAGGCTTGTACCACAAAACCAATGCCGTCGAAGCCTGCCAATTCAGGCTCAGTAAGTAAGCGATCGATTAAATCTAATGAAATTTCAAGTCGATCTGCCTCTTCCGCATCGATGTTCAAACCGATATCGTACCGCTTAGCCAGTAAACAAAGATCACGCAAACGGGGGTAGAGTTCGTTCATCACTCGCTCGTGTTGCGCCAGTGAGTAGCGTGGGTGGATTGCCGATAATTTCACAGACACCCCTGAAGATTGATAAACGCCTAGCCCTTTTGAGCGTGCACCCACAGCGTGTACAGCGTTCACGTAATCGTTGTAATAACGTTTCGCATCGGCTTCGGTAAATGCCGATTCACCAAGCATATCATAGGTAAAGCGAAAACCTTTGGCAAAACGAGCCTCACTGTTTTTCAGCGCCACAGGCATGGTTTCGCCTGTCACAAACTGCTTACCAAGCAAACGCATGGCAAAATCCATCCCTTTGCGAATAATTGGCTCACTGCCTTGGCTAATCAATTTAGCTAGGGTGCTGGTCAGCTCTTTCTCGCCCAGTGCCACTACTTTGCCCGTAAACACCAAACCCCAAGCAGAAGCATTGACAAACAGCGATGGGCTATTGCCGATGTGCGTTTTCCAGTCGCCTTTAGCGATTTTGTCACGAATCAATTTATCACGGGTAGTTTGATCTGGAATGCGTAGCAAGGCTTCCGCTAAGCACATCAGTGCAATGCCTTCTTGGCTGGAAAGTGAAAATTCGTGCATTAACGCATCGACCCCACTTGCTTTACGACGATCTGCCCGCACTTTTTCAACCAACGTACGAGTCAGCGCTTGAATTTCAGGCTGCAAATCATCGGTGCGTGCGTCATTCAACAATTGCTGCACGAGCGTCGTTTCATCTATGCGGTAGTGCTGACTAATCACTGGGCGAATAGCTGTGGCGGAGGGAAGAAGGCGATAATTTGTCATAGCAAACTCCTTAAAATGAAATGCCGCTTGCAAGCGGTTATTTTTTCCTAAAAATTTGCAAAAAAAGCGATTTGCTTGGCATAGCAAATCGCTTTTTATTGTTTATTTGATTTCGCCTAAATAGGCTTTGTTGGCATTTTCAAAGGTTTCTAGCACTTCTTTGCTCGGTGCTGGAGTAATGAATGAAACCACAATAATGGCAATCAAGCCGCAAACGAAGCCAGGAATCATTGAGTACATTTCAGGCAAACTGAACGTATTCGTTAGATCTTTCCAAAAATAAACAACTAATGCCCCTGTTAGCATTCCTGCAATCGCCCCAAAACCATTCATTCGCTTCCAGAAAAGAGACAATAACACAACAGGTCCAAAAGCGGAGCCGAAGCCTGCCCACGCATCTTTTACCAAGCCGAACACTTGGCTGTTTGGATCTTGTGCAATGTAAATGGCAAGGGCTGCAACCGCTAACACCATCGCTCGGCCAAGCCAGACGAGCTCTTTGTCGGTTGCAGATGGGCGAATAATGCCTTTATACAAATCTTCAGTAATGGCACTAGAGCAAATTAACAGCTGAGCCGACAAGGTACTCATCACTGCGGCGAGAATAGCTGACAACAACACACCTGCAATCCACGGGTTAAAGAGTAATTTCGCAAGCTCAATAAAAATTTGTTCATTATTTTGATTGACGAGGGGCGCTTGTTCAGGGAATTTAAAGAAATAAGCCATCCCAAAATAGCCGATACCAATAGCACCAACAAGGCTTATTACCATCCACGTCATACTGATTCTGCGCGCGCTTTCTAGCGATTTCACACTTTCTGCCGCCATAAAACGTACCACAATATGCGGCTGTCCAAAATAGCCCAAGCCCCACGCCATTAGGCTGGCAATGCCTAAAAAGGTCGTGCCAGTAAACATATCGTTATAATTTTTGTTTGCAGTAAGTTCTGCTTGGTTGATCGTTTCTTGCATTGCCTCAAAACCACCAACATTCATCACAACAACTATGGGGGTGAGGATCAAAGCAAAAACCATTAAAGAGGCTTGGATGGTATCCGTCCAACTTACCGCCAAAAAGCCACCGATAAAAGTATAAAGAATGGTGGCAACTGCACCATACCAAATCGCTTCAGCGTAAGGAATACCGAAAAGATTTTCAAAAACACGTGCGCCAGCGACTACGCCCGAGGCGCAATATACTGCAAAAAAGAGTAAAAAAATCACCGCAGAAAGGATTTTAATGATACGAGTTTTATCACCAAAACGATTATGGAAGTATTCAGGAAGCGTCAAAGCATCGCCACTATGTTCGGTGTGCGAACGTAAACGTCCAGCGACAAGTTTCCAGTTAAGGTAAGCACCAATGGTTAAGCCTATCGCCAACCACGCTTCAATTAAGCCGCCTGCGTAAATGGCACCAGGTAAGCCCATCAACAACCAGCCCGACATATCTGAAGCGCCTGCCGAAAGTGCCGTAACAAAGCTGCCAAGGCTACGACCACCTAAAATATAGTCAGACAAATTGTTGGTAACACGATAGGCAATAAAACCAATTAAGATCATTCCCACAATGTAAATAAGGAACATTATTGTCGTTGGTTCAAAACTAAACATCCTTTCCCCTCATAAAATCTATACTTGATGGGAAGCTACCCATTTTTAAACGTAAAGTCAATGTTTTATTTTAAGCTACGATAAGATGGTTTAGCGGCATATCCCAGCTTTCTAGTGGTAATTTATCTACTTGCTGGCACGAATGTGCTAAGCCAATACTCACGGCATTTTGGGCTTGTGCTAAATAGCGATCGTAAAAACCACCACCATAACCAAGCCGTCCGTTTTGCTTATCACAACCTACAAGCGGTGTAAAAATCAGATCAATTTGCAAAGGACTAATAATTTTAGTCGGCTCAAACCTGGGCTGTTTTATGCCATATCGGTGAGTTTCAAATTCCGTATTTTCATCGAAAGGTAGAAAGTGCAAAATACCTTTTTGCACAGGATCCATAACAGGCAAATAAATACTTTTCCCTTGCTGTCGTAAGGCTTGAATTAAGTAGTGGGTTTGAATTTCGCTGTCAAAAGCTAAATAAATAGCAATATGTTGAGCTTGGTGTTGTTCAACGAGTTTTAATGCGGGTTCAACAATAGATAAGGCAGCTATTGCTTGTTTAGACGGGGAAATTCGCTGACGTTTGGCAAGAAACGTTTGGCGGAGTTCTTGGCGTGTTGCCTGTTTAGATAGCTTTTCCATAACGAAAAGAAATGAAAGTGTCCGAAGTGCCGTAATCAGTGTTGGTCCTTGAACCAGAAGGTTCAAGGGAGTCGAATGTATTTACTTTTAGGCTTCTCGCAAGCGAGCCTGCTCACCGGTAACTGAATATTCAACTCAAGATTAAAATTATCGGCTCAGGGACGTAACTCACTACGCACACCCCAGACAAGTTAAATATTAGCGGAATTTTCGATTTTTTCCTAGCCTTTAGCGTAAGAAAATTTACATTTTTATACTTATTTATTGACTGCTAGAGACTCGAAATTTATTCAAGGAGTTATCTAATTGCTGAATGCAACTTTCTAGCACTTTTTTGTTTTCTTCATTTTTTTGCTTTTCAAGATCAAGCTCATAATTCAAATTAAGTGCGACAATCGCTAACACCTTTTCAAGCTGAATAATTCCTGATTGCTCTTTTAAAACAGCAACACGTTCTTCTAAACGCTGTACAGATGATAATAAGTTATCTTTTTGTTCAGGTGGACATTGCAGGCGCAAAACCTGCCCGAAAATTTGAATTTCAATGTTGTTTGCTGACATTTGAGAGCATCCTTTAAATCAAAAATTGTCATTATTATGCCATTATTTAGTTAAATCACAAAATGGCGAAAATTATTTTTGTGATCTTGATCGAAAAATTCAAACTAGGATCTTTACTCTATACAAAAAATCACTAGATTATCCTTCGCAAGATCAGTAAAATTTGCTTCTTTTTTATTCGTAACCGCAAAACTTACCTTTTGCCATAATCCGTGTAATAACGAGGCTCAAATGACTGTTCAAATCCAAGCAACTAACGTTGCAGCTCAACACCCTAAATCCGAAAAAATCAATTTAATGAATCTAACACGCCAAGAAATGCGTAATTTATTAAAAGAAATGGGGGAAAAACCCTTTCGAGCAGACCAATTGATGAAGTGGATTTACCATTTTGGTGAAGATAACTTTGACAATATGAGCAATATTAACAAAGTATTGCGTGAAAAACTAAAAGCGATTGCTGAAATTAAAGCCCCTGAAGTCGCCGTAGAACAACGTTCAAGTGATGGCACTATCAAATGGGCGATGCAAGTGGGCAATCAGCAAGTTGAGACGGTGTACATTCCTGAAGCCGACCGAGCCACCCTTTGTGTCTCTTCTCAAGTAGGCTGTGCTCTGGAATGTAAATTCTGCTCAACGGCACAACAAGGCTTTAACCGCAATTTAACCGTGTCAGAAATTATCGGGCAAGTTTGGAGAGCCTCAAAAATTATCGGCAACTTTGGCGTAACAGGCGTGCGCCCGATTACCAACGTAGTAATGATGGGAATGGGTGAACCGTTGCTTAACTTAAACAACGTCATTCCCGCAATGGAAATTATGTTGGACGATTTTGCTTATGGCTTATCCAAACGCCGTGTTACGCTTTCAACCGCAGGTGTCGTGCCAGCGTTAGATATTTTACGTGAAAAAATTGATGTCGCCTTAGCAATTTCACTCCACGCCCCGAACGATGAACTGCGTGATGAAATTATGCCAATTAACAAAAAATATAACATTCAAATGTTGATGGATTCGGTGCATAAATATCTTGAAGTGTCAAATGCCAACCATGGTAAAGTAACCATTGAATATGTATTACTCGATCACGTAAATGACAGCACGGATCACGCACATCAGCTTGCTGAAGTACTGAAAAATACACCGTGTAAAATTAACTTAATCCCTTGGAACCCGTTCCCTGAAGCCCCGTATGGCAAAAGTTCAAACAGTCGTGTGGATAGATTCCAAAAAACTCTAATGGAATATGGCTTTACGGTAATTGTACGTAAAACCCGTGGCGACGACATTGATGCTGCCTGCGGACAGCTGGCTGGCGATGTGATCGATCGTACTAAGCGCACAATGCAAAAACGCAAATTTGGTGCAGGGATTGAGGTGAAAACGCATTAAGTTCCTTAGCGTTCTCTTTGAAAATAGAGGCAGGGAGATTTAATGCGACCTTTTAATATGAACAAATCTCCCCCTACCCCCTCTTTATTAAAGAGGGGAATATCATAAGGAGCCACTATGAAATTTGCAAAACTTTGCTTAATTTTAACCGCTTGTATGCTTTCTGCCTGTACTTCTTCCATTCAACCAGTTCAGGAATCCAACCGATTAGAAACCGTTAAAGCGCGCCTCAATCTCGCCTTAGCTTATCTTGAACAACAAGATTATCCCAAAGCGAAACTTAATATCGACCGTGCCATCAAACACGATCCGAACGACTATTTGCCTTACTCCGTACTTGCCTATTACTATCAAAGCATTCAAGATTCCCCCAATGCAGAAGCCGCTTACCAACAAGCTATCAAGCTCAGCCATAGCCGCCCTGATGTACTGAATAACTACGGCACATTTTTATGCGAGAAAGGCAATTTTAAATCAGCCTACACACAATTTGAACGCGCAATTCAAAGTAAACAAAGTTACTATCATCAAGCCGATAGCCTAGAAAATATAGTGAAATGTGCACAGAAAGAAGGGAATGCCGAAAAAGCCCAAATGGTATTGAAGGAGTTAGCAAAGCTGGATTTAAATCGTGCCAATGAACTACGCTAATCACAAGCGGTGAAATTTGTAAAATTTTTTGCAAAATTGACCGCTTGTATGCTTTTCTGATAGCAAAAAAATCCCATTTGCTGTAAACTGTTTTCCCGTCCTAATGGTTTAGACCATTCAACAGATTTCCCAAATTTCCTCCATCATCAAAAGGCAAACAATATGGCAACGAATTATATTTTCGTGACGGGCGGCGTTGTTTCATCTTTAGGCAAAGGTATTGCTGCTGCGTCTTTAGCATCTATTCTTGAAGCTCGTGGCTTAAATGTCACTATTATGAAGCTCGACCCTTATATCAATGTCGATCCTGGCACAATGTCCCCCACCCAACACGGTGAAGTTTTCGTAACTGAAGACGGCGCAGAAACCGACTTAGATTTAGGTCACTACGAACGTTTTATTCGCTCAAAAATGAGTAAAGCGAACAACTTTACCAGCGGTAAAATCTATTCAGAAGTGTTACGTAAAGAGCGTCGTGGCGACTATTTAGGCGCAACCATTCAAGTGATCCCACACATTACCAACGAAATCAAAGAGCGTGTAATTGAAGGCGGTAAAGGGCGCGATGTAGTGATCGTCGAAGTAGGTGGTACCGTCGGTGACATTGAGTCATTGCCGTTCTTAGAAGCATTGCGCCAATTAGCAGTAGATGTAGGGCGTGAAAAAACTTTATTTATGCACTTAACCTTAGTGCCATATATTCCAACCGCAGGCGAAGTGAAAACTAAACCAACCCAGCACTCAGTGAAAGAATTACTTTCCATCGGCATTCAGCCTGATGTATTGATTTGCCGTTCAGATCGTGCGATTCCTGAAAATGAGAAGAAAAAAATCGCTCTGTTCTGTAACGTGCCAGAACGTGCGGTTATTTCGCTCAAAGACGTGGATTCCATCTACCGCATTCCAGAACTGTTAAAATCACAAGGCTTAGATAACTTCGTATGCGACCGTTTCCGCCTAGATTGTAAAGAAGCCGATTTAAGTGAATGGGAGCAAGTGCTATACCGTCAAGCGAACCCGACGGGCGAAGTGACCATCGGTATGGTCGGTAAATATGTGGAACTGCCTGATGCGTATAAATCGGTAAACGAAGCGTTAAAACATGCAGGGCTAACCAATCGTTTAACCGTAAACATCAAATATATTGATTCACAAGATATAGAAACCAAGGGCACTGAGGTTTTAGCAGGTTTAGATGGCATTTTGGTGCCTGGTGGTTTTGGTTATCGCGGCGTGGAAGGAAAAATCCGCACCGCCCAATACGCTCGTGAGAACAAAATTCCTTACTTAGGTATTTGTTTAGGAATGCAAATCGCCTTAATTGAATATGCTCGTAATGTAGCAGGTTTAACGCTGGCAAATTCATCAGAGTTTGATAAAGATTGCCCGCAACCTGTGGTAGGCTTAATCACCGAATGGCAAAATGCGGAAGGCGAAATCGAACAACGTTCTGATGAATCAGATTTAGGTGGCACAATGCGTTTAGGTGCACAACTTTGTCATTTAGTAGAAGGATCAAAAGCGCGCGAAGTCTATGGTTCTGCCACTATCACTGAACGTCACCGCCACCGCTATGAAGTGAACAACGTATTGCTTCCACAAATCGAAGCAGCAGGCTTGAAAGTGAGCGGTTTATCTGCAGATAAAAAATTAGTGGAAATCATCGAGGTACCAAATCACCCTTGGTTTATTGCTGCACAATTCCACCCAGAATTTACCTCAACCCCACGTGATGGACATCCGTTATTTGCAGGCTTTATAAAAGCTGCCAAAGAATATCAAGATAGTCGTAAAGTATAAAATAAAGCAAGGAGGCAAGTTATTTGTACCTGCTCCCAAAGTAAGAGCTTTTTAAGGACTGATTTCGATATGTATCGGGCTCAGTCCTTTTAATTTAAGTTGAAAAGAAGAGAAAAAATGCCGCCTAGAATATTTCTAGACGGCATTTTTATAAGACTCAACTTAGATATAAGTAGTGCTTGTTAGATTACCATTGGTAACCAACACCAACGGAACCACCCACATCGCCACGAGTATTGGTATTACCTTGTAGTTTCATAATAACTTTGCCGTTATCACTTGAACGAGAGTAACCTACTGCCACTGCACTTTCCCCACGGTATGTCCCTGCTGAAGCAGCAACCATTGATTTACCTGGTAGGTAAACTTGTGGTAAACCTGCTGCTGCATTTGCACCCGCAATACCAGCACGTAAGTCTTTATCCACTTTATTCACACGTTTAGCAACATTGTTGATCGCTTGTGTATTACTATTATTGATTTGTTGTTGAACTCTATACAACTGGCTGCCGTTTACAGCTTGTTTACTAGTTGCACTTACCTCACCATCAGCAACATTATTCACAGTATTGCCACCCATATCAACATTAGCACCTTTTTCAACAGTAAGGTTTTCTTTAACAGTAGCACCTTTTACTTCAATGTTGTCGTTAAGCTGAACTTTTACAGCGTTACCTTCAACTTTTGTCGTAATGTTTTTACCGTCACCATTAACTTTAACATTGGTACCCAATGGTGCTTTATGCGAACCTGTATCACCTTCAAAGGTTAAGCCATCGCTCATAGTCGCTACTTGCTCTTTTTCACCATTTGGTTTGGTATAAACTAGGCGAGTTTTACTTTCGCCATCTTTACCATCGTTGCCGTTCAAGCCTTTCACGCCATCTTCAACACCGATAGTAGCTTGTGCATTTTTACCATCTTTGCCAGCAGGACCAGTTAAGCCAATTGAACCATCTTTACCGTTAAGTACAACAGACGAACCGTCTTTACCGTTTATACCAAGTGAACCATCTTTACCATTAACACCTTTTTGTCCAAGTTGAACATTTGGTTTTAAACTCACTTCTAATGCTTTTCCACCTGTAGCTGTATCAACTACTTTGGTATTGATATTGTCATCACCAACAACTTGCGCTGTTGTGCCTAGAGCTTGTTTAAATTCTTTGCCATCTTGATCTTTAAGACCAAAACCGCCTACTGAACTTGGACCTCTTAGATCGTCTACTGCACCTTTTAAATCGCTAACATTAACAGCATTGTTTGGATTAGTTGCATTTGCATTAGCTAATTTTTCACCGAAATCTGCACCTGCTTTATCAGCAATGCTGCTTGCCACATTCGCTAATTTTTGTGGTGCTGTTGTTGAACCATTACCTGCAACTAAACTTGTACCTGCTGGTGTTTGTTCTGCTGCACCAGTGTTTGGCACACCATTGACAACATCTCCAGCTTTGTAGAATTTATCACCTACTTTAACTAAAGCATCACCTGCATTATTTACGTAGCTGATTGGTAAACCTACCACATTTACACGAATGTCATTTGTTTTACCATCTGCTGAACTTACCACATTCACCTCAGTGTTTGTGCCATTCGCAAAGTTTACGGTGTCATAAGATTTTACAAAATCGACCGCTTGTCCATTGCCTTGTAAGTTCCAGCCTGCATTTAACACATCCCCCACCGTTGCTGCATTATTGTGCATTGCTGCTGCATCTGCAGGGCTTGGTGCAGCTTGTGATTTAGTTGGCGTAGTTGCTGCAGTTGTGGTTGGTTTACCATCTGCGCCAATGGTCATATCACCAGCATTGTAAGTTGGAGCAAGATTACCTTTTACATTAATGATTTGATTATTACCGTTATCTAAACCTTTTTCGGTTAATTTAACCTCTGCCGCATTTGGATTTGTTGGATCTTTCGCAATAGTGATTCCATTTTTGTTCACTACTGTTTTATCGCCATTATCTCCAAGAGTGATGCTGTTTAAGCCAGCTAAATCTTTCGCTAAAGCAACAGTGATGTTTTCCCCTTTGACTTGGGTCATAATATTTTTACCCTCATCAAATTTCGTCCAATCGGTATTTGCATCTGCACCTTTCACATTTACTTGCGTATTTAATTTCGCATTATGAACTGTACCGTTATTTGCACCGAATTTTAAGCCATCATTTAAAGTTGCGACTTCTTCAGTTACAGGATTACCTTTAGCATCTTTAGTTTCATAAACGATACGAGTTTTGCCATCTGCGCCATTTGCGCCATCAACGCCATCTTTACCATTCGCTGCCTTAAAGGTTAAGCTGTTTGCGCCGTCTTTACCATTTAAGCCGATAGAGCCATCTTTACCGTTAAGTACAACAGCAGAGCCATCTTTACCATTTACGCCAAGTTTTCCATCCTTACCATTAGCACCTTTCTGTCCAAGTTGAACATCTGGATTTAAACTAACTTCAAGTGCTTTACCGCCTGTCTTAGCATCAACAACTTTGGTATTGATATTACCATCACCAATAATTTGTGCTGTTGTACCTAAATCTTGTTTAAATTCGTTGCCATCTTGATCTTTAAGACCAAAACCACCATTTAAACCTGCTTTAGTGATGTTATTCACCGCATTTTTCAAGTCACCTACATTAACGCCATTTTTCAATACGCTATCTTTTGCATCAGCTAAGTTAATAGTGTTACCCGTAGCATCTTTAAGACCGCTATCCATATTAACTACTTGGTTACCACCATTGTTTAATCCATCTTTGGTTAAACTTACAGGCGTACCTTTAGTGCCGTTATTGATAGTAACGCCTTTATTTTCAACTTTAGTATCACCAGTTGTTACACTATTTACATTAACATCTTTAGCTAAAGCAACCGTGATGGTATCTCCATTGACTTGGGTCATAATATTTTTACCCTCATCAAATTTCGCCCAATCGGTATTAGCATTTGCACCTTTCACATTCACTTGCGTATTTAATTTCGCATTATGAGTTGTACCACTGTTTGCACCGAATTTTAAACCATCGTTTAAGGTTGCAACTTCTTCAGTGACAGGTTTACCATTTGCATCTTTAGTTTCATAAACAATACGAGTTTTACCATCTGTACCGTTTGTGCCATCAACGCCATCTTTACCATTTGCTGCTTTAAAGGTTAAACCATTTGCTCCGTCTTTACCATTTAAGCCGATTGAGCCATCTTTGCCGTTAAGTACGACAGCAGAACCATCTTTACCATTTACACCAAATTTTCCATCAACACCATCTTTACCTGGCTTACCTTTTTGACCAAGTTGAACTTCTGGTTTTAAGCCTACTGCTAATGCTTTACCACCATTTGCAGTATTAACTACTTTAGTGTTGATATTATCATCACCAACAATTTGTGCTGTTGTATTTAGAGGCTGTGTAAATTCGTTACCATCTTGATCTTTAAGACCAAAGTTACCAACAACATTATTGTTACCTGACTTTTTAATACCATCTAGTGCATTTTTCAGGTCACTTACATTAACTGCATTATTTGGATTTGCGATCGCTGCATTAGCTAATTTATCACCAAAACTTGCACCTGCTTTATCTGCAATACTACTTGCTACATTCGCCAATTTTTGTGGAACTGTTGTTGAACCATTATTAGCAACTAAACTTGTACCCGCTGGAGTTTGCTCTTTAGCACCTGCATTTGGCACACCATTCACTACATCTGTAGTTTTATAGAATTTATTATTTACTTGCACCAAGGTTTCGCCAGCGTTATTTACATAGTTAATTGGTAAACCTACCACATTAACACGTACATGGCTGATTTTGCCATCAACTGAACTTACCGCACTCATCGCAGTGTTTGTACCATTCGCAAAGTTTACCGTGTCATAAGGTTTAACAAAATCAACCGCTTGTCCGTTACCTTGTAAGTTCCAGCCTGCATTAAGAATATCACCTATTATTGCCACATTATTGTAGGTACATAGAATACAATCATTGCTTGGAGCTGCTTGTGATTTAGTTGGTGTAGTTGCTGTAGCTGAGGTTGGTTTACTATTAACAATAACTAAATCACCAGCGTTATAAGTTGGTTTAAGAGTACCTTTTTCAAGCGTAATGCTATTTAAACCTGTTAGGTTTTTAGCTAACGCAACAGTAATTGTGTCTCCATTGACTTGGGTCATAATATTTTTACCCGCATCAAATTTCGCCCAATCTGTATTAGCTACTGCGCCTTTTACATTCACTTGCGTATTTAATTTCGCATTGTGAACAGTGCCTTTATTTGCGCCAAATTTTAAGCCATCATTTAAAGTTGCCACTTCTTCAGTTGTAGTGTTGTCATTTGCATCTTTAGTTTCATAAACGATACGAGTTTTACCATTTGTACCATTTTTACCATCAACACCATCTTTACCATTTGCTGCTTTGAAGGTTAAACCATTTGCTCCGTCTTTACCATTTAAGCCAATAGAACCATCTTTGCCGTTAAGTACGACAGCAGAACCATCTTTACCATTTACGCCGACTAAACCATCTTTACCATCAGCACCCTTTTGTCCAAATTGAACATCAGGATTTAAGTTAATTTCAAGTGCTTTTCTACCGTTAGTGCCATCTATAACTTTGGTAGTGATATTGCCATCACCCACAATTTGTGCTGTTGTGCCTAGAGCTTGTTTAAATTCTTTACCATCTTGGTCTTTAAGACCAAAACCGCCAACTGTACTTGGAAGAACTAAAGTTTTCACAGTAGCTTTTAGATCACTTATATTTACAGCATTGTTTGGATTTGTTGTATTTGCATTGGTTAATTTTTCAATGAAAGTAGCCCCATCTTTATTGGCTATGCTGCTTGTTACATTGGTAACTGGTTTATTACCAGCATTAATACCATTTACAGTAATACTTGGACCATTATTGATAGTTACACCATCATGGTTAATAACTGTTGTATTAACGTTATTCGTGAATGTAGCGCTGGTGAGATTCGTTAAGTTTTTAGATAGTCTCACTTCCATATTATGGTTATCAACTACAATAACACCAACATTTTTATCGCCAGTTGTGGTTAATTTAGATGGATCTGTCTCACCACCTTTGATATACATACCCTGTTTGGCGCCACGAGAAATAACATTCTTATCGCAAATTACACAACCGCTATTTGGATCATTGATTCTTGAATTATCCCCACCAAAACGCAATGGACGGGTTAAAGCGTATAATTGGCTGCCATTAACCGCATCAGTACTTTTTTCTGAAATTAGCCCTGCTGCCACATTTTGAATACGGCGTTCTGTCCCTAAATTACCAATTGTTACAACACCTGCTGGCATTGTGCCTGCGTAATAATAGTATGCTCCATTAAGTGTAACATAAGTATTTTTACCCATTCCTGACGTTGTTTTACCCGCTGGAACAAAAGCAGAATTAGCACCAAGATAGACAGAATTTTCTTGAGTTGCTTTAACGTTATTACCTAGTACGAAATAGTTTCTACCTGCTGCAACAGCATTATTTACACCAATTACAGTTGCTGTATCTGCATTTACAATAATATTATCCATTTTTGCAGCAAAGGCTTGGTGAGAAGCTAAAATAGCTAAACTAGAGAGTAATGCAATTTTATTTAATTTAAATTTAGGAGCATTACCATTGATTGGTTGATTAGTTACTGAAGTAGATTTCACTTTACCTTTAGTAGTTGCTAATTCTGACACCACCACGAATGCATTAGCAATATGACTCCAAATGACTTTATATATCTTATTCATAATAAAGATCCCCTATATAAGACGTAAAAAGATGTGAACTTTTTAAAGTTAGAAAAAGTTGGCTAGATTATATGGAATCTTATTTAAATTAAGATGAATTAAGGTAATGCAATGAAAATGGATAGTAAATTTACAAAGAGAATGAAAATGAACGTAAGTGAAACGCAAACAAAGAAAAGGGAACGTAAACCAAAATTACAGTAATATATAAATGTAATTTTACCTTATTTCTAAGTGACATTATTTTTGCAAATTCTAGCAAGAATTTAACCGCTTGCCATTATCTATTGCAAGCGGTTTATTTTATGAATTATTTTGTAAAAAGGAAATCAGTAAGATTTATAATATAGAAAATAATAATGCTACCTGAAAAAGGTAAAAATCAAACTCAATCTGACAGCCCCGTTTAAATTTGGATGCTCCTATTCTAAGCGAGAAACACTCACTTTTTATAGTAATTTGTCAAATTAAGTATGCTCTTCTATTACACTTTAGCAGCCAACTTTTGAGGCAATTCACGCCCTAAATTCACTCTAAATTCGCTTCATCAACTTCGCTCAAGAGTATTGCGTAACGTCGAGTGATGTCGCTGGATTCAAGGGCAATTTTTACTGCCATCGTAAGTGGCACAGACAGTAACATTCCAACCGTGCCGAGCAGCCAACCCCAGAACAGAAGTGAAAGGAAGACCACCAGCGTTGAAAGCCCGAGTTTTTTGCCCATCAAACGAGGTTCTAGTATATTGCCAATAATCATATTGATTGCCACTACTCCTGCTAGCACAATGATACCAACCGAAAAGCCGTTTAATAAGAAGGCTTGGAGTACAATCGGGATCGCTGCCAAAATAGAACCGATATTCGGCACGTAATTCAGCAAAAAGGAAAGCGTTGCCCACAACACCGCATATTGCACATCAAAAGCAGTCAGCAGTAACCAAACACAGAAACCTGTGAGCAAACTTACGCCACTTTTCACGCCCAAGTAGCCAATTATGCCATCTAACACTTGGTCGATATACTCTTCTTCATTTGATAAATCCGCGTCAGGGCTAAGCGCCAAGGCAAATTTATACTTAGCCACAGGCGACTCCAGCAACATAAAAATCACTACCAAAAACAGCACAAAGATGTTGGATAACACCCCAGAAAAACTCAACAATAAACGGCTCACCCAGTTCATCACCGAGCTTGGGTCAAAATGACTTAAAATTTCTTCTTGACTAAAGGTCAGTGGAATATCCCATTTTTGTGCCAATTCAAAAATGGTAGCGATGCGAACGGAAAGCAAATCTTTATATTGTGGAATCGAGGCAGTAAATTCACGAATTGCGCCATTAACCATTCCAGCCAAAAAGAAAAAAATCAAGCCAATTAAGCCGAGTAATAGACCAATGGCTAAGCCAAGTGGAATGCGGTGCTTGGTCATAAATTTAATCATCGGCGAGCAGATAATGGCAATGAAAAGAGAAAGCAGAAAGGGTACGACGATCTCCGTTGCCATTTTGATGCCAGCCAAAATAACAATAATGGCAGCAATGGCGACTAAAATTTTAGTAAAAGATGAATGTTGTTCCATAAATAAAATAAGCGGTTGAAATTTAGTAAAATTTTACCAAAATTCAACCGCTTGGGAATTAGTTTTTATATTCTTTATGATATTGTTTTTTCAGCGAATCCAATTGAGAAATGGTTTCCTTCGCTTCCGCCAGCTTGCCTTCTTTGGCTTGCGCTTCCGCTTTTTTCACCACATCAATGGTTTCTTGCATTCCTGCTTGATAGCCTTTAAAGCGTTCTTGATCGCCTTCAAGGCTGGCTGGCATAGTATTTTTCGCTTTTTCAGAAATATCAATAAAGGCTTTCGCTGATTCTTGGAATTTTTCCACGCTTTCTGCTTGATTTAAAGCTCTAAGCTGTTTGTTCATTTGGAACATTTCCATCATTACCCCTGCTGCCATTATTTGCGCTGAAAAGGCAAGGATTGCTGTTGCGAATAACGTTTTTAATTTCATAAAATTCCCCACGTTGAAATAAAAAGAAATTGGATTCTAATCGATCTTGAAGTGACGAGATAGCAAAAATTTACCATTTTCTGCCTGTTAGTGCGAAAGGATTTGTCTTGCACCACATACCAAGCCTTGTAATTTCCCTTGCCACAAGGTTCTTTTTACTAGAAAATAATCACCTTTTTATACTTTCCCCTGCGGAAAGTCCTGACTTGTTATCAGAAAGAGAATCCAAATGACCTTAAAATACGCTAAGCCTGAGCTGTTATCGCCCGCAGGCACTCTCAAAAATATGCGTTATGCATTCGCTTATGGTGCAGATGCAGTTTACGCTGGTCAGCCACGCTACAGCCTGCGCGTGCGCAATAACGAATTTAATCACGCTAACCTCAAACTTGCGATTGATGAAGCACATCAACTAGGTAAGAAATTTTATGTGGTAGTGAACATTGCCCCACATAACTCTAAGCTCAAAACCTTTATTAAAGATATTCAAGCCGTGGTGGAAATGCAACCTGATGCCTTAATTATGTCCGATCCTGGTTTAATTATGCTGGTGCGTGAACATTTCCCTAATATTGATATTCACTTATCGGTACAAGCCAATGCCGTGAACTGGGCAACAGTGAAATTTTGGAAGCAAATGGGCTTAACCCGTGTGATTTTATCGCGTGAATTATCACTAGAAGAAATTGAAGAAATCCGTAAGCAAGTGCCAGATATTGAACTAGAAATCTTCGTACACGGTGCTCTGTGTATGGCGTATTCAGGGCGTTGTTTGCTATCGGGCTATATCAATAAACGTGATCCAAACCAAGGCACTTGCACCAATGCCTGCCGCTGGAAATATAAAATGGAAGAAGGTACCATCGACGATGTCGGCAATATCGTGCCACAAGAAGTGTTGCAAAAATATCAGCCTGAAATTGAAGTGACTAACGTGGCGCCAACACTAGGCGAAGGTGCACATACCGATAAAGTCTTCCTTTACACCGAGCCCAATCGTCCTGATGAGCAAATGACTGCCTTTGAAGATGAGCACGGCACTTATTTTATGAACTCAAAAGATTTACGTGCGGTGCAACACGTGGAACGCTTAACTCAAATGGGCGTGCATTCATTGAAAATCGAAGGGCGTACGAAATCGTTCTACTATTGTGCAAGAACGGCGCAGGTTTATCGTAAAGCGATTGATGATGCTGCAGCAGGCAAACCGTTTGATACTTCATTATTGGATACGTTGGAAAGCCTTGCACACCGTGGTTATACTGAAGGTTTCTTACGTCGTCATACGCACGATGAATACCAAAATTACGAATATGGTTACTCCATTTCAGAACGCCAGCAATTTGTCGGTGAATTTACGGGTAAACGTAACGAGCAAGGAATGGCAGAAGTAGCGGTAAAAAATAAATTCTTGGTCGGTGATTCGGTGGAGATGATGACGCCAAAAGGTAATATTATGTTCAAAATCGACCGCTTGTTAAATCGTAAAAATGAAAGCGTAGAAGCTGGGCTTGGTGATGGGCATTTTGTCTTCCTTGATGTGCCACAGGATATTGATTTAGAATACGCGTTGCTAATGCGTAACTTAACAGACACCAACACAAGAAATCCACATAAAATCTAACTCAAAACAGCCCCAAAGGGCTGAATTATGCTTAACCTAGTACGGTTTTTCCGTGCTAGGTTAAATGCTAATAATCTAACACTAACGCCAACAACTCGACCGCTAAAAACGCTAGGCTAAATTTTTGCTCATCTGCCACGCTCCAAAATTGGAGGCTATTTTCCGACTTGCTCAGCAATTGACTAATTTGTAAACCATTCGTCTCTTCATCCTCACCATTTTTCACTGGCGTAATCACTTGCTCCTCATTGAAATGAATCCAGCTCTCTGCTTTCCAAGCTTCACTTAAGGCCTCCGCATCAAGTTGATATTCAGATCGAAGCGAGACCATCTGCGCTACACCATAGAAAACAGGAACCTGAACGCTATGGAAAGTTACACAAGCGGTCAAATTGGGGAAAATTTTTGCAAGTTGCAACTCAAACACGCGCGAGAATGGCAACTGTTTTTCCGTGCCTTGCACATTAGCAGGCACCACATCAAAAGCAATACGTTCGGCATTTTCATCAAATGGAATACCATTTAATAAACGTGCTGTCTGCCCTGCTAGCTCTTTCACTTTCTCATCACCAAAGTATGCCGCTGGCAACATTGAAGTGACGAAAATATGTTGCAATGGCTGCGCTAATAATGGTTTTAATGCTAATGCCAATTGGGAAATTTGCGGATTAGCGAGTGCCACAATATTGCGTTCACGTAAATTTACCAACGCTTCATTGTTTACCTTCGGCACCACGACTGGAACATTGCCGATTAAGGCGGTAATGCCATACAAATCTAAGATCACGCAACCTGCTTGCGTTGCCTGAGCCAAAATTTCTGCCTTCGCCATTGGTGCGGCAAATAACACGTGAGTAAATTGCGACCAATCTAGATTTTCTAATTCAAATTGCTCAACTGCTTTTGTGCCTAAGCGTAAATTCTGTTCTTCGCCAAATGGCTCAATCTCTACGGCAGACACTTTATCGAATTCTAACTCACTGTTTTCTAGCACTTCGAGAATTTTTTCAGCTAAGATAAAATCACTGGCGATAGCTAAATGGATATTTGCCATTTGGTTCTCCTTCTACAAGCGGTTTAAAATGGTTGAAATTTTACAATAAATATCACAAAACCAAAAACCCAGCCGAAGCTGGGTTTCTTTTTACTTATAATCATTCAGATTATTCAGCCACTACGTTTACCGTAACGACCGCATTCACTTCAGGGTGTAAGTGAAGTTTAACAGCGTGTTCACCAGTCGCACGTAATGGACCTTCACCTAAACGTACTTCTGATTTTGCCACTTCAACACCTGCTGCCGTTAATGCTTCAGCGATGTCTTTAGCAGAGATTGAGCCGAATAAACGACCATCATCACCAGCAGTTGCAGATACTGAAACTGCGGCGATCTCAGCGATTTTTGCTGCACGAACTTGTGCGGCTGATAATGCTGCTGCTGCTTTTGCTTCTAATTCTGCGCGACGAGCTTCAAAGTGAGCAATGTTTGCTGCTGTTGCCATAACTGCTTTACCTTGTGGAATTAAGAAGTTACGCGCAAAACCTGATTTAACAGATACTTGGTCGCCCACAGAACCTAAGTGAGCAACTTTGTCTAATAAAATAATTTGCATTGGACTCGCTCCTTAATTACTGATGGTTGTCAGTGTATGGAAGTAACGCTAAATAACGAGCGCGTTTGATTGCGCGAGCTAATTGACGTTGATACTTCGCTCGAGTACCAGTGATACGGCTAGGAACAATCTTGCCGCTTTCAGAAATGTAGTTCTTTAATGTAGCGATATCTTTGTAATCGATCTCAACAACATTTTCCGTAGTGAAACGGCAGAACTTACGACGACGGAAATAACGTGCCATTTGGCTTCTCCTGATCTATAAATTCAATGTTTTCGGTATGTAAGACTAACTGGTTTAAACCGTTAAAATCTTTATGTGTGTGAAGGAATCCTTCCACTTTAACACGACTACCGAGTTGGATTTGTTGGGTTATAAAACTAAATTGATTGCCATTCAAAACCACTTGGATTTTGCACCACGCTTGGCGTTCTAACCCTGCTTCTTTTTGTTTTGAACGATGTTCAAGCCAAAATTTAAAACTCGGAATACCTAACGGGCTTTGGCTCTGTTTAATCACCGAGCAAACTTCGCCACTCAGAATTAAACGGTTATCAATTGGCAAAATTATTCGCCTGCTTCTACTTCGGCTACTGCTTCAACAGCTTTGTGCTCTTTCGCTTTCACCATTGGTGAAGCTTCAGTCACAGCAGCTTTAGTGTGAACAACTAAGTTACGAAGAACTGCATCGTTGTAACGGAAGTTAGTTTCTAACTCATCGATTACACTTTGAGGTGCTTCTACATTCATTAACACGTAGTGTGCTTTGTGAAGTTTGTTGATTGGGTATGCTAATTGGCGACGACCCCAATCTTCCAAGCGATGAACTTGACCGCCCGCCTCTTTAACCGATGCGGTATAACGCTCAATCATTGCTGGTACTTGTTCGCTTTGGTCTGGATGAACCATAAAAACGATTTCGTAGTGACGCATTGTTGATCCTTACGGGTTTAACAGCCTCCAACTGAGCCAGTCACCAACTTGTGGAAGCAAGGATTAAAAAAGAATGTGACTGAACGGGCGAATTATACAGAAAACTAGCTGTTAATCAACCAATTTCTGCAATACAAGCGGTTAAGTTTTTGCAAAAATTTACCAGTAACGCTATATAAAAAGGCTAAAAATCTATTGATTCCCAGCCTTTAAAAATTAACAATTATTAGAAGACTTTATTTGGCGTTACGTGACCGACTTCTTCTTGCAATCCCACAATTTGTCGGAATGTTTCTAATAATTGTTGTTTATTTTTTGCCTCATGATAGCCCTCAGTTCCTACACATTCCAGCCATCTCTGCTTCTGTAAGCCTGAAGCCGTATAGCCAAAAGCAACAAAGTGGATTCTTGCATTTTTACGCGAATAATTAGTATCTTGCAAAGTATTTAAGCGTTCACGAATTGCTTTACACATTCCTTTCTCAATTAAATTTGCTGTAATATGTAACTGAGGCGGAATAACTGGTGATGGCGGATTTGCATATATCTCATCACGACCATCCGACAATACAAGCAAAATACGCTGCGTATTTGTACGTAAAGTTCCTGGTTGAGCGGCTGCCTCATCATTTTTGTTCATCAATAAATTAGCACCGATCAATACCCCAGAACTAGATAACGTCGCACCGTTAGGTTTTAGGCTATTCAAATCCTGTTTCAGAGATGAAACTTCACCTTTATGATACCATTTATTACTAGTGGTTGGCGAAGCGCTACCGCCTAAACACCAATCATTTTTAGGAAACGTAAGAGCATAAGTTCTATTACTACCATCAAATTTAGCAATACTGGATACTGTCGCATTATAATCAATTCCTTTGTTCGTTAGTGTATCAAGAAAATGACCATAAACCATAAGCGTTGTATTACTCAACGATAGCTTATCCATTACTCCTTTTTTCCAAGCATCAAAGTATGTTAAGCCACTGAGTGTACTATATCCCCCTGCAACTTTTGTACTAAGCAAATTATTCTTACCTTCTGAAGTTAATTCATAAGGCAAAGTACATTCATTTTGATTTGCCTGAGTTGCACCAAATGCAAAAGAGGTAAAACGGATACGGTTATAAGGGCTTATATCTTCTCGCTGAGTTTTGTTATCTAGTAACTCATCACCAATAGTAGCTACTACTTCGCGTAAAATAGAGATTTTACTTTGACCACCCGATTGGTTATTTTCATCTTTGTTCATAGAACCAGATAAGTCTGTTACTAACATTAAATCTAACGGCGCCACATCATCCAAATTTTTACCAACGTAAACGCGATCAGAGGCAATTTTAACCTCAGGTTGGAAAGTTAATGAGGTATCATTTAATGGTAACCAAGATGGACGATCAATATCACCTTGCGCCCAACAGCTAACTACCCTTTTCGGTGTTGATTTTTCTTCACAATCATACTCAAAATCACGCGGTAGCTTGGCATCTGGCAAATAAGACTGCACATAACTTTTTAACAGCTCTTGATCTCGTTTATAACCTCTGATTTCTTTTTCTGACTTAGAAGCAAATCTTGAATCTTTTTTATCAGCTGGAGTCACTGTCTTAGCTGTAAAATATCCATTACCAGATAAATCTTCATTCTGTGAAATGCGAGGTTTATTCGCTTCAGCCGAAAGCGCTAATGCGCCTTGTTCCATTCCTTGAGATAAACGAGCTTTATCTAGCAGCATTCCAGAACCATCAACCGCAAGGGCAATAATACCTAATAAAACAAAGCTAATAGCTCCCGTTAATAAGGCATAAACCCCTTGTTCATTCTGATAAAAATCAAATACTTTTTTATAGACGAATTTTGTATATTTCATAGTTTCCTCTATATCCTTTTATCTTGATACTGCAACAGATGATGAACGAATGTTATGTTGTTCGGTTTTATTTTCTTCATTAAGTAAGAAACGCTTAAACGGACTCAACATTTCTATGCAAATTGTCACTTGGTACACAGGAATAAGTCTTCTGTTTGCAGGATTAATTGACTGAGAATAAGGAGCTAATTGCGGCACTGTAGCTAGCGGTCTAGCTGCTTTACAATCACTACTATCTCCTAATACAACTGGTGAATTAGCTTTTCCATTAGTATGAGTGAGTTGTTCAAGCACGATATTCACTTTTTGCTTAGCATTCGCATCACCATAAAGTAATTTTTTTCCTACTTTTCTTAACTGTTCAACGTCTTGTGAAGTGATAGTACTAGAACCACCAAAGAAAGATGGACGCTCCCTAACAATATTAACCAAAGAATAACTTACACTATCTAATTTACCCATAGTGGAGCGAACTAAGACAAGGTCTGCCATAAAAATTAGCATTACACCAAGAAAAAGTAGCATAAATGCAAACTCAATCGTCACAGAACCTTTTTTATCTGCTTTAAACTTTTTAAATAAATTACCTTTCATACTCTTGCACCACTACAAATTCTCGATGAAAAATGGGATTAGTTACAACACTTGGTACTATAGGAATCCACTTCACGTATTCATATTTCACGCTATATTTTGCCAAAGCTGCCCCTTTTGTATCTAACTTAATCTTATTTTTATCACTTGGGTCAAGCTGTGAGCGGAAATTATCTGTCAATAGGTCATTTACTGAATCAGCATAATCTACTTTGATGGTGATATTATTATTCTCATCACCAAAATTGATGAATTTCCAAAACCGACCATTGTTTAAGTGCTTGGTGAATGCCGCTTGGTAGTCAAAGTGACCTTTACTATAGTCATGATTGTAAGAATCAATTCTTGCTAAACGAGAAGATTCAGCCACCGCTAAATCTAAATAGCTAGAAATTAAAGTAATACGAGCCAATTCAAAGAAAAGAAAGACGACCATAAAGAAGATCCCTACCGTTAAACTAAATTCAACGGTAGCAGTACCTTTTTTATTCTTAAAAAAATGTTTAATCATAAATTCCTCCCTAATACTATAGGGCAACTATTATTAGAGGTTAGGAGACTTTTTCAGTTTCTGTAACGATTCGATCAGTTGATCTGCATCAGGATGCATATTCTCTTTTTCGATAATTTTTTTAGCTTCATCAATTTGATTATTTTTTACTAAAGCGAACACTAAATTATGTACCAATTTAGGTTCTTTAACATCACTCAAATATTGAGGCATCAGTAACTCAACTACTTTTGCATATTCATTATTGAGAAGATGTAATGTTGCTAAATTATTGATGGCAACTGAATCATTAATAAAGTTTTCGCGTGCTGAGATAATATCTTCACGTGCTTTAATCAAGTCGCCCTGCTGAGCATATGCAATACCACGTAAGTTATAAGCTTCACCATTTTTAGGTTCTGCTTGAAGTAGCTCTGTTGCGTATTTAATCGCCTCTCCATTATTCTCTAATAGAATTAACGATTTAATCCGCAAAATTTTCGCTGTTCCTGATATTTTAGAATCTTTGGCAAGCAATGGTTTTAAATAGAGTAAAGCTGCTTCACCATCACCACTCTGATAGTAACTTTGCGATAATTTATAACGAATTTCATCATCTTCTTTTTGTTGAAGGCTATTACGATAGAGCGAAATTAGCGCAACATTATTTTGAGTTGTTTGGTATAAACTTTCTTTTTGCTTAAAATCAGAATCTTCTGATGATGATCCAGCCCAGGAACCTAGCGTAGAACATCCTGCTAAAGCTAGAGCTATACTGGCAATAGCCAATAACTTAAATGGTTTTTGTAACATACTTACTCCTCACTAGAGCACGGTTGGGAATATTCGCATTGCACCTGGTGCCACAATCAAAATAACAATTGGGAACATAATAAATACAATGAGTGGAATACTCATCTTCGCAGCGAGAGAACCTAATTTTTCTTCAATAGTCAACAATTGAATATCTCTAATATCAGATGATAGCTGGATTAAGTGTTGATAAATTGAAGAACCAAAATTTAAACTTTGTAGCAATACCGTACAGAACATTTTAATCTCTGTTGTTGGTAAAGAAGCAGAAAGCTCTGTAAGAGCGGTCTCCAAACCCACCACCTCAGACTTTCTGATTACACGTAGCATCAATTCTGACAAATCTTTATTTAAATTGTCAAAGTCTTCACCTACTTGTTTTATTGCTGCTTCAAGCGATATTCCCACTTGCAAACTTACTGCCACCAAATCAATAAATCCTGGCATATCTACCATAATTTTTTTAATTCGGCTTTTAATTAGCATATTGCAAATGATCGATGGCAGAAAAATAAATGCCATCATTATGCATATAATTGGAATCGCAATATCAGCCGCAGAACTTTCTCTTTTGATAAAGTAAGTAATTATAGAAAAAACACCAATGGCTAAAAATTTAACTCTGACATTTTTATCTAAAGTATAAAAAAGTTTAATCAAGAAATTGTTTTGAATCAGTAAAGACTCAACTTCAATCGCCTTTTTCTCTTTACCCTCTTTCTTTTCATTTACAGCAAAGTCATCAAAAGAGATACGTTTCTTTTTCTTTGCCACGTTGACTTTTGCCCAAAAGGCATAACCCAATACAAATAAACTGAAAAGAATAACAACAAGATATAATAAGGTAAGATATAAAGTCATGTTGCTCTCCGCATCAATAGCCAAATAATAAATAAGCCTAAAACTTCACTGCCGACAACATAATAGAAAATCAATCGCCCTGTAGGGTTATTTAGTAAAAACTCAAAATCATTAGGCATCATAAAACGCATAAAAATCATAAATCCAACTGGAAAGCAAGCGACAATCATTGCAGACATTCGAGCTTCCGATGTAAGTGCCATTTTACGTTTTTCCATTTTTTTACTGTCTGCAATTAAGCGTGCCAATCTTGAAATCACTTCTTTTAATTGACCACCTCGAGACATATTCAGCTTAATAATGGTAATGAAATAGTAGTACTCTTTATAAGGATAGCGTTTATAACTATCTAGGAAAACAGAGTCCACATCTTCCCCAATGGCTAAACGACGATAAACGTTTTTGAATTCTTGACCTATTGGTCCTTGAATATTTTCACCACAACGTTCTAACGCTTGCATTAAGCCAATCCCTGCAGAAATTGCTGCATTAACTACTTGAATAACTTCTGGAAAAGATTCTTCAAATATTTTACGGTTTTGTCTTTTTCCCCATAACCAAACAACAAGGAGCACAATAACGATATATCCAGCGATAACCAATTTATTATCCCATTGAATTAATTGATAATTTGCCCCTAATAGGGCAACACCAATAAACAATGTAATGATAAGGTTTCTTACTAAATTATCTGGATTGTTTCCAGTAAAATAATTTAACCATTTATTTTTTAAATCAGCAGTCTTCTCTAAAAATAGAGCCCATAGTTTTCTTTTATTAACAGGACTATGCGGCGAAACTAATTTCTTGGTTCGAAGCAAGTTAATGGATATAAAGAGAATCATCAACCCCGCAAAAGCGATGAGCATATAGTATAAAATCATGCTTGTTCTCCAAAGATCTGATTCAACTCTCTACTTAAATTAAATATTTTGGCATTTTCAGCAACAATAGAACGGCTATTTAATCCGTGGTTAATAAATTCACCGACTATTCTGCCTCTTTCGTCACGATGTTTACTGGCTCGATAACTAAAAATATCCTGCATCACAATTTGCCCACTTTCCACTCCCATTACTTCGGTAATATTCACTACCTTACGAGAACCATCATTAAGGCGAGAAGCCTGAATAATAATATTCACCGCAGAAGCAATATTGCGACGAATCGCCTCTAATGGTAATTGTGCGCTAGACATCATTACCATACTCTCAAGACGAGCAGTCGCATCACGCGGGCTATTAGCGTGCAAGGTAGACATTGAACCATCGTGTCCAGTGTTCATTGCTTGTAACATTTGGAATGCTTCAGGACCACGGCACTCCCCAACAATAATACGTTCAGGGCGCATACGCAGTGCATTGATTACCAAATCCTGCATATTGATTTCACCTGTATGCTCAACACCAGCTAAGCGCGTTTCTAGGCGCACAACGTGAGGCTGATCCAAACGTAACTCTGCTGTATCTTCTAATGTTAGAATACGCTCTTCTGCTGAAATATAAGAAGATAATGCATTTAGCAAAGTGGTTTTACCCGAACCTGTACCGCCAGAAATAATAATATTGACGCGTGAACGGGCGGCGATAATTAAGAAGTTCGCCATATCTAAGGTCATTGAACCAAAATCCACTAATTCTTGCAAAGAACGCTTGGACTTACTGAATTTACGAATCGACATTGATGTACCATCTAAGGCAATTGGCGCAATAACCACATTTAAACGGCTACCGTCAGGTAAGCGAGAGTCCACCAATGGCATACTTTCATCAATGCGGCGCCCAACTTTAGCAACTAATCTTTTTGCAATATCAGTCAATTGTTCATTATTGATAAAACGTTTATTAGTTTTTTCCAAAATACCGAAACGCTCAACCCAAATATTATCAGGGCCATTAACTAAAATATCATTAACGGTTTCATCTTCCATTAGCTCTCGAATCGGACCATAACCGCCAATTTCATCGGCAATGTCTTCTGCAATAAGTCTAGAGTTTTGTAGATTAACGAAGAGCTGATTCTCAGTTGAGATACGAGAAATTTCTTGTTGTAACTGAGCAATTAAACGTTCTTTATCTTTTAACAACGCATCTAAAGTATCAATATCAATACTTCTTAATAATTGCTCACGAAAAAATATTCGTGTTTGAATATCTAGCATAAATTACCGCCTATTTATTCATAAAATAACGGTAGATAGTCTTAAGCAGACTCTTACTTTGTGTTTTCTGTTGGCGAGAAATCATTCCCAACAAGCTCAATACAAGCTCATTCATCGCATCTTTACCCACAACATTAAATTGTGTATCAAGTGCTTTTTCTGATGTTTTACGGATAAATGGTAAAATAATATCTACTGGATTTTCTAATAGTCGTTCAATATCAGACACTGCCATTAGATTCGCCAACTCTTGACGATGGTCATTGATACACACAAAGATACGTCTTGGTTTCGGATTTGTTTGCTGAACCCTTTTATATTCATCTAAAAAGCGTTTGGCTACACGGATAGCGCTTAATTTACGCTCAATCACTAAAACAAAGTTGCTACCTTGCTCTAAAATGGTAGGAAAATCTTCTTTCTTCTTATTAAAGATTGGTAAGTCGTGAATCACAAAATTAAACTTACGCAAGAAGTCTTCTTTAAATTTACTTGCATCACCGATCATCAGTCTTAAATTTTCATCATATTCAATCGCACTGTTCGGTAGAATTCTTTTTTCAAATAATAAATCAAGATCCGCTGAACCTGATTCACTTTGTGCCAATAAAACTGGAACTTTTTTCTTCTCTGTAATTAAATTAGCAATATGGCTACTGATTAACGATGTACCAATGCCACCTTTACAACCTAATATATGAATATTAACGGAAGTTCTAAGGTTTGGTGTAGAAGCCCCTTCAATCACCTGCTTAACCATTTGCTCTAATTGTGAGCCTATATGGAAATAATAAATGCCTTGTTCCAGAAACTGTTGAGCAACACTAATAGAATCACTGTTACCCACTACACAACACCAAACATTTTGCGGAATTAAACCGTAAATAGCATTCACGATAGGTTGAACCTTCTTACTATCTACGATGTTCACATCTAAAATTACGCCTGAAATTTCTTCAGGCGAAAAAGTCAAATTCGTATCACTAAAGAAGTCTGAATCAACTTCTTCAACATAGTCGATACCATTTACACGCAGTAATTGTCCAATAGTTTCTCGCTCTCTTTTACTTTGCGAGATCACCATAACTTTTCTTGCATGCCCTATATCATAGGTTTTTTCTTTTTCTAGTAATAACATACCTATACCTTGTTATTATCCAATATCCCTAACAGGGATATTGGAGAGACTATTTTATTTATTAAAGAACTTATTGGACAATGAAGCCACCTTGTTCAATGAAATTCGCTGTTGCTTCACGTTCTTTTGGGGTGATCAACGGATCAATATGGAAGAAGCGTTGTAACGTTGATGATTTTCTAAATTTCGGATAATTAATCTGATCCTCAGCTACAGGGTTTGCTAAGGTTACTGTTGCTACAATCACTAACTCTGTTTTAGCACGTGAAGTATTTGCATTACGGAATAATGAACCAAGAATCGGCACATCTCCCAACATTGGCACTTTTGATAACCCTTCAATATCTTCAGAATTTAATAAGCCACCTAAAATGAAACTTTCACCGTTGTTCAATTCAATTACTGATTTTGAACGACGAGTTTTAAAGGTTGGGATGCGACCATATTCATATTCATACTGACCAGCAATAGAGCTGACTTCTTGTGCTAATGCCATACGAATACGGTTGTTTTTCATCACTTTCGCACCAACAAGCAATTTTACCCCGTATTCTTTATATACTACTGTGGTTTCATCACGATTTCTGGTAACGAAAGGAATTTCACCACCCACTAATAAATCAGCTGTTTCACCAGATAGCATAGACATATTAGGTTCTGCAAGAATACGCGCTTTAGTTTGAGTATTGATCGCATCCACAAAAGCACTAAATGTGCGAGCATTGATGCCAATAAATCCACTATTTGCTGAGCGTAACCAGTTTGCTGAACCACTTGGAGTAAAACCACCAATCACACTACCACTCAAATTTGCCCAATTAACACCTAAACGGTCAGAAAACTCTTTGTTTACTTCTACTACTGAAAGTTTCACATTTACTTGCACTGGTGATGGAGTATTCACATCATTAACTACACCATCGTATTCCACTTTATCTAAAAATGGTAATTCTAAATCATCACTATCACCAAATTTGAATTTAGTTTTAGTAATACGTTTAGAGCCACCCGTTGCTTCGCCCACTACACGGCTAATGTTTTCTTGATCAGCGGCAGATTTCGCATTACCTTTAATGACATAGGCTTTACCTACTTTTTCAACAGATAAATTACTATTATTACTTAATGATTGCTTAATTTGTGTACTTGCATTGGTTGAAGGTGATATATCATTTAATAAGCCATTCACGTTTACTACGTTTGTGCTAATTACTTGGCCTTCTTCATCAAAAGCCGTCACCTCAGTACGACCTTCACCCGTGGCATAAATCACAAAGGTGTTATCATCGATAATTTCGTAATCCGCCACTTTTGGTGCAGGCGCAAACACTGCATCAATTTTTTTAGTGGTTTTGATAGTTTTTGATTGACCTGCATCCATGGTTAAATTTGCTGCAGAGGCAATCGCCGAAATGCTAAATAAAATTACGCCTAGGGTTAATTTTTTTAGCGATGAAACTAAGGAGTTATATGTTGTCATTTGATTATTACCTCTAAAAAATTAATCCTAACGACCTCTTAAGCTACGGATAGATAAACCACGTTTATTTATCACTTCATCATAAGCAGCATCCCCTTCCGGTAACACTACTAAAGCACGGCTTTTAGTGAGAGTTAATAGATCTTTCACTTTGTCGGCTTTCATTCTCACGCTTACATAACCTGCGTAATCTTTTAATGCTTCAGTTTTTTCAGGCTCACCTTCAACTTTGCTATCTGCAAAACGGTCAATTTTTACCACTTCCAAATTTTGTAAAATTTTATCAAAGCGGCGATTTTCATCCGCATTATCGCTGTTAAAATCTTTTTGTTGGGCAAAAATACCTACAATATCACCACTTTTTAGGGTATCTAAAGCAAATTGGTGCTCTAAACGAATATAGACACGATATACCACTTCATCTTTACCTACGGTATAGAATAAGAAGCGTTCATCAGTAGGTGAAATCAAAGTAGTTTTAGCAAGAAAACGACCATTACTCGCCTTGTCTGCGATCAAGAAACCATTTAACGATTCACTGTTTTGTGCTAGCAAATCTGTTACATCATCAGCAATTAACGGGCTATCTTCTTCTACTTGAAGTTCGTTAATTTGATAATCACCTTGTTTAAGAATAGCGCCTGCAGGCATATCTTGATTTGCCATAGCCATCTTAATGGTTTTCTTTTCTACTACCACAGCTTGTGGCGTAGTAGCTTGAGTTGATTCTACATTATTAGTTTGACTAGGCATCATAAATAATCCGCCTAAGCCAACGGCTAAAACGAGAAGTGAGATAAGAAATAAAACGCGATAATTCACAGTAACCTCTATATACTAATTTAAGACTATTTTAAATTAACGTTGAGGCATTGAAGGGACAAATCTTATGCTCATTTAGGAGACTAACATTTTCCTGTGGGTATAAAATCTATCCTTACAAAAACTCAACAATCCTTTAAAAAGAGCCTAATTTAAACCCCACATTGTCAGCAAAAAGCCAAGGCTGATTGCAACCCCATAGGGAAGCCCTTTGGTTTTAATGTTTTGTCGAAAAAACAACCAACCAAATATAATTATTAAAAGCCCGAAAAATGATACAAAGAAAAGAAAAGCGATGACTTGCTGCGTTGGCACAGCAAGCATTAGCACCGTCAATAATTTAATATCACCACCGCCAATAATGCGACAGCTAAATAATAAAAAACCGATAACCAGTGTTAATAGTGCATTTAAAACAAAAATTTCCCTAAAAACCAAATAGGCATAGGGTAAAATAATAAAGAATAAGACCAAAATAATTTTATTAGCAATTATACGTTGGCGTATATCTGTCCAACTAATAGTGGCTAATAAAATTATTATGCCAAGAAAAAGAATGGTATTCATAATTCAAATAAAGAGCCACTTTTTGTGGCTCTTTGCATAACATATGCTTACAATTATTTACCTACACTGAAGCCTTCAAGTGTTTTTGTTAAACCTGAGAATTTAGTTTTTAATGTACCGATAAAACCTGAATCTTGAGCAAATACAACAACGATAAGTGCAGCCATTGCGATTGCGATTAAACCGTATTCGATTGCTGTAACACCACGTTGGTCGTTTTTGAAGTTACGGATTGATTCAGTTACAGCGATGTAAGCTTTAGTAGTTAAATTGAACATTGTTTTTACGTTCCTTGTTTAGTTAATAATAAGTTGAAAAATATTTACCTAATAGATATTTTTACAAGGTGAATCAAATTTATTAAGTAAGAGTAAATTTGCTCCACTCAAATATCTGGGGCGCATAATATACCCCCTTAAAAAAAGTTCAACTAAATTGACAAAAATTTACTCATCAGACCAGATGTTTACAAATAACCCCTATTTTCAGTATCTTTTTTATTCAAATGTAAGCAAAATAGCTAAAAAATCACTTATTTTGCTTAAATTTTCCTTAACTTTGCTACGCGCAAGGCGCCTATAGCTATTTAAATGCTTAAAAATTGTATAAAATACCATATACAATGTTACCGTTTGCTATTAGCATCTAGAGCAAAGAAGGCGAAATAAATATGCTAAAACCTAAATTTCAAGCTAAGCTATTTGCGGGTAAGCCTTTGCAAAAAAATCTAAAAAAACGACCTCTTGCCAATAAAATTGGTTTTAGTGAGACCATCGTTATACTATTTAATAAGCCCTACGATGTTTTAACACAGTTTACCGACGAACAAGGTCGGCAGATGCTAAAAGATTTTATCCCAATCCCCAAAGTGTACCCTGTTGGGCGTTTGGATCGAGATAGCGAGGGCTTGCTGTTGCTCACCAACAACGGCAAAATTCAGCACCGCTTAGCCAATCCGAAATTTGAAAAGATGAAAACCTATCTTGTGCAAGTGGAGGGCATTCCTGAGCGTGCGAATTTGGACAGGCTAGAACAAGGCGTAGAACTTAAAGACGGTAAGACTTTGCCCGCCAAAGCGAAAGCAATTGCGCCCCCCAATTATCAATGGACAACCGCACCGAAAATTCGAGAACGCAAAAGTATTCCCACTAGTTGGATTGAGCTAACTATTCACGAGGGCAAGAATCGTCAAGTGCGGCGAATGACAGCGCATATTGGTTTTCCAACGCTACGTTTAATTCGGGTTGGATTGGGCAATTTTACCTTAGGTGATTTAGACTCTGGCGCATATCGCATTTTAGATGAACAAGAAAAACGCAATCTTTTCAAACAGTTAGGATTAAAAGATGAATAAAGGCTATTGGATTATTGTGAGAGATTTTGATGTTGCTTTAATGAAGGGCAATATACCCTTTGGCACCAAAGAAGAAGTAGGATTAAGCAACCGTTCGGCGTTAAAAATTGATGAGCTAAATGGTTTTCCCGTCTATTTAGTGAAGGCGGAAGCCAGCGATGAGCAGCGTGAACTGGCTTTCTTACGTACACAAATCGCGCGCCCGAAAGCGGAGGCTTATTTGCTTCATCGTGCAGTTTCGCTTAATCATTTTTTCAAAACTCATCAATTTTGTGGGCAGTGCGGTTCACCCACCACTCACGCTAATAACGAAATTGCGGTGCATTGCGATCATTGTGGGCATCGTGCTTATCCAACCATTAGCCCTTCCATTATTGTTGCCGTTCGCAAAGGCAAACAAATTTTACTGGCAAATCACTTACGCCATAAAAGCACGATTTATACGAACTTGGCAGGTTTTGTAGAGGCAGGCGAACCGATTGAGCAAGCGGTACATCGTGAAGTATGGGAAGAAAGCGGTCTAAAAATCAAAAATCTTTGCTATTTTGGCAGCCAACCGTGGGCTTTCCCCAATTCGTTAATGGTCGGATTTTTAGCTGAATATGACAGTGGCGAAATCAGACTTCAGGAAGAGGAAATTTGCGATGCTAAGTGGTTTGATTGTGATGAACCATTACCTGAATTGCCACCGAAAGGAACGATTGCCTTGGAATTGATTGAAGAAACGTTGCGGATTTGTAAATCTATCGATGACTAATTACTTCGCATCGCAAAGCCGTATGAGGTTACGCATAATTCAGCCCCTTGGGGGCTGTTATTGCCCAAAATCTAATACCCCCTCTATTTCCTTGCTTCAACGTGTTCTTTAATTAAATTCATAAAGGCATCACCAAAACGTTCCATTTTGCGTTCGCCCACGCCATTGATGTCCAACATTTCCGCTCTGGTAAGAGGTTGAAATTCTGCCATTTCTTGCAAAGTGGCATCATTAAACACCACATAAGGCGGAATATTTTCCTTATCAGCAATTTGTTTGCGTAAGAAGCGCAAGCGAGCAAAGAGATCTTTGTCGTATTTGTGCGAGCTTTGCTGTTTCGCCACAAATGCTGAACCTGAACGCATCGTTAGACGTGGCATTGCGAGCTCTAATTTCACTTCTGAACGCAATACTGGGCGGGCTTCTTCGGTAAGTTGTAAAGCTGAATGATTCACAATATTTTGTCGAATCAAGCCCAAATGAATTAGCTGACGAATCACACTCACCCAATGATCTTGACTTTGTTCTTTGCCGATGCCGTAAACTGAAAGCTGGTCGTGATTATGTTGGCGAATTTTCTGATTATTCATTCCTCGCAGCACCGCAATAATGTGGTGCATACCGAACACTTGTCCTGTGCGATAAATTGCTGACATCACTTTTTGGGCATCTGCCAAGCCGTCATATTTTCGAGGCGGATCAAGGCAGATATCACAATTTTTGCACGGTTCTTGTTTCGATTCCCCAAAATAATTCAACAGCACCAAACGGCGACAAGTTTGCGATTCGGCAAAAGCCCCTATTGCTTGCAATTTATGCTGTTTAATGGTGCGTTGTTCGCTTTCTGGCTCTTCTAACAGAATTTTTTGCAACCAGCCATAATCGGCAGGATCGTAAAACATTACCGCTTCTGAAGGCAAATCATCACGCCCTGCTCGCCCTGTTTCTTGGTAATAAGATTCAATGCTACGAGGTAAATCAAAATGCACCACAAAACGCACATTTGACTTGTTGATTCCCATTCCAAAGGCGATGGTTGCCACCACGATTTGAATATTATCTCGCTGAAAAGCATTTTGTACTGTTTCACGCTCTTGCACTGACATCCCTGCGTGATAGCCCATAACTGACACACCTCGAGCAGACAATTTCTCCGTGATTTCTTCCACTTTTTTACGACTACCACAATAAACAATACCACTTTTCCCTTGTTGCTTGCTGATAAATTTTGCCAGCTGCTCCATCGGCTTAAATTTTTCTTGCACTGTATAACGAATGTTCGGGCGGTCGAAACTGCCTAAATAAGTATGTGGATTTTTTAGCCCTAAATGTTGCAAAATATCGGCACGAGTGGTTGGGTCAGCCGTTGCGGTAAGCGCCATCATCGGTACATTCGGAAAAGCGTTGCGTAAGCCACCAAGTAAAGTATATTCAGGGCGGAAATCGTGCCCCCATTGAGAAACGCAGTGCGCCTCATCCACAGCAATCAGGCTAATTTTGCAATGCGAAATAAAGTGGAAAAAGCCATTGGTCATCACTTTTTCTGGGGAAAGATAGAGCAATTTTAGCTGCCCAGAAATTGCTTTTTGTTCAACTTGCTGTTGTTCGGCAAAAGTTTGGCTAGAATTGATATAAGCTGCTTCAATACCGGTGGTTAAGAGTTGATCGACTTGATCTTTCATCAAAGAAATCAGGGGCGAAATAACAAGTGTTATCCCCTCTAAACACATTGCGGGGACTTGATAACAAAGGGATTTCCCACCACCTGTGGTCATAATCACAAGAGTGTCCGAACCGCTTAAAACAGCTTCAATAATCTCTTGCTGTCCTTGACGAAATTGTTGATAGCCGAAAATGTTGTTGAGAACGGCTTGGGGGGAGTCAATTAAACGCATAAAAAGATTCCCCCTCTTTCGTAAAGAGGGGAACGTAATTAGAACGAAATTTCTTCGCCGTGGCGTGCAAAGGCTTCTTCGAGATGTTGCCAGAAACTGCGACCTTCCGCCGTTTTCCATTCGCCATCCATATACTTGAAGTGAAACCCACCTAATTTACTGGCAAGCCAAAGCTCTAACATCGCTTCTTGTTTGTTACTGATAATTTGCGAGTCATCATCAAAAGTGAGCGTACATACCGCCCCTTGAATTTCGGTATCCACTGATAAAGCTTCATCATCAATTTTTTCTTCAATCCGTTGCCACGTTTGTTCTACTTGTTGGTGGAATTGTGCTATGTTCATTATTTTCCCTATCTATCTAAATGTAACTTCCTTGCCCCAAAAGGCTAGTCTTATTTTCCTTTTTATGCGAAATAATTCTTTTTGAATTTTTTGCAGAAATGTTGATTTTTGTTTTAGTTTTTTATTTCTTTCATCTCTGCCTGATATTGTCGTTTGAAAAAGCTGATTATGCTCAGAAATAGCAGATTGAATGCAAATAGCAGGTAAAAGTTGCCATACACAATAATTTTTATCCGTTAAAAATTGTTTAAAAATAAGATTATCAATCTCCGTTTCTTTTAAAGCGGTAATATGTGTAAGTAAATAATCTAACCCTTTCTTTGTCACTAAATAACCAGCTGCCCCTGCATGAGTAGATTTCAACTGATAAAGTTCCCTGTTTTGAACAACTCTCTCTACTTTCTTTCGAGTTTCAATAACATCAATATTCTTTTCAAATTTTATAAGATCTACGTGTGCTGGAATATAATCATTCGTTAAAAAATAATGGCTACTTTCTCCTAAAAAAATATCGTCTTCAAATACACAAACATAATCTAAATGCTTTTCTTGGGCTAAACGCCATACGGCAATATGGCTCAATGCACAAGCGAGTTCTCCTTGTGTAAGATTAGTTTCTGAAATATCTATATTAAATTCTTTTGCCTTATCTTCTATAAGCTCTGGTGTTATTGCATCAAAAAATTCAAATGGAATATTTTGTTTACCAAATTCTTGAATAATATGCTCTCTGCGTTCTTTGGCTATTGTTAAACTAATTACATAATTATGTATAATATATGACATAAATAATCCTATTTGAATTTAACATATTTAGTGGATAAATTTATGATTATCTTTTCTAAAGGACGCAATATTTCTCTTTTTATTTTATGCCATAAAGTTTTCTTCTTTTTAGAATTAAATCTATCAAAACGTTGTTCTCGTTCTTTTTTTAAATCACTCGACAATTTAACTTTTTGAGGATGATATAAAAAGTCCTGAATTGTAAGTGCTGGAATCACCTGTAAAACATAATACTCTTTATTTATTAACAACTCTCCAAAAATTAAGTCATCAATAGGAATTGACAGGTGATAATATTGCATTTTATCTAAGATATATTTAACTCCTTGCTGAGTAATAATATACCCTGCAGTTCCATAATGAGTAGAGTTTAATTTATACAATTTTCTTCCACATATAGATTGTTTAACTTTAGAAGAAAACTTAATTCTTTCATTATGTTTCTCAAGTTTTATAATATGAAAATCATTACTTATGCAAATAGACGACAGAAACTCTTTTGCATTCTCTCCTAAATAAATATCATCTTCAAATATACAAATGTAATCTAGATTTTCATTTAACAATTTATGCCATAAAGCAATATGGCTTATCGCGCAAGCAATTTCGCCTTTGGTTAATGGAGAGCCAGATATATCAATACTAAATTCTCTTGCTTTCACATCAACTAGATCTGGCGTTATTGCATCGAAGAATTCAAAAGGAATATCTTGTTTGCCAAATTCTTCAATTATATGCTTGCGGCGTTCAGAAGCTGTAGATAAGCTAATTACGTAATTTCTTTTCTTTTCCATTTGCATAATACATTTCTTAGAAATATTTAGTTTAATAAATTTTGTATTTAAATTTATATTTATACTTACCAATTAATTTTTTTATTATATTAACAAAACTATCTTCTTTAAATCTATCTTTCCAGAAAAAACGTGTAAGTTCCGTAATAATTTTATATGATAAATAGCCACTTGGAAATTTCACATCATCATGCCAAGGTTTAACAAAACCACAGTAATGGTAGATCAATACAGGAAATGTTACCTTTTCTTTTTCATTTAACTGGATGCCCTTACGTTTACATTTCCCATTCAAGTGTGGCATAAAATTAAACTTAGGGTCTAAAAATTTTACATCATTATCAAAAATAACATTAAGAATATCTTGGTCTTGATATTTTGCGATATGATGATTTTTCTCTATCCAATTTATAGCTAAAGAGAAAATATTTTTTTCTCTCCATTTAGATAAGTTGAGTAACATCACACCTGAATTGAAATAGCTATCTTTTCTAACTTTTATCTTATCTAAATGTTCTATATCTTCATTCACAAAACTATCATATATAACACCGATACTTTTACCTTCTAGATCCTGATTATATAACTCACCTAAACTCCCTGAAATCACGAGATCTGTATCAAGATAAAGTACCTTATCTTCTGGTATATACTCTGCGGCTTTGAGTCTTGCATAAGCAATCAAAGGTATATGGTATACTGGAAACTTATTAAAATCTTCTTCTCTTATTGAAATAAAAGTACACCTCCCTTTATTTCTAATTATAGTTCTAATATTTTCTTTATTTTCTTCAGATATATTCATATCTAAAATATAAAAATTAATATTTTTATCATATTTCAAAATGTTAAATATAACCATACCTAAATATGGCGCATAATTATCATCACTTCCTAATAATATATTCATATTATTTGTCCTTTTCTAAATCCAAGTCTAGAAGATTAAGCTATTTTACTCAACTCCATCATTGCCCATCTTGGCTTAACGCTGATACTTAAATCTGCTCTTTCGCCATTGGCTAAGCGAACAAAACCTGCATAGGCAATCATTGCACCGTTATCGGTGCAAAATTCTGGGCGAGCATAAAACACTTCGCCTTTGAGGTTGTTCATCATTGTCGCCAATTCAGCACGCAGTTGTTTGTTGGCACTGACACCGCCAGCCATTACCAAACGTTTGTAACCTGTTTGCTGTAAGGCTCGCTTACATTTAATCAAAATGGTATCGACTACCGCTTGTTGGAAGGCGTGCGCAATGTCGCAACGAGTTTGTTCGTCTAGTGTACCATTTTCATCTAAGTTAGCATTGATCGTATTAGCTGCAAAGGTTTTTAAGCCTGAAAAGCTGAAATCTAACCCAGGACGGTCTGTCATTGGGCGTGGAAAAGTAAAGCGGTTAGGTTTGCCTTTTTCAGCAAGTTTAGATACCGCTACCCCTGCCGGATAATCTAAGCCGAGTAATTTACCTGTTTTATCGAAAGCCTCGCCTGCCGCGTCGTCAATAGATTCGCCTAGCAGTTCATATTGCCCAATACCCTCTACTTTCACTAATTGGGTATGCCCACCTGAAACCAGTAATGCGACAAATGGAAATGCAGGCGGATTCTCTTCTAGCATTGGCGCCAGCAAATGCCCTTCCATATGATGCACGCCAAGCGCTGGCTTGTTCCACGCATAGGCAAGCGAACGAGCAATGGTTGAGCCCACCAATAACGCCCCCACTAAGCCAGGACCTGACGTATAAGCCACACCGTCAATCTCACAAGCGGTCAAATTTGCTTCTTTTAATGCCGCTTCAATTAACGGCAGGGTTTTGCGAATATGATCACGAGAAGCAAGCTCAGGCACTACACCACCGTAATCAGCGTGCATATCAATTTGGCTATAAAGTTGATTTGCTACCAAGCCTTTTTCACTATCGTAAATGGCTACACCTGTTTCATCACAGGAAGTTTCAATACCGAGAATTTTCATTTATTGCTCAATAATTAAAAACGGGAAAGGGGCAACTTCGTCGCCCCTGTAAATTTTTCTAAAAATCTAACCGCTTGTTAGAATTGTTCGCCATATGCAGGCTTGGTAATGGCTGGAAATTCTTTAGCTTTGTTCGCTTCAATCAAAGCTGCTACTTTCTCTGCCGAATCTTTAATCCCCATTTGCTCATACGCTTTTTGCATATATGGTAACGCTTCTGCAGTCGCTTTGCTGTCTGGGTGTAAACGCATTAGCTCTTCCACGCGATTTACCACTGCTACGGAGGCGTCACGTTCATCGTAGAATTTCACAATCGACAACTCGTGTTCGGCTAAGCGGTTACGTAAATAGACCATCCAATTTTGTGCATCTTCTGCATATCTACTTTGCGGATAGTTTTGTACGATAGTTTGGAAGCTACCGTAAGCATTACGCACACTTTCCACCGCTCGAGAGGCACGGTTCACGCCGAACCAGTCTTGAATAAAGTTATCGCCTAAACGAGCATTCGATAAGCCAGCTAAATAATAAACATAATCCATTTGTGCGCTATTTGGATAAGCTCGCACAAAACGCTCTGCCATATCTAGTGCTTTATAATATTCACCCACTTTATATTGTGCATAAATTAAACTTAATTGTGTCTCTTCGCCTAATTTGCTTTGCTGACCACCATTCGTACCCACTGCTTCTAAATGGCGAATAGCCGAATTGTAGTCGCCTTCTTGCAAATAAGCTTGACCTTTACTGTAAATATCTTGTGCTGGAATACCTTCAAATTCTTTATTTTGATTATTGTTTGAACAAGCAACCATTAAAAATCCAGCTAAAACTAATGAGGCAAAAGATGTAAATTTACGCATAATAAACTACCTTGTAGATAAAAAGTGTCTATGAACAAAAGTTAATGTACAATGGTACCATTCGACCCATTGCGTGGGTTTAAGTTCACAAATAGCATTATTTTATAGAACACTCACAAATAAGCAATATAAAGCAATACAGAATTTTGGATTTTTAATAATGAGCCAACAAATGACTTTAACCGCCAAAGTTTCCGCCGATCTTTTAGGTGCACGACTAGATCAAGCACTTGCCCAACTTTTCCCTGATTACTCCCGTTCACGGTTGAAAATGTGGATTGAAAACAACCTTGTCAAAGTGGATGGTAAAGTGGTGAATAAGGCACGTGAAAAAGTATTCGGTGGCGAACAAATTGAAGTATTAGCTGAAATTGAAGAAGAAATACGTTTTGAGCCGCAAGATATTCCGCTTAATATCGTGTATGAAGACGATGATATTATCGTTATCAACAAGCCGAAGGATCTAGTAGTTCACCCTGGGGCAGGTAACCCTGATGGCACAGTGCTAAATGCGCTGTTATTTCACTATCCACCGATTGCAGAAGTGCCTCGTGCGGGAATTGTTCACCGTTTGGATAAAGATACCACGGGTTTAATGGTGGTGGCCAAAAACATTCCTGCACAAACGCATTTAGTCACTGCTTTGCAAAAACGTCAAATTACCCGTGAATATGAGGCGGTGGCTAGTGGCATTATGACACAAGGTGGTAAAGTGGATGAACCTATGGCGCGCCATCCAACTAAACGTACCGCAATGGCGGTGCATCCAATGGGTAAACCTGCGGTAACACATTATAGGATTATGGAACGCTTCCGCAATTACACTCGTCTGCGTTTACGCTTAGAAACAGGGCGTACCCACCAAATTCGTGTACATATGGCACATATTGCACACCCATTATTAGGTGATCAGCTTTACGGTGGCAGACCACGTCCACCTAAAGGCGCGAGTGAAGAATTTTTAAGCGTGCTGCGTTCGTTCCAACGTCAAGCTCTGCACGCTACAATGCTGCGCTTAAATCATCCCATTACAGGTGAATTGATGGAATGGCACGCCCCTCTGCCAGACGATTTCGTAGCACTGATTGAAGCACTCAAAGCAGATTATGAACTATACAAAGATCAATTAGATTACTAACAACAAAGGCTAGCATTTCTGCTAGCCTTCTTTTTTGCTTAGTATAAAACACGGGCTTTGATCGTTCCGTCGATTTCTTTCAAGCGTTTTAATGCTTCCTGCGTATCGGCATTTTCCACATCAATGACTACATAACCAATTTCAGGATCAGTTTGTAAGTATTGACCTGCAATATTCACATTCGCGTCCACAAACACTTGGTTGATTTTATTTAAGATACCAGGTTTATTTTGATGAATGTGTAATAAACGTTTTGCTGTGCTGTGAACAGGCAATGAGACTTCAGGAAAGTTCACCGCTGAAAGAGTTGAGCCGTTATCGGAATATTTCACAAACTTATTGGCGACTTCCGTGCCGATATTGGCTTGTGCTTCCGAAGTTGAACCACCGATATGTGGCGTTAAAATCACATTATCAAACTTACGTAACGGTGATTCAAACGGATCGTTCGCTGAAGCAGGTTCCACAGGGAATACATCGATTGCCGCACCACGCAATGAGCCATCTTCTAAACGTGTAGCAAGTGCGTCAATATCTACCACTGTACCACGTGCCGCATTCACTAATACCGAGCCTTTTTTAAGTTGCGCAATGCGTTCTGCGCTCATTAGGTTTTTGGTTGAAGCATTTTCTGGTACATGCAAAGAAATCGCATCGCAAGTTGAAAGCAAGCCTTCTAACGTTGGCACTTGTTGTGCATTACCGAGTGGTAATTTATTTTCAATATCGTAAAAATAAACTTTCATTCCAACCGCTTCCGCCAGTACGCTTAATTGCGAACCGATGTGACCATAGCCAATAATGCCCAAATTTTTACCACGTACTTCATTCGAACCCGCAGCTGATTTGTTCCATTCACCACGATGTACTTCTGCATTTGCTTTCGGAATTTGGCGCATCAATAAAATAATTTCGCCCAACACTAATTCCGCCACCGAGCGAGTATTTGAAAACGGTGCATTAAAGACAGGTATCCCACGTCTTTTCGCCGCATTTAAATCTACTTGGTTAGTCCCAATACAGAAACAGCCGACCGCAATCAATTTTGAAGCGTGCGCAATCACTTCCTCGGTTAAATGGGTGCGAGAACGCAAGCCGATAAAATGTGCATCTTTTACCGCATCCATCAATTCCTGACCATCTAATGCTTTTTTGTAGTAATCAATATTGGTGTAACCTGCTGCTTGTAGCACATCTAACGCATTTTGATGTACGCCTTCAAATAACACGAATTTGATTTTTGATTTATCGAGAGAAACTTTAGCCATAAGGGTTTCCTTATAAAAAATAAAAAACGAAAACGTTTGCTTTTTACCACGTTCTCAGATTTTTTTCACCTAAAAAATTAAATTTCGATAGAACTATTTGCTATAACGACAAACAAGCGGTTAATTTTTGCAAAAAATTTTCCAAAATCAACCGCTTGTTATTATTCTAAAATTTTCGCTCCTTCAGGCGTACCAACAATTGTCACGTTCGCATAACGTTGTGCAAAAATTCCGTTAGTCACAACCCCTGCGATGTTGTTAATGGTATGTTCCATTTTTAATGGTTCTAAAATTTTGAAGTTATGCACATCTAAAATCACATTGCCATTATCAGTAACCACCCCTTCACGATATTCAGGCGAACCGCCAAGCACCACCAGTTGGCGAGCCACATAAGAGCGCGCCATCGGAATCACTTCCACTGGCAGCGGAAAGGTTGAACCTAGCACGTCCACTTGTTTTGAGCTATCGACGATACACACAAACTTTTTCGCCAACGAACTAACAATTTTTTCACGGGTTAAAGCGGCACCACCGCCTTTAATCATTGCGCCTTGAGGTGTAATTTCATCGGCACCGTCAATATAAACATCCAATTCGGTGACTTCGTTAGCATTAAAAACTTCAATACCTAAAGCGAGTAAGCGTTCTTCCGAGGCTTTAGAAGCCGCTACCGCCCCTTTGATTTCATCTTTCATTGAAGATAACGCATCAATAAAGCAGTTCACCGTTGAACCACTCCCTACGCCGATAATAGTATTAGGCATCACGAACTTAAGGGCTGCTTGTGCAGCAATTTTTTTCATTTCGAGTTGGTTCATTTTTTCTTTCCTTTAGATTTAGTAAATTTATATTAAGGGG
>JBHACP010000052.1:0-90823 GCA_041854605.1 Actinobacillus sp.
ACACCATAAGCTTTGGCTTTGCCCTGATAAGCTTGGTGAAGTTGCAACATCATCTGCTCAGATTCAGGCGTAATTGCCAGTAGTTCATTCCGCAAATGGGTTTGTAATTCGGCTTGTTCATCTTCGCTTTTAATCAGTTGATGCAAGACAATTTCAGTTAAGTTAATCGACATTTTTATTCTCTTTGCTATGTTCAAAAATGAGAAAAAATAATATCATTAAACCAATTTTATTTCTATTTTAAAGGACACAACAATGACCAAAGTAATTCATACAGCAAACGCGCCAGCAGCTATTGGACCTTATGTACAAGCAGTAGATTTAGGTAATCTAGTTTTAACTTCAGGTCAAATTCCTGTTGATCCACAAACAGGCGAAATCCCAAGCGACATCGTGGCACAAACTCGTCAATCATTAAACAACGTAAAAGCCATTATTGAACAAGCGGGCTTAACCGTCGGCGATATTGTCAAAACGACCGTTTTTGTCAAAGATCTTAATGACTTCGCCACCATAAACGCCGAATACGAAAAATTCTTTCAAGAGCACAACCATCCAGCCTTCCCAGCACGTTCTTGTGTAGAAGTCGCTCGCCTGCCGAAAGATGTGGGTTTAGAAATCGAGGTCATTGCTGTTCGCAAGTAGCTTTTGCAAGCGGTTAATTTTTTAGAGAATTTTACAAATGGATAAAATACAGCCAACTTGGAATGTGCCAAGCCATATCCATGCTTTTACCACGGTTCGCACAGGTGGTGTGAGTCTTGCACCGTTCGACAGTTTTAATTTAGGTGATCACGTCGCAGATAACCCTGCTGACGTGCAAAAAAATCGTGAGTTATTAGTGGAAAAATTTGGCTTGCCGCACTTCCCTATTTACCTGACACAAACGCACTCTACTCGTGTGATTCGCTTGCCTTATGAAGGTGGCAATCTCGAAGCTGATGCGGTTTATACCAATCAGCCCAATCAAGTGTGTTTGATTATGACGGCAGATTGTCTACCTGCGCTGTTTGTGAGTCGAGATGGCAAAGAAATCGCCGCAGCACACGCAGGCTGGCGAGGTTTATGCGATGGTGTGTTAGAAAATACGGTGAAAGCATTTGCCTGCGCCCCAAGTGAAATTCAAGTGTGGCTCGGACCTGCCATAGGCGAAAAAGCGTTTCAAGTCGGGCAAGAAGTGATGGAACAATTTGCTGCTTTCGATGAACAGGCTCGTTTAGCATTCAAACCTGATGAATCTACAAGCGGTAAATTTTTAGGTAATCTTTACCAAATTGCCCACCAACGCTTGAATAAATTGGGCGTTACGGAAATTTCAGGCGGCGAATATTGTACATTCACGGAAAGTGATAAATTTTTCTCTTATCGCCGTGATGGAAAAACGGGAAGAATGGCAAGCTTGATTTGGCGTTCTGCATAAATTTTCTACAAATTTTTCCAAGACTTTGTTTTTAACTAGACGAACCTTTGGATTTTCTTTATAATTCAGACTCTTTTCAAATCCCCCCATAGCTCAGTGGTTAGAGCAGGCGACTCATAATCGCTTGGTCGCTGGTTCAAGTCCGGCTGGGGGGACCAGTTCCACTTTCCAATTCTTTCATTTCCACATTCATCAAATCACAAAAAATCTTTTAATTACTATACAAAACACAAACGGTCTAATTTCTTGAATAATTTGCAAATTATCTTCAAAATTAGACCGCTTGTTTAGTTCAACTAGGCTACTCGTCCATATAGCCTAAGCTGCGTAAGGCACGTTCATCATCTGCCCAGCCTGCCTTGACTTTCACCCATAATTCTAAGTGGACTTGGTTATCAAATAGGCGTTCCATATCTTGACGAGCCTCAATCCCAATAGTTTTGATCTTCTGCCCTTTGGCACCAATCACCATCTTTTTTTGTCCTTCCCGTTCGACCAAAATCAAGCCATTGATTTCATAAACACCACGTTCATTCATTTTAAACTGCTCAATTTCTACCGTCACCGAATAAGGCAATTCTTCCCCCGTGAAACGCATTAACTTCTCACGAATAATTTCTGAAGCCATAAAACGCTGGCTACGATCGGTAACATATTCTTCAGGAAAGTGATGTACGCCTTCACGCAAAGATTCACGCACAAATTTTTGCAGAATATGTACATTTTTACCACGCTGGGCAGAGATGGGTAGAATTTCAACAAACTCAAATTTTTGCGAAAGCTCGGTAATATGTGGCAATAATTCATCTTTCTCTTTGATGTTATCCACTTTGTTAATCGCTAGTACCACTGGTGCCTTGGCTGCTCGAAGTTTATTCAACACCATTTCATCATCTTCAGTCCATTTAGTGCCTTCTACCACAAAGATGATGAGATCTACATCACCTATCGCTGAGCTTGCCGCACGGTTCATCAAACGGTTAATCGCGCGTTTTTCTTCAATATGCAGCCCTGGAGTATCCACATAAATGGCTTGGTAGACGCCTTCGGTGTGGATCCCAACAATGCGATGGCGCGTGGTTTGCGCCTTACGTGAAGTAATGGAAATTTTTTGACCTAAAATTTTGTTCAAAAGGGTTGATTTTCCCACATTCGGGCGTCCCACAATGGCAATAAAGCCACAATATGTTTTTTGTTCTGTCATTTTTTTAAATTCTCTATTTCTTGGTAATTTGCGCTAACACCTTCTCCGCGGCATTCTGTTCTGCTTTGCGACGACTGGTTCCTATGCCTGTAAAAATTTCTTCCATATTTTTTACTTTACAAGTGACTTTAAAGGTTTGGTTATGCGCCTCGCCTTGAATATCCACCACTTCGTACTCTGGCAATGGCAATTTTTTGCCTTGTAAGAATTCCTGCAGACGAGTTTTCGGATCTTTTTGCGCATCACCTGGGGCTATTTCATCAAGAAATTTTTCATACCAAGCGTAAACTTTCGCCATTGATTGTGCCATTCCTTGATCAAGATAAATCGCCGCAATAATCGCTTCCACACAGTCAGCTAAAATGGATTCGCGGCGATGCCCGCCACTTTTGAGTTCACCTGGTCCGAGTTTCAAATATTCACCTAATTCAAACTGGCGGGCGATCATCGCCAAGGTTTGTTCTCGCACAAGAGTGGCGCGCATACGGCTGAGTTCGCCTTCATTGGCTTTTGGGAATTTGTCATATAGGGCTTTACCGATAGTAAAGTTCAAGATTGAATCGCCCAAAAATTCAAGGCGTTCATTATTTTGAAGAGCCGCACTGCGGTGTGTTAAAGCTTGCTTGAGGTAATCAAGGGTTTCAAATTGATAACCCAATTTCTTCTGCAAACGATCTAGTTGCATTTTCTGTTGCATAGTATTGCTTCTTTGCTAGAACGGGCATTCTTACCCACCATTTTGATATGATCAAGCGGTCAAATTTGCAAAATTTTTTACATTTTTAACCGCTTCCAGTAGTGGGTAAAAAAAGCCCACCCTACGTAAATTATTGAATTGCCGTAAACATTCGATTAAAACGAAGCCCTGTTGGGAATTCGTTGGCTTTTTTGTCGAGACTTAACCAGATAAATGTGGCTTTACCCACAATATTTTTCTCAGGCACAAAGCCCCAAAAACGGCTATCCTCGCTGTTATCGCGGTTATCACCCATCACGAAATATTCGCCTTCAGGCACAATCCACTCACCTGCACCCAATCCCTCTTGTTTAAAGACATAAGGTGCGTAATTAAACGCATTTGGATTGTTCAAAATTTGGTGAGTGATATTTCCCACTTCAGTTTGCTCGACTTGCATTTCGCCGTGATAGAAAAATTCTGGATTCGGCTTTGCATTTTCATATTTGAAGCTAGTGACTGCACCATCTTTGCTAATTACCGTCAATGCTTGTGTGGCAAAATTGTACTCAATTTTATCGCCAGCAACACCAACTACACGTTTAATATAATCTATATTGGGTTGCTTTGGCGCTTTAAATACAATGATGTCACCGCGTTGTGGTTCACCAATTGGAATAATTTTATTTTGCCAAATCGGATCTTTAATCCCATAGCTAAATTTATTTACTACCAAAAAGTCGCCAATACGCAAAGTGGGTTCCATTGAACCACTTGGGATTTGGAAGGGTTCAAAAATAAATGAACGGACAATAGTTACGACGGCTAGTACGCCAAATAAACCACCGAAAAACTCACTGACTGCATTTTTCTTGCCTTTTTTGTTGTAGAACCAAGACACGCCACAAATTAGCGTTAAACCTACTAACAAAATCGAAATGGTATTAGGGAGTTGCATTGAATCCAGCCATTTCCAAATGCCGTAAAGAATCCCGATGAAAATAATGGAAACGATATTTCCCATTTTTGCTCCTTCTTAAACAAATGCAAAAAATATGCCAAATATGACCGCTTGCTTTATGCTTTGTTCTATATCAACTTGTAGAGCGGATCTCATATTTACCCGAAATCAGTTTAAAATCGCTCGGGGGATAAATCCCACTCTACACGAAAATTTCTAATCTTTGCCCACGTGTAAAATCGCCAAAAATGCTTCTTGTGGAACTTCTACGTTACCGAGGGATTTCATTCGTTTTTTACCCTCTTTTTGTTTTTGCAAAAGTTTTTTCTTACGACTTACATCACCACCGTAACATTTCGCTAAAACGTTTTTGCGCAGCTGCTTTACCGTTGAACGCGCAATCACTTGGTTACCAATTGCCGCTTGAATCGCAATATCGAATTGTTGGCGCGGAATCAGCTCTTTCATTTTTTCCACCAATTCCCGACCACGATATACTGAATTATCTTTATGCACAATTAATGCCAAGGCATCCACACGATCGCCGTTAATCATAATATCGACACGCACCATATTGGCGGCTTGGAAGCGTTTGAAACCATAATCCAAAGAAGCGTAGCCTCGTGAAGTTGATTTCAAACGGTCGAAGAAGTCTAACACTACTTCACCCATTGGAATTTCGTAAGTGAGCGCAATTTGGTTGCCGTGATAAACCATATTGGTTTGCACACCACGTTTTTCCACACAAAGAGTAATCACATTACCAAGATATTGTTGTGGTACGAGGATATTACATTCTGCAATTGGTTCACGAATCTCGCTAATATTACTTAGCGGTGGCAATTTTGATGGGCTATCCACATAAATCGTTTCGCCATTAGTTTGTACCACTTCATACACCACCGTCGGAGCGGTGGTAATCAAATCAAGATCATATTCACGTTCTAGGCGTTCTTGAATGATCTCCATATGGAGTAAGCCTAAGAAACCACAACGGAAACCAAAGCCTAATGCGGTTGAGTTTTCTGGCTCGTAGAATAATGAAGCATCGTTGAGACTCAACTTGCCTAGCGCATCACGGAACGCTTCGTAGTCGTCTGAACTAATTGGGAATAGCCCCGCATAAACTTGCGGTTTCACTTTTTTGAAGCCTGGCAACACTTCCGTTGCGCTGTTATGATGATGAGTTAAAGTATCGCCTACTGGTGCACCTAAAATATCTTTAATCGCACAGACAACCCAGCCTACTTCACCAGTTTTTAGCTCTGTCGTATCAACTTGTTTTGGAGTAAAGATCCCTAAGCGATCCACATTGTACGATTGCCCTGTACTCATCACTTTAATTTTGTCGCCTTTTTTGATCGAGCCGTTTTTCACACGCACAAGCGACACTACGCCCAAGTAGTTGTCGAACCAAGAATCGATAATTAAGGCTTGTAGTGGTGCATTAGGATCTCCTTCGGGTGCAGGAATTTTATGTACGATCTCTTCTAAAACATCCTCAATACCCACACCCGTTTTGGCTGAACAGCGCACCGCTTCCATCGCTTCAATACCGACGATGTCTTCGATCTCTTCTGCGACACGTTCAGGTTCTGCTGCAGGCAAATCGATTTTGTTCAGAATGGGTACTACCTCTAAATTCATTTCGATCGCGGTATAGCAGTTCGCCAAAGTTTGCGCTTCCACGCCTTGCCCCGCATCCACCACTAATAACGCGCCTTCACAAGCCGCTAATGAACGCGAAACTTCATAGGAGAAATCCACGTGCCCTGGGGTATCGATAAAGTTAAGTTGATAAGTTTCACCATCTTTTGCTTTGTAATTTAATGTTACACTTTGAGCCTTGATCGTAATACCGCGCTCTTTTTCCAACTCCATTGAGTCAAGCACTTGTTCTTGCATTTCACGATCAGATAAACCACCACAAGTTTGGATTAAACGGTCAGAAAGGGTCGATTTGCCGTGGTCAATGTGGGCAATAATCGAAAAGTTACGAATGTTTTTCATATTCATAAGGGCAATTTTTGTCCTATTAAATTGTTTGTTCTTAGTGAAAAAATAATCGGGCAATTCTACTTGAAATAAGCCGATTTGGAAAGGCAAGTCCGTGATTTATTTGCGATAAATCAGCTTGTTAAAGCCTAATATAATTGACATCATCACCACAATCAAAGTTGCTCCATAAGCAATGGCTAAACCATAATCACCATCCTCTACTCGACTTAGAATATAGCTGGTTGCTACTCGTGTGCTTGGTGTAACCAGAAAAACGATAGCACTGATAGTGGTCATTGAGCGCACAAAGCTAGTCACCAATGCCGACAGCAGCGCAGACTTTAACAATGGCAATATCACATAAATCAAGGTTTGGAACGAATTGCCTTTTAGCGTCAGAGAAGCTTCTTCTAGCGATTTATCCAATTGTTTTAAGCCTGCAATTGCCGCTCGCATTCCGTTAGGCATATTGCGCGTGACCATTGATAGTACAATTATCGCACTGCTGCCTGTTAAATAGATGGGCGCATTATTGAAAGCTAGCAAATAAGAGACGCCCGCCACCGTACCTGGTACGGCGAAGCAAAGCAAGGTTAAAAATTCTAATACCCCTTTGCCTTTAAACTGTTTGCGAGTGGTTAAATAGGCGATTAACAAGCCGACCACGGCGGTAATCGGGGCTGCTACCAATGCATAAAGCACCGTTTGAATCAGTGAAGGAAAGCCGCCGTAATCCAACCCTCTACCAAATAATTGTTCGTAATTACTAAGGGTGAAGGTATGATCTACTCCCCAATTCACCACAAAGCTGCCGTAGAAAATCGAGCCATACAAGACGGTATTGAACAGCCCCCATAGACTCAATATGCAAATAATTAACCATTTTAGACCGCATGGTAAGCCTTGTTGTCTGCCTTGATAATTCTTACCCGAAACCGTGACATAAGAACGTTTGCCCAGCCAGCGATACTGAATTAAAAAAATAACTAATGAGAAGAGTAACAAAATCGCCCCAAGCGAACTTGCTGACGCATAATCAGGTTGCGATCCTGCAATATAAAAATAGATTTGACTGGCTAATACATCATAATTTCCGCCCAGCACAAATGGCGTACTGAAATCTGCCAGTGACTGCACAAAAGTAATGAGAAAGGCATTCACCAGCGCAGGTTTCAATAGTGGAAATATCAAGTAGAGAAAAGTTTGCGAACGATTAGCTCGAAGTGTATAACTTGCTTCTTCCAATTGATTCGGCATCGCTTTCAATGCGCCTTCAATAATCATAAAAGCCATTGGCGTTAAAGCCAAGGTATGGGAAGTAGCAATACCAATAAAACCATAAAACCAGTTGGGTGAAAAACCCAAATGCTCCACTAAAAAAGTGGTGACATAGCCTGTTCGACCAAGTAATAAAACGGTGCCAAGCCCAACCACAAAAGGCGGGGTTACAATCGGTAAGATCGAGAAAATTTTGCCAAAAAAGCGCGTTCTTTTGGCAAGACGCGTAGTATAGAGCGCAAAGAGCAAACCGAAAAAAGTGGCTAACAGCCCAACGGTTGCCGACACGCTCACCGATTGCCAAATCACTTTCGGCAACTGTGACTGCTTAAACACTCGTAAGCTACTGTCTAGCGCAAATTGTCCGTTATCTTGTAACATTGAGCTAAAAATGGTCAGCGTGGGAAAAAGGATAAAAATACCAATCAGCCCTACCACTAATAGCAAAGCGCTAATAATAAAGCGATCGCCTTGCATCACCTTCAGTTTTGCTAGCGATTGACTCGCCAGCTGCCAAATAGCAAGAAAGAGAACAATCACCGCATAGCCAAAACTTAATTTTGCCCACGTAGCAGAAAGGAGAATAAAGATCGTTAAAGCCACTAAAAAAATAAGTTGCATTTTAGGCTTTTTGAAAGTTGGGTAAATAAGTAACGGTAAGAACCATGCCCAAGAAAGGTTAGCAGTACTCCAGCCCATTGCGGCTAAAATTTCTTCTTGAGTGGAATTAAACAAGCCATAATGCAAGGCTTGAGCAGGCAATAACGCAAAGGCAATAAGTGGCAGAATGAGCCAAAACAGAATAAATTTGGAGAGTGTTTGCGTCATAAGAATCTAGCTATAAAACAAACGGTTAAATTTTCTAAATTTTTTGCAAATTCTAGCAAAGATTTAACCGCTTGTATGATTTATTTTGTGAGCTTCTCTGCCAACTTCACTTCATCGACCCATTTGTTGATCAGGCGTTTACCTTCTTCGTTGGAGCCAAATTTCTCGAAATCATAGCCCACAAACGCTAAGGATTTAAGATCTGGCGATTTTGGTGAGGTTTCTGCGTTTATTACGCTTGGAATTTGGTACAGTTTATGTTCTCGCCACGGCAGTTCTTGAATCTCTTTGCTTAATACGAAATCGGCGAACAGTTTGGCATTTGCTAGGTTGCGTGCATTTTTGATAATACTCGACCCCCCTAGCGCATAACCGACTTTACCTGCTGGCAACACATATTCAATAGGGTTACCTTTCTCTTTTTCCGTAGTATAGGCGTGAATAAAACCAATGCTAGCGGCGATTTCACCGCGCACTAAATTAGCAGTAACGAGATTGCTTTTTGGGTATTGCGAAATATTGCCATCTAATTTTTTCAGGTATTCAAAGGCTTTTTCTTCACCCAAAAGTGAAATCAAAGTTGCCATTACCGTGAAAGTGGTGCCAGATGAACGAGGATCGGGCAATTGCACTTCACCTTTGAGTTTTGGATCGAGTAAATCGCCCCACGTTTTAGGTGGTTTAACACCTAATTTCTGCAATTTTTCAGGATTGTAGCCTAAGCCTAACACGAGCATATAAGCAATTGAGGTGTAGTCACCTTTGCTTGAAGCCAGCAACCCCTTAAATTGAGGTAAGCTATTCGTTTGATTGGCTGGGCGGAATTTTTCGAGAAGCCCTAAATCTGCCGCTTGGAAATGCGGCTCAATGGTGCCACCATACCAAATGTCTGCTTGAGGATTATCTTTTTCTGCTTTAAGTTTGCCTAAAATCGTGCCTGTGCTGGCGTGAATAAAATCCGTTTTTACGTCATATTTCTTGGCAAAGCGTTGAGTAACGTCTTCACAAAGCGAATTTTGTACCGTGCAATAGACGGTTAAACGTCCTTCTGCTTGGACGGTATTAGCAAAAAATGGTGTAGCTAAACCCACTAACAGAGCAAGTTTTTTAAATTGGTATTTCATCAAAAGCCCTCTTATCTCTTAGGAGGATATAAAATCCGCCCTTACGATTACAATAAATATTAAAACAAAATATTACGATAGTAGTAATGGTTAAAATATAGCATATATGCCACATTACACAAGACCGACAAGCGGTCATATTCTGCAAAATTTTTACAAAACATGACCGCTTGTTCTATCAACGCCCTAGTAGGGTAAATTGTAAAAAATCCACAAAGTGATCCGCCCAGTGCATTTCGTGGTGAATTTCATTCGCCATAATTTTGAGGCGAATGTTATCCAGTGGATGCCCTTTTCTCAGCAAGGCTTGATAATAACGCAAGGTGCTATCAATATAGGCTTGGTTCATATTGCTAATAAAGTGCGAATCGACTTCGTCTCCTTCATTGGTTCCCACTTGAATAAACACTTTGCTATCACGGTTTAATGGATGATGGTGGATAAAGTGCAAGAAGGCTGCTTCACTAAACCACGAAGCCAGTGAGAACACACCCAAATGTCCAAACACATTTGGGTAAGCCGCTCCCATATAGGCAGTAATAATACCGCCCATTGAACTGCCCGCTAACAGCGTATATTCGCGGCTAGCTTTGGTGCGATATTTGTGATCGATAAACGGTTTCACCGTTTCCACTACCCATTTGCCGTAATCAAAGCCTTTACCGCCTGCAGTGCTCAAATTACCTACCCCTGTATCGGTTTGCCACGGTCCATATTCATCAAGACGATCGACACCTGCATTATCAATGCCTACAACAATTAATTTCGGAAATTCCGTGTGATTTTTGATAGTTGGAATAATTTTCCACGAATGCCCTGAATAGGATTCTTTGCTGTAAAAAATATTTTGTCCATCGTGCATATACAACACGGGATAATCAAGCCAATCTTCTTGATAGTAATCTTTTGGCAATAGCACTCGAATACGGCGATGCTTGTTATAATATGGAACCTGCAAAAAGTGCTCTTCCATCTTTAAAAAATAATAATCCAAATTCATATTTACCTCATTTAATTTGATATTAAGCATAGCATAGAAAAATAAACTGACAAAACAGCGCTAATCGTTTGCTTTTATTGAGTATTCTCGCTTAAAATCACCTTGTTCTATATAAACAGGAGCAACACAATGTCAAGACCATTAAATTTTGTGATGATTTCTCCGCATTTCCCGACAAACTTTGAAACCTTTGCCGTGCGAATGAGAGAAAAAGGCATCAACACACTTGGTATCGCTGATACCCCTTATGAGCTTTTAAGTGATAATTTAAAAGCGCATTTAACTGAATATTATCGTGTCGATAATATGGAAGATTACGAGCAGGTTTACCGTGCAGTAGCTTATTTTGCACACAAATACGGACGTATTGATCGCATTGAGTCACACAATGAATATTGGCTAGAACTTGATGCTAAATTACGCACCGATTTCAATGTGTTTGGCTATAAAAATGACGATATGTTAGCCATAAAAACCAAAGCACAAATGAAAGAGGTATTCCGCCAAGCAAGTTTAAAAGTCGCCAATGGACGTGTATTTAACGATGATGAAGATGCACGAAAATTAGCCAAAGAGCTCAAATTCCCAGTGATCATCAAACCAAATTCAGGGGTCGGCGCTTCAGATACTTACAAAGTGCGCAATGCTGAACAGCTTGAAGATTTCTTCAAAGTGCAAAATCCGTATGTGGAATATATTATGGAAGAATTTATCGAAGGCGACATCGTGACTTTCGATGGTTTAACCGACCACGATGGCAACATTGTGTTCTATTCAAGCCTTGAATATTCCGAAGTGGTATTAGACACGGTAGAGCAAGATAATGATATGTTCTACTATGTGCCGCGTGAAATTAAGCAAGATTTAATCGATCTAGGTAAAAAATGCGTCGATGCCTTTGGTGTGCGTGAACGTTTTTTCCACTTTGAATATTTCCGTGTGAAGGCAACAGGTGAGCTAATGCCACTTGAAATCAACTGCCGCCCACCAGGTGGCTTAACCATTGATATGTGGAACTATGCGAATGATTTCGATGTGTTCCGTGAATATGCCAATATCGTCACTGAAAACAAATTCTACACCGATATTCAACACCCTTGGAACGTCGTTTATATTTCGCGTAAAGCAAATAAAAACTACGCTCACAGCATTGAAGAGGTTTGCCAAAAATATGCAGGCAATATCATCAGCGTACAATCAGTGCCTGGTGTTTTCGCGAAAGTAATGGGCGAACACGGTATTTTGGCGCGAGCCGAAACCATAGAACAGATCCGAGAAATTACGGGATTTGCACAAGCAAAACAATAATTGCAGTGGCGGGTTCTTCCGCCCATATATCTTCGGACAGGAGCAGAACCTGTCCCTACAAAAGACAATAGGAAAAATATATGCACTTTGAAAGAAGAAGTCATTGGAGCGGTGAACTAGGTCGTGAAATGCACTTTAATGTGTATGGTCACGCTGGTAAACCAGTGATTGTATTCCCCTCATCAGGAGGGAATCAAAATGAATATGGCAACTTTGGTATGATTGAGGCTTGCCGTTCATTTATCGATCGTGGCTTAGTCAAATTTTATACGCCAGATTCATACGATAATGAATCTTGGTTGGCAAAATGGAAAAATGGACACGATATGGCATTAGCACATAATGCTTATGATCGCTACATCATTCACGAACTAGTGCCATTAATTCGTCACGAATCACATTGGAATGGCACAATGATTGCGACAGGTTGTAGTATGGGCGCATTCCATACGATTAACTTCGCATTGAAACACCCTGACCTGTTTGATACAGCAATCGCCCTAAGTGGTGTCTATGATGCTCGCTTCTTCACCCAAGATTTCACGCACGAAGTCTATTACAACTCACCGATTGATTATCTAGCTAACCAATACGATAACTGGTTCTTAGATCGTTACCGCCAAAACCACTACCTTGTAGCGGTTGGTCAAGGTGCGTGGGAAGCGGATCACATTCGTGATACCGCTCGCTTGCAACACATTTTCAATGATAAAGGTATCCAAGGATGGTTTGACTTTTGGGGTAATGATGTCGATCACGACTGGCCTTGGTGGCGTGTACAAATGCCTTATTTCCTAGGTAAATTAGAAGAGCAAGGTATCATTTAATTGGTAAATTTCTCATAAAAATAGACCGCTTGTAACAGCAATTACAAGCGGTCTATTTCTTGCTAAAAATTACTTAATCACAAGTAATTTGCTTGAGCTTTCTAAAATATCTTGCTCGGAATTATCTTTAAGCTCTTTTTCTGTCATCGGTTTGATATTCCAAATGTTGTTGGCGTAATCTAATACCGAACGGTCTGATGAGAAGTAACCCATATTCGCAATATTGATGATTGCTGAACGAGTCCATGCTTTCTTATTGCGGAATGCTGCGACTACTTTCTCTTGCGCTTCTACATATGCACGGTAATCCGCACAAGCTTGGTAGTAGTCACCCGAGCTCAAGATTAAATCTTGATAGCGATACGGATCTTCTGGCGAGAATTTGCCGTTAAGAATCTGGCTGATTGCTTCATTCAATTCACCATCTTTTTCAAAATAGTGATATGGTGAATAACCATTACGACGAAGCTCTTCCACCTGCTCCACTTCGTTACCGAAGATGAAGATATTCTCTTTTCCAACGCGGTCAAGAATTTCTACATTCGCACCATCCAATGTACCAATCGTTAATGCACCATTAAGGGCAAATTTCATATTTGATGTACCTGAAGCCTCTGTACCTGCCAATGAAATTTGTTCAGATACATCTGCTGCTGGGATAATCATTTGTGCCAATGATACGCTGTAGTTTGGTAAGAATACCACTTTGATCAAGTCGTTAATACGAGGATCGTTATTCACTACATTCGCAACATCATTAATTAAACGGATAACTTTTTTCGCTGCATAATATGCACTAGCAGCTTTACCTGCAAAGAAGAATACACGAGGTGTCCAATCGGCGGTTGGATTTTTCAAAATGCGATTGTAAAGCGTAATAATGTGTAATACGTTAAGCTGCTGGCGTTTATATTTGTGGATACGTTTAACTTGTACGTCAAAAATCGCTTCAGGATTTAACTTAATTCCTTGCGTTTCTTCTACGTATTTCGCAAGTTTACGTTTGTTTTCCACTTTTACCGCTGCAATTTCTTCTTGCACTTTGGCATCATCGGCAAATACGTTGAATTTATCTAACTCACTCAAATCCGTTAACCAGTTCTTACCGATATATCTATCTAATATATTGGCTAAGCCTGGGTTGGCAATTTTAATCCAACGACGAGGAGTGACGCCATTGGTTACGTTCGTAAAACGATTCGGGAAGATTTTTGCAAAATCAGCAAAAATTGAATCTACCATTAAATCAGAGTGAATTTTCGCCACGCCATTAACTTTGCTTGATGCGACTACTGCAAGCCACGCCATACGTACACGACGTTCTTGCCCTTCTTGAATCAATGATACACGTTGAATCAATTCTTCATCATTTGGGAATTGCTCACGTACGCTATTTAAGAACGCTTCATTGATTTGGAAAATGATTTCTAAGTGGCGAGGTAAGATGCGCCCAACCATTTCCAACGGCCAAGTTTCAAGTGCTTCGCTCATCAATGTGTGATTAGTGTAGAAGAAGATTTTTTGTGTTTTTTCCCAAGCTGTTTCCCAACTATAGCCTTTTTCATCGATAAAAATACGCATCAATTCAGGTACAGCAAGAGTTGGGTGGGTATCATTTAAGTGGATGGCTACTTTTTCTTCTAGGTTATCACAAGAACCAAACTCCGTTTCGTGGCGACGAATAATATCTTGTACCGACGCAGAACAGAGGAAATACTCTTGACGTAAACGTAATTCGCGACCATTGTAAGTTGAGTCATCTGGATAAAGCACTCGTGATACGTTTTCAGAGCTATTTTGTTGGCTCATCGCTGAGAAGTAATCACCACGGTTAAACTCTGCTAAGCCGAAACCTTTGCCTGAAGCGTGCGCCGACCATAGACGTAAGCTATTGGTCGAGGTGGTTTCGTAACCTGGAATTAGCTGATCGTGTGCTTGAGCGATGATTTCTTCTTCTGGCTGCCATATGGCTTTTGAACCTTCGTGCCACGTTCTACCACCAAAACGGATCGGAAAACGCTTTGATGAACGTAGATAAGGCCACACAAACTCATTCTCTAGCCATTGATCTGGTTGTTCTACCTGCTCGCCATTGTGAATTTCTTGGCGGAACATACCGTATTCATATTGAATACCATAACCAATTGCAGGGATTTTCATTGCTGCAAGGCTATCCATATAGCAAGCCGCTAAACGACCTAAACCACCGTTACCTAAACCTGGATCGCCCTCTTCATCAATAATATCTTCTAAATTTTGACCAAGCTCTTTTAATGCTGCATCAATCAATTCATACATACCTTCTGAAATCATAGCATTAGAGAAAGTACGTCCCATCAAGAATTCCATTGAAAGGTAATAAACTCGACGGCTACCATGTTCCACTTGGCTACGACGAGTTTGTAGCCAGTTCTCAGTTGATAAATCACGAACAACACGTAAAGCAGCATTAAGCCAGTTACGCTTACTTGCCTCACGAGGTTCTACACCTAATGCAAATACCATTTTATATAAAATGGCATTTTTTACGTTTTGAATGTTATTTGGACTTAACTTCATGCCCATAGGTTACTCCTAAATAGAAATAAAATGAAAAAACTAATTATAAGCGGTCAAATTAGTCATTTTTTTACAATTTCAGACCCACTTTTATCCTAATCTTTAAAATAACAAATGGCATAAGAGAAAATACTTATGCCAATATGAGTTTAAATTACACTATTTTATTATAAATTTCCTGATAGCCATTCGCTGCTCTTGCCCAGCTAAAATCTTGGGCTAAGGCGTTTTGACGAACGCTATTCCAAAGTTTTTGTTTATCCCACAGATTAACTGCTCGTTTGAATGCTTCATAGAAACTCTCTGCTGATGGATAATCGAACACAAAACCTGTTGCTGTGCGATCGGCAATCGTTTCTTTATGACTATCGACTACTGTGTCCGCTAAGCCACCTGTTGAACGAACAATCGGAAGTGTACCATATTTTAACCCATAAAGCTGTGTTAAACCACAAGGTTCAAAGCGACTTGGTACTAGAATTACATCACCACCTGCAATAAGCTGGTGAGAAAGTGGCTCACTATAGCCAATATACACGCCAATTTTATCAGGATAACGATCACGAGCATTCTGTAAACGCCACTCTAAATCAGGGGAACCGCTACCAAGTACAACCAATTGAACATTTTCTTGCATTATTTGATCGATTTTATCTAACAAGAAATCGGCACCTTTTTGTTCAGTTAAGCGCGTCACCATCACCATTAACATCGCATCTTTGTTTTCAGGCAAGTGGAAGAGTCTTTGCAGTTCTGCCTTGTTCTTACCTTTACCTGGCATATAATTTGCACGATAATTGGCAAAAATTTCTGTATCGGTATCAGGATTCCAAACCTGCTCATCTACTCCATTTAACACACCTGTTAAGCTGCCGTGTGCATTGCGAGTTTGCAATAAGCCGTGCATTCCCGCCCCTGCAATTTCTTCGGTAATTTCACGTGCATAGGTTGGGCTAACGGTAGTTACGTGATTGGCATAGTATAACCCTGCTTTAAGATAAGAAATTTCACCGTAGAACTCTAATCCTTCTGTATGGAAGAAATTGGATGGCAACCCAAGTTCAAATAAATGGTGAGCATTGAAACGCCCTACATAAGCTATATTATGAATCGTGAATACGCTTTTTACTGAACTGTTCCAACTTTTTAGATAAGCACAGGCTAAGCCAGCTTGCCAGTCGTGGGCGTGTAACACATCTACCCTACCCCACCATTGGTCTAATCCTTCAGCCAACTGTGCCCCGACAAGACCTAACAACGCAAAACGTTTGTAGTTGTCGATATAATCGTGATAATTGGCATCGTGATAAGGGTTACCTTCTCGGGCAAAAAGATGTGGGGCATCAATCACATAGACACCTAAGCCATTAAATTCTGCAAAGCGAACTATTATATGACCTGCAAAAGTATGCACAGTTACTACTTCGGTCGTCTCGCCTAGTTGCGATGCAACTTTCGGATAATAAGGAATTAGCACCCGTACATCGTTGCCAATTTGTTGTTGTGCATATGGAAGTGCACCCATTACGTCTGCTAAACCACCTGTTTTAATCAGCGGATACATCTCTGAACAAATATGTAAAATTTTCATTATTCTTTCCGTTCAATTTTGAATGTTGTGTTTAAAAGTAGAGGCGCCTGGTATGCACCTATGCTTAAATTTGTAAAAAAAATCGCATTTTTCACCGCTTGTAGTAGGAACGTCCATCGTCCGTTCCTACTCTAGTTTTACAAATTATATGGTGTGATGAATTTTAACGCTAGGATCGATACCTTTCAATACATCTAACATTTTTTGGGTAACTAGCACAATACCTCCTTTACTCACTCGGAAACGTTTTGCGTCTGCTTCTGGATTTACACCAATTTCCACACCATCTGGAATTACACAATGACGGTCAATGACTGCTCGTTTAATCACGCAATTTTTACCCACTGTAACTTGCGGTAAAATTACACTTTCTTCAATCACGGATTCACCATTCACATGTACACGGCTGAATAGCACAGAGTTACTAATTTCTGCATTAGTCACTACGCAACCACCCGCGATCAAAGAGTTATCTAAGGTTCTTGCACGTGCTTTGTTGTAGAAGAAACGAGCAGGAGCCGTTTGTTGCGGACGACCGTGAATTGGCCAAGAGTCATCATATAAATCAAGTTCTGGTGTTTCAGAAACAAGATCCATATGTGCTGCCCAATAACTATCAATTGTCCCTACATCACGCCAGTAAATTGAGCCATTTGCATTACGACCTTTGCAAGAGCGTTCAAATGGGTGGGCATATAATACACCTTGCTCTACTGCTTTTGGAATAATATCTTTACCAAAGTCGTGTGAAGTCCCAGGTGTTGAGGCTTCATTTTCAAGCATTTCATAGAGATAGTCTGCATCAAAAACATAAATCCCCATTGACGCTAATGAAGCATCTGGTTTGCCAGGAATTGATGGCGGATTGGCTGGTTTTTCAACGAACTCTTTGACTTTTAATTTTTCGTTTACTGCCATTACACCAAATTCAACCGCTTGTTCGCGAGGTACTTCAATACAACCTACGGTACATTTTGCACCACTGTCTACGTGGTCACGCAGCATCTGGTTGTAATCCATTTTATAGATATGATCACCAGCTAGAATAACGACATATTTTGGACGATAATGCGACTTCATCATTGCCATATTTTGATAAACTGCATCGGCTGTACCACGATACCACGTGCTTTCGTCTAATTGCTGACGCGCTGGCAACATATCAATATATTGATTACGCTCATAAGGTAAGAAAGACCACCCACGCTGTAAATGACGGAGTAATGAATGCGCCGCATATTGCGTAATTACACCGACTTTAAGTAAGTTTGAATTGATGCAGTTTGAGAGTGCAAAGTCAATAATACGGCGGCTTCCGCCAAAATACACCGCAGGTTTGGCGCGACGATCGGTTAATTCATAAAGGCGTGAACCACGACCACCTGCTAAAATTAAGACTAATGTTTCATTAGTAACATCTTTACTAAATTTAACATGTTCTGTTTTTTCTTGATTAAGCATAAAGACTCTCCTGCTATAAAAGTTGTTGTGTTTACTTGCGTTGAAGAACGCATATCCCCATCTGCTCTAATTGCAAATAAAGCTGATCCTTTTCAACATACAATGTTGATACTGTTCTACCTGTGTAAATATGCCACTTTCCTTTCGGTGGTATAAATTTTTGCGTGGCCTTTTTGCCATTTATCAAGATCAACCAATGATCTTGGAGTAAAATTTGTAGTGCTTTACTATGCGTATCCAACCACTCTTCCTTTTGCATTGGATAGCCGTTTATGCTTAACCACTCCACATCATTTTCAGTCCACCAGTGACTTTGATGACTCAATAATGGAATTTTTTTACGTAAATCAATCAATTTTTTCACATAACGTAATCGTTCTTGGTCAATATTTTGCCAATTGATCCACGTCATTTTATTGTCTTGGCAATAGGCATTGTTATTCCCTTGTTGAGAGTGACCGAGTTCATCTCCCATTCTCAACATCGGTACACCATTAGATAAAAACAACGCAGCCAACAAACTACAAGCGGTCTGATTTCGTAATAAATTTACAAATTCATTATCCGTTTCACCTTCTACGCCGTGATTATTACTGAGATTATGGTATTCGCCATCTCTATTTTGCTCACCATTTGCTTCATTGTGTTTATGGTTATAGCTAACGAGATCCTGCAAGCAGAAACCATCGTGTGAGGCAAAATAGTTAATACTTTTTGAAGGCGAATATTGCCAATATAAATCATCACTGCCTGCTAAACGTCTAGCAAAATCATCTAATCGACCACTTTCATTGCAGAAGAAATCTCGCATTGTTAAGCGATATTTATCATTCCATTCGGCAAATTCTTGAGGAAAATGCCCAACTTGATAGCCATCAAAACCAATATCCCACGGCTCTGCGATGAACTTGATATTTGCAAATCTTTTATCTTTTCTGATTGTTTGTAAGAAGGCGGTATCATGTGAAAACTCAGGTTTTCTGCCTGTCGTTGTCGCCAAATCAAAGCGGAAACCATCAATATGAAACTCTTCTACCCAGTAGGCAAGACTATCTATTGCCCACTGGCAAACATTCGGATGGCTTAAATTTAAAGCATTACCACAGCCCGTCCAATTGTAATAATCGGCACGACCATCTAGCCAATAGTAACTTTGGTTATCTATACCGCGTTGGCATAAAGTTAAGTCGCCCTTGCCTCCTTCAACGGTATGGTTATAAACCACATCCAAAATCACTTCAATGCCTGCTTTATGCAAGGCATCTACCATCATTTTAAATTCAGTAATAGGATCAGATTTGTTTACTGCTAAATGTGGTTCAACAGCAAAATGCCCTAAAACACTATATCCCCAATAATTCGTTAACCCCATACGCTGCAAATGAACTTCATCTGCCATATAGTACACAGGCTGCAATTCAATGGCAGTAATGCCTAATTTTTTGAGATATTTAATTGAATTTTCATGGGCTAAACCTGCGTAAGTTCCTCTTAAAGGTTTAGGAATTTGCTTATTAAGTTTCGAGAATCCCTTTACGTGCGCTTCATAAATAATCGATTCTGCCCACGTATAATGCGGTCGTTTGTTATCTGACCAATCAAATTTATTTATACCTACAACCACTGATTTGGGCGCAAATTTTCCATTATCGAAAACACTATCCCATTGATAAGGCTCTAGTTCTTTATCATTGCGTGCAATGGGTTTACCATCTATCTTTCTTGCATAAGGATCTAGCAGCAATTTTTTCGGATTGAAAAATGCGCCAGTTTGGCTATTTGTATTTCCGCTTACTCGAAAGCCATAACGTTGCCCTTCGCCAACTCGCTCAACTTCAAGATGAAACACGTCGTCTGTTCTTTCCATTGAAAATTGGCTTTCAACACCATTTTCATCAAACAAACAGAGGGTAATAGCCGTTGCATTTTTTGACCAAATGGCAAAATTTGTGCCTTTTTTAGTAATAGTTGCTCCTAGTGGTTGAGGAGAACCTTTTAGTGTTTTCATTTTTTATTCTTCTTACTACCAAGTAACTTAACGCTATTTTCCTCTCTCCTTCAGGGGAGGGAAATTATACTTTTATTTGCGTTTTTTACCTTTTTTTGCAGTTTTTCCTACTTTTTTAACCGCTTGTTTAGTTTCTTGTGGCTTTTTTTCCGCTCTAGCCATTGCTACTTTCGCCCCTCTAACAAGGAAAATAGTACCAAGCGGTGGGAGTGTTAATTCAATTGAATGCGCTTTGCCGTGAAATTCAATCGCTTCACTAGTAATTTCGCCATTACTCACATTACTACCCTCATAACGAGCAGCGTCAGAGTTAAGGATTTCTTTATAAACTCCCTCTTGGTGAACACCAATACGATAATTGTTGCGCACAACAGGGGTAAAATTACTTACTACAATCACACTCGAGCCATCTTTTGCTTTACGTTCAAAAGCAAAGACGGAATTTCGGTTATCGTCCACCACAAGCCATTCAAAACCTGCTGGATCTTGATCTAATTGATACAAGGCAGGATATTTTTTATAAACTTGGTTGAGATCTTTAACCCAAGCAAGCACACCTTTATGCCAATTTCCACCTTCTTCGCCAAGCAAATACCAGTCTAAACTTTCATTGTAGTTCCATTCTCTTCCTTGTCCAAATTCGCTACCCATAAATAAGAGTTTTTTACCTGGATAGCCCCACATATAACCGTAGTACGCACGCAAGTTAGCAAATTTTTGCCAACAATCCCCTGGCATTTTGCCTAAGATTGAACATTTGCCATGTACCACTTCATCGTGTGAAAGCGGCAGAATGAATTTTTCGCTGTATTGATACACCATACCGAAAGTCATCCAATCATGGTGGTACTGTCGATAGATTGGATCAAGTGACATATAACGTAAAGTGTCATTCATCCAACCCATATTCCATTTATAGCTAAAACCAATGCCATGGTGTTCAGGATCGTGTGTAATCCCGCCAAAAGAAGTGGATTCTTCCGCAATCGCTACTGCGCCATTCCCCTCTTTTGCTAACATTTGGTTGGTTCTGCGTAAGAAATCAAGAGCTTCTAAATTTTCACGTCCACCATATTTGTTCGGGATCCATTCACCATCTTTGCGTGAATAATCACGATAAATCATTGAAGATACAGCATCCACGCGCAAACCATCAATACCGAAACGCTCTGTCCAGTACAAAGCATTACCTGAAAGATAATTAAATACCTCGTGACGACCATAGTTGAAAATCAACGTATTCCAGTCTTGGTGATAACCTTCACGTGGATCTTGATGTTCATAAAGGTGTGAGCCATCAAAGGTCTCTAAGCCATGTGAATCGGTTGGGAAGTGTCCTACTACCCAGTCTAAAATTACACAAATGCCCGCTTCGTGTGCTTTACGGATAAAATGACGCAATCCTTCTGGATTACCAAAACGGCTAGTTGGAGAATACAGTCCTGTGGGTTGATACCCCCAAGAACCATCAAATGGATATTCAGTGATAGGTAATAATTCAATGTGTGTGAAACCAACATCTTTAACATACGGAATGAGTTCATTTGCAAGCTCTTCATAGTTGAGCCAGTAGTTATTTTCAAGATTACGTCGCCAAGAACCAAGGTGAACTTCATACACAGAAATAGGTTGATCAACATCATTGGCGTGACGAAGTTTTTCACTCACATCCATTTTTTCAGGTAACCCTGTTACTACAGAAGCAGTATCTGGACGGAATTGCGAGAAAAACGCATAAGGGTCTGATTTCAAGCGCAATGCGCCGTTGCTGTCTAAAATCTCAAATTTATAAAGTGCCCCTTCTGTAACTTTTGGAATGAAAATATCCCAAATGCCAGCGCTTGCGTGATAACGCATAGAATGCACTCGACCATCCCAATGGTTGAAATCTCCTACCACAGAAACACGTCTTGCATTCGGCGCCCAAAGACTGAAATGAACACCTTTTACCCCCTTTTGTTCAGCAAAATGTGCGCCTAATTTTTCATAAGGGCGTAAATGTGAACCTTCAGCCAGCAACCAAATATCAAGATCTGAAAAGAAAGATTTGAAACGATAAGGATCTTCTTGATCTACATCACCAAGTGGAAACGTGATACGCAAGCGGTAAGAAAAATCAATTTTTTTACCTTCTATCGCTGCTATAAAAATGCCGCTATCTGCAATTCGGATTGAATCCGCTATAATTTGGTTGTTATCATCAATAATTTGTACTCGTTTCGCATTCGGCTGAAAAGTACGAATAATCACTCCAGTCGGAGTTTCATGAATCCCCAAATAACTAAATGGATCTCTGCAATAACCCTGTGATAATTGCGGTATCAATGCTAAATCTTGTTCTGTATAATCAAAAGGCTTCATCTTGCTCTCCTAACTCCATTTAATTATTAAGTGTATTTGTATCTTAGCACTAAATTACTGAAAATATAGAAAAAAATGCTGAAGTTGTGAGCTAGATCACATTTTTTGTAAAGATTCTTATTGACCTCGTGCTAAATATAAAATATGTACACAAAAAAGCCCCATACTCCCGTATGAGGCATCATTTCTTATTTATCTTATTTCTTAGTTATTGCGCCTAAGATGCCACGCATAATTTGCTTGGTCACTTGGTTACGTAGATTTCGTCCAACTTGTTTAGCAACACCGCTCACTAACTGCTCAGTTACAGATTGTTCGCTCTTTTTCTTCGTGCCAAAAATGGAGCCCATCAAGCCACCAAGAAAGCTATTCTCTTCCTCTTTTTCCGCCTGTTGCTGTACTTCCAGTTGCTTAGCTTGTTCATTTAACTTTTCAAAGGCTGAAACGTTATCTACATAAGCACTATAGTGCGGATACAGATCATCTTGTTTCACCAACGCTAAGCGTTCATTCTCTGGCAACGGCGCAAGTTGGCTTCTTGGCGGATGCACATAAGCAATTTCAACTGGCGTTGGCATTCCTTTTTCATCTAACACTGAAATTAACGCTTCCCCTACACCTAATGATGTAATAGCTTCTACTACATTTACGTCTTTATTGGCGCGGAAGGTTTCAGCAGCTGATTTGACCGCTTTTTGATCGCGAGGCGTGAATGCGCGTAAAGCGTGTTGCACGCGATTACCAAGCTGACCTAAAATCGTATCAGGCAAATCCAGAGGATTTTGCGTCACAAAATAAACACCTACGCCTTTTGAACGAATCAAGCGCACCACCTGCTCAATTTTCTCTACCAAAATATTAGGCGCATCATTAAATAACAAGTGAGCTTCATCAAAGAACATCACAAATTTCGGTTTTTCAGGATCCCCAACTTCAGGTAAATTTTCAAACAATTCCGCCATAAACCATAACAAGAACGCCCCATATAGACTAGGCGAATTGATGAGCTTTTCAGAATTTAAAATGTTAATGACGCCTTTGCCATTACGAGTTTGTAGCCAATCGTGTAAATCTAATGCAGGTTCACCAAACAAATTTTCTGCACCTTGATTCTCCAATGCTAATAATGCCCGCTGAATTGCCCCCACTGAAGCCGCAGAAACATTACCATACTCCATTTGAAACTGTTTGGCATTTTCACCTACAAATTTGAGTAATGCGCGTAGATCCTTCAAATCGATCAATAATAGGCCCTGATCATCCGCCACTCGGAAGACAAGATTCAATAAACCTTCTTGAGTGTCGTTCAAATTTAATAAGCGCGAAAGCAACATCGGTCCCATTTCTGAAATGGTTGTACGAAGTGGGATCCCCGTTTCACCAAATACATCCCAATAAGAAACAGGATAACTTGCTAAATAAGACTCCCCCCCCAAACCAAACTGTTCTATACGCTCTGCAATTTTTCCTGAAAAATTACCCGCTTGCGATAGTCCAGAAAGATCGCCTTTTACATCCGCTAAAAACACTGGCACACCAGCGTCAGAAAATGTTTCTGCCAATTTGCGTAAAGTTACAGTTTTACCCGTTCCCGTTGCACCGGCAATTAAACCGTGACGATTTGCCATTTTGGCGGTAAGTGAAATCACTTGCCCATTATGGGTTTGGGCGAAAGGATAATGTGTCATAGATACTCTCTTCGTTTGTCGCTAATTATTAAAATTTACGTTTAAAATTAGATTTAGGCTTAGCACTTCTTGGGCGCTGAATATTTGGTAATGCCAATAAGGAACTCGCATCATATTGAGTAACAGGAATCTGATGCCCAATATATTCTTCGATCGCTGGCAAATTAACCGCATAGCGCTCACAAGCAAAGCTAATCGAAATGCCACTCTCACCTGCTCGCCCTGTACGCCCTATTCGATGAACATAATCTTCACGGTCATCAGGCAAATCATAGTTGAAAACGTGAGTAACATCCGCAATATGTAAGCCACGAGCAGCAACATCAGTTGCCACTAAAATATCTAGATTGCCTTTGGTAAAGTTATCAAGCAATGCTAAGCGTTTTTTCTGCGGAATATCTCCTGTTAGCAAACCAACACGGTGTCCATCTGCTTGCAAATATTGCCAAATTTCTTCACATTTATGCTTGGTATTAGCAAAGACCATACAGCGATCTGGCCACTCCTCTTCTAATAAGGTCAGCAATAACGCCATTTTGTCTTGGTTAGATGGATAGAACAACTCTTCTTTAATGCGGTGTCCTGTTTTTTGTAACGGCTCCACTTCCACATATTTGGCATCATTCATATCCTCATAGGCAAGCTCTCGCACACGAGGGGAAAGAGTTGCTGAGAACAACATTGTCAAACGCTTTTGTGGGATTGGACATTTACGCATTAAGTAGCGAATATCTTTAATGAAACCAAGATCGAACATTCGATCCGCCTCATCCAGCACTACCACTTGTACCCTATTCAAATCAATAATGCCTTGTTTTACATAGTCTATAATTCGTCCAGTAGTGCCAACGAGAATATCGACACCTTTTTCAATTTCAGCCACTTGTTTATCATAGCCATCACCACCATAAGCCAAAGCGATTTTTAAGCCCGTGTGTTTTACCAGTAATTCTGCATCCGAAGCAATTTGTACCGCAAGCTCACGGGTTGGTGCCATAATAATAGCACGAGGTTGATTAGGATTAGTTTCAATATCTTGACTCAGCAAATGATGAAAAGTAGCAATTAAAAACGCCATCGTTTTGCCCGTACCCGTTTGAGCCTGTCCTGCCATATCTTGCCCTTGTAAGGTAAATGGCAAAGTGTTCGCCTGAATCGGCGTACAAAACTCAAAACCCTTACTATCTAGTGCTGCAAGCACACTTTCGTGGATCGGAAAATCAATAAAACGATGTTCCGTTAAATGTTTAGACATAAACTTTTCCTTGTCCTATTCTTCATCAATTACAAACTCAAACCAATCAATCACATCTTGCTCGTGCACGCCATCAGCAATCAGCACTCCTGCTTTTTGCAGCGCTTGTGGATCATTAGAAATCAGCGGGTGCCAGTCAAACAGAGGTTTGCCTTCATACAACAAGCGATAAGCACAAGTTTTCGGCAACCAGCCAAAATCAGGCAAATTTTTCTTGGTGAGTTTAGTACAATCTTTTTCGATTTTAAAGCGATTCGGGTAATTGGTGCATTTGCCCGTTTCAACATCCAGCAAATTGCAGGCAACACGCGTGTAATATAATTTCTCCCGCTTGCCGTGTCCTCGAATATATTTGCGATAACAACATTTACCACAGCCATCGCACAAGGCTTCCCACTCTGCTTCATTCATCTCGAACAGAGACTTAGTCTGCCAAAAATTGGGTTCTATTTTCATTTTATAACAGTAGCAAGCGGTTGAATTTTGTAAAAAATTTGCAAAATTCAACCGCTTGTATTAGGGCGCTAAGCCTGTCCAAATCCTTTCAATCCCACTACGTGGACGTACTCTTGATTATTGGTGATCTTACGCACCAACTTATAAGTAGTACCACGCTCTGGGCTGATATTCTCAGGAGCAGCAATTAAGAGCTGCATATCTAAGCGCTCGCAAAGTTCAAATAGTGTATTGATGGAAGTCGCATCCAAACGAGCTGCTTCATCAAGAAACAATAAACGCGCTGGCAGAATATCTTTGGCACGCATACGGCGCGATTCCTCTTCCCAGCTTTGCACTACCATCAAGAGAATCGACATCCCCGTACCAATTGCTTCACCCGTGGAAAGCGCACTACTTTCTGCCCGCATCCAGCCATCGGCACCACGATAAGTTTCCACTTCAAGATCGAGGTAATTACGATAATCCAATAACTCTTCACCGATGGTTTGTGGCGTGCGTTGTCCCATATCAATATGCGGATTCACACGTTTATACAACATTGCCAAAGCTTCGGAGAAACTCAGTTTTTGGCTATCAAACAAATCTTTATGCTCCTCTTTTTGACTTAACGCGTTGAGCAACATAGCGTGGGTTTCACGGATGTTTACCACTAAACGCACGCCTTTCACTTGACCAAAGGCGATATTTTGCAAGCCTTGGTTAAGTTGTAAGATTCGATTTTGCTCACGTTGAATCGTTTTACGTAAAATGTTCGCCACCGATTCAGCACTGATCGCCAATTTTTTCTCACGGCTAGTAAGTTCGTTAGTTAGACGAGAAAGCTCGATTTCCATCTGCTCAATCGCATCAATCGGATCGTCAGTTTTGATAATATCTTGGCGAATACGTTCGCGTAAGTGTTGGTAAACCGCAATGAAGAAGGCGACTTTATTTTCAGGTTTACGGCTATCTTCCGAAGCACGTAAACTATCACGCAAATATTCGTTGTCTGCCACCGCAGTACGTAATGCACCAAGGGCTTTATCCGAAATTGAGCGCAACTCTTCTGCGGATTGATACGCCAATTCACGGCGATTCAAACGTTTTTCTACATCACTATTGCGAGAGAGTTTCAACACCAAACACCAACTTGCTTTGGCTTGCACCACCAACTCACGTTGTGCTTTATAGTCACGCTCGGCTTTGCGAAGTGTGCGATTGAGATTATCAATTTCCGCTTCAATCGTCCCTAACTGTTTATCTAAGTAGCCTTTACGAGTACGTTGTTGGCTCAAACGTTGTTGTAATTCATCACGTTTGGCTCTCGCTCGCTCTTCCGCCCCTGTATCACCCCGCACGCCCAAATCATCAATCTCACGAATAAGCTCTTGCAACATTTGATTTTTAGCTTCATAAGAGCTACGTAAGCTAGTTAATACTTGATTATATTGGGTAAATTGAGTCTGAGCTTGGCGCAATTGTTCACGTACTTGCTCACGCTCACGCTGCGCAGTTTCTAGCTGTGAACGCAGTTTTTCAGTTAATGCCGAACCTTCCGTTCCCACGGTTTCCTGGTAACTGAAATGCATACGGCGCTGGATAACATCCGATAATGCAAAGACTTTCTGTTGCACTGCTTTTTGCAGCTGCTTACTTGCGGCATAATCCGCTTCTAACTGTTCAAATTTAGCAGGATCTGATTTTAAGGCGACGGCAATTGGTTCTAATTGCGTTAAATAGCTACCAAATTGACGCACAAACTGCTCATCTTCTTCCGCTTCATCTAATTGTGCACGACATTCTTCCGCTCGCTCATCCAAGGTTTCATCCGCAATCAACTCGACAAGCGGTAGAATTTTATTCAACATTTGCAATTGCGCTTTTGCCGCATCTAATTGATGACGAAGTTGCTGTTCATTGCCCGTTGATTGATTCAATTCGCGCTCAATTTCCACACGCTCGGCGACAATCGCTTGCATTTGCTCTTCTGGATTTTCTTGGAAGGCTAAGTTCAAATGCGTTCCAACAAATTGGCTTAAATGTTGGTGCAAACGTTGGCATTTTTGTACATCGAAAGCACGTTCTGCGTGTTTTTCAACTGTCTCATTATGCGCTGCTTTTAATGTTTCTAAGCGTTTTTCTCGAGCAGCACGCCCAAATAATGGCACTTCAGGGAATTTTGAATAACGCCATTGGCGATCAGACACTTTCACCACCACGCCATCATTCAACTCTTCGGCAGTGAATACCGCATCATCAAATGAAGCAGGATCACCTTCAATTAAATAAAGATCATCTGGACAATCCTCTAATTTTTCCAGCTGGGTTTTAACTGCTTCTAAATCACGCACCACGATAGCGTGACGAGCTTCACCGTAAAGGGCAGAAAAATAAGGCGCATCATCAAGTGATACATCATCATATAATTCAGATAGCAACACACCACCAAAACGTTCGGCAAGCTGGTTTAAGCGCACATCATCCGAACCATCAGGCTGGCTTAATTTGCTGATTTGCAAATCTAACTCGGCTTCATGACGAGCTAATTCATCACGGGATAAGGTCGCCTCACGCTCTTTGCTCAACATATTTTGCATAAACTGCATAACAGACTGGCTAGAATCAAAGGATTCGCCACACTGTTCTTCTAGACGAGCTAAGGCAGATTGCGCCGTGTGCCAAGCAGGCGCATTTTTAGCTAATTGATTATATTGCTGATTAAGTTGTTCACGTTGTTGGCGTTGCGTTGAACGCACTTCGACCAATGAAGACAAATCCGCTTCTAAATCTTCAACTCGAGCTTGCTGCTCTTCAAAATAAGCCTCCAGCTCTTCTGCGGTTTCAATATTGGCTTGCGCTTTTTGTTTAAATTCTGCTAGCAAACGTTCCGCATTTTGTTGCTGATGTAAACGTTGTTCTAAATCTGCAAGTTTTTGGCGTAAAGTGACTGCTTGTGCGGCTTGCATTTTTTGCTCAGTGAAAGCATTCAAAAGCTGACGCGCTTCCTCCCACGCTTGCGAGCGTTCGATTTCGCCAGTAATTTTGCAAACTAATTCATAGGCTTTTTCAAACTGCGTTTTCGCCATATCGGAAACCGATAAACGCTGCTCTAAATCGAAAACCTTATCGGTCAGATCTTCCGCTTGTGCCTCAAATTCAGCGTGATAATCTTCTACATTGTGCAAATCAAGGTTTGGCAAGCCACAAAGTTGCTTGGCTTTTTCTAGCGCTGCGATCGCTTGTTGATATTGCAACGCTCGAGTTTGCTGGGCATCTAATGCTTGTTGATAATCCGCCATTTGTGAACGAAGGGCTTCCACATGTTCATCAGCTTCATCGCTACGCACTTGTGCTTCTTCCACATTTTCTGACACTTCTTCCAGTGCCATTTGCTGCTCTTCTAACTTCTCGTTCAGTTCTGCCACTTCATCTTGGTAGCGCCCAATTTTCTCTTGATGGCGTAGCGCATTCATCACTAAATTTAAGTGATCGTTCGCTGAATTATATTCGGTTTCCAAACCGTGTTCCGCTTCGGCAATATCTGCCACTTCACGGCTAAATTCGATCAAACGTTTTTGCTCTAATTCAAGCTGTGACTTTGAGGAATACCACATTTGACGTTGTTCAAGAGCTGCTTGTACATTACCTCGGCGTTCGTTGGCATTACGCATATAATCTGCCGACACATAGTTGGTCGATTCAGTAATCAAACGTTTAAACATATCACGATCAGCTTGGGTGACTTTGATCGCTTCCAGCGTCATACGGTTTTCGCGTAATGCCGATTCCATATCTTGGAAGGCTTGGCGCACACCTAAATTTTCAGGCAACAAGTAATCACGCAAAGATTTAGTGATCACACTTGAAATACCGCCGTACAGTGAGGCTTCAATCAATTTATAGAATTTGCTGCGATCTGAAGGTGAACGCAAACGCTTAGGAATCACGCCTAAGTCAAACATAAAGCCGTGGTAGTCGGTAATGGAGTGATATTGTTTAAAAATGACCTCGCTGCCATCGAATTTATCCTTTAATTCTGCCAACGGCAGGACACGCGCTTTTTCCCCGACTTGTTCAGTTAAAACGCTAATAATCGATTGATTTAATGCCACATTCTGTAACGAGAAGGAACGAATATCGACTTTCTTATCTCGCCCTGCCACTTGCTGCAAACGTACGCCTGTAACCACGCGCTGACCACGCGAGTTAAACGATTCCAAGGCAGCATAACAGACTCCCGCTTTGAGCTTACCGTATAAACCACGATCGCGACTGCTTGAAGTTGAACCCGCTTCGGTGGTATTACGGAAATTCAAAAGAGTAAGATCGGGGATCAACGCCGTGACAAACCCTGCCATCGTGGTTGATTTCCCCGCCCCGTTACCGCCAGAAAGCGTGGTCACCAATTCATCTAAGTCAAACGTGCGTGCAAAAAAACCATTCCAGTTAATTAGCGTTAAAGAATGAAATTTGCCCCGTTTTACGCTGTGTGTATGTGGCTGAGGTGGGGTTGCAAGCGGTGCAATAACCTCTGCATTTTGCAACTCCAACTCTTGTTCAAATAATTCGTTAGTCTGTGTCATAGTGCTATTCTTCGCTATCGTCTTCTATTTCTTCGTTTGCAAGATTTTCGTCAAATTCAACCGCTTGTTGTGCTATCAGATCTGGTGTGGTTGCTTCACCATCACGGATTAACCGCAATTGAGCTTCACGTGGATCATCGCCAGTACGAACATCTGCGCCAAAACGGAAGACCGATTCTGAAATCACAAATTTTTTGCTATTTTGCTCCCCCACTCGAGAGATTATGCCAATGCGCGCGAGGCGACGTAATGCACCGCCTACTTTTTCATCGAGTTTGGCTTTATCCAAATCGGAACCTGTTGAACGAGGATTAACCGCTTTAAGTAATTTTTCAGTATCGGCAAGATTTAGTAATTCTTCATACACATCTGCTTGACTAAAAATGCCTTGCTGCGCCAATCGCTCTGGGCTTAGGTAGAGATAACACAATACTTTACCAACCAGCATTTCCATCTCTGACATCACTGAACGGGCAATGAGTGTCGAAGCCTTCGGACGTAAGTAGAAAAAGCCTTCAGGCGCCCGAATGAGTTCAACGTGATAACGACGGTAAAAACTTTCCAACTCGGCTTGAAAATCCATTAAAAAAGCGTGTTGATCAAGCTGTTCCGTATTGATATGACGCCCTGCACGCAATTGACTATCTAGCTCTGGAAAAATAGGATTGGCAATCGCTATGGCTAATTTCGGCGAGATTACCTCTTGGATATTTTCTGTCATTTTGTGTTCTCTAATTTTGCAAAATTTCTTATAAAATCAACCGCTTGTTACTTGCTATATTGGTCAATCACATTCGCTTGCACTTCTGCACCTTTGTCGTTAATCGCTTGCCATTCTGGGTAAACAGCTTGGCTATCTAGACTTGCCATACCAAGTTTAACTGCTTGATCGACAATAATACGCGCCACATCAAAATGGCGAGATTGTGGATACATCGACAATTGCTCGCGTAGAATAGCACCAAGATCCATTGGTTTACCTTGTGTACGATATGGGGCAAGATGCGCTTGCATTACCGCGACAATCTGCTCTTGAACATCTGACAACGATTCATACTCAAGTTCATTTGGCAATTCGCCCACGGCTTCAGCTTCGTTAAGCATTGCTTCGTCATCACGCAAATCAAGTAGGCTGTCCGCTTTTGCCGTATAAAGCAACCAAGGTGATTTGTAGTAATCTTGAATCGATTGACGTAAACGCTGCCCAAAGACACGGTTTTTGTCCATATCAATAGCAGTACGAATAAATTTATGCACGTGGCGATCGTAGCCGATCCAAAGATCAATCGCCTGTTGTCCCCAGCTAATAATGCGATCCAGTTTGTTTTGCAGATTGATAATAAGTTGATCGATAAAATCTAAATCATCTCGTCCAATTAAGCAGCTTTGAATACGCAATAATTGGGCTTGCAATTTGTCGCCCGCGGCATTAAGCGTGTCTTGCAATTCACGTAAATTACCAGAAGTTTCATCTAACAACTGTTCACAACTCATAATAGCTTCGTGCCAGTTTTGACTAAGCAATTCGGCAATACGTTCACGAATTTGGTGTTGATTTTCATCCATCATTCGTTGGGAAAGATCGATGCTGTCAAAAATTTCTGCTACAGAATATTTTAGCGGAGCAAACACATTATTGCGCCAAAAGCGCTCATCTCCGCCTTCTTCCGCTGCCATAGAAGCACGTTGAATTTCATCAGCCACAATCGAAAGTTGAATAGAAAGGCGCAGAGTAGAAAATTCGCGCTGACGCACGTAATAATCCGCTACGCCCACACCGAGCGGTGTAACGCGATAAATGGATAAACCTTCGGTAAATTCGCTAGAAAAGCGGTTTAGGAAATGTTGCTTAACTAAATCGTTAATCGCATTATTGGCTCGTTGCGCGAGGGTTGCTTCGGTTTGTTCAAAAGATTGAGAAACATGACGGAAGAGATCAACCAAATCGCTTTCCAGCAATTCGCCGTCCATCTGTTCATTATTATAAAGGGAAATCGCCAGCAAAAAGGCTAATCGGTCAGTTGGAAGAGAAAGTGAAAATTCACGCTCTTTTGTCCAGTTAATCAGTTCAGGAATAGTTTGTGCCAATTCGTTCTGCATAGCGATAAGTGCGTTTTAATTAAGATCCAAAATAAATGGCGATCATTGTACAGGAAATAGCAAAAAATAGGAATAAAAAACAAGCGGTTAGATTTTTGCAAATTTTTACTAAAATCTAACCGCTTGTAGTTCAATATTATTTAACTAATTTCAATCCTGCTTTTTTCTTTACTGCTTTTGGCGAAGCTTCTTTAGTCTTTTTATTGCGCGCTAAATAGCTTTCTTGGCTGTAATACTCTTCCTCTTGGAACATAATGCCATCACCTGTTTCTTGAGCATATAATGCTTCGATAGCACCAAACGGAAGATAAATATCTCGCAACATTCCTTGAAATCTTGCATTAAAACTGATGTATTCATCATTCATTACATATTGTCCGATAGAACGTTGGGCAATATTTAAAATGATTTTGCCATCTCGGATATATTCCGCTGGCACATCGACATCAGGATATTCACAATCTACGAGAATATAGGGCGTATTATTGTTGTCGCTAATCCAATTGTAATACGCATTATAAACGTAAGGTCGCAAAGGTTTCATTAGTCTTTATCATCCATTAAATGTTTCGGCGCTTCACCGCCAACTGATTGCAAGAAACTATCTCGTTGAAAAATACGATTCATATAATCTTTAATTGGTTTGGCTGAATTACCTGTAAATTCAACACCAAGATTTATCATTCGCCATAAAAGTGGCGCAATATAACAATCGTTCAAGCCAAATTCATCACTCATAAAAAAAGGTTTAGTCGCAAAAACAGGCGCTAGAGCCATCACTTCTTCACGTAAGCGTACTAAGGCTTTTCTACCAAGATCCGACTCAGGATCTTTATTAACTAAATCCATCAAACGGAACCAATCTCGCTCAATACGAAACATCGTTAAACGACTTTTGGCACGTTGTACAGGGTAAACGGGTAATAGCGGTGGATGAGGAAAACGCTCATCAAGATATTCCATAATGATACGTGAGTTATACACTACTAAATCACGATCCACTAAAGTTGGGACTGAACCATAAGGATTCACTTCTATTAAATCTTCTGAAACTGCATCGGGACTTACATTTTCAAGTTCATATGGAACACCCTTTTCAGCTAGCACAATTCGGACTTGATGACTATAAATGTCGTTTTTATTTGAAAACAGGGTGGTAACGGCTCGTTTACTTATACTTGTCATTTATTTATCTCCGATGAATTTTCAAAAATATGGAGTGGAATAATAACATAAAACCCCCTAAAAAAGGTAGTATTTTGTCTTTGATATAAAATTGTAAAATTTTTGTTATCTTTAACCACTTAATATTCAGCAAATAAGCAAAGCAACCGTTTGCTATTTATGCTATCATTTCCCCGTTTTTTATACTTAATGAATGCAAGGATTTCAAATGTCAAAACCTAAAATTGCGATTGTAATGGGTTCAAAAAGCGACTGGGCAACCATGCAAGAAGCCACTCAAATTTTAGATCAATTCAATTTACCTTATCACGTGGAAGTGGTGTCAGCTCACCGTACGCCTGATAAACTCTTCTCTTTTGCTGAAAGTGCCGAACAAAATGGCTACAAAGTGATTATTGCTGGGGCTGGCGGTGCGGCTCATCTTCCTGGAATGATTGCGGCTAAAACGATTGTGCCTGTGTTAGGTGTGCCTGTAAAAAGCTCAATGTTAAGTGGTGTAGACAGCCTTTATTCGATCGTACAAATGCCCAAAGGGGTTCCAGTGGGTACATTAGCGATTGGTCCTGCTGGTGCAGCCAATGCAGGTTTATTAGCTGCACAAATTTTAGCAGCATTTGATCCTGAAATAGCACAAAAGCTACACGCCTTCCGTCAAGCACAAACTCAAACTGTGTTAGATAATCCCGATCCACGTGCAAAATAATCACTACAAGCGGTCAAAAATGTCGAAAAAATTACTTATTCTGCACACAGGTGGCACCATTTCTATGAGTGAAGGCTGCGATGGCAAGGTTTCACCCTCTACTCACAACCCATTACTTGATGCGCTAGAACGGCTAAATCATCCTGCGGGACTTTTCCAAGAAGCCATTTTAAATGTGCCTTCTCCGCATATCAATTTGGAACTCTGGTTGTTACTTAAACAACGTATCGAAAAAGCGGCGAATGAAGAGCATTTTGATGGTATTGTCATTACACATGGCACTGATACCTTGGAAGAAACCGCATATTTCTTAGATTTAGCCCTAAACGTCAATGTACCTGTAGTCATTACTGGCGCTATGCGCTCAAGCAATGAATTAGGCGCAGATGGTTTAATTAACTTACAAAGTGCCATTTTAGTCGCTCTTTCCGAAGAAAGTCGAGGTAAAGGCGTACTGGTGGTAATGAATGATGAAGTGCATAATGCCAAGTTTGTGACCAAAACCCATACTACCAATGTGGCAACATTCCAAACGCCAACTTTTGGTCCTTGCGGATTAATTGCCAAAAACCGAGTGTTGTATTTTCAACAATTAACCGCTTATGAAAAATTCCCCGTGCGAGAAATCAGCAAGTCTAATATTCAGCTAGTTAAGGCTTACGCCGGAATGGATAACTTTTTGCTAGAACAACTTGCCCACCACGGTTGTGATGGTGTGGTAATTGAGGCCTTGGGTGCAGGTAACTTACCCCCATCATCACTACAAGGCTTACAAGCCTTACTTGATGCCAACATTCCTGTAGTGTTAGTTTCTCGAGCCTTCCACGGTGTGACTCAAGATGTGTATGACTATATGGGCGGTGGTAAGCAACTCAAGCAGCAAGGTGTGATTTTTACCACAGGTTTAAGTGGGCAAAAAGCTCGCATAAAATTGCTAGTGTTGCTCAATCAGCAACGTGAAAAGCCATTAGCGGATTATTTTTAGAGAGAATTAACTATGCAAAAAAGTGCTATTTACCCTCCAATTTATGTGCTCGGCAACGGCCAGCTTGGCAGAATGTTGCGTTATGCTGGGGCGCCACTTGACATTAGTGTGCAACCTTTGCCTTTTGATGGTGAAATATTTGATATTGAAGAAAACAGCATTATCACTGCTGAAATTGAGCGTTGGGCAGATACACCTTTAACCCAATTATTAGGTAATCACAAAAATTTTGTGAACCTTAACGTGTTTGGTACGACCGCTGACCGTTTTACTCAAAAATCATTGCTAGATAAATTAGCTATTCCAACCTCGCCTTGGCAACAGGTAAATTCAGCAGAACAATGGGCGGAAATTTTTGCTCGTATTGGCAAAAAAGTGGTAGTGAAACGTCGTACTGGTGGTTATGACGGTCGAGGTCAATGGCTCGTAACTCAAGATTCTATTGCACAAATTACTGATGATTTATTCAGCGAAATCATTGCAGAAAAATTCATCCCATTTGATGACGAAATTTCTATCGTGGGAGCACGATTCCGTGATGGTTCAACTCGCTTCTACCCAGTGACACATAATCTGCAACAAAGCGGTATTTTGCGTTATTCAGTTTGCGATGTGAATTTGCCTAAACAAGCGATTTTCCAAGCTCAAGCGGAACAGATGCTTGGCACAATTATGCAAGATTTATCCTATGTTGGTGTAATGGCGATGGAATGTTTTGTAGTAGGCGATAAATTGCTAGTCAATGAACTTGCCCCTCGTGTTCACAATAGCGGTCACTGGACACAGCTAGGTTGCTCAATCAGCCAATTCGAATTGCATTTGCGAGCATTACTTGATTTACCTACCCCAGAGCTAAAACAAATTGCGCCAAGCGTAATGGTAAACTTGATTGGTATTGAGCATCACAACGAATGGCTGAATGTACCTTTTTCACAACTGCATTGGTATGGCAAAGAAGTACGAACAGGACGTAAAGTAGGACATATCAATTTGACCCATAGCAATAAGTCCACTTTGATTGAGCTACTTAATCAACTTCGTCAAAATCTCACTGAAGACTTCCAATCAGGTTTGGATTGGGCTATCGAAAAGCTAAGCTAAGTTAATCTATACTAAAAAAGCTGAAAGATTCCTCTTTCAGCTTTTTGGCTATACGTGAGATTGGTTATCTGGCAATGTCCCTTCAATTTCTTCTAACAGCACACCCTCTTTAAAAAATGCATAGCCACCATTTTTCATTTTTACCCAATGCTCATTTTTAGTTAATGGCTGAGTGGCAATAATAGTTACTTTATCATTTGGCGTAGTATATTGGCTAAAATCAATTTCTACATCATCATCACGTAACGCCTTACAAAATGGAGCTTTACGTGTTACGTAATAAAGATTCGTTGAACAACGAGCAATCATCCAATGTCCATTGGAGAGGATAAAATTAAGCACACCGTGAGTGGCAATATCAGACGTAATTTCTACTACCGCTTCAAAGATTTCTTTTTCACTAGGTTGTCTTGGATATTTTTCTTTTAAGCGAGAAACAATACAGCAAAACACCGCTTCAGAATCGGTTGTGCCAATCGGCTGATAATGACAATCCTCACAAGGATGGACATCCTCAACGGTGCCATTATGGGCAAAAACCCAATTTTCTCCCCACAATTCACGGATAAATGGGTGAGTATTTTCAAGATTTATGTCACCTCGTGTTGCTTTGCGAATATGCGAAATTACATTGTACGATTTAATTTTATATTCGCTAATCAAGTCTGCCATTGGCGATGAGGCACCTGGGCGATTATCTCGAAAAACACGGACACCTTTACCTTCAAAAAAAGCGATGCCAAAACCATCTGTATGATGATCAACTAAACCAGCTCTACGGCGAAACCCCTCAAAAGAAAATGTAATATCTGTCGGCGTATTACAATTCATTCCTAATAATTGACACATGTGTTCCTACATTTTTTAAAATATTAAAATAATTGTTGTGCATTTTGTTTAATTCATAAAAATAATTCAATAGGCGCAGAAAAAAATTTTTAGAGCTTTTTGATCTAAACCATTAAATTTTCTCTTTTCGCCATAAACTTAGGGCAAAAATTGCGCCTGAACAGACAACCACTGAGGGACCTGCAGGTGTGTCTTTCAAGCTAGAAAACCATAATCCACCAGTGACCGCAAGAATACTAAATACAACCGCCATAGCAACCATTGTTTCTGGTGTGCGTACGAATCTACGCGCCGTCGCGGACGGAATAATCAATAATGAAGTTATTATTAGCGCCCCAACGAACTTCATACTCAGAGCGATAGTTAAAGCGGTCAAAATCATCAACAATAATCGCAAACGAGCCACATTTAAGCCTTCAATTTGGGCTAATTCAGGGCTAATGGTAATTGATAGGAATTTTTTCCAAAAGAGGGCTAAAACAGTGGCAATAACCACCACTCCAATAGCAATAAACCCAATATCATCATAGCTAATTGCTAATAAATCACCAAACAGATAAGACATTAAATCCACCCGTACATTGTCCAATAAAGCAATCGTGATCACGCCAAGTGATAATGCTGTATGAGCAATAATACCTAAAACAGTATCAACCGAATAGCTAGTTTTATGTTCTATCCAAACTAATAGTAAAGCAAGAACAATAGTCATTACGATCACCGCAATGTAGGGATCGATATGTAAAAAAATACCGAGTGCTACGCCTAGCAAGGCGGAATGTGAAAGGGTATCACCAAAATATGCCATTTTGCGCCATACCACAAAAGCCCCAAGAGGTGCGGTAATGAGTGATAATAAAAGCCCTGCCAGCCAAGCAGGGAGAAGAATATCTAACATAGTTTTTCCATAAGTTAAGTGTAAATGCCCGTCATATTCATATTATTTATAACGCTTCTGTCCACTCTGCTCGTCCAATCCCTTCAGCCACGCCATTTTTTCTTTAATTTGCTTTTCCATTCCACGATCGCTTGGAAAGTAAAATTGGCTGTCTTTGAGTTCAGGTGGAAAATAATTTTCACCAGCAGCATAAGCATCTGGTTCATTGTGAGCATAGCGATATTCTTCTCCATAACCAAGCGATTTCATTAACTTGGTTGGAGCATTGCGTAAATGCTCTGGCACATCATAATCTTTGCCTTCTTTTGCAACTTTTTTTGCTTCATTAAAAGCGGTGTAAACCGCATTACTTTTTGCAGAAATTGCTAAATAAATGACCGCTTGTGCAATCGCTCGTTCACCTTCATAGGTGCCAATTCGAGTGTAACAATCCCAAGCGGCTAGGGCGACTTGCATAGCTCGAGGATCAGCATTACCAATATCTTCCGAAGCAATCGCCAATAAACGACGCGCTACATATAAAGGATCACCACCTGCAGCTAAAATACGAGCATACCAATATAATGCCGCATCAGGAGCTGAGCCTCGAACGGATTTATGCAAGGCAGAAATCAGATCATAAAAACGATCGCCACCTTTATCGAAACGAGCCTGCCGTTCACCTAACACTTCAGCAAGCAGTGCTTTATTAAACACCTTTCCATTAGCAGTTTGCCCCGCCATATCTGACATCAGTTCTAAGCAATTTAAGGCATAACGACCGTCACCATTTACATAATCAGCTAATAATTTCAACACATCATCTTCTAAGACAATGGTATCATTACCTAAACCTCGCTCCTTATCGCTAATGGCGTTTTGCAAAATTTTTAAAATTTCGACCGCTTGTAATGGCTTTAAAATATAAATTCTCGCTCGAGAGAGCAAAGCATTATTCAGTTCAAAGGATGGATTTTCAGTGGTTGCTCCGATAAAAATAATAGTGCCATCTTCGATATGCGGCAAAAAGGCATCTTGCTGGCTTTTATTGAAACGATGAACTTCATCTACAAACAATAAAGTTCTTCGCCCTGTTTGGCGATTCAGTTTTGCTCGTTCAATGGCTTCTCTGATTTCTTTCACCCCTGAAGTGACTGCAGATAAACGCTCAACCTCCGCATCGAAATGATGAGCAATGATTTCCGCCAGCGTAGTTTTACCTGTGCCAGGAGGTCCCCAAAAAATCATTGAATGTGAATGCCCAGCTTCAATGGCTCGGCGGAGCGGTTTCCCTTCTCCAATAAGATGGGTCTGCCCAATATATTCATCCAGTGTGCGAGGGCGCATTCTAGCTGGCAATGGGCGAAAATCACTAGAAAAATCAAATGTTAAGCTGTCCATTTGGATTCCTTAATGTAAATGCAGTTGTCGGCGAATTTGGCGCATAAGTAAGAATACCCATGGCCACAATATACCACTAACTATTGCCCCAAAAATTTCTTGTGTGTTAAATTCTGCAGAATGTAGCACTAATTCAACTATAAAAATAAACAATCTAATTGCTATCACATAAAGCATTGCGAGCAGACTTTGTAGCCATAATGAAAGATTTCTCACAACAATATGATGTTTCGCTACAAAATAAATCGAAATAGATAAAACTAATGCGTGAATACCTAAAACAGAACCTAGAACTAAATCCCAAATAATACCCGCAACAAAAGCAGTTCCTATGCTTATTTTATCGGGTAATGCTAATGCCCAATAAATAAGAATTAAAATGACCCAAGAAGGTCTGAAACCTTGAGACCCATTAGGCCAGGGCATAATTTCTAACATAAAACCAACCGTAAAAATAGAGACCAATGCCAATATTTGAAACAATGGATTTGTTCGCATTATTCAGCTCCCTTTTCTGTGTGATTATTATGCTCTTCTTGAATTTCAGGATGCGCAGCAGGATTATCAGACGCTTCGTCAGTTTGATCCAAAACTTCTTCTTTAATTTCAACTTCTACTTTTTTGACACCATTTTTAAACAGTGTATCAGGACTTATATTTTTGCGTCTTTCTTTAACAACATCTCTAACTTGTGAAGGAGAGAGAGCTTTTATCCTAGCATCATCAGCATTCGTCCATAATAAAAGCAAATAACGTAACCTATCTAATGAAGCTAATGGTTTAGCAACAATACGTGCAAATTGACTTTTAGGATCATTAGCCACTGATTCAACCATAGCAACTGGATAACCTTCTGGGTATCTTCCCCCTAAGCCTGAAGTTACTAAAATATCCCCTTTAATTACATCTGTAGAACGAGGCAAACTATCGATAATTAACTCATCATTATGTCCTGTGCCATTTGCAATACCTCTCACGTCATTACGTAAGACCTGAATAGGAATTGCATGTGTAACATCAGTAATAAGCAATACCCTGCTACTATTTTCTCCCACAGAAATTACTTGCCCCACAACACCTCGCTCATCAATGACAGCCTGCCCAACATAGGCTCCTTGTTTTTGTCCTTGGTTGATAATAACCTGTTGGCGGTAAGCATCCATTTCCGCCGTCAAAACTTCTGTAATTTTTTTATATTCGTCTTGACGTAACGGAGATCTTAACAATAAACGTAACCGTTGATTTTCTATTTTTAATTGATCTAGAAGTAGTAAATCTGCATTTTTTTCACGAAGCTGCTCTTTTAATACTTTATTTTCAAGTTGTAACCTGTTGGTATCAATAAAATTATTACTAACACCATCTAATACAGTGCGAGGAACATTTGCAAAGTAATATAAGCCACTCACAGCAGTTTCCAGCACATTGCGCATTTGAATCATTGCATTACTACGTCCATCTAAGGCTATAAGTGCTATAGAAAATGTTATAGATAAGAAAAGACGTACCCCTAAAGGAGGGGCTTTACTAAAAAGTTTCATCAGATATATCTACATAAAAGAGATGAAAACAAAAATGGACAACTCTCAGCTGTCCATTTCCCTTATTTATCAATGGCTAGTCATCGAAACTAAATATATCACCACCATGCATATCGATCATATCTAGCGCTTTACCACCACCTCGTGCAACACAAGTTAATGGATCATCTGCAATTACAACAGTTACACCAGTTGCCTCAGATAATAAAATATCTAAATTTTGTAATAATGCACCGCCACCAGTTAAAACCATACCACGTTCAAAAATATCTGCCGCAAGTTCTGGTGGGCATTGTTCTAATACAGATTTAACTGCTTCTACAATACCATTTAATGGTTGTTCAATTGCTTCTAATACATGTTTAGAATTTAATTCGAATGTACGAGGTGCACCTTCTGCAAGGTTATGACCATGAACTTCCATTGATTTTATTTCATCATCACTGCGAATAGCTGCAAGCGCAATTTCTTTCTTAATGCGCTCGGCTGTAGTATCACCAATCGCAGAACCAAAATGACGACGAACATAAGCAACAATCGCCTCATCTAATTTATCGCCACCAATGCGAACTGATGTAGAGTAAACAATACCATTCAATGAAAGAACTGCCACTTCTGTTGTACCGCCACCAATATCAATAACCATTGAACCTGTTGCTTCATATACAGGTAAGTCAGCACCAATAGCTGCAGCCATTGGTTCTTCAATTAAATATACTTCTCGCGCACCCGCACCTAATGCTGACTCTTTAATTGCACGGCGTTCAACTTGCGTTGCACCCGCTGGTACACAGACTAATACACGTGGACTTGGGCGCATAAAATTATTGCTATGTACTTGTTTGATAAAGTGTTGTAGCATTTTTTCTGTTACAAAGAAATCAGCAATCACACCATCTTTCATTGGACGAATAGCTGTAATGCTTTTAGGTGTGCGACCCAACATCAACTTGGCATCTGTACCCACTGCCGCAATACTTTTTAATGTTCCAATACGATCTTGACGAACAGCTACAACTGACGGTTGGTCTAATACAATCCCCTGCCCCTTAACATAAACTAGTGTATTTGCTGTACCGAGGTCGATTGATAAGTCGTTTGAAAATAAGCCTAAAAATTTTTTAAACATAAATAGAATCCGTAAATAGAGTAAATTTTACTTAAAAATTAAGCACAACTATCCGTGCGAAAATTGGGTGTAATATAGCAAAAAAAGCACCTTTACATCAATGAATAATTTTTAATAACATCAAATATTTCAAAAAATAAATTTTATATAAAAAACGCCACTCAAATGAGTGGCGTTGCGTTCATCTTAATAATTTGAACTAAAGATTAACCTTTGTAGTTATAAACGTGAGCTACCAAGTCTAGTACTTTGTTTGAGTAACCAGTTTCGTTATCGTACCAAGATACTAATTTAACGAAAGTATCTGTTAATGCGATACCTGCTGCTGCATCAAATACAGAAGTTTCAACTGCACCGTTGAAGTCTGTTGATACTACAGCGTCTTCTGTGTAACCTAAAACGCCTTTCATTTCATTTTCTGAAGCACGTTTGATTTCAGCACAGATTTCTTCATATGTTGCTGGTTTTTCTAAGTTTACAGTTAAATCAACTACTGAAACGTTAGTAGTAGGAACACGGAACGCCATACCAGTTAATTTACCGTTTAATGCTGGTAATACTTTACCTACTGCTTTCGCTGCACCTGTTGATGAAGGAATGATGTTTTGTGAAGCACCACGACCACCACGCCAGTCTTTCGCTGAAGGACCATCTACAGTTTTTTGAGTTGCTGTAGTTGCGTGAACAGTGGTCATTAGACCTTCTTTGATACCAAACTTGTTGTGAATTACTTTAGCTAATGGAGCTAAGCAGTTAGTGGTACAAGAAGCATTTGATACGATGTCTTGACCAGCATAAGCGTCGAAGTTCACGCCATTTACAAACATAGGAGTTGCATCTTTAGATGGGCCAGTTAAAACAACTTTTTTCGCACCTGCAGTGATGTGTTTACGTGCAGTTGCATCATCTAAGAATAAACCTGTTGCCTCAACTGCAATATCAACACCGATTTCGTTCCATTTTAAGTTTGCAGGATCACGTTCAGCAGTTACACGGATTGTTTTACCGTTTACTACTAATTGACCATCTTTAACTTCAACTGTACCGTTGAAACGACCGTGAGTTGAATCATATTTCAGCATATATGCCATATAATCAACGTCGATTAAGTCATTGATACCTACAACTTCAATGTCATCACGAAGTTGAGCTGCACGGAATACAATACGACCGATACGACCGAAGCCGTTAATACCAATTTTAATAGCCATAGATTTTTTCACCTATATTAAAGTTAAACAAAAATTATTCTCTCACTCAAAAGGAGTATCAAGATATAAGGATTATAGCACAATCTACTACTCCATTTGCAACAAAAAAGAACGATTCTCAACATATCTGATTAAAAATTAATGATTTATATCAAAAAATACAGTTTTCTTGCATTATTTATGGTAAATATATATGGAATTATAGCAACTTCATTTCTATTTCTGAGGAAAAAGCGATGATAAAAGATATTGATGATTTAACTGATAAGCAAGTTGAAATTATGCTCAATCATGGGACAGAAATGCCTTTTAGTGGTAAGTTTTTAAATGAAGAGCGTGTCGGAACCTACCGTTGCGCACGCTGCCACAGTGCCTTATTCCGTTCTGATACAAAATTCGATGCAGGTTGTGGCTGGCCAAGTTTCTACGAAGCGGTTTCTGATGGCGCGTTGCGCTATCTAGATGATTTTAGCCTTGGTCATCATCGCACAGAAATTCGCTGTGCGAATTGCGATTCACATATGGGACACGTATTTAATGATGGTCCTGCCCCAACAGGTCTACGTTTTTGTTTGAACTCGGTTGCACTCAATTTTAAATGGGATGAAACGGGCGAAGAAATTGATGGCTAAAACATCTGATAAAGTGCAATAATCAACGGCATAGTAACCACACATAGTAGTGTGGTTATGCCATAAATGGCACTCGCTTTCTGTGCATTTTGCCCATAAATCAATGCCATCTGCGTTACTGTTGCAGCAGATGGACTGGTTGTTGCAAGGAAGCTGATCATAGCTACAATTTTACCATTGCCATCGATCCAATGACTAAAACCACACAGTTTAATAATCACAAGCAAAATAATTGGAATTAAGATCAAGCGCAAAAAAGCGACCAAATATATCCGCTTGTTGCTCACAAGCTCTCTAAATGGAATAGAAGCAATTAACATTCCCGCCACAAACATTGCTATCGGGCCAATCATTTGGGCTAATGAAGACAGCGTTCCAGCAATTACATTAGGTAACTTGATTTGCAGTGCAAAGAGCACCATTCCCAAAATGATGGCTAATATATTGATATTAAACAAAATTTTCTTGATTGAAACCTCGCTTTTACCACATAGTAGCATCCGCAAATGCGACCAAAACAAAAAATTCTGCACCACAATAAAAGCAGTTGCATAAATAACCCATTCCTGCCCAAACAGGGAAGCCACAATCGGAATAATTAAATTACCTGAATTGGAATAAATAGAGGTGGCGTGTTCTAAGTTATCCAGCTTAAAAATTGACTTAAATAGCCTGCCAATCACAATCAACAGAAAACTCAAAATAACCGCCATAACAAAAGAAAGCAGCAAACCATTAAGAATTTCAGGCGAATAGCCAATTTGAAAGGCGGTAATCATTGTAGAAGGCGCGATAATATAAAGCCCAATCACTGAAAGCGGATAACTCTGCTCTGATTTAAGAAAATCATATTTCACTAAACCATAGCCCAATAGCACAATAAGTGTTAGTTGGGTGATCTTGTTAGCCAAGAGAAAAGCAATTTCCATATTAAACCTCAAGTCTTTCCATACCTGAATAAAGAGTTGCCTTACCTTTGCGAACAAAAGCAAGTAGAGTGAATTTATTTTCCTGTGCAATATTTACAGCCATTTCAGTAGCGGCGGAAATTGCACATAACATCTCGATCCCAACTGCCAAACATTTCTGCACCATTTCAAAACTGGCACGACTGGTCACAAACACAAAACCGATAGGTTTATTCGCTTTAGCATACCAACCAATCAGCTTATCTAGCGCCACGTGCCTGCCAACATCTTCACGAATGGCAAGCAATTTCCCCTCTTTAGAGAAAAAGGCAGCGGCGTGACTGGCTCCTGTTGTTTGGGCGAGGTCTTGGGCTTGTTCGAGTTGGCTTAAACACTGCTCTAAAATGAGCGGATTGACCCTCTGCAAGCGGTCATTTTTTTGCGAAAATTTGCAAGATTGGTTTACTTGTTCTAACTGCTCTACTCCACAAATACCGCAACCTGTTCGCCCCGCCATTGAGCGACGTTTCTCTTTCAGCTCAACAAATCGACGTGTCGAAATTTCAAGTTGTACTTCAATACCATTACATTGTTCAACCACATCCAAGCCAAACACTTCTGATTTATCTTGCACAATGCCTTCGGCAAGCGAAAAACCAAGGGCAAAGTCTGCCAAATCTCTAGGTGTCGTCATCATCACGGTATGCGAAATTCCGTTATACACTAAAGCCACAGGTACTTCTCGAATAAGATTATCTTTGCAAGCGATCGAATTTATCTGAAAATTTGCAAAATTTAGTTTAATTGCCGATTTTTTTATAAAAATATTATTTTTCACGATAGTTAAGAATTATTATCATTTAACGTTAATAAAATGTAAAAAATTTCTAAATTTGTTACTTTGTTATATATCAATAAAAGTCTAAATTTATTAGAATTACCGACGATTAGGTATAGCTAATTATATTTAAAGGTAAATAATAAACTTTGCTATAGTCTATGCTATTTCAGCATAGCGCATAAGTTTATTTTACTGTTTTTTTTAATTTGATATTAACAAAATTTTTGTGAATATCTAAGGAGTGATTATGCAGGTCTCTAGACGCAAGTTCTTCAAGATCTGTGCAGGTGGTATGGCGGGAACTTCTGCGACAATGTTAGGTTTTGCACCAAGCGAAGCATTAGCAGCCCCGCGTGAATACAAATTGTTGCGTGCTAAAGAGACACGTCAAACCTGCACATATTGCGCTGTAGGTTGTGGAATGCTGATGTACAGCATGGGCGACGGTGCAATGAATGCTCGTGGTAAATTAACTCACGTGGAAGGTGACCCTGACCACCCAGTAAGCCGTGGTGCATTATGTCCGAAAGGTGCTGGGGTTCTTGATTTCGTGAACAGTCCAAATCGTGTTCAATATCCAGAATATCGTGCGCCAGGTTCAGATAAGTGGGAACGCATTTCTTGGGAAGAAGCCATTCATAAAGCAGCAAAATGGTTAAAAGACGACCGTGATGCCAACTTCGAAACAACAAATGCTGAAGGCACGCCTGTAAATCGCTGGCTCACCACAGGTTTCTTAACTGCTTCTGCAGCCAGTAATGAAACAGCATTAATCTCTCATAAATTTGCTCGCGCGTTCGGTTTATTGGTTTTAGATAACCAAGCGAGTACCTGACACGGACCAACGGTAGCAAGTCTTGCTCCAAGTTTCGGTCGTGGTGCTATGACCAACCACTGGGTTGATATTAAAAATGCAGACGTTGTCGTTGTAATGGGCGGTAACGCAGCTGAAGCTCATCCTGTTGGCTTCCGCTGGGCAATTGAAGCGAAAAAACAAAATGGCGCGAAGTTAATGGTGGTAGATCCACGCTTTAACCGTACAGCCTCTGTTGCTGATTTCTATTCTCCAATTCGTTCAGGTACTGATATTACTTTCTTATCTGGAGTAATCAAATATCTACTTGATAACGACAAAATTCAACACGAATACGTTAAACATTATACCAATGCTTCATTTTTAATTAATGAAGGCTTTGGCTTTGAAGATGGTTTATTCTCAGGCTATGATGCAGAAAAACGTCAATATGACAAATCAACTTGGTCATATCAATTAGATGAGCGTGGTCAGCCAAAACGCGACTTAACACTCCAAGATCCACGTTGTGTTATCAATCTTCTGAAAAAACACGTAGAACGTTATACACCGGAAATGGTTGAACGTATTTGTGGTACCAAACAAGATAAATTCTTAGAATTTGCTAAGACTGTTGCCTTAACGGCAGATCCAAAACGTACAACCACGTTCTTATATGCACTTGGTTGGACGCAACATACTATAGGTGCGCAAAATATTCGTGCTATGGCAATGATTCAGTTGCTTTTAGGTAATATTGGTATGGCTGGTGGCGGTGTAAACGCTTTGCGTGGTCACTCAAATGTGCAAGGTACAACAGATATGGGCTTATTCCCATCTATGCTACCTGGCTATATCCCATTACCAATTGAAACAGATACTTCCCTGGAATCGTTCTTAAATCGTATTACCCCCAAAACGGTAGTGGAAGGCCAAACCAACTACTGGCAAAACACACCGAAATTTATGGTGAGTATGCTTAAAGCATTCTATGGTGAAAACGCAACCAAAGAAAATGAATTTGGCTTCCATAATCTTCCGAAACAATACAAGAAGAAAATGGACCACTTCCAATACATTGACTTAATGGATCAAGGCAAAATCAATGGCTATATCTGCCAAGGTTATAACCCTGTTGCTTCATATCCTGATTCAAACAAAATTGTTTCAGCATTAAGTAAATTGAAATTCCTAATCGTAATGGATCCATTAATCACAGATACATCTGAATTCTGGAAAAAACATGGTGAATATAACGATGTAAATTCAGCTGATATTCAAACTGAAGTATTGCGTTTACCAACAATTTGTTTCGCCGAAGAAGATGGTTCAATTGCTAACTCTGGTCGTTGGCTACAATGGCACTGGAAAGCAGCAGAACCCCCAAAAGAAGCAAAACCTGACGTGGATATTCTTTCAGAAATCCGTGAAGTAATGCTTGAAATGTATGAGCATGAACAAAGTGGCGCACCTGTTGATACAGTAAAAGCGATGACTTGGAATTATGCAAATCCATTGGAACCAAAAGCAGATGAAATCGCTAAAGAAAGTAATGGCTACGCACTAGAAGATCTCTATGATGCTAACGGTAATTTAATTGCGAAAAAAGGTGAATTACTCTCTAGTTTTGCTCAATTACGTGATGATGGTTCAACCTCTTCTGCTATCTGGATCTATACAGGTCAATGGACTCAGAAAGGTAACCAAATGGCTAACCGTGATAACTCAGACCCATCTGGTTTAGGTAATACATTAGGTTGGGCATTTGCATGGCCCGCAAACCGTCGTATTATCTATAACCGTGCTTCGGCCGACTTAGCTGGTAACCCATGGAACCCTAAACGCCAATTAGTTAAATGGAACAATAAAAACTGGAACTATGTGGATGTGGCAGACTTTGGTACTGCACCACCCAATAGTCATGTAATGCCATTTATTATGAACAACGAAGGTGTAAGCCGTTTATTTGCATTAGATAAAATGGCCGAAGGTCCATTCCCAGAGCATTATGAACCAATTGAAACACCAATTGGCACAAACCCATTGCACCCTAATGTGGTTTCTAACCCAGTTGCTCGTATCTTAGAACGTGATAAAGACAGCTTTGCTAAAGATGCAAGTGAATATCCTTATGTCGGTACGACTTACCGCTTAACGGAACACTTCCACTGGTGGACAAAAAATGCTGATCTCAATATGATTGCGCAACCGCAACCATTTGTTGAAATTAGCGAAGAGTTAGCCAATGAAAAAAACATTTCGCAAGGCGATGTGGTAAAAGTGACTTCAAAACGTGGTTATATTAAAGCGAAAGCCGTTGTAACTAAACGTATTAAGTCATTAGACGTTGATGGCAAAAAAGTCCATACCGTAGGTATTCCAGTTCATGGCGGCTTTATTGCTGATGGTAAAAAATCGCACTTGCCAAACCGCTTAACAGGTCGTGTAGGTGATGCGAATACGCAAACCCCTGAATACAAAACGTTCCTTGTGAACATTGAGAAAACAACGGAGGCGCTATAATGACAGTCCAAGAACAAAACATTATTAAACGCTCCGCAACATCAAGCGTAACGCCACCACCACAAGCACGTGAACATGTAGTGGAAGTAGGAAAACTGATTGATGTATCAACTTGCATCGGCTGTAAAGCCTGTCAAGTAGGATGTTCGGAATGGAACGATATCCGTGCACAGCAAGAAGATTGCGTGGGAGTTTACGATAACCCTGCCGATCTTAATGCGAAGCAGTGGACGGTAATGAAATTCAACGAAGTGGAAGAAAGCGGTCGCTTGGAATGGCTTATCCGCAAAGATGGCTGCATGCATTGTACAGAGCCAGGTTGTTTGAAAGCCTGTCCTGCGCCAGGTGCTATCATTCAATATGCAAACGGTATCGTGGATTTCCAATCGGATAAATGTATCGGTTGTGGCTACTGTATCGCAGGTTGTCCATTCAACATCCCTCGGATGAATGACGAAGACAACCGTGCATACAAATGTACTCTTTGCGTGGATCGTGTGAATGTTGGCCAAGAACCTGCTTGCGTGAAAACTTGCCCAACAGGTGCAATCCGCTTTGGTTCTAAAGAAGAGATGCTTCATTACGGCGAAAAACGTGTAGAAGATCTCAAATCTCGTGGTTATCCAAATGCTGGAATTTATAATCCAGAGGGTGTGGGTGGTACGCACGTAATGTACGTATTACATCACGCAGATAAGCCTGAGTTATATTCTGGTTTACCGAAAGATCCTAAGATTGATATTACTGTTGAACTTTGGAAAGATGTCCTCAAACCAGTCGCAGCAGTAGCAATGGGAGGCTTAGCCTTGGCGGAAGTCGCTCATTACATCGGCGTTGGTCCAAACGTAGAAGAAGATGTGGAAGATCATAGCGAACACTTCGTCAATGAAGATAGAGGAGGAATAAATGAGTAAGCAAGAAAAACTTACCGAAATTACGCAAGATACTAAAATCGTGCGTCATAAGGTACCTGCCCGTATTGCTCACTGGTTCTTAGTAATCGCATTCTTTATGACAATGTTCACAGGTGTAGCATTCTTCTTCCCTGATTTCGCTTGGTTACACGAAATTTTGGGTACACCACAACTTGCTCGGACATTGCACCCAATTACAGGGATTGTGATGTTTGTCGCTTTCATCTTTATGGCGTTAGTTTACTGGCACCATAATATTCCAGAGAAGAACGACATTCGCTGGGCGAAAAATGTGGTGGAAGTACTTAAAGGGAATGAACACAACGTTGCGTATAATGGTAAATATAACCTCGGTCAGAAAATGCTGTTCTGGACTCTGAATTTGGCAATGATTACCTTGCTTGTGACAGGTATCATTATGTGGAGGAAGTACTTCTCGGCTAACTTCTCAGTAACCACGCTACGTATTGCAATTTTGCTTCACTCTGCCAGTGCTTTTGCTTTATTCACAGGCATCCTTGTACATATGTATATGGCATTTTGGATTAAAGGCTCTATCCGTGGAATGGTCGAAGGTTGGGTAACAGTTCGCTGGGCGAAAAAACACCACCCAAAATGGTTTAACGAAGAAGTAAAACCTAAGTTGGAAAAAGAAATCTCTGAAAACAAAAAAGCGCAATAAACTATAATAAAGTGCGGTAAAATTACCGCACTTTATTTTTCTAACTATTTTTACAAGTGTATTTAGAAAAATTATCGTTCAATTATCATTAGAGAAAATTATGAGTATCCGAATTTTACCTGAGTCCGAAATTAAGCAAGCGGCAAGTTCATTCCAAAATCCACCACTCCTTTTTGCCAACCCGAAAAATCTCTATTTTCGCCGTGCAAAACGTTTACGTGAATTAGCAAAAAATAACCCTTTTGCTGATTATATGGAATTTGCGGCTAATTTAGTGGAAGTTCAGCTAGACTTATTAGAAACCCAACCCATTGCAAATCAAACCGAAAAATTGACCGCTTACCTTGAAAGTACCCAAGGTCAAAAACCATTAAATGCAAAAAATTTTAAGCGTTCTACAGAATGGCATGATTTACTATTAGCGTTAGTTAATAAATTTAAACCTTACGCAAATGATGCTATGCAACCAGCATTAGAGTGGCTTGAAAAAACCGCTACTTCTGAATTAGAAGATCTGGTCGATCACTTATTAAATGAACGTTTTGAGCAAGTGCCTACTGATAAAGCAGTTTTCTTATGGGCTGCTCTTTCACTCTACTGGACACAACTTGCTCAACAATTGCCTCGTAATACCCGAACTGAAGTAGGGGAACGCCATACTTGTCCTGTCTGTGATTCAGCACCAATTGTGAGTGTGATTCATTTTGGTGATACGCAAGGTTTGCGCTATTTGCATTGTTCACTATGCGAAAGTGAATGGAATATGACTCGTTCACAATGTTCTAACTGCGATCAAAGTCGTCACTTAGACTATTGGAATTTCGAGGGAAATGATGCGGTGAAAGCAGAAAGCTGTGAAGATTGTGGCAGCTATTTAAAAGTGCTTTATCAAGATAAAGATCCGCACGTAGAACCGATTGCCGATGATTTAGCCACTATATTCCTTGATGCAGAAATGGAACACAAAGACTTAGCACGTAGTGGTTTAAATCCATTCCTTTTTACTATTGGTGAGTAAATAAACTTCTGCCTAATGACAAGCAGTCTAATTTCAGAGATTTTTTGCAAATTATCTTCAAAATTAGACCGCTTGCTTCACCTTGATATTAAAACCAACCATTACGGTGTTTACGGCGAGGTAGAATAAACGGTAAGACTAGGCCCAAAATCAAACCAACTACGAGTACGGAACCACCATAAATAAAATATTGAATTGCGATCGTACGTTTTTCGCTATCTTGTATTGTCTCTAAACTGCGGTTTTTATTTTTTAGCACTTCAACCTCACGCTTTAATTGCGCATTTTCGGCAAGCAAATCGCTAGTTTGCTTTTCAGAATCAGCAGTTCGACGTTGCATTTCCGTAGTACGTTGCTGCCAATCGCTATCAATTCTGCCCAGCCTAGTTGTCAAATCTTGCACTTGTTGTTGAAGTTGCGGAATTAAATGTTTCGGGCTAGCCGTCTGTGAAATTTCAGATGACAGCACCCAACCTTCACGGTTTCGGCTATCACGCACAAGAGTGAAACGATCTTTGCGATCTAATACTGTCACTGGCTCCCCTGCTTGGATTGTACCAGCAATTTTATATTGATCGCCAGCACCCTTACGCATAAAGGTATTTAAATTTTCAGTAATATAATCAGCGGAAAAAGCTGAAAATGGTGAACAAAATAGTAAAGAACCAAAGACTACTTTACGGAAAAATTGAGACATATTAAATTCCTATAGGTAAAAAAAAGAGACTATTTTTGAATTTTTTTAAATAACCAGAGGGGTTCCCCCCTCTAAAATTCATTAGTAGAGAATAGCTGTTAATAGCTTAAAGGTAATAATGGCAAGGATTGCCCCAGCTGGTAAAGTAATAACCCAGCTTGCCACAATATTACGAATGATACTGAGGTTAAGTGCTGCAATACCTCGAGCAAAACCTACGCCTAAAATTGCCCCTACGATAGTTTGAGTAGTAGAGATTGGTAACCCTGTGCCTGAAGCAATCACTACAGTAGTCGCACAGGCAAATTCTGCCGAAAAACCACGACTTGGCGTTAAATCAGTAATACCTGAGCCCATTGTTCCCATTACTTTATACCCCATAATCAACATACCTACTGCAATACCAGCAGCTCCCAAAGGTAAAATCCAAGGCGCAAGAGGGGCTTTGCTTTCAATTACCCCGCCACTTTGGACGATAGATACTACCGCTGAGAGAGGACCTACTGCGTTAGCAACATCGTTTGAGCCGTGTGCGAATGCCATTGAACAAGCGGTTAAAAGCATTAAGATACTGAATACTTTCTCAACGCCACCAAAAGTTGAGCCTTGAGCACGTTTATCAAAAGCTTCACTGCGGAAATAAATATTACAGATGATGACTGCTATTGCAGAAATAGTTATTGCAATGATGGTAACTTCTGTTGTGCTTAAATGCAAACCAACGTGCTTTAAGCCTTTAGTCATGGTCACAATGCTTAGGATAAATGCTGTTAAAGCCATATAAAATGGACCAAATTTGCGAGCATTTTTCATTGGTTCATCGGTGTTAAAAATATATTTTTGAGTACTAACAAAAATCCAGTATGCAACAATACCAGCAATAACCGGAGTAATAAACCAGCTACCTACAATTCCTCCTAGTTGTCCCCATTGCACGGCGTCACTCCCCACGGTTAGACAGCCAAAACCAATAACCCCACCGATAATAGCGTGAGTAGTAGAGACTGGCCAACCCATTTTTGAGGCTACCAATAGCCATATACCAGCAGCTAATAATGCTGACATCATACCTAATACTAAAATATCAGGCGTAGCTGAAAAAAGAGAAATATCGATAATGCCACTTTTAATGGTTTCTGTTACTTCACCACCAGCTAAATAGGCGCCCGCAAATTCAAACACTATTGCAATAAGAATTGCTTGACGAGCAGTTACTGTTCCTGAGCCAACGGACGTTCCCATTGCATTTGAAACGTCATTGGCACCAATGCCAAATGCCATAAAAAAGCCGAAAATTGCGGTCAGAATAACAATCAGCTGACCATGTTGTTGTAATAATTCCATATAAATCCTCTATGCTTTTGCAATCATTAACTCAATACGAGAACCAACTCGCTGAGCTTGATCGGCTAAAATGCTGATACGTTCGATGCATTTATATAAAAACATCACATCAACTGGATTTAACTCTGCCTCTAAACCAAATAATGTGCGACGAAGAGAAACTTGAAGTTGATCGGTATCATCTTCAATTTTATCTAATTCCAAGATCATTTCATTTACGAAACGTCTTTCTCGCCCACGGAAGCCTGTTTCCAGTAATTCATCCATTTCATCTAATACTTTACGCACTTGACGACAAGAATCTAAACTACGGAATAAAAATTGACGAAACGCAGGCTGCATAATTTCAGGCACAACTAAATGGCGACCAATGATGCGACCAGAAATATCGCGTGCATAGTTAGCTAACTTATCCAATTGAGTAACGAGCTCCAATAAATCGGTTCGTTCAACAGGCAGGAACAAACCTCGCGGAAGTCTCAAACGAATTTCACGTTTCAACGCATCAGCTCGACGTTCTAAATCAATAATTTGTCCTCTAATTTCTTCAGCTTTATCCCAGTCGTGGTCAAAAGTGGCTTCAAAAAAAGGTTCTAATAATTCACTACATTCTGTTGCTTTAACAGATAATTTTTGTAGTGGAGTGAGTGGCGATTGAGCGAATAAACCAAAAATGTTATTCATTGCCATAGAGTTATCTCCATTAAGTTTAATTTCATTGTGTGATGATGCCATCCATAAATCAGGCTCAACCTCGCATATTATACTTTCTTTTAACAAAAAGAACATTAGCAAAATCACCGCAAATCAAATTTCAATTTGCAAAATTTTCCGCTAAACTAACCGCTTGTTTAGGCAAGCGAGGTGAATAATGGCTGAATATACCCCATCAAATCAAACATCGAAAGATAGACAGGTTGAGCAAATTAACATTGCTCCTCATTCTATTGAGGCGGAACAAGCCGTGCTCGGTGGCATTATGTTAAGCAACGACCATTGGGATAGCGTTGCCGAACGCATTCAGCCCAACGATTTCTATAACTATGCACACCGAGTCATTTTTGAGCAAATGGTTGAACTCGTTCGCAACAACCAACCAATCGATATTATCACTCTCGACCAAGCCTTAAAAAACAAAGGGGTTTTGCAAGATGTGGGAGGTTTTGCCTATTTAGCCGAACTGTCTAAAAACACGCCAAGTGCGGCGAATATTCTTGCTTATACCGATATTGTGCGGGATCGCTCGGATCTGCGTAGCGTTATTACGGCAGGCAACCAAATCGCTGAAATGGCATACCAAACCAAAGGCAGAAATGCTAAAGAAGTGTTGGATGAAGCCGAACGCATCGTCTTTGACATTGCTGAAAAACGCAATACTGGCAACGAAGGTCCACAAAAGATCGATGATATTTTGATCAATACCCTCTCTCGTATCGAAATGCTCTCCAAAAATCGCCATAATGGCGGCGTAACTGGTGTTTCAACTGGTTTTACCGATTTAAATAAAAAAACCGCTGGTTTGCAACCTTCAGATCTAATTATTGTTGCTGCTCGCCCATCAATGGGTAAAACCACTTTTGCAATGAATTTATGTGAAAATGCTTCGCTACTAGATATTGAGGATCCAAATGACTTAGATGAATACGGTAATCCGAAGAAAAAACCCGCCAAACCTGTGCTAATTTTTAGCCTTGAGATGCCTGCCGATCAAATTATGATGCGTATGCTGGCTTCGCTTTCACGGGTGGATCAAACCAAAATTCGTACAGGACAAATCCACGATGATGAAGATTGGGCAAAAATTTCCTCCACAATGGCAATTTTGCAAGCACGCAAAAATATTTATATTGATGATAGTTCAGGGCTAACGCCAACTGAAGTGCGTTCCCGTGCGCGTCGCGTTTATCGTGAGAATGGCGGCTTAAGCCTCATTATGGTGGACTATTTACAACTAATGCGTGCCCCCGCTTTTTCAGATAACCGCACCCTCGAGATTGCCGAAATCTCTCGTTCTCTTAAAGCGCTTGCTAAAGAATTACAAGTACCTGTGGTGGCACTTTCGCAGCTAAACCGTAGTTTGGAACAACGTTCAGATAAACGCCCTGTAAATTCAGACTTGCGTGAATCAGGCTCGATTGAGCAAGATGCGGACTTGATTATGTTTATCTATCGCGATGAAGTGTATAACGACAGTTCAGATCTGAAAGGTGTAGCAGAAATTATTATTGGTAAGCAACGTAATGGTCCGATTGGGCGTGTGCGTTTAGCCTTCCAAGGGCAATACTCTCGTTTCGACAACTATGCAGGACCAGCTTATGAAGATGAATTCTAATTTATGTGCCATTTATCGAAGTCCGAAAAAGGAAGGAATGTATCTTTATGTGACAAAAAGAGAACAATTTGATAGCGTGCCCGTTGAATTAAAACAAATGTTTGGTAAACCTGAATTTGTGATGCTATTTAATTTAAGTGGTGAGAAGCAACTCAAGCGGTCAAAAAACGAAGAAATTTTGCAAAAATTACAAGAGCAAGGCTACTATCTACAAATGCCTCCTCCATCTGAAAATTTACTAAAAGTCTTTTTAGAAAATCAAAAAATATCTAAATAAAAAATCTGCGCCTAGTTAAACTGATAACTAGGCGCAAATTTATCTCAGATTATCTTAATTATCTTCATCCGCTATTTCGACTTTTTCAACCTCGGGTGGGTTATCGCATAACCAATTCGCTAAGCGGGCATAATCAGCAATAGTTAAATTTTCAGCTCGAGCGGTTAAATTGATACCGAGAGCTTCTAATTGCTCTGCAGTAAAAAGTGTAGAAAGCGCATTACGCAAAGTTTTACGGCGTTGATTAAAGGCTTGGGTGGTCACTCGATTAAGCCAATAAACATCTTTTACAGGGTGCGGTAGCGCTTTGTGAGGCACTAAACGCACCACCGCAGAATCTACTTTTGGCGCAGGTTTAAATGCCGTTGGCGGGACTTCTAGCACAGGCATTACTTGGCAATAATATTGCGCCATAATAGTTAAACGTCCGTAAGCCTTGCTATTCGGCGCTGCACATAAACGTTTTACCACTTCTTTTTGCAGCATAAAATGCATATCAGCGATCAAATCGTGAAATTTGAATAAATGAAACATCAGCGGGGTTGAAATATTGTAGGGAAGATTACCAAACACACGTACCCCTTCACCTGCTTGCAGATTGAGCGTTTCGAAATATTCACGGAAATTAAAACGTAGTGCATCTTGTTCAATGATAGTCAATTTATGGTGTAGGAAAGGGTGATGACGCAAACGTTCCGCCAAGTCACGGTCAATCTCCACCACCGTTAATTTATCCACCAACTCCCCTACTGGCTCGGTTAATGCCCCTAGACCTGGACCAATTTCTAATAAATGTTGTCCATTTTTGGGATTGATTGCCGAAACAATACCGTGAATTACGTTCATATCGTGCAAGAAGTTTTGCCCAAAACGCTTACGGGCAGTATGACCTAAATGTTTTTTTGAATTTAAGTTGCTCATATTTTGTACTATGTATAAAGAAGAAAAGGCACAAGCAAAATGCTTGCGCCAAAATTTCATTTAATGCTGTTATTTGCCATCGACGTATTGAATTTTTGCATTTTTTCGTAACGCCTTCACCCAATCTTTAGAGGCTTCTTGTGCTTGCTTATTAACGATCTGTTCATAAGCTTTTTGTGCATAAGCGTCTTCTGTACGATCAGCTTGGCGAGTATCTGTGACTTTCAAAATATGCCAACCAAATTGTGACTTAAATGGTGCGGTGATTTGCCCATTCTTTGCCGTACTTGCTGCCTTCGCAAAAGCGGGATCATAAATATCTAAAAAATTAAACCCTAAATCACCGCCATCTGCTGCGGAAATATAATCCACTGAGTTGGCTTTTGCAGCTTCTTCAAAAGTTATTTTGCCCTCATTGATCTCTTTGATAATGTTGTTCAACTTCGCCTTCGCTGCAGCGTCATTTAAGACTGGGTTGGTTTTAAGCAAAATATGGCTGACACGATGCTCTAGCCCTGTTACTTTATTGACTTTGCCTACCGCCTGATCTTTAGCTAGCATTGCCTTAGCTTGTGCTTGAACCTCTTCACGAGAAACTTGAATGGATTGATCAATACTTTGATGACGAACGGCTTCCATCATCATTTGTTGAGCAATTTGGTTCTTAAATTGGCTTAAAGTAATACCTTGGTAATCCAACGCATCCAGTAACTGACCATAAGTAATGCCATTACGAATAGCCACTTCTTCAACCGCTTGATCAACTTGACGCCAATCAACTTTTATCCCTGATTGCTGAATCGCTTTTTGTACAAGCATATCATCAATTACACTTTCTAAAGCCGCTTTTCGATTAGCCTCATTATTAGGCTTTTTACCTAGTGCACGAAGCACTTGGCTTTGCATTACCATATTATTATCAACAATCGCCACTACTCGCTCTTCAGCTGCTGATGCAGATTGCGCAAAACTTAATGCAGCAACTAACGAAACAAATAAAGATTTTGCTGAGGTTAATTTCATTTTTTACTTTCCCATATAGTATAGATAGAACCTAATCAATTGAGCTGTTAGAACCCAATTGATAGAAAAGGTTCATTACATATTACAATGCTTGGATCTTTTTAATCACATTAGTGGTTGAACAACCGTTTTCAAAATTTAAAACAAGTACATCGCCACCATTTGCCCATACTTCTTTTGCTCCTGCAATCTCTTCTGGTTGGTAATCCCCGCCTTTCACAAGTAGATCTGGCAAGATCTCACCAATTAAACGCTGGGGCGTGTCTTCATCAAATGGCACCACCCAATCCACTGAAGCCAAACCCGCCAACACTGCCATACGTGCTGCCAAATCGTTGATTGGGCGAGATTCGCCTTTTAGGCGTTTCACCGATGCATCGGTATTCACCGCCACAATTAAGCGATCACCCAATTTGCGAGCATTTTCAAGATATGATACGTGACCTGGATGTAAAATATCAAAACAACCATTAGTCATTACGATCTTCTCACCACGCTGTTTAGCTTGTGCCACAATACGTTTTAGCTCATCTTCTGAAACTACGCCGAAACCTGTTTCATTACGCTGATGAATTGCATTTTCCAACTCGACAGGACTAACCGTCGAAGTACCTAATTTCCCTACGACTACTCCAGCTGCGGCATTGGCTAAATAACAGGCCTCTTCATAAGGACGACCATCGGCGATTGCGGTGGCCAGCACACTGATAACTGTATCACCCGCTCCCGTTACATCATATACCTCTTTCGCTTGGGTTGGTAAATGGAATGGTGCTTGATTTGGGCGCAACAAAGTCATTCCTTTTTCGGAACGAGTTACCAATAATGCGGTTAAATCGAAATCAGTAATCAATTTTAACCCTTTTGCCACGATTTCATCATCGTCTTTGCAATGCCCAACCACAGCTTCAAACTCGCTCATATTCGGCGTTAAAAGTGTGGCACCACGATAACGTTCAAAATCCGTGCCTTTCGGATCGATTAAGATTGGCACACCTGCTTGGCGAGCTATTTGAATCATTTGCTGCACCGATGCCAAGGTGCCTTTGCCGTAATCCGACAGAATCAAAGCACCGTAAGCGGTGATTTCTTGCGCTAATTTTGCAAGAAGTTCATCACTCACCACATTATGGAAGCCTTCTTCAAAGTCTAAACGCAGAAGCTGTTGATGGCGTGACATAATGCGTAATTTGGTAATGGTTGGGTGCGTATCTACCGCCACACAATGGTTTTGAATATTGTATGAATTTAATAATTTATCTAGCGCACGACCTGGGTCATCATTACCAATTAAACCGTGCAATGCCACAGGCACGTTAAGGCTAGCGATATTCATCGCCACGTTCGCCGCTCCACCTGCCCGTTCTTCAATCTCTTGTACTTTGACCACAGGCACAGGAGCTTCAGGCGAAATTCGATTCGTCGCCCCAAACCAGTAGCGATCTAACATCACATCGCCAAGTACCAACACTTTAGCGTTGTTAAATTTTGGAGAGTATTGCATCATCATTTGTTGTTTCCACGCAAAAAATTTATTGAATCATACCTGAAATAAGCCGTTTACTTCAATCAATTTCGTGACTTTCTCCGTAACCTTTTAATAGTTCAGGAAAGATCATTTCTATTTGTAGAACTTATTATAAATTCAACTGCTTGCCGTTAATAAAAATTATAAGTAAAACCCAAAATGCTTTATTTTAAAGACTTAAATTCCAATTATTTCTTTTTGAATAATTTCATCCGTTTTATCTACCAATTTACAAATAAATCTAATACTTTTCTCTATATCTAGTTTTGATAGAAGATTTTCGGGATTAGATCTGTGTGCAATCTCACCACGCTTTTCCAACAATTTGTTAAGTTTACATCTAACATCATCAGGATCATTATAATTATCCCAACGCCATTCATTAGTAACGTTAAAACCAAAAAACTCATTAAATAGTTGTGCTACTTTACTAGCAGTTGGGTTATGGAGCCTATTTATATAATCCTCAAATTGTTTTCTAATATAATTACCGACTTTTGATCCTTGAATTACTTTATATTGGCTATTAAAAATTTCTTGACAAACATCTTCAACATAGGTTTCCCAAGCTGTCATTAATAAAATAATAGAACTTCTCTTTAGAACCCCCTGAGTTTTTTCACAAGCCTTACCGCCTTCATTTTTATATTCACCGCATAACTTAATTAAAACTTTAGAATTTTCTACTGCTTCTTGAAAATTTTCGTATGCTTTGGTTCGATTCATTGCTTTTTCCTCAAATAAAACTAATTTAACTTGTTGATTTTTATACAATTTATAATAAAAACAGAGCAAAAGCCTGCTCTGTTTATGTTTTAACGTTTTGATTTCTTAATAAACTTCATCAAACGTTTGCGCTTGCGCAGCTGGCTTGGGGTGAGTTTATTTTTCTTGCCTGCAAATGGGTTGTTACCTTCTTGGAACAAGATACGAATCGGGCTACCAATAATTTTCAAGCTCTTACGGAAATAGTTGCTTATATAGCGTTTGTAAGAGTCGGCGAGTTTTTCCACTTGATTGCCGTGAATCACAATAATCGGCGGATTGTAGCCACCAGGGTGAGCGTATTTCAATTTCACACGACGACCATTGACCAGCGGTGGTTGATGTTCGTCCGCTGCCATTCGTAGAATACGAGTCAGCATTGAAGTTGAAGTTTTTTGCGTGGCACAAGCGTAGGCTTCTTTCACCGAATCAAACAAATTCCCCACGCCAGAGCCGTGCAAAGCCGAAATAAAATGTACACGGGCAAAATCAATAAAATCTAAGCGGCGATCCAGCTCGGATTTCACTTGATCTTTAATCTCTTGCGACAAGCCGTCCCACTTGTTTACCACAATCACCAGCGAGCGACCTGCGTTCAAAATAAAGCCTAACAGCGACAAATCTTGGTCTGAAATGCCTTCTCGTGCATCGATAGTCAAAAGCACCACATTTGCATCTTGAATCGCTTGTAACGTTTTGATTACCGAGAATTTTTCCACCGCCAAGTTCACTTTGCCACGTTTACGCACTCCAGCGGTGTCGATGATCGTGTAATTTTGCCCATCTCGCTCCATTGGAATATAGACTGAATCACGCGTTGTACCTGGCATATCATAAACCACCACACGCTCTTCGCCGAGAATGCGGTTTGTTAAGGTTGATTTGCCCACGTTCGGGCGACCAACAATCGCAATTTTGATGTTTTTATCTTCGATCGATTCCTCGTTTTCTTCTGCCAACGCTTCGTCTAATAATGCGGCATCTTCTTCGTTATCGAAGTCGAAATCGTTATCCCACTCATCGGCTTCTTCATTTGCAAATTCTTCCACATTTTCGACCGCTTGTTGAGCGTTTAACTGTTCGCCAAGCGGTGCTAAGACCTGTTCGATCAATTGGGTGACACCTCGACCTTGTGCCGCTGCGATTTGTTCTACTTCGCCTAAGCCAAGTTGATAGAACTCTGCACAGTGAGAATCGGCATCAATACCGTCGGTTTTGTTTGCTACCACCACGGTGTTTTTTTCACGTTGGCGAAGGTATTGCGCTATGCCAATGTCGGCAGGTAGTAAGCCAGCACGAGCATCAACAAGGAAAAGTACCACGTCCGCTTCTTCAATCGCCAGCAACGACTGTTCCGCCATTTTCTCTTCAACACCTTCTTCGGTGCCATCAATACCGCCCGTATCAATCACAATAAAATCGTAGCCTGCGATATTGGCGTGACCATATTTGCGGTCACGGGTTAAACCAGGAAAATCCGCCACCAGCGCATCCCGAGTGCGCGTTAAGCGGTTAAATAACGTCGATTTTCCCACATTCGGTCTGCCCACAAGGGCAACAACTGGAGTCATCTATCCATCCTTTATTCAATTCATTCTTGCGAATGCAAAAATGGAGTCATTATAGCCCAAAACCACATAAGGCGAAAACAAAAACACGCTTACGCCACCTACTTCTGCATAAATAAACGCAAACGTTCCAAGTTTTTAATTAAGTACGCCTTGCTGGTTAAATATTGTTTCGCCTGTTCCCAATTAAACGCAGAATGATTTAATTGATTAAATTTTGCCAACATCTGCGCATTTTCAGGCGCAATACGAATGTAATCCGCCAGTTGTTGCTCCAGTTCATCGCCCGTTTTCGTTTGTAACGCTTTTGCAATTTTTTGCGCAAATTTGACCGCTTGCCCAACTAGATAGCCACGTTGTGCTTTGCTCAAATTACTCAACCACATGCCGTCACGTTTTGGCATCGTTTCCAACAAGGTGAAAATATCAGCAAGTTCACCGCTTTTCAGTTCAAACTCCAATTCACAAATTTTCTCCTCGCCAAATGGGTTTTTAATCAGCCCTAAATCCAAGCCTGCTTCAATCTGTGAACCATTACATTCAAGCAGCCAAGTGGTGCGGGTGAAATCAGTGCTAAAGGTTGGCACAAGGTTTTCGGCAATTTGCTCCGCATTTGCCATTTGCAAATTAAAGTGCGAATTTAACCGCTTGAAGTCGGGCTGATTGCTATCTAATGGCAAATTATATTCAGGACGAATGTGCAAACCACCAACAATCTCACCTTTGGCTTTGAGGGTCATTTCATAATGGTTATTCTTAGTGCGCACACGCAAGCCCATTTGTTGAACAGCAAAAAATTGATCAGGTGTGTCGAAATAGGTATTGCCCAAAACATCAACCGCTTGGCTAATGACATTTTGCTTACTTAACCAATTTTTAACCAATTCAATATTTTCATCGGCAAGCATTATTTTTAATTCAATTTCATTTTCCATTTTAATTCCATTTTTTGCTATTATTTACGCCATTCACTCCCCTCTTTGAAAAGAGAGGGATTTTATTAGAAATAGATTTTAAACAATGTTTAACAAAATCCAAAACAAACTTCATAAATTCGTGCAACGTGGGCTTGATAATCATCTACGCCTTGCAGTCACTGGCTTAAGTCGTAGCGGTAAAACGGCGTTTATCACTAGCTTTGTCGATCAGCTTTTGCATATTAGCAAAGGTGAAAATCCGCACGTGAATCTATTTGCCCCTGCACGTAATCATCAAATTATTTCGGTAAAACGTGTTGAGCAAGGCGACTTAACCATTCCTCGTTTTGAATATGACAAAAATCGCCAATGCTTGGAAAGTAATCCGCCCGTTTGGGCTCCTTCTACCACGGGTATCAGCGAAATTCGCCTTGCCATTCGCTACGAACGTCAAGATGGTTTGCTGAAGCACTTTAAAGAAACAAGCACGCTCTATTTGGATATTTTCGACTACCCTGGCGAATGGCTGCTGGATTTGCCTTTGATGAACCAATCGTTCAAAGAATGGTCGCAGGCACAGCAAGTTGTGCACAAAGGCAAACGGGCGGAATTGGCGCAAGAATGGCTACAAGCGGTCAAAAAATTGGATTTATTTGCAAAGGCAGATGAAAATCAACTGGCAGAAATCAGCGAAATTTACACCGCTTATTTGCTGCAATGTAAAGCAGAAGGAATGCAATATATCCAACCTGGGCGATTCGTTTTGCCGACCGAAAACAGTAAAGGCGCACCAGTGTTTCAGTTCTTCCCCTTGTTGGATTTCAGCGAAGCCGAATGGCAAAAATTGGAAGAAGCGGATAACCATAGCATTTATAAAATGCTGAAAAAACGTTATGCGCATTATCAGCAAAAAATCGTCAAACCCTTTTATGAAGATTACTTTTCGCAGTTCGATCGCCAAGTGATCCTTGCTGATTGTTTAACGCCACTCAACCACGGACTAAGTGCGTTTTTAGAGATGAAAATTGGCTTGCAGCAATTGTTCAAGCATTTCCATTATGGCAATCGCTCATTGTTTCATCGCTTATTTTCCTCGAATATTGATAAGCTCTTGTTTATTGCCACCAAAGCCGATCATATTACCAGCGATCAGCTACCAAACTTAGAAAGCCTAATGCGGCAGCTTGTGCAAGAAGGCGGCAGACACGCTGAATTTGAGGGAATTGAAACGGGCTATCACGCTATTTCCGCTATTCGAGCCACTGATCCCGTGGTGGTGACGCAAAATGGTCAGCAAATTAAAGCAATTCGCGGCGTACGTTCTAGTGATAGAAAACAAGTAACGCTCTATCCTGGTACTGTGCCAAGCCGTTTGCCTGATGCCCATTATTGGCAGTTTAATTCCTTTGAATTCGATCAGTTCGAACCGAAAAACATTGGCTTTAGTGACCCTATTCCACATTTAAGAATGGACGCCGTGTTACAGTTTTTATTGGCGGATATGATGGAATAATTCCTAAATTTTCGGTAGAATCGCCCTTATTTTTTCAAGATTATAGAACTATGGCAAAGAAACCTAAAATTGCCTCTAATACGATTGCACTCAATAAACGTGCCCGCCACGAATACTTTATTGAAGAAGAAATCGAAGCAGGCTTAGAATTACAAGGCTGGGAAGTCAAAGCCCTGCGCGCAGGCAAAGCAAACATTAGCGACAGTTATGTAATTTTCCGCAATGGCGAAGCCTTTTTATTCGGCGCAACCATTACGCCTTTGAATATGGCTTCCACCCACATTGTGACTGACCCTACTCGTACCCGTCGCTTATTGCTCAACAAACGTGAATTAGATTCGCTTTTCGGCAAAGTAAATCGCGATGGAATGACGGTGGTGGCACTTTCGCTCTACTGGAAATCCGCTTGGGCGAAAGTCAAAATCGGGGTTGCCAAAGGTAAAAAACTGCACGATAAACGTGAAGACATTAAAGACCGTGAATGGCAAGTAGCAAAACAACGCATTATGAAAAATGCTAATCGTGGCTAACCGTAGGGTGCAATTTATTGCACCAAACAAGCGGTGACATTTTTAAAGAATTTTGCAAATAATACTGTGCAACAAGTTGCACCCTACAAGGATATAAAAATGATCGATCAAAACCTACTGCGCACTAATCTTGATGAAGTCGCAGAAACCTTAAAAGTAAAACGTAATTTCAGCTTAGATGTAAAAAAAGTAAAAGCATTAGAAGAACAGCGCAAAACCTTACAAGTTAAAACTGAAACCTTACAAGCAGAGCGTAACGCTCGTTCTAAAAATATCGGGGCTGCCAAAGCGCGCGGTGAAGATATTTCAGCACTTTTGGCAGAAGTTGATAATATGGGCAATGAACTGAATGAAGCTAAAATGGCGTTAGACCAAATTCAAGCTGAAATCAAAGAATTACTTTTATCTGTACCAAATTTACCTGCGGAAGAAGTGCCATTAGGTAAAGATGATTCCGAAAATAAAGAAATTTTGCGTTGGGGCGAACCGCGTCCATTTGATTTTGAGGTAAAAGATCATGTAGCCTTGGGCGAAAGCCTAGGCGGTTTAGACTTTGCCGCTGGCGTGAAATTAACCGCCAGTCGTTTTGTAGTAATGAAAGGTAAATTAGCTAAATTACACCGTGCATTGTCGCAATTTATGTTAGATCTACATACCGAGCAACACGGCTATGTGGAAACCAACGTGCCGTTTTTGGTCAATCACGACAGCCTTTTCGGCACAGGTCAGCTACCAAAATTTGGCGAAGATTTATTCCACACGCAGCCATTGACAGGTCAAGATCCAAATGAAACGCAACGCCCGTACAGTTTGATTCCAACTGCTGAAGTGCCCGTCACGAATCTTGTGCGTGATGAAATTATTGACGAAGAGAGCTTGCCATTAAAATATACCGCTCACACGCCGTGCTTCCGTTCAGAGGCTGGTTCATACGGTCGTGATACCCGTGGTTTAATTCGTATGCACCAATTTGAAAAAGTGGAAATGGTTCAAATCGTAGCTCCTGAAAAATCAATGGAAGCCTTGGAAGAATTAACGGGTCACGCTGAGAAAGTATTGCAACTATTAAATCTGCCATATCGTAAAGTCTTACTCTGCACGGGTGATATGGGCTTCGGCTCAGCCAAAACCTACGATTTAGAAGTGTGGTTACCCGCCCAGAACACATATCGTGAAATCTCTTCTTGCTCAAATATGTGGGATTTCCAAGCCCGTCGTATGGCAGCTCGCTGCAAAGCCAAAGGTGACAAGAAAACTCGCTTAGTACATACCTTAAATGGATCAGGTTTAGCGGTTGGTCGCACACTGGTAGCCGTACTTGAAAACTACCAAAATGCCGATGGTTCAATTACCGTGCCTGAAGTGTTACGTCCGTATATGGGCGGATTGGAAGTGATTACTGCCTAAAAGAAAAAGCCCAAGCGTTTGCCTGGACTTTTTATTATCTAAGCAAGCGGTTAAATTCTCTCGAAAATTTGCAAAATTCTGAGGAAATTTAACCGCTTGTTCTAGTAAAAAGAGTGTACTTGGTACGCCCTACGGAATCCTGTAAAAATTTACTCTTCCAATTTCAACGCTTTTGAGAAACTCTGTAAGCCTTTGGAGTTGCCGCTTTTCGCCATCGCTTGTAAGGCTTGGGTTGGCGTGTGTAACAAGCTGTTGGTAAGTTTGTAGCTTAATTCATTGAGAATTTTCTCGCCATCTTGTCCTTGTTGAAAGGCTTGAACCGCTTTCGCCAAGAGCTCTTGGCGAATTTTCTCCGCATCTTGGCGATAACGTTTGATTAAATCGCTGGATTGCTGCTGTTTTAGCCATTCAAAGAAAGCTTTGCACTCTTCATCAACAATTTCTGCCGCTTGTTTTGCTGCTTCTTCACGCTGTGCCATATTACGGTCGATGATATTTTGCAAATCGTCTACGCTATAGGAATAAACCGCATCCAACTCTTCTACTTTTTCATCAATATCACGCGGCACGGCAATGTCTATCAACAACATTGGATCGAATTGGCGTTGTTTTTGTGCCTCTTCCACCATCGCCTTGCTAATCAACATTTCAGGGCTACCCGTTGAGCTAATCACCACATCCGCTTGGTTTAAGCCCACTTGCAAAGCACTCAAGGAGAGAATTTGCATTGGCGTTGCTAATTTTTCCGCCAACATTTCGGCACGAATATGGGTACGGTTTGCCACCATTATATTTTTCGCCCCGTGCTGAATCAGGTAACGAGCCACTAATTCAATGGTTTCGCCTGCTCCAACCAATAAGAAACGGAGTTTATCGAAGCGATCGAAAATCTGACGCGCCAAACCACAAGCGGCATAAGCGACCGATACCGCACTTGCGCCAATTTCCGTTTCAGAACGCACTCGTTTTGCCGTTGCGAACGTGCGTTGGAATAAGCGGGAAAGTTTGACCGATACTGACCGATTTTGAGATTGATAGAATGCTTCGCTAAATTGATAGGCTTGTTTAACTTGACCGAGAATTTGTGGTTCACCCAAAATCAGTGAATCCAAGCCGCAGGCTACACTCATCAAATGACGTGCCGCTTCTAAATTCTGTTTGAAGTAGATACATTCACGCAATTCCGCGTGATTAATCTGATGAATTGCCGCAAACCACGCAAAACAGCGTTCACGCCAATTTTCATTGTCCGCCTCTTCTTCACGAGGGGTAATTTCAGAGTTGTGAAAATAAAGTTCGGTACGGTTACAGGTGGAAAGAATGACTACACTTTCAGCCAAGCCCTGTTCAGTTATTTGCGTAAAAGCAAGCTGACGTTTGTGATCGTCAAACGCCACTTTACCACGCACATCGACAGAGGCGGTTTTATGGTTAATTCCTAAGGCTAAAATGGTCATTGGGTTCTAATCGTTTAAAAAATTGCGCTCATTCTAGCGAATAGGCAATAGCTCTGCAATTGATTGTGTTGATTGGTTTGATTTATCACAAACGGATAACTTAAATTAGGTAGATACAAGCGGTCTGTTTTGCAAAAAATCTTGCAAATTTGACCGCTTGCCATTCTAAAACAGGGTGTTTTGCGGTATCATTCCAAAGATTTTTTGACTTTCAAAATTTAAGGTTAATTTTTATGCAACAACAATATAACCCAAGTGAAATTGAGCCGAAAGTTCAACAATACTGGGCAGAAAATAAAGTATTCAAAGCCGTTAAAGATGTCACAAAAGAGAAATATTATTGCCTTTCAATGTTGCCCTATCCATCGGGTAAATTGCATATGGGACACGTACGTAACTACACCATCGGTGATGTAGTTTCTCGTTATCAACGTATGATCGGTAAAAACGTATTGCAACCAATGGGTTGGGATGCATTCGGCTTACCGGCAGAAGGTGCTGCAGTAAAAAACAACACTGCACCGGCAAAATGGACGTATGAAAATATCGAATATATGAAAGGTCAGCTAAAAATGTTGGGCTTTTCGTACGATTGGGATCGTGAAGTGACGACCTGCCGTCCAGAATATTACAAGTGGGAACAATGGTTCTTCACTGAGCTTTATAAAAAAGGCTTAGTGTACAAAAAAACCTCAACGGTAAACTGGTGTCCGAATGATGAAACGGTTTTAGCCAATGAGCAGGTTCACGAAGGTTGTTGCTGGCGTTGTGATACCCCTGTGGAACAGCGTGAAATACCACAATGGTTTATTAAAATTACCGATTATGCAGAAGAGCTATTAAATTGCTTAGACAACTTACCGCAATGGCCGGATCAAGTAAAAACGATGCAACGCAACTGGATTGGTCGTTCTGAAGGGGTAGAAATTACCTTTAAAATTGCAGGTTCAAATGCAACTTTACCTGTTTATACCACTCGTCCAGATACATTCTTTGGCGTGAGTTATGTAGCGGTTGCTGCGGCTCATCCATTAGCAGAACTAGCCGCTGAAAATAATCCGGCATTAGCGGAATTTATTAAAGAAGCGAAAAACACCAAAGTTGCTGAAGCAGAATTGGCAACAATGGAGAAAAAAGGTATGGCAACAGGTTTGTTTGCTATCCATCCATTAACAGGTAAGGAAGTGCCTGTTTGGGTTGCTAACTTTGTGTTAATGCATTACGGCACGGGTGCGGTAATGGCAGTTCCAGGACACGATGAGCGTGATTTTGAATTCGCTCAAAAATATGGTTTACCAATTAAACAAGTTATACAACCGATTGATGGTTCTGAATGGGATTTCAGCAAAGCCGCTTTCACCGAACATGGTAAACTTGTTAATTCTGCTGAATTTGATGGTTTAGAATTCGAAGCAGCATTTAATGCGATTGCCGATAAATTAGAAGCAATGGGCGTGGGTAAACGACAAGTGAATTTCCGTCTGCGTGACTGGGGCGTTTCTCGCCAACGTTATTGGGGCGCACCAATCCCAATGATGACATTAGAAGACGGCGAAGTGGTTACCGTACCATTAAAAGATTTACCAGTCATTCTGCCTGAAGATGTGGTGATGAACGGCGTTCAAAGCCCGATTAAAGCCGATCCTGAATGGGCGAAAACTACCTATAACGGTAAACCCGCATTAAGAGAAACGGATACTTTCGATACCTTTATGGAATCTTCTTGGTATTACGCACGCTACACTTGCCCGCAATATCACGTGGGTATGTTAGACTCTGACGAAGCAAATTATTGGCTACCGGTGGATCAATATATTGGCGGTATCGAACACGCAACAATGCACTTGCTTTACTTCCGCTTCTTCCACAAATTATTGCGTGATGCGGGCATTTTAAATTCAGATGAACCAGCCACTAAATTGTTGTGTCAAGGTATGGTGCTTGCCGATGCGTTCTACTACACTAGCCCAACTAACGAGCGCATTTGGGTTTCGCCAACGCAAGTGACATTAGTGCGTGATGAGAAAGGGCGTATCATTAAAGCAACCGATCCTGAGGGTCGTGAGCTTGTACACAGCGGTATGACCAAAATGTCGAAATCGAAAAACAATGGTATCGACCCACAAGAAATGGTGGAAAAATACGGTGCAGACACCGTACGTTTATTTATGATGTTTGCATCACCAGCTGAAATGACGCTTGAATGGCAAGAATCCGGCGTGGAAGGAGCAAAGCGTTTCTTAGGGCGTGTGTGGAATTTAGTCTATGAATATGCGAAATCGCCTGCAACGGTTGCATTAGATGTGGCTTCATTAACCAAAGCACAAAAAGAATTACGCCGTGATGTGCATAAAACCATCGCCAAAGTGTCTGATGACATTGGTCGTCGCCAAACCTTTAACACCGCAATTGCAGCGGTTATGGAGTTAATGAACAAACTGACTAAAGCTCCTCTTGAAGATGATCAAGATAAAGCGGTAATGGAGGAAGCATTAAGTGCTGTCGTGCGTATGCTTTACCCAATCACACCACATATTAGCTTTGAATTGTGGCAAGCGTTAGGTAATAAAGACAGCATTGACTTTGCTCCGTGGGTTATCGCTGATGAAGCCGCAATGGTGGACGATGAAAAACTGGTGGTGGTACAAGTAAACGGCAAAGTGCGCGGTAAAGTAATGGTCCCTGCAGACGCTCAAGAAGACATGGTCAAAACAGCGGGTAAAGCCGATCCAAATGTGGCGAAATTCTTAGACGGCAAAGAAATCATCAAAGAAATCTACGTACCATTTAAGATGCTAAACTTTGTTATTAAAGGCTAAAATGTTGGATGGGCTACTCTGCCCATCTTGGTAATAACAAGCGGTTAATTTTGTAAAAAATCTTTCAAATTCGACCGCTTATCAGGGCGTTAGCCCATCCTACTTGGAGTTTTCCATAATGAAAAGACTCATTTTATTGGCAACTATTGCCCTTTCAGCTTGTGGCTGGCACTTCAAAAATAACGAAATGCTCCCCCAAGAATTACGCACACTGACTTTTGAAAGTGCTGATCCGCACAGCGAAATAGCTCGCACCTTACGCCAGCAACTACAATTAAATGATGTAAAATTAGTTCCAGCTCAAGCTAATGTGACTAAATTACGTTTAATTGGCGCTTCAAATGACAGCAAAGTGGTGTCGGTATTTAAACAGGCTCGTGAAGCAGAAAAACAATTAAGTTTAAATGTACAAGCCATTGTTAGCGTACCGAACAAAGGGGATTACCCAATTGAAGCAACGGTTCATCGCACATTCTTTGATGACTCTCGTGCAGCACTTGCCAAATCTAATGAGCAAGAAATGATTATGAAAGATATGTACGAATATGCGGCGCGTCAGTTGATTGTAAAAATGTCTGGTTTACACCAAGAGATCAACCAAGCTAAGTAACTCAAAAGGCATAATGTTTTCACATTATGCCTTGTTGCTATTTGCGAGCCAAAATCATAAAGTGGCAGCGATAGGGATTTTGAGCATCAATGTCTGAGTACTTTTCCTCAACTAATTGCCAATTTTCTTCATCAAATTCAAAGAAGGTATCCCCTTCAATCTCTGCTTGAATTTCGGTTAAATAAAGTTTATTGGCTAATGGTAAAGCTTGCTTAAACAGTTCTCCGCCCCCAATCAACATAATTTCATCATTTGCAAAATTTTGCGCAATTTCGACCGCTTGTATGAGGCTTGTGGCAGAATAAGCACCTTCCACAGCAAAGTCGTTACGTGAAAGAATAATGTTTGGACGTTTAGGTAACAGCCTGCCGATAGATTCATAGGTTTTTCGCCCCATAATCACAGGCTTGCCCAGCGTATTTTGACGAAACCACGCTAAATCCACGGGCAAATGCCACGGCATTGTGTTATCTTTTCCTATCACGTGATTGAGGGTACGCGCTACCACGATACTTAAATTCATAAAAATAAAATTCCTCTTTTTTACATTTTTGAGCGTGATTTTACCTGATAAAAGTGATAATTTCTCTCCCAATTTTTCAATCCGCAGGATGGGCTTTAGCTCATCATTTTAACGTCAATTTTGATAGGCTAAACTAAAGCCCATCCTACAATTTTATTCAGAGAAGAAATTATGCAAAAAACTATTGTTATAAAATTTGGCACAAGTACACTTACTCATGGAGGTAAAAGTCTTAGCCGTCCTTATATGTTAGAGCTGGTTAAACAGATTGCGGAATTACATAAAAAGCACCGTGTAATTGTGGTTACTTCAGGGGCAGCAGCAGCAGGACGTGATTATTTAGGGCATCCTGCGTTACCGAAAACGCTCGCTTATAAACAAATGTTAGCCGCTGTTGGGCAAAGTCAGTTGATTCGTACTTGGGAAAATCTATTTGATATTTATGGCATTCACATTGGACAAATTTTGCTAACCCGCGCCGATATTGATGATCGTGAGCGTTTTTTAAATGCTCGTGATACTTTAAATGCTCTATTGGAACAAAAAATCATCCCCGTAATCAATGAAAACGATACCGTTGCAACGGAAGAATTTAAAGTAGGCGATAACGATAACCTCTCGGCACTGGTGGCGATTCTTGCTCACGCTGATCAACTTTATTTATTGACCGACCAAGAGGGCTTATTTACCGCTGACCCACGCAAAGATCCGAATGCAACGTTAATGTCTATCGTTCCCCAAATTACCCCTGAAATCCGTCAAATCGCAGGTGGTAGCTCTACAAGCTTAGGCACGGGTGGGATGAGTACCAAAATTACTGCTGCCGAGATCGCCACCCGTTCAGGGGTAGAAACTATTATCGCTTCGGGCTCTCGTGCCAACGTCCTTGTTGATCTCGCCAACGGGGTCGATATTGGTAGCAAATTTTTAGTGCAATCCGACCGCTTGGAAGGTAGAAAACAATGGCTCTTTGCCGCTCCGCAAGTGGGTTCTATTGTTGTAGATCATGGCGCAGAAACTGCACTAAAACGGCACAAATCACTCTTACCCGTAGGGATAAAAGAGGTCAAGGGGGAATTTGCTCGAGGCGAATTAGTAAAAATTTTTAATAGCGAAGGCAAGCCGTTAGCGATTGGTCTAACCCGCTATGGCAGTGAGGCTCTAACCCGAATCAAGGGCAAAAAATCCACGGAAATTGAAGCGCTACTTGGTTATGAATTTGGCTCTGTTGCGGTGCATATTGATGAGATGGTGGTGTGCTAGTGGAATTTGGGTTTGATGTATTAGCCATACTTTTTGCTATCGCTATGTTTGCTGGTTTTATTGATGCGATTGCAGGTGGTGGCGGTTTATTGACAGTGCCTGCCTTGCTCTCTGCTGGCATTCCTCCTGCGGCAGCACTAGGTACGAATAAATTACAATCAACAGGGGGTTCGCTTTCTGCTTCTATTTATTTTATTCGCAAAAAATCCGTTGATTTAAAAGCTATCCGTTTGCTGATCGTAATGACATTTATTGGAGCGGCAAGCGGGGCGATTTTAGTACAAAATATCAATGTCGATGCGCTCAAAATCATTTTGCCCTTTTTAATGTTTGCGCTCGGTATTTACTTTTTGTTTAGCCCTAGTATTGGTGAAGAAGATCGCCAACAACGCATTAGTTATGTGGCTTATGCATTTACCGCTGCCCTTGGATTGGGCTTCTATGATGGTGTTTTCGGACCTGGGACAGGCTCATTTCTTACGTTATCATTTATTTTATTACTTGGCTTCAATTTACCCAAAGCTGTCACCCATACCAAAGTGCTGAATTTTACTTCTAATATCGCCTCACTTATCTTTTTTATTTTAGGCGGAGCCATTGTGTGGAAAGTCGGTTTCATTATGCTCATCGGGCAATTTATTGGTGGTACACTGGGCGCTAGAATGGTTGTTACCAAAGGAAAAAAACTGATTCGCCCAATGTTAGTGACGATTTCCTTTGCGATGGTAACCAAAATGCTTTATGAACAAGGATTTTTTAACTAATGAATCAAGCTAAACGAATCGAAATTCTTACTCGGCTACGCAACGATAACCCTAAACCAACTACCGAACTCAATTTCAGCACACCTTTTGAATTATTGATTGCAGTAATTTTATCGGCACAAGCCACCGACAAAAGTGTAAATAAAGCGACAGATAAACTATTTCCTATCGCCAATACTCCAAAAGCTATTTATGATTTGGGGGTTAAGGGACTAAAAGAATATATTAAAACTATCGGCTTATTTAACAGTAAAGCAGAAAATATTATTAAGACCTGTCGAGATTTGCTGGATAAGCATAATGGCGAAGTACCACAAACTCGCAAAGAATTAGAAGCGTTGGCAGGTGTTGGGCGTAAAACAGCGAATGTCGTACTCAATACCGCATTTGGGCAGCCGACTATTGCGGTAGATACGCATATTTTCCGTGTTGCTAATCGAACCAAATTTGCTGAAGGTAAAGATGTGGTAAAAGTAGAAGAAAAGCTGCTGAAAGTTGTGCCTGCGGAATTTAAGGTTGATGTGCATCATTGGTTGATTCTACACGGTCGTTATACTTGCGTAGCTCGCAAACCTCGCTGTGGTTCCTGTATTATTGAGGATTTGTGTGAATACAAAGAAAAAACTGAAATTTAGCCATAAAAAAAGCCCCTAAATAGGGGCTACTCGGAAAGCAAATTTATAAAATCGGTTGCTGAACACAACACTTATTTTTGTTTCGCTAGCTTACGTCAATTTTTTAAATTTTTCAAATTGAATTTATATTTAATGGAAAATAAATCTAAATTTTGTGAGCAAAATCACATTATCACTTAAAATTTGTTCATTTTAAGAACATTATCAACCAGTTATAAACGTCTTGCTTGCCAGAAAGTTCGAGACCAATATGGTGAATCTAGATCTGAATAAATCACCCCACCTTTGGTTGAAGCATGTAAAAATTGCCCATTTTTAACATAAACCCCCACATGCTTACCATTTGGTCCACGCCCAGTATTAAAGAAAACCAAATCGCCTGTACGCAATGCCGATTTACTCACTTTTTTCCCTTCCTTAGCTTGATCTACAGTCATTCGGGGTAAATTAATACCAAATAAATCACGAAAAGTAATTTGCATAAAGCCTGAACAATCTACACCTCTCTTACTCGTACCGCCAATTCGATAACGAGTTCCTTTCCATTCGTTTTGATGTTCACTTAGGCTTGCAATTGCCATAATTTGATCGTCCAAATTCACTTGGTTAGTACGATAAAGGTTGCCCGCTTTCGCTTTAACTGGACCTTTAACTGAATAATCTTTATCGCCTGATGATGAACAAGCAGTCAAAATTGAGATAAAAAATACTAAAATAATTTTAGATATATTTTTCATATCATCTTCCCATCGAGATACTCCACAAATTCTCAAACTGGCAATTTGTGGAATAATCATTTTACGCTTTCACTTTCGTATTTTCTACACGAGCTCGCATTTTTTGAGCAGCTTTAAATAAAACAACTCGTCTTGCACTAACCGCTACACTCGCTCCTGTTTTAGGATTTCTCCCTGGACGAGCTTTCTTTTCTCGCAAGTGAAAATTACCAAAGCCAGATAATTTGACATCCTCGCCAGAGGCCAATGTACTACGAATTTCTTCAAAAAATTGATCAACGAATAATTTTGCAATTTTCTTATCAAAGCCACAATTATTTACTAACGCATCTGCAATTTCAATTTTAGTGAGAGCCATAAAATAGTCCTATGATTAGTCACGGAGTACCGCATTAAAACGTTCCGCTAATGCCGAAAGCACTGCTTGAACTACTACATTGATTTCCTCTTCTTCAAGTGTTTTTTCCGTATCTTGAACAGTTAAGCTAATTGCCAAACTTTTTTTGCCTTCTGCAAGATTTGCACCTTGGTAAACATCAAACAAATTTGCTGCAATTAATTTTTCACCACCTGCTTTACGGCAAGTTTCCAATACTTCACCTGCTGCAACCGATTCATCTACTACAACGGCAATATCACGGTTATTCGCTGGGAATTTAGAAATTTCTTTTGCTACAGGCACAGAGCGGTTTGCTATTGCCTCCCCTAAAATTTCAAATACCACAGGTTTACCTTTAATACCGAATTTTTGTACGATTGATGGATGAACTGTGCCAATAAAGCCAATTTCTTTGCCATCTAATATAATTGCCGCAGATTGTCCTGGGTGTAGTGCTGGGAATTGTTTTGCCACAAATTGTAAATCGTGGCGTGCTGCGCTTAATGAAAGCACACGTTCCATATCACCTTTCAAGTCGAAGAAATCAGCTGCCTCACCTTTGTTTTCCCAATGAACAGGACGTTTATCTCCTACAATCGCTGCACCAGATACATATTCTTGGCGAACGCCTGCTTCAGCATTTACATCAGGGATAAAGCGTAATCCCCCTTCAAAAATACGTACACGATTTTGCTGGCGGCTTTGGTTATACACGATAGTATCCAACAGCCCTGTTAAAAGAGAAACTCGCATTGCTGACATTTCGCTTGAAATTGGGTTTGGTAAAATCAAGGCTTCTTGATTTGGATGTAATAATTCTTGTTTTTTCGGATCGACGAAGCTGTATGTCACAACTTCTTGATAATCGCTATCCACCAATGCTGTGCGGATACGGCTTACTTCCAGCAACTGCTCTGGCGTGCCTTTCATCGTTAAATGTGCCAACGGAGAATTATTGGGAATGCTGTTATAGCCGTAAATACGTGTGACTTCTTCAATAAGATCTTCTTCAATCTCAATATCAAAACGCCAGCTTGGGGCAACCGCTGTCCAAGTATCGTTCGCAAAAGTTACGTTTAAGCCTAAGCGAGTTAAAATATCCGTTACAATTTCATCTTCAATGTGATGACCAATTAACGCATCTAATTTGCTACGACGTAAGCTCACCGTGTTGCGTTTTGGTAAATGTGCCTCTGAAGCGGCTTCTACGATTTCACCTGCTTCACCACCACAAATTTTCAGTAACAATGCGGTGGCACGTTCCATTGCATTACGAGCTAATTCAGGATCTACTCCGCGCTCGAAACGGTGTGAAGCATCGGTATGTAAGCCGTATTGTCTTGCACGACCAGTAATTGCAAGCGGTGCAAAAAATGCCGCTTCTAATACAACATCAGTTGTATTTTCGCTTACGCCACTCGCCTCGCCACCAAAGATACCTGCCATTGCCAATGCACCTTTGTTATCAGCAATCACTAAAGTATTGCTTTGTAATTTAGCAGTTGTGCCATCTAATAAAACCAGCTCTTCGCCCTCTTTTGCCATACGCACTTGAATGTTGCCATCAATTTTTGCCGCATCAAAAGCGTGCATTGGTTGTCCCAACTCAAGCAAGCTTAAGTTTGTAATATCGACAATAGGGTCAATTGAACGAATACCACAACGGCGAAGTTTTTCTTGTAACCATAATGGTGATGGCGCTTTGACATTCACATTTTTAATTACACGCGATAAATAACGGGGACAGGCTTCAGGCGCTTGTAATTCTACGGCAACTTTATCAGAAATCATCGCAGGAACTACTGATACTTCTGGCACTTTCACTTCTACACGATTGATTACGCCCACTTCACGCGCAATCCCGGCGATACTTAAGCAGTCCGCACGGTTTGGTGTTAAGCTGATTTCAATTACCACATCGTTTAAATTGAGATATTCACGGAAATCTTTACCCACTGGCGCATCTAGAGGTAATTCGATGATACCGCTATGATCTTCTTTAATACCTAACTCAGAGAATGAACAAAGCATTCCTTCTGATGGCTGACCTCGCAATTTGGTTTTCTTGATTTTGAAATCACCTGGCAATACTGCACCTTCGGTCGCACAAGCCACTTTCAAACCAGTACGACAATTTGGTGCACCACAAACGATGTCTAATAAGCGATCGCCACCTACATTTACTTTGGTGACACGTAATTTATCAGCGTCAGGGTGTTGTGCACATTCCACCACTTCACCCACAACTACACCAGTGAATGCTCCTGCTACTGGCTCTACGCCATCCACTTCTAAACCTAACATAGTAATTTGGTCGCATAACTGCTCTGTAGTAATCGCAGGGTTCACCCACTCTCGCAACCAAGATTCGTTGAATTTCATTATCTTTATCCTATTTGTAAAATTTTTGCTATTTTTGACCGCTTGTTAAATCTTCTCTCTTCATTTTAATAAAGAGAGACTGGGGGAAATTTTTCTATTTAAACTGTTTTAAGAAGCGCAAGTCATTTTCAAAGAACGAACGCAAGTCAGTCACGTTATAGCGCAACATAGTTAAACGTTCCACGCCCATACCAACCGCGAAACCACTATATTCTTCTGGGTCGATACCAACATTACGCAATACATTCGGATGTACCATACCGCAACCCAATACTTCTAACCATTTACCGTTTGAGCGCATTACATCAACCTCCGCTGAAGGTTCGGTAAAAGGGAAAAATGATGGACGGAAACGCACTTGTAGATCTTCTTCAAAAAAAGCTTTTAAGAAGTCGTGAATTAAACCTTTTAATTCGGTGAAGTTTGCTTTTTTGTCCACATAAAGCAATTCGATTTGGTGGAACATCGGTGTGTGGGTTTGGTCGTAATCGTTACGATATACACGGCCTGGAGCCACAATGCGAATTGGCGGCTGTGTATTTTCCATTGTACGAATTTGCACGCCAGAGGTTTGGGTACGTAATAAACGTTGTGCATCAAACCAGAATGTGTCGTGATCGGCTCGGGCAGGATGGTGAGCAGGGATATTTAATGCATCGAAGTTATAGTAATCCGTTTCGATTTCAGGTCCGCTTGCCACCGTAAAACCTAATTCTGCAAAAAATTTCACCACACGCTCTATGGTAATAGAAACTGGATGCAAACCACCAAGCTCAGTTTTGCGACCTGGCAAGGTGACATCAATACTTTCATTGGCTAATTTTGCATTTAAGGCTTCTTGCTCCCACGCCTCTTTCTTGGCGTTTAAAATGTCCATCACCACTTGTTTTGCTTCATTGATTTTTGCGCCAATAGCAGGACGCTCTTCTGCAGCAACATTGCGTAGTTCTTGCATTAAACTGGTAAAATGCCCCTTTTTACCGAAATATTCCACACGGAAATTATCTAAGGCCTCAAGGCTTTTATCAATCGAATCCAAGGCTTCTCGAGCCTTTTCAGTTAATTCTCTTAGGTGTTGCATTACCTATCCTCTGATCTTAATAATGAATGACGAAAAATTGTTGTGATAATAATACGTTGCGCACAAAAAGTAAACGCAAACTTGAGCTAAAGTCTTGATTTTTAAGGTGTAAAACTTAGTCAAAAATAGACCGCTTGTAAATTGTACTTAACAAGCGGTCTATTTTATACATTAGTCGATTTTTTGGTAAGACATTATTAGCAAAGTTCGCCATTTATCCTGTCCTTGCTCATCTTTCCCCATATGCGCAATATTGGGAAACCTAGCCCATTGTTCGAATTGATGTTTCGCCATCAATTTTTTGCTGACTTCATTCATCTCAAACACATATGCCATTAAGGTGTTGATACCGCAGTCTAACATTTGGGATTTCATAAATTCAATGATCAGCGAGCCGTAGCCTTTTCCTTTTGCCTTTTCATCAAGATAAAGACTAATTTCAGAAGTGGGATCAAAGGCTTTTCGTTCATAAAAAGGTGAAAAGCTAAACCAGCCTGCAATACCCTGCTCATCTTCCACCGTCCAAATTGGATATTTCTCACTGCTTAAATGGAAATCAAACCAGTCACGTCGGCTTTCTGGAGTGGCAAAATCTAAATCTGCAGTAATTTGATGAGTAGGAATGGCTTGGTTGTAAATTTGTAAAATTCGTTCAAAATCAACTTCCGTTGCTTTGCGGATCTGCATTATTATTCCTTGTTCTTTCTTGCAAGCGGTCGAATTTTAACAAAACTTTGCAAAGTTTGGCAAAATTTTCACCATTTGTCTTTATCGCTTACTAATCATATTTGGCAAGATGACTTTCACTTCAAGTCCACCGCTCGTACGGTTGCTAATGATGAGTTCACCGTGCAATTCTGTAGCACGCTCTTTCATAATGGTAAAACCATAATGCCCTTCAGGCTCGGAAATATTTTCTGCACCTTTGCCATTATCTTGCACAATAATACAATGTTCGCCATCTTCATTGGTTTCTGCAATCACGTTAATTTCTGTTGCTTCGGAATGTTTAATCGCATTGATTACCGCCTCTCTTACAATCTGCAATACGTGAACTTGCTCTTGTGCGCTAAACATTTGTGAAGGTAATTTGCAATTTAGGCAAATTTTCGCAGAGGTTCGAGAACGCAATGTATCTAACATTCGTTCCAAAGCACGGCTCAAATTAGATTCTTCAATAGTCAAACGGAACGTGGAAAGTAGCTCTCGTAACTGGCTATACGCATCGTTTAAGGCTTTTTCAAAGTCAGCCAAAATTTTAACTTGCTTCTGCCAGTCTTTCGCCGTTTCGCCGTTGCGCTTCAATAAACTTAGCTGAATTTTAAAGAAAGTAAGCGATTGCGCTAAAGAATCGTGCAATTCGCGGGCAATAATCGAACGTTCTTCCATCAAAATCAGTTGCTGCTGTTGCTTATGGCGTTGCACCACGTAAACGCTGCGCCCGATCATTTCAGAAACACTTTGTAACAAGCGCTCATCAGGGCAAAGTAAACTCTGCTTCCATTTCAGCATTGCAATTTTTTCATTTTCGATGGCAATTTCGTATTGCTGCCAATCATTACTTAATAAATCATCATCAATGGTCACATTCCAGTAGCTTGCACCATATACATCAATGGCAATGCCTTTTAATTGCTCATTATCCATCACGATTCCTAGCACTTGCTTTAAAGCCTCTTTGCTAAGAGGTTTTGCAGTGAGAATCTGTGAGCAGTGGAAAAGCACCATCATTGAACGGTTCACTGCTGTTAAACGACGTGTTTTATCATCTACTTTTTCTTCTAGCGAAGTGTAAAGTTTCTCCAATTCACTTGCCATTTGAGTAAAGGTTTTTGACAAGACCCCCAATTCATTCGGTTCGTTCACCGCTAATTTGACGTGTTTGAACTGCTCCTGCTGAATCTGTTGACTAGCGATAACTAATTGATTTAAATGGTTAATAATTCTTCGCTTGGTGTACCAAATGCCATAGTAAGCCAAGCCGATAATCAATAGCATTGAAATCGCAATCACGCCAATAGCTAGCTGTAATTTGAGTTCGGCAAATTCTTGCAAGGAAGCGACAAACTGATCTAATTTATCTACATAAGCCACTAAATTTTCCACGTAATGTCTTAAATCTGCCTTTGCAACATAAGAAGACATTACCTCCCAATCAGCTTTTAATGCCTGATAGTCTGATTTAACTTTATCAGGCAATAACAAACTAGACTCTAATTCCAATAATTCAGGCGCATTTAAGCGTTGTTCATATTCTTCTAAGCGTGCAAATAAATTTTCAGGATGATCCATCATTTCATAAGCAAAACGGTAAGTTTGGAAACGTAAGGAACCTGATATATTAATTACGCTAGCATCCGATTTATTGCTCCACATAATACCAAGTGAAAGCCCACTAATCAGTGAAGCAAATGCAATGATAATAAAGAAATAGAGCCCGATTCTTCGGGCTATCGAATTTTTGGGGTTTATTTCAAAAGTTTTCATTAGAGGTGAAATATTGTGGTTAATTCTTTTGCAATACTATCTTCACTGTTTGAACCGATGGTTTTATCGGCTTTCGCTTGTACTTCAGCTTCAGAACCACCCATAGCGATGCCTAAACCAGCAAGTTCTAGCATTGAAATATCATTAAAATTGTCCCCAAATGCCACCACATTTGCAGGATTGATGCCTTCACGCTCTAGCAACTTCGCCAGCATTGCTCCTTTGCTATTGCCTACTGAAGTAATATCCACCCGATCGACCCAAGACCACTCTGGACTGAACTGATCAAGCGGTAGATTTTTCACAAAATTTTGCATTTTTTCGAGATCAGGATCACTAATCAAGACTTTCCAAACGGTAGTGCCTTTATCAATTTCATTTTGGAATTTTTCGACTTGATGTACATTTGGGCGAACATTTTCAGGACAAGATTGCACCCATTTTTGGAATTTAGTGAAATGAGGATTGAGTCGCTCATAAGCCATTGAATCTTGGAAATAAACCGCCGTATGAATACCAAGGGCTTGGGCGGCGTTGATTAAAGCACTGGCTTGCGTTGCTGTTAAAGGATTGCCTGCTAACACTTTTTCATTTTGAAAATCATATAAATAAGTACCATTGCAACACACAACAGGTGTATCTAAAGCTATTTCTGCGTAATAAGGACGCACAGCGGTATGATGTCTGCCTGTTACAAAAAAAACTTTAATGCCTTTTTCTCTCACCTTCGCAATTGCCTGTTTGCTGGATTCTAAAATTGTCACATTAGGTGAAAGTAGCGTGCCGTCAAGGTCAAAAGCCACAGCCTGATAAGTCATAGAATATTTCTCCTGGATAATAAAAAAAGGGTAGCTCCGTAGAGATACCCTATTGTACGCTGATTTGAATATAGCTGTAAATTAGTTAGCACCGTTATATGCTGGTGTTTCATATAATGGTGTTGGACCGCTAGGACCTGCTACATCACCAGCTTCATGTTGTTTTAAGCCACCATTTGCAAAAATAACAACTCGACGATTTGGTCGTAAACAATCACGTAATGCTTGACCTAACTCGCCTCGACATGCTTTAACTTGATGTGCTTCACCAAGACCAACAGGAATAATCTCGGCTGTTACACCTTGTTGTTTTAAACGAGCAGTCACAGTATCCGCACGACGTTTTGATAAATCTAAGTTATAGGCAACTGAACCTAAACGGTCTGTATGACCTTCTACTTTAACTTGTTGAGCATTCGTCTCTTTTAATTGAGCTGCTACGTTATCAACAACTTCTGTACCTTTTGCAGTTAGTGTTGCTTTATCAAAATCAAATAGGAAGTCTCCACTTAAACTGAATTGTGAATTACCATTACAGCCATTTGGATACCAGTAGAAACTTTGTGCATTCATATTTTTATCAAAACCAATTTTAAATTGACAAATTTTATGCGCACCATTTTCACGATAGTTGAATGCATAATCCCACTCACGAACGCCATATAAGCCTTCGTCAAAATGTGGACGACCAATAAGACTTTGAATTTGATCTTTATTCATACCACGTTCAATTTGACGTACATTTTGCCAGTTTGGCCAAGAACCAAATTGAGAACCATCATGGTTAAATGCAGACTCTGAAATTTTAGGGAATACAGGGTTTTCAATGTAACCCTCATTAGACACTTCGCTTAGGTTACCACAAGCAGCTACCGCTAATGCAACACTTGATAGTAATAATCCACGGAAAAATTTTGCTTTTTTCATCGTTTGCTGTTCCTTACTATTTAATTTAAAAACTTACAAAAATATTATTAAATGATTTGACTTTGTCGGATTCTACAACACTAATGTAGCTATTTCTATATTTATCACGTAATTTGCGCAAAAATTACATTTTCTATGCGCAATTGTAAATTTTTGTTGTTTTTATACTTATTTACATCAAGTTTGTAAATTACCTTAGCTCGTTTAATAGAGAGATCGGGGAATAACCTCACATCAATATTAAACCAAATAGCGTCTAGTAACATTCCATTAGCGGCTTCCAACATCATTTTAAGATGTTTTCCCCCTAACAATCGCTGTTGTAAAATACGGAAATCCCCTTCAAAGACTGGTTCTGGAAAATGCTGTCCCCAAGGGCCTGCATTTTGTAATAATTCTGCCGTGGCCAAATTAAATTCATTCACTTGCAATTCACCATCAGTATAAATAATACCTTTTAACTGCTCTGGCTCGATCATATCATTAACGGTTTCATCAAAAATTCGTTGAAATTGCAAAAAATTATCTTGATGAATAGTTAAACCTGCCGCCATTGCGTGACCACCAAACTTGATAATCAATTCAGGATATTTACTATCAATGCGTTCCAACAAATCTCTCATATGTAAGCCACTAATTGAGCGAGCAGAACCTTTAATAAAATCGCTTTCTTCACTTTCTTGAGCGAAAGCGATGACAGGGCGATGAAATTGATCTTTAATGCGAGATGCCAAGATACCAATCACGCCTTGATGCCAATCAGGCTGATACAACACAATGCCGTGTGCTTGCTCAGACTGGGCAAGGCTTGGCAATTTCGCACAAATTGCCATCGCTTCGGTTTTCATCTCTTGTTCAAACTCTTTACGGGTTTGATTAAGGCTATCTAATTCAAAAGCAAGTTGGCGAGCAAGATCTAGATTGTCTGAAATCAGAAGTTCAACGCCGAGTGACATATTTTCTAGCCGTCCTGCGGCATTTAAGCGTGGTGCAATCGCAAAACCAAGATCTGCAGTTTGCAGTGTTTCAAGACTACGTTTACTCACCTCAGCCAAAGCCTTAATGCCTACTCGGCAGGCCCCTGCTCGAATCCGACTCAGCCCTTGATGTACTAAAATTCGATTGTTTTGATCTAATGGCACCACATCTGCCACGGTTCCCAAAGCAACAAGATCCAATAATTCGGCAAAATTTGGTTCTCGTTTACCATCAAAGAAACCTTTCTCTCGCATTTTGGCACGCAATGCCATCATAACATAAAAAGCAACCCCAACACCTGCGAGTGATTTTGAGGGAAATTGGCAATGATTTAAATTCGGATTCACCATGGCATCAGCCACTGGTAAACTCTCAGCAGGTAAATGGTGATCGGTAACTAAAACCTTAATACCCTTTTCCTTTAATAATGCAATGCCATCAAAAGACGAAATACCATTATCCACGGTAACGACTAAATCTGCGTCTTTCGCTAACACCATTTCCGCTACCGCAACGCTTAAACCATAGCCTTGTGAAAAACGATCAGGGATCAAATAATCTACATTGTCAAAACTAAGCTGACGAAGAGCTAGAATGGTGAGCGCGGTACTTGTTGCTCCATCTGCATCAAAATCGCCAACAATGATGATTCGAGCTTGCGCCTTAAAGGCTTCAATCAATAATTCAACCGCTTGTTCAATACCAGCCAATTGCTTTGGACTGTGCAATAATTTTAGCGAACGATCTAGTTCTTGCGAGGATTGCACACCACGACTTTGGTATAAGCGATTTAATAATGGATGGTCGGAAAGTTGAGCGGTAGTTAGTAGGGGGCGTTGTTTAATGATCTTTTGCACGTGATAGCCTTAATATACAAGCGGTCTGATTTTGCAAAAATTTTACAAAATCAGGCCGCTTGTGTCCAAAGATTTTAGTTCGCTAGAATTTTTGCTAACTCTTTTGGTTCAACATAACCAGCAATCAATTCACCTTTGCTCGTTACCATATTCGGTGTACCTGTCACTCCAAACTTGATGCCGAGTTCATAATGTTTTTTCACAATATTTGGCGTTTTTACTTGTTTAGGTAGATTACCATTTTCCGCATCATTTAAGGTTTTCACTTTATCTGTCGAAGTCCAAATCGCTTCCATTTGTTTAGCAGTTTGCGTATTCATTCCACCACGTGGAAAAGCTAGGTAACGAACGGTAATCCCTTGATCATTATACTCCTGCATACGTTGGTGTAGTAAATGGCAATAATGACAAGTAATATCCATAAATACTGTTACTACATATTTTTCATTTTTAGCAGGATAAACAATCATTTCATTGCTTAATGCGTTAAGCTCACTTAGTAAACCTTTGTTGGTAATATCTGTTGCCTTACCATCTTTTAATTCTAAAACTTGAATCCGACCATTCACCACGTAGCGACCATCCTGACTAATATGCACAGTCCCTTCGTTTGAACTGGCCAAGCGGAAATTGGGAATGGGTGAATCACTAATTTTTACATTAGTCGCCCCCATTTTTTCAAGAACTGCTTTGAGGTTAGCATCATTTGCCATAACAGTCGTTGCCAACACTGATAATCCTAATAATACTACTGCACTTTTTTTCATTTTTTATCCTTTTAGATTTTAAGTTTTGCTTGAATATATTTTGATTTTGTTAAGAAATTCTTACGTTCTTTGGTTTCTAAGCCACCACTAGAACCTGGAAGTCTTACTGTCATAGGATTTACAGGTCTACCATTGATATGAAATTCATAATGTAAATGAGGTCCTGTTGAAGCTCCTGTATTACCTGATAAAGCAATACGTTCACCTTTTTTGACACTCTGCCCTACACGTACTAGTGTTTTACTTAAATGCATATATACAGTCGTAATATGACCATGCCTGATTCTAATATATCGCCCTGCACCTCGAGCTTGATATGCGATATGCTCTACAATACCACTACTTGGTGCAATGATCGGAGTACCAACTGGTAAGGCAAAATCTACCCCATTGTGTGGCCGCACTCGCCGAGTAATGGGGTGCAAACGTCTTGGATTAAATGGCGACGACATTCTAGCTGGTGTTAGTAAAGGTTGGCGAGCAAAACCTTGACTCAAGGTTTCTCCATGACTACTGTAATAACGACCATTATCTGCTTGAATCGCATAGTAGCGATCTTTTCCTCTAGCAATCAAAATCCCTTCTACATTACCCACATCTGTTACCGTACCATTGAGATATTCACGTTTCACGAGAATTGCAAAACTATCGCCTTTTTTAAGTTTACTGGTGGCAATTTGTGATTGTAACCCTACTGCTAATTGATTCACTTGGCGATCAGAAAGCCCCACATCTTTCAAACTCTTTGCAAAACTTTCTCTAATAATCCCTTTTATCACATCTTGTCGCCAAACACCCTTTTTTTCAATCACTTGATAAGCAAACTTGCCATCATCTCTACGCTCATAAATTCGCTCTTCTTTTTCAGAAACGAGCCAATTCATATATTCTAAATCGCCATTATTATCAAGAATCCAATAGAACTGCTGTCCTGCTTCTAAGTTACCTAATGCAGGATATTGACGGGTTATTGCTCTAGCCACATTAGCACCAAGTCCCGATTGTTCTAATACATCTTTAAGTTGATCACCTTTTGTTACTACATAACTAAATTGATCTTGAATGCGTAAAGCCTCATCTGCTACATCTAGCAAATTCGTAATGGCCTCTTCTGCTATCTCAGGTAATTTTTCATCTTGTGTTCGATCTGTTTTTTTGACCGTTTGCCCATGCTCATCTTCAACCTCTTCATCCGTAGCATCGGCATCTTCATAAGAGGTTGCATTTGCATCTTCCGTTAAATCTTCCTCTTCACTTTGTGTATTGCCTTGAACTGTTTTGCCTGTTTCAGGATCATCTTTAATCCCAGCATCAAAATTATCCAAAGCAACAACATCTGAAGCAGGGGTATTTAACGCTGCATTGTTTTTAAATGACAAAGAAATACCAATTAAAACTGAGAATGCCGCCATTAAAAAAAGGAAAATCCGTATCCTATTTTTCTTTTTTCTGCGCTCTCTCGCCAAAATCACATGTTGCAAAATATATCCTACTCTAATTCTTTTTTATAACGGCTATTCGACAGAAAATTTTAACAAAAATTCCATCTTGTCATTTGCAAAAAAATCCGCTAATTTTACCGCTTGTATTCCACAAATTTTTTATTGTTATGAAAATCAGCTCTATTAAACTCGCCCAAACTACTAAACCTCGCAACCTTCAAGGGGAAGAGTTGGTACGCTTAAAACAAATTGAAATTGATTTTAATGGTAATAAAGCTCTGCAAAATATCAATTTATCTATCCACGCTAATTCCATTACAACCATTGTCGGTCCGAATGGTGGCGGGAAATCCACTCTTTTAAAAGTTTTATTGAAACTTCTTACTCCAACCAGTGGGTCAGTCACACACAAAAAAGGCTTAAAAATTGGTTATGTGCCACAAAAATTGCATTTAGACCATTCGATGCCAATTACTGTTGAAAAGTTTTTATCATTAAAGCCAAATTGTAGCACAAAAGCGATCAATGAGGCGTTAAATCTGTTTTCAATTGCACATTTATCACAAAACAGTATGCAAAAATTATCTGGTGGTGAATTACAACGAGTGCTTTTAGCACGAGCAATTCTCAATCGACCGCAATTGTTGGCATTAGATGAACCAATGCAAGGAGTGGATATTGCAGGGCAAACTGAACTCTATCAGTTACTCAATAACACCAGGAGTTGGTTAAACTGTGCCATTTTGATGGTTTCCCACGATTTAAATATTGTGATGGCAAATACCGACGAAGTGCTTTGTATCAATCGTCATATTTGTTGTGCGGGTACACCTGAAGCCGTCACTAACGATCCGCACTTTATTCATTTCTTTGGTGACCAATTTGCGCAGAATGTAGCATTTTACTCACACCACCACAATCACCATCATAATTTACACGGCGATGTTTGTAACGGACAATGCCAATGCAACTATTAGCGAAATTTACTCTTAAGTCGACCGCTTGTTGATGAATACCTATCCACAAGCGGTCACTTTTTTCGCTTATTTTACCAATTTATTAACTTTCTCGCTTTTTTATTGCCTATAAATGTTACAATTTTAAAAAATTAAACGGAGGAATGAATGAACGATATTGAAATGTTGTTCGCTAATAATCACGCTTGGGCAACCAAAATGAAAGACGAACAATCTGAATTTTTTAAAGAATTAGCCGAACACCAAAAGCCAACTTATCTATGGATCGGTTGCTCGGATAGCCGAGTGCCAGCGGAAAAACTCACAGGCTTAGGGCCTGGTGAATTATTTGTGCATCGCAATGTGGCAAATTTGGTGATCCACACCGATCTGAATTGTTTATCCGTCGTACAATATGCTGTCGATGTCCTCGACATCAAACATATCATTATTTGTGGGCACACCAACTGTGGTGGTATTCAAGCCGCAATGGGAACAGTGGAAGATTACGGTTTAATCAGCAACTGGTTACTTCACATTCGTGATTTATGGTTTAAACACAGTCACCTGCTTGGCAAACTGTCACCTGAACAACGTTCTAATATGCTCACTCGCTTAAACGTTGCAGAACAAGTATATAACTTAGGGCGTTCATCTATTGTTAAATCTGCTTGGGAACGAGGTAAAGAACTTTCGCTCCACGGTTGGGTTTACGATGTACACGATGGCTTCTTAAATGACCAAGGCGTAATGGCAACTAGTCGTGAATCACTTGAAATCACTTATCGAAATGCCATTGCTAAGCTAACTACAGAAGCAGATACATTGATTGAAGTTCAAGAAAAAGAACAAACTGAAACAAACTAAATTCCATCACATCACGAAAAATTGTAGGAGATTTCCTACAATTTTCTAATCTGACTAATCAAGCCTTTTTGTCTATCTATTTCGGCTTTGACCTTAAATATGCTTGCCAAATTATCAGTATTTAATACATCTACCGTTTTACCACTTGCTTTGATTTCACCTTGCCCTAATAAAATAATCTCATCACAAAAGCGATAGGCTAGATCTAAATGGTGAATAGCAATTACACAGGTTTTTTCAGGCGTTAAAGCTCTTAATTGTTCCAATATGTCAATTTGATAATAAGGATCTAATGCTGCAATGGGTTCATCTACCAATAAAATTGGGCTATTTTTAATACAACAACGAGCTAATTGTACTCTCGCTTTTTCACCACCTGAAAGTTGCTGGAACGGTTGATTAAGCAAATGATCTACTGAAAATATCTTGGCGATCTGCTGTACTTGCTTTGCACAATTCGCCGTTATCATTGGCAAACCAAGCTCAATGACCTCTTTTACTAATAAATCCCAATGAATTGCCGTATTCTGTGCTAAATAAGCTAACTTTGTACTTTTTTGCTGTGCATTTAGTTCACTTAACTGGTAATTTTCTAGCCAAATTTGACCGCTTGTAACGGGTATAATCCCCGCAATCGCTTTTAATAAAGTCGATTTTCCTGCGCCATTTGCCCCCATAATGCCGAATATTTTTCCTTGCGGAATTTGACAACTGATTTGTTTCAAAGCATAAGGCAAAGTCACATTTTCAAGTTTAATCACAAGCCAATCTCCGTTGTTGAGTTAGCAAAATCCAAATCAAGCAAGGTGCACCAATGATGGCGGTTAAAGTACCAATATAAATGTGTGAGAAAAACGCAATATATTGAACCGCAAGATCAGCCAGCAATAGCATTAACGCACCTAACAATCCACTCGTGACATAAAGCTGTGACGGGCGTTTTTTCAACCAAATTCGGGCAAAATGCGGAGCGACTAAGCCGATAAAACCTATAGTCCCTGTCTGTGGGATCGTCGCCCCCACCAACAAGGCGACGCCCAAAGAGCTGATGAAAAAGCACTTTTGCGGTTCAACGCCCATTGTACTCGCTGTCTCTTCACCAAAAGTGAGTAAATCAATATAACGACGCGTAAAGAATAAGCACCATAATCCAACAACCACAATCGGTAATGAGATCAACAAGGTATCCAGTTTTGCCCACAAAAGCGAACCTTGTAACCAGCGGTATAACTCTGCCAATGCCCACGGGCTTTGTGCATTAGAAAGCAACAAGGCAATGGCTGCACTAAGC